>CAZDHX010000038.1:0-2820 GCA_964505425.1 uncultured Dehalococcoidales bacterium | reverse complement strand
ACTTAGTGAGCCAGTTTTCCTTAGCATATTCTGTTAGGTAAATACCCGCCATCACCCCCAAGGGCAAAGCAAATATAATTGTACCCAGCATCAAGTAGAAAGTGCCTGCGATAGCCGGCAGAATACCTCCAGCTTTCCCTGCCTGTGATGGGGCTTGGGTTATAAAATCCCAACTGATAGCGCTGGCACCATTTATGATAATTTGGAGAACAATGACCAAGACTGGTATAACAACTATGATGGTAGCAATAATGAGAAGACTAAAGGCGGTCCGTTGTGAGAACTGACGTTTTGATATTGCTCCTGCTCTCATGGCTACCTCGCAAACTTCCTTTTCTGACGTTCAAGTACTTTATCAGCAATCAGATTAACGGCCAGAGTAACGACAAATAAAATAAGTCCAATAGCAAATAACGCTTGATACTGCAAGCCACCACGCACGGCGTTTCCGATACCCGAGGCAATGGCCGCCGTCATCGGCATCATCGGCTCTGTTGGTGAAACAGGTACGGCTAGAGCTCCTCCAGCTACCATGAGCACTGTCATGGTCTCACCGATAGCACGCCCTACACCCAGCATAATAGCTGCCGTAATTCCGGAAAGTGCACCCGGGATAGATACATGTCTTATAGTTTCCCACCTGGTTGAGCCAAGGGCATAGGCAGCCTGTCTGAAATCATCTGGAACAGCCCGCAGGGCATCCTCGGAGACACTGATTATTATGGGTAGACTCATCAGGGACAACATGATGCCTGCGGTAAAGCCAGATAACCCGGTGTTGAGGTTAAAGATACTTTGGACAAGTGGCGATAGGAGCATGAGTCCGATGAAACCCATCACCACCGAGGGAATTCCCGCCAGTATCTCGATTATTGGCTTTACTGTCTCCCTGACTTTTGCTGGTGCCACCTCAGCTAAATATGCAGCACAGGCGACACCAATGGGCACCGAAATGGCAGTGGCGACCAGAGTAACCCAGAGTGTAGCAACGAAGAAGGGCATTATACCAAAGGTTGGCGGTTCGGAGACAGGGTACCACTTCGTACCGAAGAAGAACTCCCAGGGGGGAGTGTGCCAAAAAGCAGGCAAGCCCTCCTTCAGCAGGAGGGCAATAATTCCCAGCAGTACAACTATAGTCAGTACGCCTGCTAGTAAAATCCAGCTCTCAATAAACTTTTCGCCCAGACGCCACCGCCGCTGGAGGCCTTTCTTTAGGCTCATAGCGGTGGTGGCCTTGGATGCCTGTTCCAACATATTCTATTGTCCTATTTTAGCGGTACGTATCCTACTTCAGTCACCTCTCCCTGACCTTCAGATGACAGGCAATAGTCAACGAAAGCCTTTATGACGCCAGTGGGTGCACCATTGGTATAGAAGAGGAGCGGGCGAGCAATAGGGTAGGTGCCATCTAAAGCTGTTTGCACACTGGGTAAAACACCGGCTGAGTCAGCCGTCTTCTTAATTGCTAGTGGCTTAACTTCATCTGTCACGTAGCCTAGCCCCGGATAGAAGATAGCATTGGCATTTGTAGCTACTTCATCCACCCCTTCCTTGGTGGAAGGTAGAAGTAGAACATTAGCCCCATACTCCAGACTCGTGTCTTCAGTGGGTAATCCTGCCATCTGCACCACGTGCTCCTTGAAGAAGACGTGGGTACCGGAATTGGTATCACGGGACAAGACCAATATCTCGGCATCGTTACCGCCGACCTCTTTCCAGTTGGTTATCTTGCCAGTATATATGGCAGATAGCTGCTTTATGGTCAGTTCTGACACTGGATTTGACGGGTTCACCACGACAGAGAGGGCATCTGTGGCAACTTGTATCTCGTATGGTTCTATCCCATTGGCTTCTGCTTGGTCAATCTCCTGTTGCTTTATTTTTCGAGAGGCCTGGCAGATATCGGTGGTGCCGTTAATCAGAGCAGCAATGCCTGCTCCGGAACCAGGGCCACTGACAGCGATGTTTACCTCCGAGTGCATGTTCATAAATTCTTCTGCCCACACCGAGGATAGAGGTGTTACCGTATTGGAGCCGATTATCTTGATAGAACCGGCAAGCTCACCTTCACCTAGCGTGTTATCGCCACCTCCACACCCAACCAAACCTACGACTAGACCAACAAGGAGTACTATAGCCATTCCTAGCCAGCCTAATCTTATCTTTTTACTTTTTGATATCAACTTTTAAACCTCCATAAATGTTAGTAAACTACAATTTCTTCTTTTATATCGGCGGACTGCGAGAGTTAAATCGGCTAGGTCGTATCAAGTTCCTTAACCAGTACCTCCACCCTAGTTTTGATTAGGTCCCTTATTTGTCTTGTTTCTTCTATTGATTTCCCCTCGGGATCATCAAGCTCCCAATCTTCAGTGGGGATAAAGCTGGCAGGGCAGGTCTCTGCTACATTACAGCCCATGGTTATTACACGGTCAGCGCTTTCCATCATTTCCAGAGTCAGCGACTTCGGCTTCTGATTTCCAATTTCCATACCTAATTCA
Organism: uncultured Dehalococcoidales bacterium; assembly: GCA_964505425.1. Taxonomy (GTDB): domain Bacteria; phylum Chloroflexota; class Dehalococcoidia; order Dehalococcoidales; family BS750m-G39; genus CAVTZP01. The sequence continues at coordinate 319 of CAZDHX010000038.1, read as the reverse complement.
CTCATAGCCGCTACTACCGTGGGATTAACCTGTGCCGCTGGCTGTGTTCCTGCTGAAATAGCCGTGACATTGCCTTTAGCAAGTTGATTAAAGAAGGCTTCTGCCATCTGGCTCCGTCCAGAGTTGTGTACACAAACGAAAAGTATCTTCTTCATCTCAAATTAAAAAGCCCTAAACAAACTTCTTATTCACCTATTATTAGTCTAGTGGGTGAACTTTAAAGTCAATTTAAGGCTTTGTTAAAGTTTTGTTAAATTCTGAATTATCTATTGACAGGCAGGCTGAAACTGAAAGTTGAACCCTTGCCTTCTTCACTCTG
>CAZDHX010000037.1:0-3938 GCA_964505425.1 uncultured Dehalococcoidales bacterium | reverse complement strand
AAAGGTATGACACAACCGTTAAAGCCTTTTGATTACTTTGAACCCACTACTATTGAGGGAGCAGTACAGATTCTCAGCAAGTATGGCACAAAGGCAAAAGCCCTCGCCGGTGGTGTAGATTTGGTGGCGAGGATGCGCCGACGTACAATCCAGCTACAATATGTGGTAAGCATCTTGAGTATTCCAGGTCTAGATTATATCCGGAGCGGTGAAGCAGGCTTAAGGTTTGGCGCCCTGACCACCATCCGCTCCATAGAGTGCTCACCCGTAATTGAGAGCGATTATGTTACTCTCCATGAAGCTGCCAGCCAAATAGCTTCAGTCCAGGTGAAGACTATGGGCACTGCCGTTGGCAACCTCTGTGTAGCTACGCCGGCATCAGATATAGCCTCTGCCCTGTGTGCCTTAGGTGCCAGTTTGAGAATAATCGGTCCTGCCTCAGAAAGGGTTATACTCATTGAAGAGTTCTTTGTGGGAGTAAATAAAACTGCTCTCAAGCCAGATGAAATAGTTACCGAGGTAATAGTGCCAAGCCCCGCCCCACATACAGGCGGTGCATTTTTTAAGCTAGTGAGAACAGCGTCTGATATCGCCAAGGTCAATGCGGCGGTCAGCCTAACCGTTACCAACAATATCTGCAGTCAGGCGAGGATAGCCATTGGTTCAGTTGCTCCAACTGTAATCAGGGCTAACCGGGCGGAAGAAGCACTAAAGAGCAGCACACTTAAACCGAAGATGATAGAAGAGGTTGCCCAGTTAGCCGCTCAAGAGGCAAAACCAATCACTGATCTGCGCTCAACCATCGAATACCGCAGGGAAATGGTGAGGGTGTTGGTGAGACGGGCAGTAGAGAAGGCACTGACCCGGGCAAGGGCATAGCCCAGAAGGAGTATGATGGCAGAACAAAAGGTTAAATTTATCATAAATGGCAGACCATATGAAATAGCCATAGAACCACAAATGACTCTGATTGAGGTTCTAAGAGATAAGCTTGACATTACCGGGACGAAGCTCTGCTGCGGAGCTGGTGAGTGTGGGGCCTGCACCGTTTTGATTGATGGTAAGCCGGTGCTTTCCTGCTTAACCTTGGCAATGGCTGCCAGGGAAAAGAATATTCTCACTATAGAGGGATTGGCTAAAAATGGCAACTTGCATCCTATCCAGCAAGCGTTCATTGACCATGGTGCCATACAGTGTGGATTTTGCACCCCGGGAATGATTCTAACCACCAAAGTCCTGCTGGATGAGAACCCCAATCCCACCCCGGAAGAGGTCAAAAAGGCTCTGGCAGGTAACCTATGCCGGTGCACTGGATATGTGAAGATAGTCGATGCGGTATTAGCTGCCGCAGAGGCAATCAGGAAAGGAGGCAGCTAAAATGACCCAGGAATTCTCGGTAGTAGGCAAACGCATTACCCAGATGGATGCTGCGGCTAAGGCTACCGGGGCTGCAAGGTATACAGTAGACCTAAAGCTGCCAGGGATGCTGATAGGCAGGGTGCTCCACAGTCCCTATCCCCACGCTAAAATCAAGAAGATAGATAAGTCCAAAGCGGAGAAACTCCAAGGGGTTGAGGCTGTTATCACCATAGATGACACGCCGAAGATACTATGGGCTCGCTCCTTCCGCGACCTGCCCATGACTCCTAGTGGCAGTCTGCAGCGTGCCGATGAGTACATTCTTGCCGATAAAGCCCGCTATGTGGGCGACCCGGTGGCGGCAGTGGCGGCGGTAGATGAGAAGACGGCTGATGAAGCATTGGATTTAATTGAAGTAGAGTATGAGAAATTACCTTTTGTCCTTGACCCCTGGGAAGCTAAAAAGCCGGGTGCCCCAGTGATACATGATTATGCTAAGAATAACATTGGCGTACACCTCACCCCTCCCCCCTTTCTGGTTAAGGGAGATGTGGAGAAGGGTTTTGCCGAGTCTGACGTCGTAGTGGAAGAGAGCTTCTTCGCCTCGAAGCAGGTGGGGTGTCATCTTGAGACCCAGGCCTGTGTCGCTAGCGTCGAGGCTAACGGCAAGATAATCTGCTATAGCCCTTGCCAGCTAGCCCACCCTTTCCGCAGAGAACTGGGGAAGATTTTCAATAAACCGGTGGGTATGATAAACGTTATCAGCCCCTTTGTTGGTGGCAGTTTTGGCACCCGGCTCAGCTGCCATAACGAACCCATCTGCATTGCCCTGGCAATAAAGACCAGTAAGCCAGTAAAGCTGGTATACACCAAGGAGGAAGACTTTGCCAGTATTGATACCAGAACACCACACTACTTCACGGTAAAAATGGGTTTCAAGAAGGATGGCATCCTAAATGCCCTCACTATACATACCACGACCTGGTCCGGTGGCTACCTCAGCCGGGCTCAACTGGCAGGGGGTATTACCCTGTGCTGGGGGCTGGGGCATTACCGATGCCCCAATATGAGCGGGGATTGCGATGTGGTCTACACCAATACCACCCTCTCCGGGGCAATGCGGGGTTTTGGCAACCCGGCGGTAAGCTGGGCTATCGAGCAACTGATAGATATTGCCGCCGGAAGGCTGGGGCTCGACCCGCTAGAAGTTAGGTTGAAGAACGTCAAACAAACTGGTGAGCCGTCTAACTTGGGGCTTCCCATCGAAAGTACCTTTGAGGAGGAGTGCATCAGGATAGGTGCTGAGAGGATAGGCTGGAAGGAGAAGCTGGGTAAAAAGAAGGAAGGGACGCTAAGACGCGGTGTGGGCATGGCAGCGATGATGCACTGTAGTGGGGCACACCCACTGCTACTGGAGCACAGCGGCGCCATCATCAAGTTTAACGAAGACGGCTCAGCCAGCCTGATAGTAAACCCGGGCTCGCCGGGCACCCACATCCTGGGCACGCTGTCACAGATTGCCGCTGAGGAACTGGGGATTGGCGCCGAGGATATTAACATCGTCACCGGGAGCACCGATGTTACCATGTTTGACCTGGGCTCTCATGCCAGCCGCTCGACCTATGTCACCGGAAGCGCAGTTCAGATGGCCGCCAGGGAAGCCAAAGGCCAGCTCCTGGAGCGGGCGGCTAAAAAACTGGGGGTCTCGCCCGATGAACTGGACATCAAGGACAAGCGAGTCCTGGTTAAAAAAGACCCCGAGAAGAGCGTCTCTGTTGCTGAGTTGGCATTTGATGCTATCTATAATTTTAAAGGAGAGTGCCAGACTATATCGGGGAAGTGCTCTTTTGAATCCAAGTGGAATTCCCCGCCGACGGCAGCCTACTTCACCGAGGTGGAGGTGGATACCGAGACCGGAGAGGTAAAGATAATAAAATTCATTACCGTCATGGACTGTGGCACAGCAATAAACCCGATGACGGTGGAGGGGCAGTGTGAGGGTGGAATACAGCAAGGCATAGGTTATGGGCTAACCGAGGACTATGTCATCAACCAGAACACCGGGGTAGTGGAGAGTGATAACTTTACCACCTACAAGATGCCGGGAACACTCGACATGCCTGAGACCGAGATAATAATTATTGGTAACCCCGACCCCAGGGGCCCATTTGGAGCCAAGGGGGTCGCTGAGCCGGGCTTGGTGGGTGTAGCCCCAGCCATAGCTAACGCTGTCTATGATGCCGTAGGGGTACGGATAACCGATCTGCCAATAACCCCAGAAAAAGTTCTTGCCGCCCTGAAGGCAAAAGCAGGTCAGAAAGATTGAGGTGATGCTATGACCCAAGGAAAACCAATAAAAGTTCTTATCGCTAAACCAGGACTGGATGGTCACAACCGGGGAGCCAGGATTTTGACCCTGGGCTTAAGAGAGGAAGGGTTTGATGTAAGCTATACCGGCCTGCGAAAAACGCCGGAAGAAATAGTAGACAGAGCAACCAAGGAAAAGGTAGATGTAATAGGTCTGAGCATACTTTCCGGGGCGCATAGCACCCTTCTTCCCAGAGTAGCTGAGTTAGCTA
>CAZDHX010000036.1:0-5153 GCA_964505425.1 uncultured Dehalococcoidales bacterium | reverse complement strand
GGTTGAAGGCGGGGGAATTTTACTTGGCTCTCTATTTGACTGCCGGCTGGTGGATAAGGTCATCGCCTTTATCGCCCCGATTATTATTGGCGGGGCGGAGGCAAGGACAGCTGTCGCGGGGAGGGGGGTGGACAAGGTGGCAGACTCATTCCGGCTGGAGCGAGTTAAGGTAGAAAGATTCGGCGACGACCTGGCACTCAGCGGATATATTGCCAGGTAAAGGAGGGTCTTTTGTTTACCGGGATTATAGAAGAGGTCGGCAGGGTTGCATCAGCGGGAGCCGGTGAGCTTGCTATCGCCGCCAGCGATGTTACCGCGGGTATAGAGGCTGGCGCCAGTATAGCGGTTAACGGCGTCTGCCTGACGGTAACCGACTTTGACCCAAAGTCCTTTTCAGTAAAGGTAATGCCGGAGACACTGAGGCGGACTAACCTCGGGCGGCTGACAAGCGGAGACAGGGTCAACCTGGAGCGGGCTCTGCCTCTAGGCGGGCGCCTTGGCGGGCATCTGGTGGAGGGGCATGTTGACGCTACGGGAAGGGTAGTCTCCATTACCAGGGAGGGTGAGGCGAGACTCATAAACTTTTATGCCCCACCGGAGGTAATGGGCTATCTGGTGGAGAAGGGTTTTATTGCCGTTGACGGGGTCAGCCTGACCATCGTCTCCAAAAACGCCGGCTCATTCGTGGTCTCGGTGGTCGATTATACCCTGAAAAATACCAATTTAGGCAATAGACGGGTGGGTGATGTGGTCAACCTTGAGGTTGATATTATCGCCAAATATGTGAAACAATTCAGCCAGGCTGGCAGTCAGGGCATAACCACTGACTTTTTACAGCAACACGGGTTTGTGGCCACCTAGGAGGAGAGTATGGGATTAGCAAATATTGCTGAGGCTATTAAGGATATAAAAGCGGGCCGGTTCGTCATCATCGTTGACGATGAAGACCGGGAGAACGAGGGCGATCTGGCGCTGGCGGCGGAGAAGGTCACCAGCGAGGCGATTAACTTCATGGCCAAGCATGGGCGGGGGCTTATCTGCCTGCCCATCATCGGCAAGCGGCTGGACGAGCTGGGGATTCCAATGATGGTCGGGGAGAACACCTCCAAGTTCGCCACCGCCTTTTCCGTCTCGGTTGATGCCAAGCACGGTACCACCACCGGCATTTCGGCAGCGGACAGGGCAAGAACGGTAAAAGCCGTAATTGACCCGGCGACCAAGGCTGACGATTTAGCCCGACCGGGGCATATATTCCCCCTGCGGGCAAGGGAGGGGGGAGTCCTGGTGCGGGCGGGGCAGACCGAGGCTATCGTTGACCTGGCCAAACTGGCCGGGCTTTACCCCGCCGGCGTTATCTGCGAGATTATGAACGAGGACGGCTCTATGGCGCGCCTGCCCCAGCTTGAGGCGATGGCAGATAAGTTCAGTATTAAGATAATCACCGTAGCCGACCTTATCGCCCACCGCCGCCGCCACGAGAAGCTGGTGCACCGGGTGGCGGAGACCATCCTGCCAACAAGATACGGCAAGTTCAGCGCCATCGCCTACAAGAGTGATATAGACCCCGATGAGCACCTGGCACTGGTGATGGGGGATATATCTACCGAGGAGCCGGTCTTAGTCCGCGTCCACAGCGAGTGCCTCACCGGTGATGTCTTTGGCAGCCTCCGCTGCGACTGCGGGGAGCAGGTTGCCCTCGCCATGGAGAGCATCGCCAAGGAAGGGCGCGGGGTTTTTCTCTATATGAGGCAGGAGGGACGGGGCATTGGCTTCCACAATAAGATGCGCGCCTATGCCCTTCAGGATAAAGGGCTGGATACCGTGGAGGCTAACCTGTCTTTAGGATTTACTCCAGACCCGCGGGACTACGGCATCGGCGCCCAGATTCTGGCTGACCTCGGACTGCATCAGATCCGGCTGCTGACCAATAACCCCAAGAAGAGGGTGGGTCTGGAGGGCTACGGGCTGAAGGTGGTTGAGACCCTCCCCATCATCATCACCCCCAATCCCTATAACCGGAATTATCTGGAGACAAAAAAGAGGAAATTAGGTCATATACTGGAAATACCCGAGAAACCCGATTAACTAAACTAAAGTAAGGAGAAAGAAATGGGCAAGCCTTTTGAAGGTATGTTACTGGGGAAGGGGCTTAAGTTTGGGCTGGTGGTCTCCCGTTTTAACGAGTTTATCACCAAGAAACTGCTTGAGGGGGCGCAGGACGCCCTGCTGCGGCACGACGTTAGCCAGGAAAACATTGATGTTGCCTGGGTGCCGGGCTCCTTTGAGCTCCCCCTAATCGCCCAAAAATTAGCCCAGACCAAGCGCTATGACGCTATTATCTGCCTTGGAGCGGTTATTCGCGGCGGGACGCCTCACTTTGAATACATTGCCGCTGAGGTAACCAAGGGGATTGCTCAGGTTGGCTTGAGCAGCGGACTGCCGGTTATTTACGGTATTGTCACCGCCGACAGCCTGGAGCAGGCAATTGAGCGGGCAGGGACAAAAGAGGGGAACCAGGGCTTTAAGGCGGCAACCACTGCCATTGAGATGGCAAACCTTACTAAAAGCATAGGCTGACGATTAAAAAACGGTGGCAATCGTTAACCTAGAAGGCTCGGTTAATAACGATTCAATCTTGGACTCAATCTCCAGACGCCTGGGGTTACCCTCCCAGGACTTCCAGTCAAGCGGACTAAGCCAGGTGCTAAGGGCAAAGACGGTAGATTCGTCCTCCATGCTCTGGAGCAGCTCGCCGGAAACATAACCGGGCTGTGAGACCAGCTCGGTACGTAGCTTATTAAGTAGCTCGATTAGATACCCCCCCTTGCCCTTCTTTACATGACGCTCTATCAATACCTTTACCATAGTTTTTCGCTTCCTGTAATGCTGGGGAGACCTCAGGTAACCTTGTAGACGGTATCCCCCCTCCTCACACGCTCGCTAACCTTGATCCCGATGGCATCTCCCGACTTGGCGCTCTGGACATTGACATTATTAATCTGCATGGAGTCAACGGTCATCTCCAGGTCAGTGGTATGACCCTTGATGTGGATTGTGTCGCCCTGGTTCAGGGGGGCACTGAGCGTGATGCCAGCCACCACAGGATGAGCAAAGAAGTCGGTTACCTTTCCAACTTCCACCTCCGGCATTTGGGGTACCTCCTTCGTCCTTTAGTAACCCTAGTATACGCCACCAGTTTGGGTAAATCAATACATTATTTTTATCAACCTCACCCCCCAAAGAATCTTAAAGGCACACCCTTTAAGGGTGGGAAAAAGAGCAGTTCTTTGACATGGGGCTATTTAAGCCATATAATTAGTCCCAGACAATCTCCCCAGAGGTGCGTTCATGGCTAACGCTAAGGCTAAGGCCAAGAAAGGTGTAGCGGCGAAAAGAAATGTGTCGGAACAGGATGTTGAGCGCCTTCAACAGCGCCTTGATATCCTAGACCACCGCCTGGATAATATTGACTCGATGGTCAGTGCCGTTGCCGAGCGGGTGATGCAGCAGCCGGTGGCGCTTATCATAAGCTGCCCTCACTGCGGTAAGAATGTAGAGATTGGCATTATCGGCAGCGAGAAGCCAACCAGATAGGACTGCAAAAGCCAAGACCGTTGGTAGATTGCCTTCCTTCTTTCCTTCTGTTTATCTTAAATCTTTTAGTTAATTAGGGGGTGGAGAACAACATGCTTGGGCTAATAATTATTGCTCTCTATTTTGCCGTTATGATTGTCATCGGCGTTTTAAGCCGGCATAAGGCAAAAACCGCCGATGATTTTTTTGTCGCCGGGCGCAAAGGCTCCTCCCTGCTTATCACCGGCTCGCTACTGGCGACCATTATTGGCGGCTCGGCCACGGTAGGTATGGCCGGCTTGGGGTTCAGTCTGGGTCTAAGCGGGATATGGTGGTTGCTCGTCGGTAGCATTGGGCTGGTGGTGCTGGGGTTTTTCTTCGCCGACAAGGTCAGGAAGTTTGGACTTTATACCCTGCCCGAGCTGGTAGAAAAGCAATATGACAAGCGCATCGCCTTAGCCGCTTCCATACTTATTGTTATCGCCTGGGTGGGTGTCGTTGCCGGACAGATTGTAGCCTCGGGCACGATACTGAGCATACTGGGGATGGGTAGCCCGGCTATATGGATGGTAATCTTCAGCGCCGTTTTTATCACCTATACCCTGCTCGGCGGTCAGTACGCCGTTATTCGCACCGACGTCTTTCAAATAGGAATAATTTTCGTCGGCATCTTTGGTGGCGTCGCCCTGCTCCTTTCCCGTTTGGGGGGAATTGAGGGGCTAACGGCTAACCTTTCCCCGGAAAAGCTTGCCTTCCCCCTAACCGCCGGCTTCGGTATTAAAGAGCTGGTCTCCTTCCTCTTGCTGGTCGGTCTTACCTATGTAGTGGGACCCGATATGTATTCCCGCCTCTTCTGCGCCAAGGATGTCAAAACGGCTAGAAAATCAGCCTTCTGGACGGCACTGCTTATCATTCCCTTTGCCCTAAGCATTACCGTGATTGGCATGGGGGCGTCGGCTCTATTCCCCCAGATTTCACCGGAGCAAGCCTTCCCCGCGGTAATAAGCGAGGTCTTCCCCACCCTTCTGGGGGCGGTAGTCTTAGCTGCCCTGCTGGGGGCGGTCATGTCTTCGGCTGATACCTGTTTGCTGACGGCCAGCACCATACTAACCGTGGATATAGTGGGTAAACTCAAGCCTTTGAGTAAGAAGCAAATTCTGCCCCTTTCCCGCTGGGCGATAGTAGCCCTCGGGCTTGGTTCTCTACTTTTAGCCCTGGCTCTAAACGGCGTCATAAGCGCCCTTCTCTTCGCCTACACCGTATATACCGGCGGTCTGATTCTGCCGGTAATCGCCGGCTTTTATAAAAAGCACCTCAAGGTCACCTCCCTGGGCGCTCTGGCGGCGATTATCGGCGGGGGGTTGGCGGCGCTTTCGAGCAAGATATTCAGCATCCCCTATCTGGACATAGGCGCCCTGGCAATTAGCGCCGTACTTCTGTTCCTGGTGAGTTTCATTGAGCACAGGGTGAAAGCCAGATAGTTTGACTAGTGGAAATTCATCTAGTAGAATTGATTTACACTGGTGGGGCGGTTAGCTCAGTTGGTTAGAGCACTGCGTTGACATCGCAGAGGTCACTGG
>CAZDHX010000035.1:374-6617 GCA_964505425.1 uncultured Dehalococcoidales bacterium | reverse complement strand
GGGAAACCCTCCCCCTTTATCCCCCTCCCTTAACAAGGGAGGGGGAAGATTTTATTGAAGAGGGGCGAAGCCCCTCTTGGACTCTATTTTAGTCACCATCTTTCAGGTTTGCTATTTATCGTTTCCATTCTTCTTATAGAGTCTATATTCAGAGATAGTATATAGTCAATACTAACAGGTCTATAGTTTATTAACTCGACGCTGACATTTATTGTCTTTAGTTTACCATTAATAAAAGGGTATTTTCTGCTTTTATTGTGTGTATGGCCGTGAATTAACCAGCCCTCCCAACTCTTTTGCTTTTCCTTGGGATCATGTAGAAGAAGAAAATTGTATCGGCCCCAATGCCTTATCTTATGATGGTAAAATCTTATACCTCTTTGCCCTTTATCGTGGTTTCCTTTTATGGAGATGATATGCCCGTTAAGTTTTCTCATCCAATATCTTGCACGTCTAGGGTGCCTTTTAATAGTCCAATCACCGAGGAAATGGACAGTATCCTTGGGCTTGACTGTCTTATTCCAGTTATTAACTAGAGCCCAATTCATCGCCTGTACGTTAGAAAAAGGTCTGTTAGAATATTTTGCTTTTAGGATATTTGTGTGGTCGAAATGAGTGTCTCCAATAAGATATATATGCCTTCTATATCTTCTAATCTTCTTTCTTGGGCGACGCCACAAAGCGAGGAAGACGAAAAGGGCAAAAATTACCCCGATTATGATGATCCAACTGAGATCTGCGCCGACCCAACTCATCCTGTCCCCTTTAAGGTTATATAAGAGGGGTGAAGCCTCCCTCTTTAACTCTCCTTCTTAACAGTCGAAAGACCCTATAATCACCAATACCCATAGGAAAAACATGGCTAGCGGTACAACAGTGACGAGTACCCAGTGTGCAGACTTGAAGCGCCCCCACCCCCAACCTAAAAAGAGGGCTATTATCCCATGTTTTACTCTTCTTTTCCTCCTCTCCACTGCTCCTTTATAGTGCTCTGCAAGTTTCGATTTGTCTGCCTCCAACCACAGGTTCGTCAATAGTTCTTCCCAACGGCCAACCCTAATCCCTCTTGATACAAAAAGACATGCAAACCAAACAGCAAACACCATCCCGAGAATGGGAATGGGTATGCTCCATGAATGACCCCACCCTTTGGCAATCATGATTGCAAATAACATAGCCTCTAGGGCAATAAAAATTACTACATAAGTATGCAGAAGATGATTTTCACTGGCTCTACCCTGCTCGCATATTTGAACTTTCGTTGCCCAATCTAGCTTCTGCCACTCGCTATTCTTGTTGTCTGCCATTTTATTTTCCTTATATCTTCGGCTTCCGCTTATGCCAGTCCGTTGCCTGCTCGTAGGCGTAGGCGGTTTTTAGTATTGCCTCCTCGCCGAAGGGCTTGCCGATGAGCTGCATGCCTATGGGCAGACCGTCAGCAAAGCCGGCGGGGATGGTAATCGCGGGCAGGCCGGCAATATTTATCGGTATGGTGAAGACATCGCTCAGGTACATCTGGAGGGGGTCGTCCAGCCTCTCCCCAATCTTAAACGGGACGCTGGGGGAGGTGGGGGTGACTAAGGCGTCGTATTTCTCAAATGCCCGGTCAAACTCACGCCGTATCAGGGTGCGGACCTTTTGCGCCTTAAGGTAGTAGGCGTCATAGTAGCCGGCGGAGAGGGCGTAGGTGCCGAGCATAATTCGCCGCTTTACCTCATCGCCAAAGCCGAACTGCCTCGTCTTCTCCAGTGCCTCCCACATATTGTCTGTCTTCTGGTAGGAGAAGCCATACTTCACCCCGTCGTAGCGGGCGAGGTTGGCCGAAGCCTCCGAGGGGGCGATAATATAGTAAACCGCCAGGGCATGAGGGGTATGGGGGAGGGATACCTCTCCTACCCTTGCCCCGAGTTCTTCGAGTTTATCGATGGCAGTTCGCATTGACGTCTCCACCTCAGCCTGCATCCCTTCAACGAAATATTCCTTGGGCACGCCGATAGAAAGACCCTTGAGGTCATTTTTCAGGCACTCGGTATAGTCGGGGACGGGTTGGGGGACGGAGGTTGAGTCCCTATTATCGTAGCCGGCGATGGCATTTAAGACTATGGCGCAATCAGTGACGTCCTTGGTCAGGGGGCCAATCTGGTCGAGTGAGCTGGCGAAGGCGACCAAGCCGTAGCGGCTTACCCTGCCGTAGGTTGGTTTTAAGCCGACGACACTGCAGAAGCCAGCCGGCTGGCGAATACTCCCCCCCGTATCCGAGCCGAGGGCGTAGATAGTCTCGTCGGCGGCAACGGCAACCGCTGAGCCGCCACTGCTGCCGCCGGGGACACGGCTCAAGTCCCAGGGGTTATGGGTGGTGAAAAAAGCGGAATGCTCGGTGGATGAGCCCATGGCAAATTCGTCCATGTTGGCTTTGCCCACAATTACCGCCCCGCAGCTATTGAGCTTTTCTACCACGGTAGCCTCGTAGGGCGGCACAAAATTTTCCAGCATTTTTGACGAGCAGGTGGTTCTTATTCCCTTGGTGCACATGTTGTCCTTGATTACCACCGGGATGCCGGTGAGGGGGTTAGTATTATCCTTGGCGATAAGCCGGTCAGCCTTTTTCGCTTGCTCTAGCGCCAGCTCATCGGTAACGGTAACCAGGGCATGGACCTTTGGCTCCACCTTATTGATGCGCTCAAGGCAAGACTTGGTCAACTCAACCGAGGAGAGCTTTTTATTTCTAAGTAACTGCTGGACTTCATGAATGGTAAGCATCTATTACTCCAGCACTGCCTTTACCCTGAATAATTCCCCCTCTCTTTGCGGGGCGTTGGCTAGAACGTCGTCCGGCGGCAGGGAGGGGGCTACTTTATCATCCTTGGTTACATTCTGGAGGGGAATAGGTTGGGCGGTAGGGGGGACGTCGGTGGTATCTACCGGCTGCAGTATCTGGAAGTTCTCCAGGATATTGGACAGTTGCTCTCGGAACCGTTCTAGCTCGGTCTCGGTCATGCCCAGCCGGGCGAGCCGGGCAATATGTTGCACCTCTTCGCGACTCAGCTTCATATTTTACCGATTATAGCACCTACATCTGAGTATCGGCAATAAAGCGGGTTCCCGGGAAAATCGAAGATTTTTCTGGGTGCTTAAAGGGGGATGGGTTACGAGACAATTAAGTTTGAAATTCGGGTTGGCGCGGCTGGTAGGCGAAGGAGACGATGAGCAAAATTACCCCCACCGCCCCCAGTCCAATGCTATACATTGCTAGAGGGGATAGGGTGTCGTTGAGAAACTGCGGTACCCATGTCTGGAGGGAGGGAGGGATATCAGCCTGCACCAATAGCGGGGCAGAGAATTTCTTGGCAGCGAAGACGCTGAGATAGCTGAGGGCGCCACAAACGAGGAAGTTTATTCCTATTCCACGGGTGCTGCCCCTTACCTCGCGATTTACCAGGATAATGAGCAGGATTAATAGCAGGATAATGCCAATCAGGGCAGTGTAGCTGAGATTAAAGTAGCCGATAATCTGCCTTGCCTGTTCCAGCAGTGCCATGCCCTCGGGTGGCAGTGAGGCTTCGTTCAGTTCAAAGGTTGACGGTATCTCCTGGTCAATCTGCTGATAATAGTCATTGAAATACGGCTCTAGCTCGTTGGGGGATAATCCCTCAAGCTCGGGGGGAAGCGACTGCAAGAAAGCTTGCCACATGTTGTCTCTTAGGCTTTCCTTCACCGGCTCCAGCGAGACCGTCAGATTAAGGCTCGGGCTCCTCCCCTCAAGATAGTCATAGAGGACATAGGCGGCATCGGCGGCTCGCGCCTTCATCCATTGCTCGTTTTCAGCAATGGTATCACTTACCGCCTCCCCGATGAGCTCCTCAAATTCCCCTGCCTCCGGGGGGATTTGCTCGCTGAGCATGTCTTCGGCGAGCGAGGGTATATCAAGCCTTTCCACCTGGGAGACGATGAAGTCGGGGTTGAGGATGGTCTGGTTTAGCATGAAGGCAATGCCAAAGGTGAATAGGGAGAGGAAAAGAAGAGAGCCTAGAATGAAGAGGGCAAACCCCTTAAGGAACTTCATTTGGGCGATATTTTATCACCAGAATGGCTACAATGCAATGGGGTTTTGGAATTTAGCTGCCGAAGGGGCAGAAGTGGTTTAAGCCCAGCAATTTGGCTACCCCTGATATGGTGATACCATAGAAGATTACTGGCTTGGATATTCGGAACTGGTCTATAGTATCGTTTACTACGGTGGTGCCGGTTACCAGGGCGATATCACACCAGTCCAGGTTCTTTTTGGTGTGGCTGGGGTCATCTATCTTTACGCCGAACTTTTCTTTGCCGATGTTGTCCTTGTCCATATCGGCCACCCTTAGCTCAAACCTCTGAGCTAATGCCTCCACCATCCTCGGCTGGAAGCCAACCATTGCTATCTTGGGATGACCATAGTTTTTCTCTATATATCTTACCAGCTCCTGTCCGCATTCCCTGGGCTGGTTATTCTTGCAGTGCTTTGTTTCGGTTATCAGCCCCAGATGCCTCATGACGGCATTCAGGCTGGAGATAAATATCGCCCTGCGGAAATTGTTTTTCAGGTTCATCTCCACAATATCAGACAGCTTCCCGCTGAAGTCGCCGTACATGTCGGTGAATGCCTGCCCCACCGAGCCCCGGAACTCAGCCTGCATCAGGCGCTCAACACCAACCACCAGCGGGTAGTCTTTGTCCTCGGGGTTGCCGATAGCCTGCTCTGGGGAGAGGGGGGTTGCCCGAATGATGACCTTCTCCCCCTGCAGCCCTCCCTCGTTTATCAGCTTTGTAAATTCCTTTTTGATAATGTCGTACAATTTATTTCACCTTTATTATAATGTTATTGGATATAGGCTGGCAATGTCTATTATAGTATTGACTTTCTCTTGCTTTCCGTGAGCGGTATTGGTAATATTACTGTTGGCATACACCAGGGAGTTAATAGTTCTTCAAGGAGGGAGACAATGAATGTTCGTGATGTCATGACAAGTAATGTAGTTACTATTCCCAGTAGTACCAGTATTGCTGACGCCAAGCGGATAATGGAGGCACACCGCATCCGCCGCTTACCGGTGGTGGATAAAGGGAAGCTGGTTGGTATTGTAACCGACCGCCGCTTGGAGAGTGTCTCTCCATCTAAAGCCACCTCGCTTACGGTTTGGGAGCTGACCTACCTTTTGAATGAGACGTCGGTCAAGGAGATTATGGGGAAGAATCTGGTAACCGTCTCACCTAGTATGAGCGCTGAAGAAGCGATAGCCCTTGCCCAGGGTAAGAAGGTGGGGGCGCTGATAGTGATGGAAAGGGACAAGGTGGTGGGTATAGTTACCACCAATGACTTCTTCTACAGGATTGTCAACCCGCTTCTTGGTTTGGGTCAGCCTGGTAGCCGAGTTGAGATTATCGGCGGTGGTGAGACCAAGGCGTTGGCGGAAATAATTTCAACTATAGATAAGCTTGGGCTGAAAATTACCACCCTCCACATTGAACAGTTGCCTGAGTCGCCCAAAAAAGATGTCTGTGTTCACATTAGCAGTGAAGGCGTTAAAAAGCTTCTCGCTGAACTGAAGGGTAAGGGATATAAGGCAAGCCTGCGCAGGCGCTAAGCCGAGGAGACTGAAGAGTATTCACTGGTGGCAAGACGGAGGATTGATAGCCTGCTGGTGGAGAGGGGACTGGTGGAGAGCCGGGCTAAGGCTCAGGCTTTGATTATGGCTGGAGAGGTGGTGGTGGAGGGGAAGACCGTTATTAAGGCGGGGACCCTGGTCGCTGGGGAGGCGGCAATTACTATTCGTAAGCCGCCTCCTTTTGTCAGCCGGGGTGGCATAAAGCTTGATTATGCCCTTGACCATTTTCAGCTTGACGTATCTTCTCTGGTAGTGGCTGATATCGGGGCATCAACCGGCGGCTTCACCGATTGCCTGCTCAAGCGGGGGGCAAGCCGGGTCTATGCCGTCGATGTGGGCTATGGTCAGCTTGACTACCGCCTGAGACGAGACAAACGGGTGGTGGTTATGGAGCGGGTGAATGCCCGCTACCCCATCCCCCTGCCGGAAAAGGTTGACCTGGCGGCTATAGATTTGTCCTTTATCTCGGTGGAGAAGGTTATACCCGTAGTAGCTCCACTGGTGAAGGAGGGGGGTTGTCTGGTGGTACTTATAAAGCCCCAGTTTGAGGCAAAACGCAGTGAGGTGGGTAAGGGGGGGATAGTCAAGCAGGCTACTGTCC
>CAZDHX010000035.1:0-364 GCA_964505425.1 uncultured Dehalococcoidales bacterium | reverse complement strand
GTCCATGCCCGCGTCCTGGGGAGGTTTATCGCCTGGATGATAGCTCATGGCTTCAGGCTGGGGGGACTGGCGGCTTCGCCTATTTCAGGGGCTTCGGGAAATAGGGAGTTCTTCGTCCTGCTGAGGTTGACATAATGCTCACCAGGGATTTTACCCTTAAGGTAGATGGCATAGATATTTTGGGTCAGCTTTATCTACCTTCAGGGAAGAAGTTATACCCCACAGTTTGCGTTTGTCATGGTATCCCAGCTCATCTTCCTGACCCCGGCGATAGAGGCTATCCCTTGCTGGCGGAGCATATTTGCCGCCACGGCTTCGCCGTCTTGATTTTCAACTTCCGGGGGGCGGGGGCTAGTGGGGGCAA
>CAZDHX010000034.1:0-8432 GCA_964505425.1 uncultured Dehalococcoidales bacterium | reverse complement strand
TGCAAGGCGATGCGGGAGGAGGGGGTAACCTCGGTGCTGGTCAACTCCAACCCCGCCACCATTATGACCGACGAAGGCATCGCCGATATCGTCTATATTGAGCCGCTGACGGTGGAGATGGTGGAGCGCATTATTGAGCGCGAGCGCCCTGATGGACTTTTGCCCACCCTCGGCGGGCAGACGGGGCTGAATTTAGCCGTAGACCTGGCTGACGCCGGCGTCTTGGATAAATACAATGTAAGAAGCCTGGGCACGCCCATCCAGACAATAAGAAACGCCGAAGACCGCGAGCTATTCAAGGAGTTGATAATCGGCATCGGCGAGCCGGTGCCGGCAAGCGCCACCGTAACCAGCCTCAAGGAAGCAAAAAAGGTGGCTAAGAAGATAGGCTTGCCGCTGATAATCCGCCCCGCCTATACACTGGGCGGGAGCGGGGGCGGGATGGCAAATACCTGGAAAGAACTGGAAAGTGCGGTAACGGTGGGGCTGGCGACCAGCCCCATCCACCAGGTGCTCGTTGAAAAATCGGTGGCGGGGTGGAAGGAGATAGAGTACGAGGTAATGCGGGACGCCTCCGATAGTTGCATCACCGTCTGCAACATGGAAAACATTGACCCCATGGGAATACATACCGGCGATAGCATCGTCGTTGCCCCCAGCCAGACCCTGACCAATAAGGAATATCAGATGCTGAGGACAG
Source organism: uncultured Dehalococcoidales bacterium (assembly GCA_964505425.1). GTDB lineage: Bacteria > Chloroflexota > Dehalococcoidia > Dehalococcoidales > BS750m-G39 > CAVTZP01. Next base: position 7,732 of record CAZDHX010000034.1, on the reverse strand, counting down.
CCAGCCTCAAGATTATCCGCGCCCTGGGTGTTGAAGGCGGCTGTAATATCCAGTTCGCCCTCGACCCCGAAAGCGATAACTACTACGTCATTGAGGTCAACCCCAGGGTCAGCCGCAGTTCCGCCCTGGCGAGTAAGGCTACCGGCTATCCCATTGCCCGGGTAGCCGCCAAGATAGCCGTGGGCAGGAGGCTGGACGAAATCCCCAACCAGATAACGGGCAAGACGATGGCATCTTTTGAGCCGGCGCTTGACTATCTGGTGGTCAAGATTCCTCGTTGGCCGTTTGATAAGTTTGCCTCCGGCGACAGGGTTATCGGCACCCAGATGAAAGCCACCGGCGAGGTAATGGCCATTGACCGGTGCTTTGAAGCCGCCCTGCAGAAGGCAGTGCGCTCCCTTGAGTTCGGGCGAAGGTCTCTATTGTGGGAAGACCCGAAATGGAGGGTGGGGGAAAGCATTGATTCTTATCCCCTCCACCCCAGTGACCTGAGACTGTGGGCATTGATGGCGGCACTGAGGCGGCGGCTCACCCCGGAAGCCCTATCCGAGCGCACCAAGATTGACCTCTGGTTTACCACCAAGCTCAAGAATATTATAGATATGGAAAAACAACTACTTTCCGAGACGCTGACCCCCGAGCTTATATGGCAGGCAAAGCGGCTGGGCTTCTCCGATGAGCAGATTGGGACTCTGGCTGACCGCCTCCCCGAGCAGGTAAGACAACAGCGCCACGAATGGAATATCCGCCCCGTCTATAAGATGGTGGATACCTGCGCCGCCGAGTTTGACGCCGCCACCCCCTATTTCTATAGCACCTACGAGCAGGAGAATGAGGCTCAGCCCATCAAAGAAAATAAGGCGGTGGTCATCGGCAGCGGCCCCATCCGCATCGGGCAGGGGATTGAATTTGACTACTGCAGCGTCCACTCCGCCTGGGCGCTGGAGGAATCCGGCTATAAAGCCATTATGGCGAACTCAAACCCAGAGACGGTCTCCACCGATTTTGACACCAGCGACCGCCTCTACTTTGAAGCCCTGGACGAGGAGAGCCTGCGCGATATCCTAGAGAACGAGCATGGAAACGGCGATGCCCCGCCGTCCATAGTCCAGTTTGGCGGTCAGACGGCGATAAACCTGGCTGAACCCCTGTCTCGCAGCGGGATGCCTCTACTTGGCTCCAGCGCTGAAGCCATTGACCTGGCTGAGGACAGGCGCCGCTTTGAGCAGTTCCTCAGCGAGTTAGGCATCCCCCAGCCGCCGGGAGCCGGCGTAACCTCGTTAGATGAAGCCATCAAGGTGGCCGAGCTCATCGGCTACCCAGTCCTGGTTCGCCCCAGCTATGTCCTCGGCGGCAGAGCCATGGAGATAGTTCACAACCCAAGAGAGCTGAAGCGCCTGGCGAAAGCGGCTATGGAGCTGGATACCAAGCACCCCTTCCTCATTGATAAGTACCTGCAGGGTAAAGAGGTAGAGGTTGACGCCATCGCCGATGGCAGTGACGTCCTCATCCCGGGAATAATGGAGCATATTGAGCGGGCGGGAGTCCATAGCGGGGACTCAATGGCGGTCTATCCCCCGATAGACCTGACTGAAGCCGAGATAAAAACCCTCGTTGAGTATACCGTCAGGATAGGGCTGGAACTCAAGATTAAGGGTCTGATGAACATCCAGTTCGTTATCATGCCTGACGGCGATAAAGGCTCGGCAGTCTATGTATTAGAGCTAAACCCCCGTGCCAGCCGCACCATCCCCTTCATCTCCAAGGTCACCGGCGTGCCCATGGTCAAGGTAGCCACCAAGGTCATGCTGGGCAAGACTCTCCAGGAGCAGGGCTATAGCACCGGGCTACATGAAAAGCAAAGGCTGGTCGGGATTAAAGCTCCAGTATTCTCCATGTCAAAGCTGGCTGGTGTTGACACCTACCTCGGACCGGAGATGAAGTCCACCGGGGAGGTAATGGGGATTGACCATAGCTATGACGCCGCCTTAGCCAAGGCGCTTCAAGCCGCGGGACTAATGCTTCTGCCCGAGGGAGCGATACTCTTCAGCATCGCCGACCGGGATAAGCCGGAGGCACTACCCATAATCAAGGGGTTTGCCGAGATAGGCCATAAGCTCTATGCCACCGAGGGCACGGCAAAGGCGATTGAGTCCGCCGGCCTGCCGGTAACAATGATACCCAAGAAGTTGAGCGAGGGACACCCCAACGTCATTGACATTATCACCGACAATACGGTGAATGGCATCGTCAACACCATCACCGGCGGTCGCACTGCCCTAAAAGACGGCTTCCGCATCCGCCGGGTGGCTGCTGAGAGACGAATCCCCTGCTTCACCTCCCTTGATACCATCCAGGCGGCTCTAAAGGTGCTCCTCAGCGGGAGCCATATCTATAGCGTCAAGCCACTGCCGGAGTATCGGAGGAAGTAAGCAGATTGAGGCAAGAGACTGCTCACGTTACGGCAAATAATGAGCTTATGCCACAAGTCCACCTTATGTGGCTGGAATCCCCGCTCGTAGCCTCTCAAGCCCAGCCGGGGCAATTCGTCATGGTACGCTGCGGGGATGGGGAGGAGTTTCAACTGCGCCGACCATTCAGCATCCACCAGATAGATGATAAGAAGCTCGCCCTGCTATTCAACGTGGTGGGGAAGGGCACTCACTGGCTGTTGCAACGGCAGTCCGGCAACAGCCTTGACCTCCTCGGTCCGCTGGGCAACGGCTTTTCTATTCATCCCGGCTCACAAAATCTGCTTCTGGTGGCGGGGGGCATTGGCATCGCCCCGCTGGTCTTTCTGGCACGAAAAGCCACAAAGGCGGGGTGCCCAGTAAGGCTGCTATTAGGAGCGAAAACTGCCGCTGAGCTTTACCCCAAAAACCTCCTCCCCTCAAAAGTCAGGCTTATCACTGCCACCGAGGATGGAAGCGCCGGCAAAAGGGGCTTGGTAACTGATATTCTGCCCGACTATATCGACGGGGCAGACCAAATCTTTGCCTGCGGACCGCCATCAATGTACCAGAGCATGGCTGCCCAAAAGCTCTTAAAGGAAAAGTCAGTCCAGATTTCTATGGAGGTGAGGATGGGGTGTGGGCTCGGCGTCTGCTACGGCTGCACGGTAAAGACCAAAAATGGGCTAAAACAGGTCTGCGGGGACGGACCGGTATTTGACTTAAATGATGTCCTGTGGGACGAATTAAGGGGGTGAGATAGAATAATGATAGCAACCAAAAGAATCAGCCTGGAAAGTAAGGGGAACTGCGATATCATTGACATTACCCCAGAGGTACAAGAGCAGCTAGCTAAAACCGATATAAAAAACGGCACAGTTACCCTCTTTGTCTCCGGCTCCACCGCCGGCGTATCTACTATTGAATATGAATCGGGCTTGCTCGCTGATTTTAAGGCTATGTGGGAGCGAAATATCCCCCGAGACATTGAGTATAAGCATGACCGCGCTTGGGGCGATGGCAACGGGCACTCCCACGTCCGTGCCTCGCTGCTGGGAGCGTCGCTGGTAATCCCCTTCAGTGATAAGAAGCTGGCTCTGGGCACCTGGCAGCAAATAGTGGTGGTGGACTTTGACAACAGACCAAGGTCAAGACAAATCGTCGTCCAGATTATGGGCGAGTAAAACGCTTTGACAGCCGCCCTCAATGGCAGTAAACTAAACCGTAGAAAGGTAGCATGAGATGGCAAACCAGATAGGCAAGAAATACGGCTGCGCCAAGTGCGGCGCCGAGTTTATCGTTACCCAGGGAGGCGAAGGCACCATCCATTGCTGCGGCCAACCCATGGAGATGAAGAAATAATGCCAAGTCAACTGGGCAAGAGATATCGCTGTGCCAAGTGCGGCAGCGAGATACTATGCACCAAAGCGGGGAAGGGCACGCCAACCTGCTGTGGCGAGGAGATGCAACTTCAGGAACCAAGGCCAATCCCCTCCTCAGACTAGAAAGCGCCACCCGCCTTTTGTTTCCTTTTATTTAATAGTAAACTACCCGTCAGGCTAATTTTTGGGCTACATCGGCCACCTGCGTGCCCAACCTCTTGCAATTATCGAGCATCTTTTCATCAGGTGAGCCAACAGTGGCAAGGTTATCAGCTATAACTCCATACGTACCTGACCGCCCTGGTTCCCTCCCCGCAGCGCCAACAATTATCATCTCATGGGCAAACATGGCTGTGAGCATTGACAGAGCAGCCACTTCAGAGCCGGTGCCCGCACCACTCGCCGAGGTGAAAACAGCGCCCACCTTATTCTTCAGCTTTCCCTCCCCATAGAGTTCAATCGATTTTTCTACAAACTCTTTCATCTTGGCAGACATAGCACCGAAGTAGTTTGGCGAGCCAAGGATTATGCCATCCGCCCACTCTAAATCGCTCAACTCAGCTTCAGCCACCTTCTTCAGACGCACATCAGCACCAGCCTTGCTTGCTCCTTGCTCAACTGCCTTGGCCATCTTCTCCGTATTTCCCGTTCGTGAATCATAGACAATCAATACTTTAGCCACTGTTTTCTCCTTCTTAATTTGTTATTTACCCTGAAGCAGCGCGAAAAACTCAGCCCTGGTTGCCGTTCTGTGTCGAAAGGCACCCCTCAGGGCTGAGGTAACGATAGCGCTTCCCGGCTTTTTGATGCCCCGCATAATCATACACATGTGCTCCGCCTGGACAATCACCCCCACCCCATCGGGCTTGAGCCCATCAACGATAGCATCGGCAATCTGGGTAGTCATCCTCTCCTGAATCTGAGGGCGCTTGGCAAAGATTTCCACCACCCGAGCCAGCTTGCTCCCCCCGACAACACGCCCGCTGGCGTTAGGCACATAACCGACATGAACCGTGCCGTAGAAGGGCAAGAGGTGATGCTCGCACATGGAATAAAAGGGAATATCCCTTAAGATTACCATCTCCCGGTGCCCCTCCTCAAAGCCCACGGTCAACTCTTGCCCGGGGTCCATGCTAAGCCCAGCAAAGAGCTCGGCATACATTTCCGCCACCCGTCTGGGGGTATTCTTCAAGCCCTCCCGCGCCGGGTCTTCCCCAATCGCCTTAATGATAGAAGTTACCGCCGCCTTAATCCCGCTTTCGTCAATCACCTGAACCTCCTTCAGCTCAATCCCAGAGCCTTCTCCACACTGGCTAAATCAGCTGGTAGCTCAAGAAAGGGCTCGGCGTCCCTTACTGCCGTCTCGGTATCCTTAAGTCCGGTGCCGGTTACCACACAGACTATCCGGCTTCGGGAGAAGTCCATCTCGGGGGAAAGCTTCACTAATCCGGCTAGAGAAGCGGCTGACGCCGGCTCACCGAAGACGCCGGCTTTGGTCGCCATAAGCCTCTGGGCAGCCAGAATCTCCTCATCGCTGACCATATCAATAACCCCGCTGGACTCATCCCTGGCGGCTTCCGCCCTCCGCCAGCTCGCCGGGTTGCCAATCCTTATCGCCGAGGCGATGGTCTCCGGCTTGTCAATAGCATGCCCACGAACGATGGGAGCCGCCCCCTCCGCCTGAAAGCCCATCATTTTAGGTTTCTTTTTTGCCTTACCAGCCTTGTGGTATTCCACAAAGCCTTTCCAGTAGGCGGTAATATTGCCGGCATTGCCCACCGGGATAAAAAGATAGTCCGGGGCATCGCCCAGAACGTCAATAATCTCAAAGGCAGCCGTCTTCTGCCCCTCTATGCGGTTGGGGTTAAGCGAGTTCACCAGGGTAATGGGGTGCTTTTCGGTAAGCGCGCGCACTATCTTCAGCGCCTGGTCAAAATTGCCGTCAATAGCCACGATTGTAGCCCGATAGACAATCGCCTGAGCCATCTTGCCCAGGGCAATCTTGCCTTTAGGGATAACGATAATCGCCCTCAGCCCCCGGCAGGCGGCATAGGCGGCGGCTGAGGCGCTGGTATTGCCGGTGGAGGCGCACATGAGTGCCTGACTGCCTTCCTCCACAGCCTTAGCCACCGCCACCACCATCCCCCTGTCCTTAAAGGAACCGGTAGGGTTACACCCCTCAAGCTTAAAATACAGTTCCTTACAACCGACCTCACTGGCCAATCGGTCACACTTTACCAACGGGGTATCACCCTCGCCTAACGAGAATATAGGCGTTTTGGACGTGAGGGGAAGAAAGTCTCTATATTTAACTAAAACGCCGGTTTTCATTCGTATCTTTCTACCTCTCCCCCTTTATCCCCCTCTCCTTCAAAGGAGAGGGGGAAGATTTTTTCTGAAGAGGGACTTCGTCCCTCTTAAACTCCCTCTATTTTACCCCTTCTATTAGGGAGTTCCCCTTCCACTTAAGGGCGGTGGGTGGGAATAGATATAAAACGGGTGGGGCGTCCCCCTAAGCTTCCACCCGAATAAAATTACTTATCGCCTTAACCACCGCCAGGTGCTCAACCTCACCAAGAGCCTTCTGCATGGCGGCCTCTTTCGCCGGGTGGGTCATAATAACAATCTCCGCCGTCTGCGCCACGCTATCCACCGCCTTCTGAATAACCGAGGAGATGCTGATTTTATGCCCGCCAAGAACCTCGGCCACCTTAGCCAGCACCCCAGGCTGGTCAGCAACGTTCAGCCTCAGGTAATATCTGGTCTCAAGCTCAGCCATCGGCTTAATCTTTTTACCCGGCTCCAATCGCCACCTTGCCCGGCTACCGGCGCCGGTAACAATATCCCAGGCGGCTGATACCACATCAGCGATAACGGCACTGCTCGTCGGCAGGGCGCCGGCTCCCTCGCCATAGAAAAGTACCCTCCCCACCAGGTCACCCTCAACCAGAATCCCGTTATAGACGCCGTCAACCTTAGCCAGCAGGGACTCCTCGGGGATAAAAACGGGATGGACCCGCACCTCAATCAGATTATCATCCTGCTTGCCTATAGCCAGCAGCTTTATGGCATAGCCCAGCTCGCGGGCATATTTGAAGTCAAGGCTATCCAGTCGAGAGATGCCCTCGCAATGGATGTCCTTAGGTGAAATTTGATGATGAAAGGCCAGGGAGGCAAGGATAGCCAGCTTATAGGTAGCATCAATCCCCTCGATATCATTTTTGGGGTCAGCCTCGGCATAACCCAACTCCTGGGCTCTCTTAAGCGCCGAAGGGAAATCAACACCCTCTCTCGCCATCCGGGTAAGAATATAATTAGTCGTCCCATTTATTATTGCGTAAATACCGCTTATCCTGTTAGCCACTAGGTCATGCTGAAAGGGGGAGATTAAGGGAATGCCACCGCCAACACTAGCCTCATAGTGTACGCCAACCCCCTGCTGCTGAGCGAGAGCAAATAGCTCCGCACCATGCTTGGCTATAACCTCCTTATTTGAGGTAACCACATGCTTGCCGCTAGTTATTGCCCGTTTCAAATAATCCACGGCTGGCGTCTCACCCCCGATAGCCTCAACGACAATATCTATATCAGGCTCGCTGAAGAACTCATCAACACCGGTGGTAAAAAGCTTAAGGCCCAGCTCTTTTGCCAGCGGCCTGGCTAAGTCCGCCTCCAGGACCTTCACCCTTTTGAGAACAAGGGGGCAACCTGCCTGCTCAGCCAAGACTGCTGCCTTACCAGTCAAAACCTTAGCTACCCCACCGCCAACAACCCCCAACCCCACTAACCCCACGCCGATGCTTTTTTTCTTCACTGCCTTAGCCTCCCGCTTGGATTCTAGTCCCCAATAACATGAGTAACAGCCCACAACGTCTTCGTCCCATACAGATAGCCCTCAAT
>CAZDHX010000033.1:0-10377 GCA_964505425.1 uncultured Dehalococcoidales bacterium | reverse complement strand
GAAATTGAAGGTGCTGTAGAAGAAGGCATAATGATAAATTATAGCCGAGGGGTGGAGGAAATTGTCGGAGAGCAGGGAAGATTTAAGGCGATAAAATGCCCTCGCTGCACCTCGGTCTTCGATGACAAGGGGTTCAATCCCAAGTTTGACCGACGCGATATCGTCTATCTTGAGGGGGATGTGCTGCTGATTACCATCGGGCAGGGGACAGAGCGGACATTCTTCCGACAGGAGGGCTTACTGGATGAAACCGGCCGGCTTAATGTTGACCAGCTTACCATGATGAGCCAGCAACAGGAGGGGGTTTTCATCGGGGGTGATGTGAGACGGGTGGGCTTTGCTGCCGAAGCAATGAGAGACGGCGTAATCGCTGCCGAGTCTATAGACCGCTACCTGAGGGGTGAGGACCTGAAAGCGGGCAGAGAGAAAGAGTATGAGGATGCCGCTTTCCCCAAGCGCTTGGAATACAAGCTTCAGCCTGATGTGTTATGGTCGGCAGCTGAAGAGAGACTGAATTTTGAGCCTTTTGAGAAGGGATACAGTCTGGAGGAAGTGGTGGCCGAAGCCAGAAGGTGTCTCTGCTGTGGCCCGTGCCAGAGCTGTAAGGCTTGTGTGGTGCTGGGGCTTCAGTCTGAGATACCGGTAATTTCAATCAACCAGGATTTGTGCAGCGGTTGCGGCGTTTGTGCTGCCGTATGCCCGTATGATGCCATCAAGATGATGGAATCCAACGGTAGGCGGGTAGCCGCCGTAGATAGCCTTAAGTGCAAACGAGGCGGGATATGCAGCGCTACCTGCCCTAGTGAGGCCATCAGCATTGAAAACATTACCACCGAACAGATTAGGGCTACAATTAAGGAATCACTGTTATAAATTAGCGGATTGTTCAGCTTACTAATCGCCGGTATGCACCCTGCCCCAGATGGCGATAGCCCGGGCCAGAGACTCGACATCGACACATTCAGGCGGCGTCTCACCTTCGAAGCAAATCTTCATGTAGTTTTTCAACATAATACCGGCAATACCCTCGATAGCCGAGCGTACTGCCGCTAACTGGGTAATAATAGCTTCACAATCGCGACCACTTTCAATCATCTTCTGGATACCGCGAATCTGGCCCTCTACCCTTTTTAGGCGCTGTTTTAATATTTCTTTAGATACTGGTTCTTCGACCATTTCACCTCTCACTTAATCTTTTAATCTAACTATTGACATGCCATACCCCCATAGGGTATTATGCCCTTGGCTGGCGCTATTTGGTTCCCCAATTTTACCACATCCCGTCACCAAACAAGCAAGCTATAATTTTGTGCCCAAGAAGTGTGATAATGGGCGAGTTTGAGCCAAAAATAGTCGGGTTCCTGTGCAACTGGTGCTCCTACGCTGGTGCTGACTTAGCCGGCACCTCCCGCCTAAAATATCCTCCCAATGTGAGAGTGATAAGGGTGATGTGCTCCGGCAGGATTGATGAAAGACTAATACTGAAAGCATTTATTGCCGGTGCTGATGGCGTTCTGGTTTGCGGCTGTCACCCTGGAGACTGCCACTACCAGAAAGGAAACTTGAATGCCCGAAGGAAAATCACGGGACTGCTTCCTTTCCTGGAAGCCGTCGGTATCGGTAAGGACAGACTCAGATTAGAGTGGATAGCGGCCTCTGAAGCTCCAAAGATAGCGGAAACAGTGAAAAGTTTCACGCAGACCATAAGAGAGCTGGGCCCCAATCCAATTACCAGGAGCCTATCCAGAGAAAGCGATAGTCGGCAAGAGGCGAAAGTCGCCTGAGGGACAGGTTTGCCCTGCCCTCTGCCTGGTCATAAAAAAGGATTTTTTAAAAGGAGGTTTTATATGGCCAAAGTAGCAATCACCGTCAATGGTTCGGCACCACCCAACATTTACCCACCCATGATTCTAGGCTCCAGCGCGGCGGCAAGCGGGGATGATGTAACCATATTCTGCTGCCCCGGTGGCGCCCCTACTATGGTGAAAGGAGAACTGGAGAAAATCTCAGGCAAGGGTCTGCCCAACATCGTAGAACTGTACGATGGCATACGCTCACTGGGCGGCAAGATTTACGTCTGTGAGCTGGCGCTGGAGAACAAGGACCTTAAACCTGAGGATTTCAGAGAGGGCGTGGAAATTGTAGGTGCCACTACGTTTATAGCCTCGATTTCCGATGCCACTATAACCTTCTCCTTCTAAAATAGCTAGTAAACGCCAGGATAATTAAGGAGGCAATTATGGCAGTACATACCCTGGATGTTTTGGGGCTCAAATGCCCGCAGCCGGTGCTCAAGCTGGCGACAATGGCTAAAGACATTCCTCCGGGAGACACCGTAGAGGTTCTGGCTGACTGCGAGTCTTTCCCCAAGGACGTCGAAGCATGGTGCGGCAAGATGAAGAAGACGCTACTTTTTTGCGTAGACGAAGGCGGGGGGAAACACAAGGCGCAAATCCAGTTTTAGTCCGGAGGTTTTATGGAGGAAGGATTCACCCCCAGAATAGTTGGCTTCCTTTGCAATTGGTGCTCCTATGCCGGCGCCGACCTGGCCGGGGCAACAAAGCTAGAAGTGCCTTCAGCCCTCTCCGTTATCAGGGTGATGTGCTCTGGTAGAGTTGACCCGGTTCTGGTGGCTACCGCGTTCCTGCATGGAGCCGATGGTGTGCTCGTTGCCGGATGCCATCCCGGCGACTGCCACTACAGAGAGGGCAACTATTACGCCCGCCGCCGATTTGCCCTTTTGAAGAAAACCGTTGAAACTCTAGGGCTGGAGTCGGATAGGCTCATGCTTGCCTGGGTATCGGCATCGGAAGGACAAAGATTCAAAGAAGTAGCTACCGAATTTACCAATCGGATTAAGGAAATGGGGCCTAACCCCATGAAGACAAAGATTTCACTGTAAATGGTGGGAGCGAGATGACTAACAAAGGAAAGAATATCCCGGTACTGGTTATCGGGGGCGGTATCGCTGGCATTGAGACAAGCCTGCTACTCGCCAAGTCGGGGCGGAAGGTATACCTTGTTGAAAAGACTTCATACATCGGCGGTAATGTAATAAAGTTCGAAGAAGTTTTCCCCAACATGGATTGTGCCACCTGTATGATAGCGCCCAAACAGCAAGAGTTATTAGCCGACGAAAATATTGAACTGCTAAGACTCAGCCAGGTTGAATCCGTTAGCGGCTCCCTTGGCGACTTTTCGGTGAAAATCAAGAAAAAGGCGAGCTACGTTGTCCTGGACAATTGCATCGGCTGCAACGCTTGCTTTGACCCCTGTCCGGTAGAGGTGGACAACGAATTTGAGGAAAGTCTGGCCAAGAGGAAGGCAATATTCATCCCCTGCCCTGGAGCCCTGCCCAACGTCCCCGTCATCGATACCGAGAACTGCCTGCGCTTCAAGGGGAAGGAATGTAAGGCCTGCCAGGAAGCTTGTATGTTTGAGGCTATTGACTATAGCCAGAAGGACGAGGAGCTCGAGCTTAAGGTCGGCGCCATCGTCGTCGCTACCGGATTCGAATCATTCGACGTTGCTCAGACCACTCAGTACGGCTATAAGAAACTCGCTGATGTCTACTCCGCCATGGAGATAGAAAGGATATGCGCCTCCAACGGGCCTACTCAGGGGCAGATTACTCTTCAGAGCGGCCAGCCGCCAAAGTCGGTTGCTATCATCCACTGCGTGGGGCGGGAAAAGAAAGGCTATTGCTCCTCGGTATGCTGTATGGCCTCTCTCAAACTCTCTCACTTCATTAAGAAAAAACTGCCCGAGGTGAAGATAACCCACTTTTACTCCGACCTCTGTATTCCCGGTAAAGACTACCAGAAGTTTTACCAGGAGGTAAAGGAGAGCGGGGTTGATTTCATTCGGGCTACGGTAACCGGGGTTACCCAGTCGGGTAAGGAGCTAGCTGTTAACTACAAGACCGAGGATGGCAAGGAGAAGACCCTGACCGCGGAGATGGTCATTCTCAACCCCGCCCTGGAGCCAGGGTCCGACTCAGCGAAACTGGCCGGGATTCTGAATATCCAGCAAGGCCAGGACGGCTTCTTCAGCGAGAAGGAACCAGACCTCAGTTCTATAGCCACCGCGCAGGACGGCATATTTATTGCCGGCTGTGCCCAGGGTCCCAAGGATATTGCCGAGACGGTAGCCGAGGCGGAGGCGACGGCAGGAAGAATACTTTCATTATCAAAATAGAGGTTAAAAAGTGGCCAAGAGAATAGGGGTATATGTATGCGAATGCGGCACTAACATCGCCGAGAAGGTGGATATTGACAAGGTACTCGCTGCGGTTGCTCCCCTCAAAGATGTAGAGGTTGTCGAGAAGTATAAACTTTTATGCTCCGGGGACGGTCAGGAATTCCTCAAGAAATCTATCGAAGAACATAACCTAACGCACATAGTGGTGGCGGCCTGCTCGCCCAAGCAGCACGAAATTACCTTCATGAACGTGTGTCAAAAGGCGGGGCTCAACCCACAACTATTCCAGCTGGCCAATATACGCGAACAGTGCGCCTGGGTCACACCGGATGGAGAAGAAGCCACGGACAAGGCGATAAGACAAATAAGAGCCGCCATCAGCAGAGTCGGCTATCATAACCCCCTCAAGAACAAGGAGATAGAGTGCAATCCCGACGTGCTGGTAATCGGCGGCGGTATTGCCGGAATCAAAGCCAGCCAACTGCTGGCGGCACCAAATAGGAAAGTCTATCTGGTAGAGAAAACCTCCTCGCTGGGCGGTAAGGTGAAGAACCTGAGCAAGCTCTTCGTCAATATGGAGTCCGGCTCAAACCTGATAACACGGGAGGTAAAGAGCCTCCTCGACAATAAGAATATCGAGGTGCTCACCGAAAGTGAGGTAGAGCAGATTTTAGGCTTCCTGGGGAACTTCGAAGTAAAAGTGGTAAAGAAGGCGGAGGACACTGAAGACAAAGAGCTCGACTTCAACGTCGGGGCGGTGATACTGGCTACCGGCTTCGAGCTTTTTGACCTCAGCGGGCTGCCTCGATATAGCTACGGAAAAATAGACAATGTTTACACCAGTTTAGAGTTCGAGGAGATGAATATCCCCGAAGGGCCCACCGGCGGCAAGATCCTCCTCAAAAACGGTAAGCCTCCCCAATCGGTGGCTATTATTCACTGCGCCGGACGGGAAGAGAAAGGCTACTGTTCCAAGGTATGTTGCGCCTATTCGTTCAAATTCGACCATATGCTTAAATCCCAACTACCGCAAGTCAAGGTATCTCATTTCTACTCCGACCTGTGTATTCCGGGCAAGTCCTTCCAGAAGTTCTACGAAGATACCAAGGGTTTGGGCGCTGAATATGTCCGCTCGGTAAAGACTGAGGTTCGCGGAAACGGAAAAGGCCCCACCATCAAATACGAAACGGAGACCGGCAAGCAGGGCGAGCTGGCGGTGGATATGGTAATCCTCCTGCCAGCGATGGAGGCGGGCAGCGATACTAAGAGATTCGCCGAAATGCTCAACATTCCTCAAGACGACAAGGGGTTCCTCGTCGAAGAGCACCAGTTACTCGGCCCGATAGCCTCCGCCGTAGAGGGAGTATTCGTTATCGGCTGTGCCCGTGGCCCCCAGAGTATCGCCGAGTCGATAGTCCAATCGGAAGCGGCCGCCGGCAAGATACTTTCGGCACTGGTTCCGGGGAAGAAGCTGGAGCTGGAGGTCAGGGTATCCGAGATATCGGAAAGCTTCTGTACCGGATGTAAAACCTGTCTCGATGTTTGCCCCTACAGCGCTATTACCTTCGATGAAACCAAGAGAATATCGGTGGTGAACGAGGTCCTGTGTCATGGCTGCGGTAACTGTGCCGCCGCCTGTCCCTCCGGCGCCGCCAAGTTGAAGCATTTTACCTTCCCCCAGATTTACCAGGAGCTTAAAGAGGTATTGCGATAGGCAAAATAATTGGAGCGTATTACTGAGGTGTTAATATGGTTTCCACGGTAAAAGGTGCGCTTTTCTCCGCAGAAGGCGAGGTAAGAGAAAAGGTGGTTGCCTTCCTGCAACAGGCAATCGGCAAGGATTGTTTTGATGCCGTTCTCATACCCGCCAGGGCACCAGGGACCGATTCATTCAGTTATCTATTGATTCGAGACGAGTCGCTCCTCAAAAATGCCTACCCCCTACCCCCGGTTATGCCCGTTCAGGGAGCTAAAGCCATTTCCAGCCTCACCGGACACGGCAAGGGAAAGAAAAAGATAGCCGCCATCGTGCGACCCTGCGAAGCTAGAGCCACCGTCGAGCTACTCAAACTGGGGCAGGTGGACCTTGATAACGTATATCTTATTACCATCGATTGCCCCGGAGCGTTACCGCTGGCTGATTGGGCTAAAGACCCCAAGAAAGCCGAGGAGGCATTCGCCAAGGTCCAGAAGGGAGAGGCCAGCGAGAGCTTACGGCCAATCTGCCAGATATGCGATAAATTCTCGGCTACCGGTGCCGAAGACCTGCATATAGGAATAGCGGGAGCCAAGGGCGGCATTTTACTCATTCCTCATAGCCCGAAGGGCGAGAGCATCCTGGACTGTCTCGGCACTTCCGCGGAAGCGGATATATCGGGCTGGGAACAAACGGTAAACTCCCTGACCGAGAAGAGAAAAGAGAGACGCCAGAAATTCATGGAGGAATTCAAGCCCAAGGTTACGGGACTGGATAACCTGCTTAATACCTTCAGCCGGTGCATAAACTGCCACAATTGTATGCGGGTCTGTCCGATATGCTACTGCCGGCAGTGTCTCTTCGATTCACCTGATATGAAATTCGCCTTTGAAGACTACCTGAAGAGAGCCGAAATGGCCGGCGGACTGAGACTCCCGCCCGAAACCATCCTCTTCCACATCGGGCGCATGCTGCACATGTCCCTATCCTGTGTATCCTGCGGAGCCTGCGAAGACGCCTGCCCTACCGCCATCCCGGTAGCCCAGGTCTTCAGCCTGGTGGGCAACCAAAACCAGAAGGAATTCGACTATGTGCCCGGCAGGAGCCGCGAGGAACCGCTGCCCCTAAGGGTTTATGAAGAGAAGGAGTTCGAAGAAGTGGAGCAGTCTTACGGAGAGACCTCCGCCAAACAGGAGGCTTAAAGATGCCCAAGGCGTTGAAGTTGGACAAAGGCACCGAGGAATGTTTGCTGAAGTTCCTCAATTTCCTGCTGGAAAGCGGCAAGGTCAAGGGCGTTTTTACCCTCAAAAAAGTGGGGGAAAGTGGTGGGGTAGCCTATTCGCTCATCACCGACCCGGCGGCGCTCGAAGAGGCCAGGCCATTTTTCCCGTTGATGCCAGCCAGCGCCGCCAAGGTGCTTTCCCGTCTTACCCTGGTGGAACCCGCCGCCAAACCCATCGCCGCCGTGGTAAGACCCTGCGAACTAAGGGCGCTCACCGAACTTATAAAGCGAAGCCAGGGAAGCCTGGACAACCTCTTATTGATAAGCTCAACCTGCGGCGGGGTCTATCCGCTGGAAACGTCCGTCAACGGGAACATCGAGGAAAAACTGCCCTCATACTGGGAGGCGGCTAAAAAGGCCGAGATTGCCCCCGACATAAGACCCGCCTGTGCCGCCTGTGAGCACTTCGTGCCTTATAACGCCGACATTACTTTTGCTTTGATTGGGAAAGATGCCACCAAACAATGCCTGATACACCTAAATACGAAAAAGGGCGAAGAGTTTGCCAACGGCTTTGGCGAAGACACCAGTGGGGAAGAGGTCGAATCTGAAATAATTGACGGCTTTCGGACTAAGAAACAAGCGAAGAAGCAAGCGCTGTTTGACGAGCTCGGCGTCAAGGATGGCTTTGATGTACAGAAGCTCTTTGAGAAATGCATAGGTTGTCGTAATTGCAGTAAAGTCTGTCCTGCCTGTTACTGCCATGTGTGTTTCTTCGACTCCGGGGGCGATGAGCATGAGCCAAACTACTACGAAACAGAGCTGGAGAGAAATGGATACGGGCAAGTTCTGCCCGCCCCGATATTTTATCAGCTAGTAAGATTATTCCATGTAAGCCTGACCTGCACAGGATGCGGTTTATGCGCCGATGTGTGCCCGGTCGATATCCCGCTCTGGGCGGTTGCCCTGAAAACGGGTGGGGCGGTCCAGGAATCGTTCGGTTATCTGCCGGGGAGGGACCTGGAGGAGGAACTACCTATCACCGTCTTCAAGCCCGACGAGTTTGCCGCCGTTGTCGATTAATATTCGCTTATCTTGTGGCTCAGGTCACAAAAGAGGCTTTCGTGCAATGGTTACTTGCTTCGTGCAGTCGAAGTAAGCGGAAAACACGCCTAAAAACAAGTGGCAGCGGGTGACTGACGAAGGTTTGAGCCTGCTCTTAACATATACTCATTTTGTGTAGTCACAATAAAAAGGCTGGATATCTTCAACGATATCCAGCCTCATTCGTCCTTTATTGCCTTCTAGTGCGGGCCAAAATCCGCACAGCATTAAAAGCCAGCCTTTTTCAGGTGTTTTTCCACTATGGCGAGTAAATCCTTGGGACTTACCGGCTTATCAATATAATCTTCAGCCTCTAGTTCATAGCCCTGGCCACGTGGAATAGATGTCCCTGCTCCCTTGGACGCATAGCTGGTAAGCATCAGCACCGGAATCTTGGCTAGTTTTGGGTCCTTCTTGAGCTGCTCCGCAGCCATAAAGCCATCCTCCACCGGCATGATTATATCAAGAAGAATTAAATCAGGTTTTTCCTCCCTTGCCTTGCGCAAACCTTCGTCACCGTTAACCGCGACGATTACCTCATAAGGTTTACTTTCCAGAACGATCTTAGTCGACTCAACGAAATCGGCATCATCATCAACAAGCAGGATTTTGGCTTTCCTTTCCATTTAGACTAGCCTCCTTAAGTAATCAGCCTACCCGGATGATATCAGGACTTTTTCTTTTTAATGAGTGTGCTTACCCTTTCCAACAGGACATCGGGAGACATAGGTTTCTCAATATAATCATCCACATCAAGCTCGAGCCCGGTTTCCAGCTCATAGCGCCGCCGACTGGCTTCCTCTCTTACCGAGGTCAGGATTAATATAGGTATACTCCTGTACTTTGCCCACCTCGGGTCCTGAAGCTCCTTGCATACGGCAAAGCCGTCCATTTTAGGCATCATCAGGTCAAGCATCATCAGGTCTGGATTTTCTGCCTTAAGAGTCGCCAAGCCCTCTATGCCATCACGAGCGGTGACCACTTGATAGCCCCGAGACTCAAGTATCATCGTCACCGCATCTAAAATGTCAGGGTCATCATCAACAACCAATATCTTGCCTGGCATATTCCCCCCTAATAGTTATGGATTTAGTTCTTTCTAAATTACTGCGGTCATTATAATATGGGTCGCGGCACAAGTCCAGCCCGTCCCACTATCTCTGGGACTATTTCCTCCCAGCCCACTGCCATAATATGTATGCCATGTACTCCGGGTATCTCTTTTACTTGCTCAATAATCTCCAGAATTATTTTTACCCCTTCATCCTTGGCCTTTTCTGCCTGTTCCAGCCTGGTAATGATTTCATCAGGCACACTTACCCCGGAAACATAGTCTCTCATATAACGCGCCATACCTACGGCCCGGATGGGTATAACCCCGGCTAGGATGTGTACCTGCTTATCCAGACCCCGCTCGCAAACCATCTCCATAAATTTAGCGAATTTGGGGACATCATAGACCGCCTGGGTCTGGATAAAGTCAGCTCCGGCTTTAACCTTCTTCGCTAGTCTTTTCACCCTGAATTCAAAGGGGTCAGCGAAGGGATTAGCCACCGCACCGATAAAAATCGGAGCTTCTCCAGATATTTCATCACCACAGAGAAATTTCTTCTCATCCCGCATCTTCTTCAACATCTGAATTAGCTGAATGGAATCAATATCAAAGACACCCTTGGCTGTAGGATGGTTACCAAACTTCTGATGGTCACCAGAAAGACAGAGAAAATTGCCGATGCCCATGGCTACGGCGCCCAGTATATCACTTTGAAGTGCCAGCCGGTTCCGGTCCCTGACCACCATCTGCATCACCGGCTCAACGCCCACCTGCTTCAGGAGCACGCAGCCAGCCAGACTGGACATACGCACGATAGCCGTCTGGTTGTCGGTTACATTGACGGCATCGCAGCAGTTACGGAGTAGCTCGCCTTTTTTCTGTATCACCGCGGCACTGGTGCCTTTGGGAGGGCCGGCTTCAGCGGTAACGGCAAACCTCCCGCTCTCCAGTATTTTCTCCAGGTTTGTTCCTGCTTTCATCGGCCTATCTCCTCTTAGTTTTGCCCGGCTTGGGCAGGGTAAAGCTAAATTTACTCCCCTTATTAGTCTCAGAACAGGGACTCTCCACCCATATCTTGCCCCCATGGGCTTCAACAATCCT
>CAZDHX010000032.1:0-11587 GCA_964505425.1 uncultured Dehalococcoidales bacterium | reverse complement strand
TTGTTCCTCAGTGTACCTCTTGCGAACCATGTAGTCCTCCTGTCGTTTTATTATAACGGAGGACTCTAATTCAGGGTATTACTGTTTTCGGGGGAAAGGTCAAAAATACAAGCCTAATGGTTGAATTCTACCGTACTGTCAAAAGGCGAATTTAAACAATAGCACACCATACAAATACCAAAAGTTAAGTTCTACCTGCGACCACATATCATCTCATCGAGCCACTCCACTGCTAGCTGAACAAACTTTGGGTCACTGATGTGGTATTCTACCTCTCTGAGCGATACTTCTGAGGGTAATAACCTCTTTAGGGTATCTACAAAAAATTGGTCTATAGTAGGGTCAAAAAGGTCGGCACCTTCTTTGTCTACCTCAGACCAACCGTGTAATGGAATCAATATGCCAACTGGACCACGAGGATCATGTAACCTCTGTGTCATAATCATCGCTATCGTCTCTAATTCTTCTTCGGATGTCCGAACTGCTACCCGGATATCATGGTGGTGAAGCTTACGACCCTTCAATTTATTCGGGATATCGTCAATAGAGTTGAAGACGATGCTATCCAACCCTCCTGGTGCAATAACGATAGGCACGCCTCTGTTTGCCGCTGTTGCCAGCCTGTCACTCCCGATATCACCACAATAACCATTGTACAATTGGTCAGCTAATTCATGAGTTACGAAATCCAGCACGCCAGCAAACAACCCCTGGTCAATTAGCTCCTCTAAGGCTCTCCCGCCCATGCCGTTGGCATGGAACGTGACCATCTCATAGCCCTTTTCCTCCAATAGTGGTCTAGCCAACTCAGCGCTTATCGGGCTAATGCCAAAGGAGGTACCAGCTATAAGAGAGCGGGTGGTAGCGACCACGACTGCTCTGGCTGCCATCCCAGCTATTGCCCCGGCGGCATTGTCTAGGATCACCCGGGTAATCGGATTGAGCCCGACAAGGTCAACCACAGCGTGGATCATGGTGATATCTCGTGTCCCCACGTAGCGGCTTACATCTCGAGAGGCTACAGTTGAGACCATTACCTTAGGGATACCTAAGGGGAGGCTTCGCATGACGGCGGTTCCAATAGCTGTCCCGGTGCCACCTCCAATAGCTAGCACCCCAGACAGTTCCCCTCGGGAGTAAAGTTCAGCTGCCTTTTTAATTGCACCCCGGGTCATTATCTCCACCGCGTAGCTTCTATCCCCTTTTGCCTTCATCTGGGAAAAATCGCTACCGCCGGCCTTAGCCACCTCTTCTTGAGGGATATCAGCATGGCAGGTTGGGTTGCCCAGGGTACCAACATCCAAAGTAATTACCTGCCAACCCCTCTCCTCTGTCCTCTGCCTGAGGTATGCCACCTCCCTCCCCTTAGAATCCAGAGTACCAACAAGCAAGATCTTTCTGACTATCATGTCTCCATTACCTCATGGAGGGCTTTAACTATGGCTTGAGCAAACTCGGGCGTCTCAAGGTCAGCATCTACCTCTCTGACCTCTATATCCTGCCTAAGCTCCTTCTTTAATTCGTCAACAAATACCCTATTTAATTCCGGCTCATAGTAATCTGTTCCTCTCTTGTCTAGCGATGCCCATCCACCGAGCGGGATTAAGAACTTTACTGGACCCTTCGCTTTGTTCAATTTATCCGCCATAGTGTCGGCCACCATAATCATCTCTTCTTTAGATAACTTTAGAAAGGAGCGCAGAGCATCGTAATCAAACCTCTTACGCGAGGAATACTCGGGCTTATACTCCCGCTTAAGTGGGTTGCCCCAATTTACAGCACCGGGAGCAATAATCTGTGGTAGCCCCTTCTTACCAGCAGCTTCGAGCCTGGTGGCACCAGCCGTAGCCGAGAAACCGAGCAACTCCTCCCCTACCCCACGTGGAACAAGGTCAATTACTGCCCAAAAGATATTTTGTCTCTCTATTATCTCCTCCATAGCCCTATCACCAATACCGGCAGCAGAGAAGCCAATAACCTCGTGTCCCTCCTCCTCAAGTTGTTTTCTGACGTTTACGGCACACTCTTCACACGGTCCGAAGTGTGTCATGGCGATTAATGGTTTCTCACTCTCGCCAAGAAGAGGGACAGAAACCTTAACCGAACCCTCAACCATTCCACAAATAGCTCCAGCAGCTCGGGATAGAACGTTTCTCATTAGGCTATTAAGCCCGGCGATCTCCACCACCGAGTGCATCAGCGTTATATCGGCAGTGCCAATATTCCTGGCGCCAAATCCTGGGAGTGACGCCGTACTTGAGACAGCAAACTTGGGCACACCAAAGGGAAGCGACTTCATAATGCTCGTTCCCATTTGGGTCCCGGTTGTGCCACCCAAACTTATGATTCCACCAATTTTACCTTCAGAGTAGAGCTGCCTAACCTTTTGTATTGCCCCATCCACCATAACTGGCATCCGTTTCCCTCTATCGGTGATAAGGGCAACCTCTTTAGTGTCTCGTCCACTAAGTGATATAACCTCGTCACGCGTGATATCACAAGGTCCGAGGGGTTCCCCCAGCAAGCCCATATCTAAAATCACCGCCTTATACCCTCGGGACTCAATTTCCTGGCGCAAGAAATCAGCTTCTTGCCACTTTTCCTCCGCCATTACCAAGATAACTATTAATCTGCTCATTTTTGTACCTTCCTATTAAGACTCTTTAATATACTGGACAAACTTGTCAATGCCATGTGACAAGCACTGCTCTATCTCAGCAATATAACTATCAGGATAACCCTCAGGCCAGATCCATGTCCCCGTTTCCTCATCAATATCCGGCAGCTTCATGGGGTCACCAATATCTAAGTCCTGCTGGCTAGCTCCAAAAATAAACTCCTTAAAAGTAAATACCTTGCCTTGCGTCTCGGCGTAAAGGTCAAGCACCGCTTTCTTTATTAGTCGGTCTATGGCGAGAATCAAATCCGCTTCCCCAGCCATATCCTTAGTTAGCTCCTGAGAACGATATGAAGAAACATCTATCCCCTTCCCAGCCAGATATTGCAGGGCATAAATATTAGGATTTTTGCCAAAATGGGGATATTGAAATGTTATTCCTTTTGCCTCAGCATGCCTGAGATATTCTCTGGGGATTATGCCTGCCGACCCGACTATCACCCTTCCGGTTAACTCAGGGAAACTATCAATAAAACTCTGCCGCAGTAATCTCTCTGCTATGACACTTCTTTCCCGATTCCCACAACACACAAAAAGAATAAGCTTCTGTCCTTTAGCTTTTCTAATATTTAGCCCTCTCCACGACGATATTATTGTGTTTTACCCTCGGCCTTGAGTTTATCGGCTATCATCTTAGCCATTACTTTCTTATCTATCTTGCCACTGTCACCGACTATGGGGAAGCTTTCTACCACCTCCAGCCTTTCTGGGACTTTAAACATAGCAATCCTCTTACCCTTGAGATATTCGACCATTTCGTCAAAGGTAAATTTCTCCCCCTTCTTAACCGTGACGAAGGCACAAGCCCTTTCCCCCATTATCGGGTCAGGCATAGGCACAACCGCGGCATTGATCACCTTTCGGTGGGCTAGAAGATAGTCTTCAATCTCCCTGGGGTAAATATTCTGCCCACCACGAATGATGATGTCCTTCTTTCTGCCCATTATCCTCAAATATCCATCATCACCCATCATTACCAGATCGCCGGGGGTGGCATAGCCATCCTTATCAAAGGCCTCAGTTAGCGTCTTCTCCAGGTCTCTATAGTAACCAATAGCGTTTCCTGGACCCTTAAACCAGAGTGTGCCTACCTCACCCTTTCTTACTTTATTCCCCTCGTCATCCAGTATCTTTATCTCAATTCCCGGGTGCAATCTACCCACAGTGGTATATCTTTGTTCCTCAGCGGCGGTTATCGGTACCCCGGATATTGACCCGGTATCTTGAGTGCCATAGGTACCAAGTATTGGGCAGCCGAACTTCTCTTCAGCCTCCTTAGCCAGTGGCGGCGCCAGGTAACCACCAGCCGACTTTATGAATCTCAGGGAAGAAAGGTCATATTTATGGATGGGCAATTGCAACAGCCGAGCCAACTGAGTCGGCACCAGGGCAATAACAGTGACCCTTTCTTTCTCCATAAACTCAAGGGTGCCCTCTTCCCTATATAAATACTCCAAGGCAACCTTGGCTCCAGCCACCGGGGCGGTGACATAAGCCGGTGTGCCCCCGGCTGCCCCAGCCAGTGGGGCAATAGCCAGAACACAGTCATCAGGACCAAGCTGCCAGTTCCTGATATGAGCCTTGGCTGTCCAGATTTCCCTGGCCGCAATTCGGTGTTCAATGAGCTTGGGAAGGCCGGTAGTGCCAGTACTTGTAACCAGAAACCCAACCTCTTCTACGGCATCCATTCTTCTTGCCTCAAGCTCACTAGGGTCGTATTCCTTCTCATAAGGGTGCTCCATTATCTCTTTAAGTGAGATACAATCCGCAGGCACATCGTCACCCGTAACAATAATATATTTCAGATGTGGTAGTTCCGTCTGGAGCTCCTTTACCATCTGATAATGGCCAAACTTCCGGTATTCCCTGGGGATAACTATGCCTACTGCCTCTGTTTTGCTAGCAATTTCCTTCAGCTCAGTTTGGCGGAAGGTGGTCATTTCCGCGATAGACAAAATACCAGCCTTCTCGCAGGCAAGGCGAACCAAGACTTGCTCAACACAGTTAGGCAGCTGTACCATTAATCTGGCATCTCGCTCTAGCTTCAGGTCTTTGACTAAGCCAAAAGCAATCCTATCTATCCGTTGCTTAGCCTCTGCCCAGGTTAATCTACTACCTATTGAATCGACCAGGCCCACCTTATTAGGCCACTGTCTTGCGTTTCCATCCCAGTAATCAGATAGAATAGTCTTATCCCAGTACCCCTTCTTCAAATTTCCACTTATTTCCGCACTATCATGTCTTATTGGTTTCATTCCACCCCCTCCTCTTTTTTCTACTCATAGGGTTCAGTAAAGCCGTACTCCTGCCACCGGCTTATCACACGCTTTTCCACCTTTTCGTCCATTGCAATCTTAAGTGGTTTTTCCTTCCACTCATAAGGGATGGTGGCATCCATTATAATCCGTGACGTTATCTCTCGGGCCTCAATCGGCAGCGATGGGTCGAGAATTGTAGACCGTCCTCTTTTGATAATCTCTGTACTCCGGACCGGGTTATACCGCACACCTAGTGACCACCACACGCCAGCCATATCATCAGCACGGATATCATCGTCAACAATGATGACCCCCTTTAACCCGTAATGTCCGGTGGTGGTGGAAATGACGGCATTGCCTACATGGTTGGCATGACCGGGATACATGGTCTTCACTGAAACAATAGCCCAGAACCTTCCTGTGGCTTCAGCAGGGCAGTAGACGGACTGAATGCCGGGCACCTTCATCGTCTCAAGGTCGGTCCACAGTGTAGCGGTTCGGTTAAGGGATTGAACCATATGGATATCTCCAACCGGTAGCCCCACTGTCGTTGCCAAGAAAATAGGTCTCTTTCGCCGTAGTATGCGTTTGACATTCAGCCATGTTTTGGGGAGCCCCCACTTAGCCTTCCCCGAGTAATAACCGGTATACTCACCTAATGGTCCCTCGGGTCTCAAGTCAGTCGGGTCAATCTCACCCTCAAGAATAATTTCAGCGTTGGCCGGAAGTTTCAGCCCGGTGAGGTCGCTCTTAATTACCTCCACCGGCTCACCACGTAAGGCTCCAATCACGTCATATTCATCGGTCTCAGCCGAGACCATGGTGCTGGAGACAAGGAAGTTAAGCGGGTCACAGCCAACAACAGCGGCTGCCGGCATTTTCTTCCCCATCTTTTTATACTTATTTAGCGCAAACTCAGCATGTTTCCCAGGGAGAATCTGAACTCCGCTGCTCTTCTCATCAAGTATCTGCATCCGATACGTCCCCAGGTTTGTCCACCCTGTTTCAGGGTCTTGGGTAATTAGAAAGACGGCGGTTCCAATATACCTTCCACCATCCTGGGGATAAAAATGCGGGGCTGGGAAATCGAAGAGATTGACCTTTTCCCCCTCTATCACCTGCTCCATGACTGGTCCGTCTTTGACTTCAACTGGTTTTACTAGCCCCTTGGTAACCCGCTTCATCCATTCCTGAGACATTTGGCACATGGTATAGGTGGCGGGCGTGGCCAAGGTAATCGCCATCCTCTTCGGAGTTGAACATGTGCTGATTAGAACCGGAATATCATAACCTTTAACATTTTCAAACAGGAGGGCAGGCCCTCCTTTCCTCTCATTCAAAGTGGCTATATGGGAAAGCTCTAAATTCCAATCCACCTCCGCCTTTATCCTTTGTAACTCCCCCTCCTCCTTCTCACAGGCTTTAATCCAGTCTCTTAGGTCTTTCATATTATCCCCCTTACTAGCAATAGTATTCCCCAAAAGTTACCCCTTTTGGGACTTTTATAAATTTGGTCAACTTATACTACTATTCTGGCATAAGCCATCCACCCACCTAAAGTTTAAGCTTTACCGTTGTTAACGCTTTTTCCATAAGTAGCTCATAGGCGGTTTTGTTACCGAAAATGGGCCCCTTCCTGCGCTGGCTCCACACTGTCTCAGGGCGGCTTTGCACGGTAAAAATATTCTCCGGGAAGGGCAAACCCTTATCGATAGCCCACTCTATATCCTGAGGGCACCCATAATGTTCCTCGATGTGCCTGGCTATCTTTACTAGCTCCTTTATCTCGCTATCGTCCATACAGGGCTTGTTCCGCATCTCCGGTGATACATCGGCATGTACCACCTCACACTTCTCAGGGTCATATACACATTGGATGTTCTTGGGAGATATCGTTCTTTCGTTTATCTCCATCACGATTTTGTCAACGACAAATTTATCCGGGGTTACCGAGCCTGACACCACAGCCTCACCTAATCCCCAGCTGCCCTCAATTACAACCTTTGACGGGTCACCGTTGACCGGGTTAAGCGTGAACATGACGCCAGCTGTTCTTGAATTCACCATTTTCTGTACGCCGACGCTTATCAATACCTGTTCATGAGGGAAGTTGTTCTTAATTCTGTAGCTGATAGCGCGCGGCGTGAAGAGACTTGCCCAGCATTTCTGGACCCTTCTTATGACCTCGTCGGTACCCTCAATCCATAAGTAAGTGTCCTGTTGCCCGGCAAAGCTAGCTGTAGGTAAGTCTTCAGCCGTAGCACTTGACCGTATAGCTACAGGCATCCTCTCCACGCCGCACTTATCACACAGACAGCAATAATCTTCCCTTATCGCCCTGTCAATATCACTAGGTATCAAGGCTTCATTAATCAATTTTTGTACTTCAGCACTGGCGCCATCTAAGGAGGTGACGTCCTCAGGATTGACCTTGGAGAGTATCTTAAAGACCTTGTCCTTAATTCCCGCCTCAGTGATGAAGTCGAGATAGCTATCGGTGGTGACAGCAAAGCCAGGTGGTACCCTTATGCCAGCCCTCATCATCTCGCCCAGGCTGGCATTCTTGCCACCGACCATAGGCAGTGAAGTTTTGTTTACCTCTTCAAAATCCAACGTATATTTCAACTTATCTCTCCACCTTCCTTGATAAGGCGATAGATTAAGATTAAGCAACAAGTTTTCTAACCAGCTCGCTTGAGAATAGTAACTACACCGGTATCACCATCAACCCTGACAGTGTCCCCAGTGCTAATCACCGAGGTGGCAATGCCGGTGCCGGTGACCGCGGGCAGACCGTACTCCCTAGATACTATGGCGGCATGGCAGGTCAGCCCACCAATGTCAGTAACCGCACCCTTAATCTTGGTGAATACGGGAGCCCAGGCGGGGTTGCTGCACGGGCAGACCATAATCTCGCCCTGTTTGAGGGCTACGACCTCCTCAAGCAGCTTAAGCACCCGGGCTGTTCCTTCAACAACTCCGGCTGAGGAGGCAAAGCCTTTAAGCTTGGTTCCCACCTCAGGTACCACAGCTGCTCCTTTTAGCCACTCCTCCACTTTATCAGTGGTAATGCCCCATAGCATCACTGTGAATGGTTCGGCTATTTCTTTGGGTGGGATGCCTAAAGCAGCTGTGGGAGACCACTTCCTAGCAGCGGCAAGTATCTTCTGCCGCTTGGCAGCCTTCTCCATGTAGTAGCTACTTCTCAGTGGGATACCCTCACCCAGCGCCCAGCCAATCACTAGCTCCTCTATCATCTCGGGCACTTCAAACCTGTTGAACATGAATATGTCGTCTACTTCTTTTAACATCCCCTGTTTAACGAAGAGCTTGCCGATGTCCCTTATCTTATCCCACCATATGGTGTGGAACCAGTGCTCCACCCAGAAAAGGTGGTCTTCGGCGTAGCGGTATATGGTCCTGACCGTCTTATAAGCATCCTCAAAGGACTTCTTGTCTTCAGGAGTCTTTATCAGCTTACGGTACTCAGCGACAATCTCATCCCTCTTCCGGCTTATCTCCTCAACTGACCTCTCTATCTTCTCCCCCTTATCCAGCCTCTCGACATAGCTCTTCATATAGCTAAACGGGATGTCCAGCTTGTTAACCCAGCTTCCCTCATAGTAGAACCAGCCGCTACCACAGTTTACGTAGAACCATGGATCCCTAGCCTGGCCAAGCTCCTCAAGCCACCTTCGGCCATCTTCCGTCTTTTTCAGTTCGGCTATCTTCTGCTCGGCAGGCACATCACGTTTGATGATATTACCTATGGCGGGATATGAGGCAGCCAGCCTGGATAGCCGACAAAGCTCCTCCTCAGGGCGGAACATCGATACGTAAGCACCAGCTACCATCTTGCCGATGGCGCTCTCGCTTATCCCCGGGAACAGCTTTCTGGTGACATCGGCAAACATCAGGTACGCCAGGTAGGTCAGGTTCAGCATCTCAAAGTGGTATTGCCAGCCCTTAAACATCATATTTACCAGCGTATTGAACGCCTCGATTAGCTCATATGAGACATAATAGCCGCGGGGAGCTGGCAAGACCTGGTCTTCGGGGACATACTTGGGCAATTCCTCAGGTATCTTCAGAGCTTCCATTTCCCGACCCAGTTTCTGAAACTTGTTGAGCCATTTCTCCCACAGCTCGTCGTAGTGCTCAAACACGTAGAAGGCTCGCTTGCCGAACAACTCAGCCTTCTCCTTTATTATCTCCTCCGGCGGTGGCGCTATGGCACAGATATACATGTAGCAACCAACCATCCTCTGAGCGATACCTTGGGCTGGTGGGATACAGAATACCCTGGTAGTATATTGGGAAAGGGATATCTGCCACGCCTCATGGAATATCAGGTCAAGGGGAGGCATTGGCTCTGGGTCGTGTATCTTATCCTGATACCAGAATTGACTTTTCTCCCATTCCGCCCTCTCCTTGGAGAATAGATAGTGTGACGGGTACATCTCCTCCCAGCCAGCGAGCTCCTTCGGGACTTTAAACTCATGGGGATCAGGAAACCTGGCTACTTTTTCTTCTGCCATTTTCTCCTCCCTTCACTTCTTCCTTTTGTTTACTTAAGACACGGTTTGCCTAAGGGCATTATCAGCCTTCCGAAGTGCTCCACATACATTAAGGCACTCGAGAGGTAAACGCAGAAGGCGGCGAAGATTATAAGTAACCAGCCGGCTATAAGGCCTGCGACTGATGAGCCGGTTAACGCATTTATCCCCAGGAATACGAAAGATACGCCGACTTCAGCTATCCCTGCCAGGACAAACCAGCTTATTCGACCAAGGGCGATAGCAATAAACTCGCAAATGAAAAACAAAGTAATCCAGAAGACCCCCATTACCTGAGGAGTGATAGCCCCTGCCGCCCCTAATTGCTGCCACAGGGTAATAGCCGCGCCCAGGGTTATAGTTGTCCCAAAGAGACCACATAGCGAAGCCGCTACAATTTCCCCTCTACGGAAAAGGATAATGCCACCAAGAAGCTGGGGCAGGGAACAAGCCAGTAGGATACCTACCAAGAGAGGAGCAGTGGTGGGCGGTACTAATCCAGCAAAAAAGGTTCCAACACAAGCAGTGAGTACTGCTACCGCCATCACAGCCCAAGGAAGTGTATTCGCCCATCCTTGTTGTTGTTGTGACATAGTATTTACCCCCTTTCTTTTTTGACTAATCCCCTAATTAAGTATGTACAGTTTACATTTTACACCCCCTTGATAAATTCATTAACAAGAGTGCTAGTATTTTCCAGAATCTGGCTTATTTCCATTTCGCTGATATTATCAAGGTGGATGCCAGCAATAACGCATACTGGCTTTTTTGTAGACTTACTTATCAGGTGAGCCGCTTTCTGGGCTACAACATCATCCTTATGTCCCAGCCGGGTAATCACTGAGGTAGAGGCCCTCTTTTCCTTATGGTCGTATTCCCCTAAAGCTACCGCGCCAATATGAGCATTTTCATTATAGAGATATACTATTGGGTCACTACCCATCTGGTGGGCTGAAAGAGTAACCTTTGTCCTTCCCTCCCCTCTAGTTATCTCATATTTATCCATAGTCTCGTTGCCTTAAAAAGGAGGTCTCCTTGGCTGGGATGCCTGACCATCTTTCGAAGAGGTTATGCTTTATGCCGAAGATATCTAGCGCCTTGCCCACTGTATGGTCGATGATATCTTGAATGGTTCTCGGTCTGTGGTAAAATGCGGGCACTGGCGGCATAATAATAGCCCCCATTTCGGTCAGTCTTTCCATGCTTCTTATGTGACCTAGGTGTAGGGGTGTCTCTCTTACCAAGAGAACCAGTTTCCTTCTCTCCTTAAGCGTCACATCAGCAGCGCGGGTTAGTAAGGTGTCGGAATACGAATTAGCTAATGCTGACATTGTCTTTACTGTGCACGGAGCAATAATCATGCCATCTGTCTTAAACGAGCCGCTGGCAATCCGAGCGGAAATATCGTTAATTCCATAGCAGAAGCTTGCCATTGCTTTCACATGATCTATCTTCCAACCGGTTTCATAGCTAATATTTGTTTCTCCAGCCTCAGAAATGATTAGGTGTGTTTCGATCTCTTTCATCGTTGAAAGCACGTCCAGTAATCTAATACCATATATAACACCTGAGGCTCCGGTAATTCCTATTATTAGAATCATTATTCAAACTCCTATCTTCAAACACATGAGGGCTCGAGGCACAAATTTAAATCCTCGAGCCCTGCATATTCACCTCACATCTCCTCAAGCGGCCCCATTACCCGCCCACACCGTATTACCCTACTTTAAGTGTATAAAGCCCTATCAATTAAACTCAAAACATAATTAATATTATATCACTCTTGTCAAGAGATTTCGTCCCTGCTGGAGCCCTAGGTTTGACGATTTATCTTTAAGTTAGTGCATGTAGTCAGCAAAAGTGGGACAACTTGGCCTTCAGCATTAATGGACATCTCAGAGGCCACTGTTCTGCCTCCAAGGGCTCTATTATACTCCCTTTTGCTTGTAATGTCCTGTTTTTCGTCTCCTCGTTTGTAAGATTTTGAGCAGAGTATCACGTAGCACATTAGCAGTCAATAGGTTTTCTAAACATTTCATCGTGTATTATCTTCAGGCAGGCCCCCCTAATAGTCTAGAATAGAGCAACGGGTTACG
>CAZDHX010000031.1:0-11670 GCA_964505425.1 uncultured Dehalococcoidales bacterium | reverse complement strand
ACATGCCACCCTGTCACGGTGGAGATCAGGGGTTCAAATCCCCTCGGGGTCGCTTTTTATATGTTGAAAAGGAGGCAACTGCCTGATGCCAGACTATGCTGCTCTAAAGCAAAAGGTAGACGAACTGGCAGCCAGAGCCTGGGATGTGCCCGCCATTGAGGCTAGAGTTAGAAAGCTGGCTCAGGAGGGCATTCCCAAGAAGAAACTTGACCCAAAGGAGCTACTGGCTAACAAGCAGCAAATCCTTGACCGCGTTCAGCGGCGGGCTGAGGAATATAACTTTATCCTCAAGAATTGCGCCCAGGGCACGGCGCTTGCCCTGATGGAAGAATTCGGTCAGGGCAATATGGAGACCCTTAAGGCCTTGACCCCGTTTCCCGGCATCGGCGGTACCGGCGAGATATGCGGGGGCATAAGCGGCAGCCTGATTAACTTCGGGCTGTTCTTCGGCAGTGATGACCCGCTGGACTACGAAGCGAAGGGCAAAACTATAAGGACTGCCCAGAAATTCATGGCTGCCTTCGAAGCCAAATTAGGTCATCGGCACTGCGCTGACATCATAGAAAGGGTGACCATCGGTCACAAACTAAATCCCGGGGAAAGCGACGAGGCTATGGCCGCCTTCGCCGCCGAGAATGGTTTTGCCAAGTGCAGTATGGTCCCGGGGATAGGTGCCAGGCTGGCCGCTGAGTTTATTATTGATAGCCTGAAGTGAAGTCACCAGACCTCAATTAGCCGCCAAATAGCGCCTTCTTACCGGTAAACTCATGCTTCCTGTGCCAGCTCTGGACAATATCAATCACCTCGTCGGCGTGGTCACAAACCCTCAGGATGTTGAAGTCTTCTTCGGAGATACACCCGTTTGCCAGCACGGGGTGATGCAGCCAGTCAAGAAATCCCTTCCAGTATTCGCTATCGAACAAGACCACGGGGAAGGGTTTTATCTTATCGGTCTGTATCAATGTCAGCACCTCGGTCAGCTCGTCAAGCGTCCCCAGCCCACCGGGCATTATGATAAACGAGGTGGCATACTTAACCAGCATGACCTTACGCACAAAGAAGTGATGAAAGGTTATCGTCTTGTTAGAGTAGACGTTGCACGCCTGCTCCTCAGCCAGGTCGATATTAAGTCCGACTGAGGTAACCCCGGCTTCACGCGCGCCCTTATTTGCCGCCTCCATCACCCCCGGTCCACCACCGGTTACGATAGAGAAGCCAAGCTCGCCAAGGCGGCGGGCCATCTCCTCAGTCTGGCGGTATAGCTCATCATCCGGCCTGAGCCGAGCCGAGC
Organism: uncultured Dehalococcoidales bacterium; assembly: GCA_964505425.1. Lineage (GTDB taxonomy): Bacteria > Chloroflexota > Dehalococcoidia > Dehalococcoidales > BS750m-G39 > CAVTZP01. The sequence goes on along the minus strand of CAZDHX010000031.1, from coordinate 10,379 downwards.
CGTATATCGTCACCGCCGGCTCTATCCCGGAAAGCGAATCAAAGCCCTCCACCAGCTCCCCGATTATTCTAAACAGTCGCCACGATTCTTCCTTGGCTAATTCATTTATCTCATATCCGTTGGGCATATTCCCCTCCTACACAGGATTTCCCATCTGGCTCAGAAGCCAGGAGACCCACTGCTCAATCCCCTGACCGGTAGTACAGGAGATTGGGAAAATTTCCACCTTCTGGCTCATCCCCTTGATTGTCCGGGAAAAGGCATCAATGTCAAATTTCAGGTGGGGCAGAAGGTCAATCTTATTTATCAGCACCGCGTCCACGGTGTGAAACATCAAGGGATACTTAAACGGCTTGTCATCCCCCTCGGGGAGGCTTGAAATCAGGATCCTCCTGTGCTCGCCAAGGGTAAACTCAGCCGGGCAGATTAGATTGCCCACATTCTCAATAAAGAGTAGCCTGATATCTCCCAGCGGCACACTTTCCATGGCAGTAGAGAGCATATTGGCGTCTAGGTGGCACCCCCCGGCGGTATTTATCTGGACCACCGGTATGCCCTCCCTGCCGATTGCCTCAGCGTCCAGGCTGGAGCTTACATCACCCTCGATGACGCCAATCTTGGTCTTCTTCTCTAAACTCTTTATTGTTTGCAGGATAAGGCTGGTCTTGCCGGCGCCCGGTGAGGACATCAGGTTCACCACAAATAGATTGTTGTCGTCAAATAACTTTCGGTTTCTCTGCGCTAGCCGCTCATTAACGTCAAGGATATCCTTGACCACCTTTATCTCCATTTATTCCACCTCAATACTTTCTACGAAAAGTTCTTTACCAGCGACGATTTCTATATTATTACCATGACAGCGAGGGCAAGTCCAGTCAAACTCCCCTACCGCAAATAGTTTACCACAGTCCCGGCACCGAGCTTTTGTGGGCACAGTCTTAATCACCAGAGCCGCCCCATCCGCCGGTGTCCCCCGCCTCAGGAAGTCAAAATAAAACTGCACGCACTCGCCGACCACGCCGGTCATCCCGCCGACGACGAGGTTTATTCTCCCCACCTTCTTAGCCTTCGCCTTTTCCGCCTGTTCCAGAACAAGGTTGAGCATACTCTGAGTGATACTTAGTTCATGCATTAGCAAATCCTGGGCAGCAAATCGCCGGTCAGCATATCAACGATGCGAGAGGCGCCGAGAAGGGTCTTCATCACCACCCGCCCCGGCTTATCTGACCCCACCTCACCGATAATAGCCGCCTCCTTGCCATAGCGATTCCTGCGCATTGCCTTTAAAACCTTATCGGCATCATCAGGGGGGACTATCGCCACCAGCTTGCCCTCGTTGGCGACATAGAGGGGGTCAAAGCCGAGCATCTCGCAGGCAGCCGATACTTCCTCCCGCACCGGAATTTTTTCCTCTTCAATCCTTATGCTCACCTTCGACTGCTTTGCCAGCTCATTCAGGCTGGTAGCCAGACCTCCCCGGGTGGGGTCGCGCAGGCAATGGATATTAGGACTGGCCTTTATCATATCAGCCACCAGTCCCCCAAGCGGGGCGCAATCGCTTTTAAGATCGGTGGAAAAGCTCAGTTCCTCCCGCTGGCTGATGACGGCGATGCCGTGGTCGCCGATAGTCCCGCTCAGAATCACCCTATCGCCGGCTTCGGCGTTACTGCCCGAGATATCTATCCCCTCGGCTATTATGCCAACGCCGGCAGTATTGATAAAGAGCCTATCGGCGCTGCCCCGGTGCACCACCTTGGTATCCCCGGTAACAATCTCCACCCCCGCCTCCTGAGCTGTTTTCTGGATAGAGTTTACGATTTGGTCTAGCTCACTTTGCAAAAGCCCCTCCTCAATGATGAAGGCAAGGCTCAAATAAAGGGGTTTGGCACCGCACATCGCCAGGTCGTTGACCGTGCCGCAGACGGCGAGCTTGCCGATATCCCCCCCGGGGAAGAAGATGGGGCTGACCACGTAGCTGTCGGTGGTGAAAGCCAGCCTCCCGCTGAGGTCGAAAACCGCCGAGTCGTCAAGCTTGGCTAAAAGTGGATTAGCCAGCGCCTCGACAAAACCCTTCTCCACCAATTCGTGGGCGAGCTTGCCGCCGCTGCCGTGAGCCAGTAAAATCTTATCCTTCAAGGCTAGCTCCATAAAGATAGGATGCCGAGCAACTGCCCTCGGAAGAGACCATGCACGGACCTACCGGATTTTCCGGGGTGCACACCTTGCCGAAGAGTTTACAGTCAGCCGGGGTCTTGACCCCGCGCAGGATATCGCCGCAGATACAGCCCGCCGACTCACGGGTGGGGACAGGTTTAATATCAAAGGCAAGCTCGGCATCAAAGCGCTGGTACTTTTTGCGGAGTTTTAAACCGCTAGCCTGGACCTCCCCCATCCCCCGCCACTGAGCCGGGCAGGGCTCAAATACCTCCTCCATGAGCTTCAGGGCTTGCTTATTACCCTCAGGGCGCACCCCCCGCCGGTAGGCAATCTCAACCTGCGATTTGCCGCTTTCAACCTGACTCACCAGCATGTCCACACACTGCAGGATGTCCAAGAGCTCAAAGCCGGAGACGACGCAGGGGACAGCGTAGTCGCGGGCGATGAACTCCCAGGGGCGGGAGCCGATAATGGCGCTGACATGCCCCGGGCAGATTAGCCCGTGAAGCTTGAGCTCACCGGCATCAAGCAGGGCTTTAATTACCGGCGGACAGAGTTTATGTAAAGAGAGGACGTAATAATTCTTTATCCCCTCTTCCTCCGCCTGAAGCATTGAGGCGGCGATGGTCGGGGCGGTGGTCTCAAAGCCGATGCCGAGGAAGACCACAGCCTTACCAGAGTTGTCCCCGGCGATTTTAAGGGCGTCCATGGTGGAATAAACGGTGCGCACATCGGCACCACCCGCCTTGGCTTCTTGCAGGCTGGAGTTGCTCCCCGGCACCTTGAGCATATCGCCGAAGGTAGCCACGATTACCCCCGGCATCTGGGATAAAGCAATCGCCTTGTCCAGGTCGGCGTTGGCAGTAACACAGATAGGACAGCCCGGCCCCGATACCATGTCAATAGTTTTGGGCAGGAGCTGGCGAATGCCGTATTTAAAGATGGTCACCGTATGACCACCGCAGAACTCCATGAAACGCACCGGCGTCTTGGACTGGCGCTGAATCCGGGCAAGCAGCCCCTGAGCCAGCTCCGAGCGCCTGAATTCAGAGATATACTTCAACCCTCCTCCTCCGCCAGTTCCGCTATCTCTCGCAAAATCTTTAAAGTTTCCTCCGCCTCCTTCTGGTCAAGGATATTTATGGCGTAGCCGGTGTGGACAATGACGTAGTCCCCGACCTTGGCTTCCGGGGTAAGGCGGAGGCTGATGCGGCGGCTTATGCCCCCAATCTCAGCCTCAGCCTCTTTATCTTCTATGGACTTAATCAGCGCCGGTATGGCAAGACACATAGCTAATGATAACCCCTCCCCCAATTATATCTTTTCCCACCCACCGCCCCTAAAGGAAGCGGGCTTTAAGCCCTTTTGCCCCACCCCCACAAAAGAGAGTGAAGAGAGGTGTAACCTCTATCGGGCGGGAGGGTGGGAAGAAAGACTAGCGAAATTTGCAACTACCGCTTGCCCCAAAGAAATGCCACCGTCGTTGCACGGCACCAGGTGGTGGGTAAGCACATCAAAGCCCTCATTTTGCAGGGCAGAGGTAGTTAACCTCAACAGCAAACGATTCTGAAAAACGCCCCCGCTCAGCGCCACCTGCTTTATGCCGCTGTCCCTGGCAATTAACTGGCACATCTCGGCAATTATCGCCGCTACAGTATGATGAAAGCGGAGCGATATTACAGATGCCGGAATTTGATTCCTAACATCCCGCACTACTGCTGATAATAGCTCCCCCAGCCTCACCACCCTAACCCCATTCTCTTCAACGATGGCGAAGGGATAAGATTCTGATTTTTCAACTTCATCTGGGGCGAGCATCTCCAGCTCAATGGCGGCTTGAGCCTCGTAGTCTATCTCTCCCCTGACGCCGGCCAGGGCGGAAACGGCGTCAAAGAGCCGCCCCGCGCTTGAGGTCAGCGGGGAATTTATACCCCGCCCTAGTTGCCGCCTTATTACCTCAAGCTCGGTGGGGCTGATTTTGAGGGGCAGACCTTCTAAAGAAAATTCTTCGCCGAGCAATGAATATAGATAGCCCAGAGCCATGCGGTAGGGCTTTCGTATTGCCGCCTCACCGCCGGGGAGGGGGACATATTCAAGGTGCCCGAGTCGCTTAAAACTACGCCAGTCAGCCAGGAGAAACTCCCCACCCCAAATCTTGCCGTCGGTGCCGTAGCCGGTGCCGTCAAGGGCGACCCCGATGACCTCCTCCTCAACCTGATTATCCACCAGGCAGCTGACGATATGGGCGTGGTGGTGCTGGACGGGGACAATTTTTAAACCGGCACTCGCCCCTGTTTCAAGGGCGTATTTGGTAGCTAGATAATCAGGGTGCATATCATAGGCGATAATCTCCGGCTCAATACGAAACAGCTTTTTATAAAGCTCAATGGTATTCGCAAAATGTTCCGATGTCTCCTCGTTCTCCATGTCGCCGATGTGCTGGCTCAGGAAGGCGTGCTCATCCTTGGTGAGACAAAACGTATTCTTAAGCTCCGCCCCGCAGGCAAGAATCTGCCTTGATTTAAAGGGCAGAAAGACGGGGTAGGGGGCATAGCTCCGCGCCCGCCTTATCGCCTGAGGGGCGCCCTCAACGATATAGACGCTGTCGTCGTAGCGGGCGTAAATATCCCGGTTATGAACCAGAAAGTAATCGGCAATCCCGCCCAACCTCCTCAGAGCCTCGTCGTTGTCCTTGGCAATCGGCTCCTCGCTGATGTTGCCGCTGGTCATCACCAGGGGCAGTCCAGTCTCAGCTAACAAAAGATGGTGGAGGGGGGTGTAGGGAAGCATGACCCCAAGGTATTTCAGCTTGGGGGCTACTGCCGGCGAGATATTCGAGCTGCGCTTCCACCTTAAAAGAACGATGGGGCACTGGGGAGACTGAAGCAATTCTTTCTCCTCGGCGGAGACGAAGCAGTGTTTTCCAATTTCCTCGATAGTGCTTATCATCACCGCCAGGGGTTTTCCCTGTCGTCTTTTTCTATTTCGAAGGGTATCTATCGCCTTTTCGCTGGTGGCATCACCGGCAAGGTGAAAGCCTCCTAATCCCTTGATTGCTAGAATCTTGCCCTCTTGCAGAAGCTGGCTAGCTTTCTTGATAACATCGCGGCACCTGACCGGCTTACCCTCGCCATCAAGAAGCTCCAAACTGGGCCCGCATTTGGGGCAGGCGTTGGGCTGGGCATGAAAGCGTCGGTCAAGGGGGTCGGCGTATTCCTTCTGGCACTGGGGACACATCTTGAACTTATGCATCGTCGTCTTGGGACGGTCATAGGGAATATCCTCAATGATAGTAAAGCGGGGACCGCAGTTGGTGCAGTTGGTAAAGGGGTAGCCGAAGCGGCGGTCGGTGGGGGAGAAAATCTCCCGCTTGCAATCGTCGCAGGTAGCGATATCCGGCGAGACCAGCTGGTACTGCCCCTCCCGGCTCTGGCTCGGCTCAATCTGGAACTCGGTATAGCCCCTGGGGGAATCAAAGGCGACCTCTACGCTTTCTATGCGTGCCATCGGCGGGGCTTTGCTCTTAAGGTCGCTGAGGAAGTTATTTACTACCTCCCCATTCCCCTCCACCTCAATGTCAACACTACCCGAGGTGTTGCGCACCCAGCCCTTCAGGGCATGCTCGTGAGCCAGGCGGTAAACAAAGGGTCTAAACCCCACCCCCTGCACCACCCCCCGCACCGTTATCCTCGCCAATCTCCCCACTCTGGTCAGCACCATCTCCCTACCCCACTATTACGGCGTCAGCTTCCACGCCTTCGCCTGATAATTCCTGGGGGGACGGTATTCCTTGAGATTGTCCAGCTTGCCCAGCTTTTCCAGGCGCTCAAAGATGAGCTCCCAGGCACAATCTCTCTCCGGGTCAAGCTCGCACTTGCCATCTTTAGCACCGCCGCAGGGGCCGTTAAGCAGTCCCTTGGCACATCGGGTAACCGGGCAGACACCGCCGGTCAGGGCAAGGAGGCAATCACCACAGGCGGAACACCTCTCCACCAGGATACCCAATTCTCTCTCCTCCTCCCCCATAAAATGAGTATTCTGCGCCGGCAGGACGGGCATATCGGGGAAGAGCTCAGCCAACATCTGCGGCCCGATGCCACAGGCTAAGGAGAGCACCGCGTCTATGCCCTCCAGCTGGGGCTTGAGCGCCTCAGCGGTCAAGACGGAATCGCACTGCTTCACCACCGAGGTTAACTTAAATTTAAAGTCCTTACCCCCCCGCTTGCCGCCAAGCTCAAGTAACTGGCTCAATGCCTCCACCTCCCTTATACCCCGCGGCGGCTGGGTGCAACCGTCACAGCCAGCAATCAGGATATTTTTATAGGGGGAGATCAGCTCCAAAATCTCGTCCAGGGGCTTTTGTTCGGTGACAATCATTCGCTTCCCCTCTTTGAAGCGACAGCTTCTACTCTCTGGCGAAACTGCCGCAATTCTTCACCCAACTGCCCAGGTTCTCTCGGAGCCACAAAGCAGAAGTGAAGCCTGTCCTCAAAGCCTATCTGGCTCAACCTGCCGTTTAATTTCGTCACCAGGCGCTGCGCCTTCCCCCCCGCCTTCTCCTGCTTACAATCGTCCTCAGCGCAAGCCGCCACTAAAATGCCATCGGCGCCATTCCGCAGGGCGTCCAGGATATGAATGGTATCAACCCTGGCGGCGCAGGGCAAGTCTATAACGCCGATATTGGGGTTTGAACCCCCATCCAGCGGAGGGAAGAACGCCCACTGACAGCGAAACACCAAAATCTTCGGCGGTTTCATCTCCGCCAGCAGTCTCGGAATCAACGCCGAGATTCTATCCCTCTCCCAATGCTCCAATTCTAAGGCAAACGCCGGACACATAGCCACGCACAAGCCGCAGCCCTTGCAGGCATCCAGGTCAACGCTTATCCCCCCCTCGCTTTCCAGCCTGGGGGCATGATAGGGGCAAACAAAGACGCAGTTGCCGCAGCTAATGCATAAGTCTTTATCTACCTTTACCTTCAGGCTGTTTCGCTTCAGGGTTATAGTTTCTCTGCCGTAGCCGAGCTGTTCCAGCAAGCGGTTGAGTGCCATGATTCTGCGCCCGGCGAGCGGGCTTCCCCGGTCAAAGCGGCAGTAGTCCTCATCGCAGGCAAGGACATAGATTTTGCTTATCCCCATGACTACCGCCTCCAGAAACATCTCGTCGGAAATGCGACCCACGCAGGGAACGGATAAGGGGATAAACCTTGACACCCCAAATAGTTTCTCTACCTCATCAAGGTCGGGGGCGCTTCCCTTACACATAATAACCAGCGCCTGGCTATCATATTCCGCCTTCGCCTTTTTGAGATAACCAATCAGGGAGTCGTGGTCATAATAGATGGTATCAATGGCTCTCGCCGGACAGGCGGAGTAGCAGATGCCGCATACCTGGCACTTTTCTATATCTAAGATTATCTTACCGGTTTCGGCATCCTTTGTGATTGCTTCAAAGGGGCACAGGGAGCCACAAATAGAACAGCGGCTACAATACTCCTCATTTAGTTTAACGGCCGCTCTTTCCTCAGTAACCGGCTCGGTCAAGATACCCCTCCTTCATTGCTTTTGCAGTGGGCCGAGCCCCTTGATTTCATCAATAAACTCATTCACCGTGCTCTTGAATTTGGCACCCTCAGAGGCCGAAATCCATTCCAGCCTCAATCTCTCCGGTTCTATCCCGAATTGCGGGAGCATCTTTTTGAGCGCCATTACCCTTCGCCTCGTCTTATAATTACCGCTATTGTAGTGGCAGTCCCCGGGGTGACAGCCAGCCACCAGCACCCCATCAGCTCCCTTAGCAAAGGCATAAAAAATAAAGGAGGGCTCCAGCCTGCCCGAACACATGGTTCTAATTACCCTGAAATTGGGCTTAATCTTCAGTCTGGAGGTGCCAGCAAGGTCTGCCCCGGCATAGGAGCACCAGTTGCAACAAAAGACTACCGTCTTCGGCTCAAAATCGGTCATAACCTTTCCTCCTCGGCGATTTGTCTCACGATGAACGGTATCCTATCTTCCACCTCTCGGGTGCACTCTTCACCAAGGGTGGTATTATCCGCTATCTCTACAGCATATATCGTGACCTGCCTGGGTACGGGGTAGCCTAGCTTTTCCCCAAGGGTAAAGGCAGTGGCAATATCCACCCCGTGAGATGAGGACAAACTTATACCCGGCCGCAAATCTTCCAGCTCAAGCTTATACAGCTCCCCCGGCTTCCCCCCCTTGGTCATTACAGAATCAATGATAACGAGCTTGTCATAGCCGACGGCATAATCAAGGAGAGCCAGTCCAGCCTCGCTCGTCCCGACTACATCTTGAGTTGAGGTCTTCTCCCTAAGCCCCTCAGCTATCCTGATGCCAACGGCGTCATCACTAAGAATCGGATTACCAAGCCCTAAAACAAGGGTCTTCATCTTCACCCTGTCTAACTCTTATCCTCACCAAAGGACTCCAGGAATACCGCCGGGATTTTTGGCACCTGCCCATCTACCCAGGACTTAAGGGAGGTATATGAACAGAAGCTATATTGAGATGCCTCCCCGGTACCCTCCCAGCAACAAACAGTGAGCCAGCCCTTAAGCGCCTCACAGGGAAGCTCCACCGAGGAACACTCCACTTCCATACCACAGGAATGGCAGGAAACACGCACCTTCTTCTTTCTCATTTGACCCCTTACCCTTACAAAGAACAGGAATCACAGCTGGTGGCTGAGCAGCTTGAGCAACTATCCCCCGCCCCGGAAAACGGTGAGCCTTCAGAGCTTTTAGAAAACGGGGAAAGCACCCGCTCGGCACCCTGGCCACACTTAGGGCAGGGAGCATCCTCCCCCGCCCGGCTCATCGCTCTAAGCAACTCAAATTTAAGTCCGCATTTTGGGCACAAGTATTCATATATCGGCATGAGTCCACTCCCCAGCTACCTAAACGGCAACTACCTCCTTGACCTCGGGTATCTGCTCTTTGAGCAATCGCTCAATCCCCTGCTTCAAGGTCATCTGCGATATCGGACAGCCGGCACAGGCACCCTTGAGCCTCACCTTGACCACCCCTTCCTCTATTCCCACCAGCTCAACGTCCCCGCCGTCCGCCTGTAACATCGGTCTAATCTGGGCTAAGGCTGATTCAACCTTCTCCTTCACGGCTTCCTCCTCACTCCATCGTGGTCAATTGTTTTACCAGTTCCCCGTGAGCATCATATACATTCACTTCAAGCGGCATTCTGCCCGTCAGGGAATGGGTGGCGCAGGCATGACAGGGGTCATAGGCTCTAAACGCCATCTCAATCATGTTGAGAATCCCATCAGGGACATTGCCCTTCTTTATCAGCGACTTGGCCGCTTTCTCAACAGACATATTTATTGCCGCCGAGTTATTCTGGGTGGCGACAATCAGGTTGGCTTTGGTGATAAGCCCCCGCTCATCAGTCTGATAGTGATGGATAAGGGTACCCCTCGGCGCTTCCACCACCCCCATCCCCTCTTTTGGAGTCTCGGTGGGGAGGTTTACGATTTCATCCGAGGTTATCTCGGGGTCTTTGGCAAGCTCAAGCACCCTTTCTGCAGCGAAAAGCGCCTCCACCAGCCGGGCCCAGTGGAAGGCGAGGGTGCTATGAACCGGCTTCCCCCCCAGTATTTCATACATTTTCTCATAGGCTTCCTGAGCCAGCGGTGTCGCCATGCCGTCGGAGGCGTTCAGCCGCGCCAGCGGCGCCACCCGGTAAACCCCGCTCTCCTTGCCGTCAACAAAACCCTTCCAGCCTACGTTCTTGAGGTAGGAAAAGCGGACATAGGTCCAGGGCTCGACATGCTCCCTGATGTGGTCCAGATAATTCTGGACCTTAAACTTGGCGTACTCTTTACCATTGGGGTCAACCACCCTTATCTGACCGTCGTAAAAGTTCACCTTGTTATCCTCATCCACCAGCCCCATGTAGTAAGTCTTATGCGAGTAAATATCGCCGGTGACGAGGTCAACATATTCTTTATTCTTGAGGACGACATCATCAAAAAGCTGGAGGGCAACCTTGCAGAACTCAACGCCGTATTCTCCAGCCTCGATAATTGTCTTTCTCTCTTCCTCGCTAATCTGCTTTGATACCCCGCCGGGCAAGCCGCAGGTAGGCATAACCGGCTTTCCCCCGATTATCCTCAGCACGTTCCTCATCCTCTTCCTCATCTCGATGACCTTGCCCCCCACCTCGAGCCCTACCTTGCCGATAACGCCCAAA
>CAZDHX010000030.1:0-15195 GCA_964505425.1 uncultured Dehalococcoidales bacterium | reverse complement strand
GACGTGGACTATACCATTGATGAAAAGGAACGCCGCATAAAGGAGATAACCGATACTGGCTTTGCCAACGTGGAGAGGATGTTGAGGCGGGCGGGGATACTGAAATCAGGCAGTCTCTATGATAACGAAGCCAGTGCCGTGCTTCTCCACCACCTGAGAAACGCCCTCAGCGCCAAGGAATTTTACAAGAGGGACAAAGAATATGTCGTCAAGGACGGGCAGGTTATCATCGTTGACGAGTTCACCGGCCGGCTGATGTTCGGTCGCCGCTACTCCGAGGGCTTGCACCAGGCGATAGAAGCCAAGGAGCGGGTCAAGGTCCAGCAGGAGAGTAGGACTTATGCCACCATCACCATCCAGAACTACTTCCGCATGTACCAGAAGCTGGGGGGAATGACCGGCACCGCCGTAACCGAGGCTGAGGAGTTCCACAAGATATATAAGCTTGAGGTGGTGGTTATCCCCACCCACCAGCCGATGGTTCGGGAGGACTTCTCCGACCAGATTTATAAGGATGAAGAGGCTAAGTTCAAGGCGGTGGTGCGAGAGATAGAACAGTTTCATAAAGAGGAGCGACCGGTGCTTATTGGCACGGCGTCTATTGAAGCCTCAGAGCGTCTCAGCGACAAGCTGACCAAGAAGGGCATCCCCCACGAGGTGCTTAATGCCAAGCAGCACGAAAAAGAGGCTTATATCGTTGCCCAGGCAGGGCAGCCGGGGGCGGTAACCGTCGCCACCAGCATGGCGGGGCGGGGCGTCGATATTATACTCGGGGGAAACCCTGAGGGGCAGGATGAGCCGGAGTGGAAAGCCAGGCACGACAAAATAATCAAGCTTGGAGGACTGCATGTCATCGGTACTGAGCGCCATGAGGCAAGGCGAATTGATAACCAGCTTCGGGGTAGAGCCGGGCGCCAGGGGGACCCGGGAAGCTCTCGTTTCTATGTCTCCCTGGAGGATGATGTTGTCCGCCGCTTCGGTGGCGACCGCGTCAAGGGCTTTATGGAGTGGGTGGGGATGGATGCGGATACCCCCATTGAGAATAAACTGGTCAACCGCGCTATTGAAAATTCCCAGGTCAAGGTTGAGGGCTACTACTTTGATATCCGCAAGCACCTGGTGGAGTATGACGATGTCGTCAATAAGCACCGCGAGCTTATCTATGGCGAGCGCAGAAAGCTATTAGAGGGCGCCGACCTCAAGGCAAATATCCTGTCGATGGTCAGGGAGGAACTTCAAGGTATAGTTGCCGCTTACACCGCCGGCGGGTACGGCGATGGCTGGGACTTGGACGGCTTAGTTAAAGAGGTTTCCACCATCCTCCCCCTGCCCCCAGCCCTTAATGCCGACGCCCTCTCCCGGATGGAGCCTAAGGAGATTGAGAAAGCGCTCATTGAGCTGGCGGAGGCTTTCTACGAACAGCGGGAGAAGGAATTAGGTCCGGACAATATGAGGGTGGTGGAGAGGCTGGTGATGCTGCGCACCATAGACAGCCTCTGGGTTGAGCACCTGACGGCGATGGAGCATATGCGCCAGGGCATCGGGCTGGTGGCGGCTGGTCAGCGCGACCCTCTCGTCGCCTACAAGACGGCGGGGCATGACCAGTTTCAGAACCTCCTGGCGGATATTCAGCATGGCGTGGCTCAAACCATATACCATGTCGGCTTGGTCAAGCGGGAAGCCCCCCGCGCCCCCACGCCGGCTCCGGCTGGTGGTAAGAAGCCGAAGGTCGGCGGCAAAAAGATAGGCAGGAACGACCCCTGCCCCTGCGGCTCAGGGAAGAAGTATAAGCACTGCTGCGGGAGGTGAGGTATGGCTAAAGAAAATGAGAATTTCTGTAGAAGCAACATAGAAAAAATGCTGCAACGTGCTCAGACAAAAGTGATATTCCCTATAATCACTCTTGGGCTGTTAAAGGAATACCAGAAGAAAGGTGTCAATATATTTTCGGACGCAGAAGTTCGGCAATGCTACGAAGAAGCTGTCAACTATATGAAGGATTATCTCAGACATGACTTACATATAGGCGGTAAATACTACGATGCATATCCGTCAAGAAACCTACCGAAATATGGCGTTTTGAAGGTTACAGGAAATAAACAATATGAGCTACTTCCTTCCTATAAAAGCTCTGCCGAAATGCTTATTACATGGATTCCGGAAAGGATAAAGCAACACATTAATGAGCGCTTGGGCTTGATACCAAATCTAGGCGATCAAAGCTACAGAGCAAAACTTTCAACTAATAAACCACAATTCCTAAGTACTATAAAAGAATATGCTAATAAAAATCCAACAAATTTTGAGATATTTAGCTTTGCCGTTATAAAAGTTCACCTTGAGAAATTCGCTTGCAAAGTATATAGAGACACGAGAACGTCGGCTCATGACAAAGGCGTTGATCTCTCTACGAACTTTGGTGTTGTTTATCAAATAAAGAAACTCAAGATCTATAACAAGAAGTTAGCTGACAGCATCTATGCCGATTTAAGAATTAACTTTGACAGCGAAAGACTCAATGATGGAAATGTAATTTTAGTAATAGATGATATATCAAAAGAGATAAAGAATTATCTTATTAACATGAAAGTTCAGTCAATCAGCAATAATGACATATTGAGATTGGCAGAGCAGTTCGCGGATATAGAGGATAGAGAGAAAGTATTGAGGATAGTTTATGAAGAATTTAGAAGAGAATATGAGAGTGATGTAAAATGATGAGTTTCATTCAGGGAAAGAAATACGACTTTGAGATAGTCTCGCAAAATGAAAGAAATGATTTTTGTTTTTTCATAAGAGCAATATGCAAATCTACAAGAAGAACTTCATGTATTAATAATCTTAACCCAATTCTATCGGAGTTTAATGTTAGAGCAGATGAACCAAAATACCAGGATTCCTCTTGGGTAGTCACAAAGAAAGAAGCCTATAGACTTGAGGCTAAAGGAAAACAATTTCTTTCTGATTCTTCTTTCCGTGATTATATTGAAAGTCGCTTAGATGAAGATAGGGCATTAGGTGAATGGGAGAACATAGCTGAATAAGTGCTAATAAATCCCCATGAACAACAAACAAATCGCCAGGGTCTTTGAGGACATTGCCGACCTCCTGGAGCTAAAGGGGGAGAACCCGTTTAAAATCAGGGCTTACCAGAAGGTGGTGCGCTCCATTGAGCACCTGCCCGTGGAACTGGAGCAGTTGGTCAGGGAGGACAGGCTGAAGGAAGTCCCCGGGGTGGGGGAGGCAATCAACAAGAAGATTACCGAGCTGGTAACTACCGGCAAGCTTGACTACTACGAAGAGCTAAAGACCGAGTTTCCGGAAGGCATTAGCACCCTGCTCAGCGTCCCCGGCGTTGGACCCAGGACGGCGATGCTCCTCTCCGGTGAACTTGACATAAAGACGATAGATGAGCTTGAGGCGGCTATAGTCGGCGGGGAGGTGGCGCGGCTCTACCGCATGGGGGACAAGACGGCGGAGAATATCCTGCACCAGATTCAAGCCCTGAGGAGAAAGGACCGGCGCATCCCTATCGGCGAGGCGATGCCAATAGTGGACGAGATTTTCTCGCATCTAAAAAAGGTTAAGGGGGTCAAGAACCTCGTTCCCGCGGGAAGCCTGCGCCGTTTCCAGGAAACGGTGGGCGATATTGACCTCATGGGGACGGCCGATGACGCCACCGAGGTCATGCGCACCTTTATCACCCTGCCCATGGTCAAGGAGGTACTGGTCAGCGGCAGTACTAAATCAAGCGTGGTCGTCGCCGGCGGGCTTCAGGTTGACCTCAGAATCGTGGAGCACGATTCGTTTGGCTCCTTGCTGCAGTACTTTACCGGCAGCAAGCAGCACAATATCAACCTCAGGGAGAGGGCGCACCGAAAAGGCTTAAAACTATCCGAATATGGCATCACCGACCTGAAGACGGGTAAGCTAGAGAAGTTTGCCACCGAAGAAGCCTTCTATCAGCGCCAGGGACTGGAAATGATGCTCCCTGAGATAAGAGAAGGTGGGGAGGAGATAGCCAGGGCGGAGAAGGGCACCTTGCCCAGGCTGGTGGAGCTATCGGATATAAAGGGAGACTTTCATGTCCATAGTGATTGGAGCGACGGGCGGGACAGCCTTGAGGCGATGGCTGAGGCGGCCGAAGCCCTCGGCTACAAGTATCTGGGAATCAGCGAGCACTCCGGGGGGAGGGGCATCGCCCACGGGCTGGATGCCAAGCGGCTGAGGCAGCAGATAGTTGAGATTAAGCAGCTCAATCAGAAAATGGGGGGCATTCATATCTTTTGCGGCTTGGAGGTGGACATCCGCGCCGATGGCACCCTGGATATGCCCGATGAGCTTCTTGCCGAGCTGGATATCGTTATCGCTGCGGTGCACTCGGCGCTGAACCAGAGCCAGCCGCAGATGACCAAGCGGATTATAAGGGCGATGGAAAACCCTAACGTGGATGTGGTGGCGCACCCCACCTCCCGCCTTTTGCCGGGGAGAGAGCCGGCGGCAATAGATATGGAGGCTATCTTCAAGGCGGCGGCGAAAACCAAGACCATGCTGGAAATCAACGCCATGCCCAGCCGCCTCGACCTTAAGGATATCCATGCCTATCGGGCGAGGGAGCTGGGGGTAAAGCTCATCATTAACACCGATGCCCACTGTGCCGAGCACCTGGGGTTTATGCGCTTCGGGGTGGGGGTAGCCCGGCGGGGGTGGTGCCAGCCCAGGGATATAATAAATACCAGACCGCTGAAAGAGGTCGTCGCTTATTTAAGGAAGTAAAATGCCAACGAGCCTTAAGGTAACACGCAGTAATATCGAGGCGATAAGACACTTGGAGCAGGCGATACTAAAGGGCAAGCACTGGTATCTCGCCCTGCTTGAGGCTATGCGGCTATGGTCTGGGGAAGAAGAAATCTATAACGGTCGCCATTACCGATATATTATTGATGGCGAGGCCCTTGACTGCGTGCTCCTGGCGGAACGGCTCTGTGAGGCGGTATGTGACCTTCTGCCGGAAGAGGAGAAGCTTGCCCTGCTCTTTCATGGCAGACCACCGCTTAAACTGAGCAAGGAGCAATTCAAGGAGCTTATCGGCGCCGCCAAGTACTGCCAGTACCTTAACTATTTTTATGGCGTCACCGTGGAGAAGGCGCTGGTTCTGGCAGTGGGGGCGGAGGTGCGCAAGGAATTGCGCACCTCGGGCTATAATTATGAGCAGAGCATGGTTAACGAGGTCTATCAGCGAATATACGGCGCCACCAAGGCGACCCTGCTCAGGCGCTTCCGGCGGGAGAAGGGCTACCCGCAGCTTAAGTCTATCAGCTTAACTGAGCTAAAAGAGTTTACCTATTGGCTTTTTAAGTATCGCCTGAATAACTGCGATAAGGCGAGGGTTGCCAGCGATACCAAGAAGGCGCTGGGGCAACTGGCGTCAGCTAAGTGTGTCCAGCCCCTGCCTTAGCCTTGCCAGCCTGTCTTTTCTTAAGGCTAGTTTATCCCGCTCTTTATCGACCACCGCCGCCGGCGCCTTGCTGAGAAAGGCTTTGTTCTTGAGCATGGCTTCAAGACGGCTAACTTCAGCCTGGGTTTCGGCTATCTCCTGCTGAAGCCGTTTTTGCTCCGCCTCAAGGTCGACCATACTTTCCATCGGTATGACTACCTCGGACTCTTTGAGCACCAGCGCCACCATATTCTTGTCCTTCAGGGCTTCCCGACTGTCCAGGAAGGTGAGCGGTCTTGCCCGCGCCAGGGTCTCAATCGCCGGGGAGTAGGGGGTGATGGCGGGGGTGAGCTCGCCGGCGTAGAGCTGCGCCTCAATCCACTTGTTGCTCTCCACCTTGTATTGAGCGCGGACATTGCGGATGGAGTGTATTATCTCAATTATTGATTCCATAACCCGCTCCGCCTCGGGGTCAACAGCCTTTTTATCTGCCTTGGGGTAATCAGCGACCATTATGAACTCGGTTTTTTGCCAGCCTGCGGGCAGGCGCTGTCTGAGGTTCTGCCATAGCTCCTCGGTGACGAAGGGCATGCATGGGTGCAGCAGGCGGAGCGATGTCTCCAGCACATGGACCAGGACGGGCAGGGGGGAGGGCTCCTCCCCGGAGCGGAGGCGAATCTTGGCAAACTCAACATACCAGTCGCAGTATTCGCCCCAGAGGAAATCATGGAGCTGGCGGTGGGCTTCGCCGAACTGGAATTTTTGCATCAGCCTGGTTACGGTGGAGGTGGTGCGGCTGAGCCGGCTCAGAATCCAGCGGTCTTCAAGAGAGAGCTTGTCCTGCTGAATGCTGAGGTCGGCGTCTTCTTGTTTGATACTTCTGACGACAAAGCGGGTGGCGTTCCACAGCTTGTTGGCGAAGTTACGCCCGCCTTCAAGCCTCGGCGTCGTCATCTTGATATCGTTCCCCGGCGATATGTCACTGGTCAGGGCGAAGCGCAGGGCGTCGGTGCCATATACCTTGAGGGTATCAAGGGGATTGAGCACGTTGCCCCGGAGCTTGCTCATCTTATCTCCCTTCTCATCCCGCACCAGCCCGTGCAGGTAGACGGTGTCAAAGGGGATTTCGCCGGTGTCTTCCAGACCCATCATAATCATCCTGGCCACCCAGAAGAAGAGGATATCGTAGCCGGTCTCCATTACCGCGGTGGGGTAGAAGTAGCGCAGCTCCTCGGTGTCGTCGGGCCAGCCCAGGGTGGAGTGAGTCCATAGTGCCGAGGAGAACCAGGTATCGAGGACGTCCGGGTCCTGCTCTATCTTGGTTGAGCCGCATTTGCGGCAGGCTTTCACTTCGTCAACAGACACCGTCAGTTCGCCGCAATCCTGGCAGTACCAGACCGGGATTCTGTGCCCCCACCATAGCTGGCGGCTGATGCACCAGTCGCGGATATTCTCCAGCCAGTTGAGGTAGACCTTGACAAAGCGCTGGGGAATAATTTTAATGCGCCCGTCTCTGACGGCTTTTATGGCGGCTTCGGCGAGGGGCTGGGTCTTGATGAACCACTGCTTGCTGGCGAGGGGCTCGATAATTACCTGGCAGCGGTCGCAGTGCCCCACGGAGTGGGTGTAGGGCTCAATCTTTACCAGCAGCCCGTCTTTTTCCAGGTCGGCTAATATCGCCTTACGGCAGTCAAAGCGGTCAAGCCCAGTATACGGTCCGGCATTCTCGTTCATGGTGGTGTCCGGGTTCAGTATGTTTACCAGCGCCAGCTTCTGGCGCTGGGCGACTTCAAAGTCCACCGGGTCGTGGGCGGGGGTGATTTTTACCGCCCCGGTGCCGAATTCGGGGTCAACGGCGTCATCGGCGATAATCGGTATCACCCTCTTTACTGCGGGGAGGATAGCCTTCTTGCCCACCATCGCCTTGAAGCGCTTGTCCTTGGGGTTGACGGCGACGGCGGTATCGCCGAGTATGGTCTCGGGGCGGGTGGTGGCTACGGTGATAAAGCCATCGCCTTCCGCCAGCGGATATTTGACATAATATAGGTGCCCCTGGATATCCTTGTGCTCCACTTCAAGGTCGGAGAGGGCGGTGGCGCAGCGGGGGCACCAGTTTATAATCCGCTCCCCGCGGTAGATTAAGCCCTTGTTGTACAATCGGACGAAGGCGGTCCTCACCGCCCGGCTCGGTCCGTCATCGAGGGTAAATTTTTCGCGGCTCCAGTCGCAGGAAGCGCCCAGCCTCTGGTGCTGCCCGGCGATAGTCCGCCGGCACTGCTCCGCCCACTGCCTCATCCTCTCGATGAACTTTTGCCTGCCCAGCTTATGCCGGTCCAGCCCTTCTTTAGCCAGCATTTGCTCCACCACCACCTGGGCGGCGATGCCGGCATGGTCAACGCCGGGGAGCCAGAGTGTCGGCTCGCCCCTCATGCGGTGCCAGCGAATCATGATATCTTCCAGGGTGGCGGTCAGGGCATGCCCGATGTGGAGCTCGCCGGTGACGTTGGGCGGGGGCATGATGATAACGAAGGGCTTCTTTTTGGGGTCTATCTTGGGGGTAAAATAGCCCTTCTCCAGCCAGAGCTTGTACCATTTCTGCTCTACCTGTCCTGGCTCGTAGGCTTTGGGCATTTCATCTTTTGGTGCTTGTGGCATGATTACCTTTCCAGTTATTACTGAACAACCTCACTCCCTGTATCCCCCTCTCCTTACAAGGAGAGGGGGAGGGGATTTTATAAGAGAGGCGAAGCCTCTCTTTGACTCTCTTATTTCTTTCCCCCTTCCCTTACTAGGGAAGGGGGGTCAGGGGGATGGGTTACTAAATAACTTTTTACTCCTCTAGTAATATTTCTTGGTTAGGCGCAAATACAAGGATTTCATCTTTAGTAACACATAAAAATATCCATAGATTAACCGCTGCTCTAAGAGCTTTAGGCAATTTGTTTCTCAGGTAATTATTATATCCTTCAGGTAGTGCAAGACCAAGGCGCAATCTATCACTTTGGGTGTAGTATGACACGGTGCTGGCAACTGCTCTATCAAAATTGTTTTTAACTGTCTGAGAAGTACCGCCGCTTAGACCCTTACACTCGATTTTCCAGAAGGTATCCCCCTGTCTTGCCCTAATGTCCTCCCCCTCAGGTCTGAACTCTATATTGTCTATTGGAATACCAATTGAAGTGAACTCAGTTTTTACTTTACCTTTGCTCTTAGTGGAGATTTTTTCAAGTTGCCACCCATTTGAATGGAGCCACTTTGCTACCGCTACGAGAACATCTGGCTCAGTTACATATTGAGCTTCTAACAACCCTCTCCTTTAATGGTGTTTTAAAAGCCCCACCACTCTGTCCAGAATCTTATCCGCCACCTCTCTCTTGCTCATCAGGGGGAGTTTTTCCGCCTTGCCCTTTTTATCTATCAGGGTTACCTTGTTGGTATCAACGCCGAAGCCGCTTTTCTTATCGGTAATATCGTTGGCGACGATAAGGTCAAGCTGTTTTTTCTCAAGCTTCTTCCTGGCGTTGGCAACCACGTTCTCGCTTTCAGCGGCGAAGCCGACCCTGAGAAAATTGCCCTTGACCTCGCTGATGATGTCCGGCGTCCTTCTTAATTCTAAGGTTAAGCTTGAGGTCTCCTTCTTAATCTTTGTCCTGGCGGCTGTTTTCGGCTGGTAGTCAGCCACCGCCGCCGCCATAATCAGGGCGTCAGCCTTAGCTACCGCCTCGGCCACCGCCGCTTTCATCTCGGCGGCAGTTTTTATATGGACGGTCTCCACGTCTGACGGGTCGGGTAGGGAAGTTGGGGCGGTTATTAGGATTACCTTTGCCCCCCTGTCCCTGGCGGCTAAAGCCAGGGCGTAGCCCATCTTGCCTGAGGAGGGGTTGCCGATGTGGCGGGCGGGGTCGATTGGCTCCTGAGTGCCGCCGGCGGTAACCACCATTCGTTTACCTTTCAGGTCGCGGCTTTTGCCCACTGCCTGGGTGGTGGCGGCGATAATCTTTTCCGCCTCAGCCAGCCGCCCCCAGCCGACCTTACCCGAAGCCAGATGCCCGTGTTCCGGACCAACGATAATAAAGCCCCGGGCTTTGAGCTTAGCTAGGTTCTCTTGGGTGATGGGGTTCTCAAACATATTGGCGTCCATCGTCGGTGCCACTATAACCGGCGCTCTGGTCGCCAGCACGGTCAGGCTGACCATATCGTCGGCGATGCCCATCGCCAGGTTGGCGATGGTGGAGGCGGTAGCGGGGGCAATAACCACCGCATCCGCCGCCTCCCCCAGGGCGATGTGCTCTACGGCGTGCTGGGAGGTGAGGTCAAACATGTCGCTTATCACCGCCCCGTGGGTGATACTGCGCAGGGTGAGGGGGGTGATAAATTTAGTGGCCGCTTCGGTCATAACCACCTCAACCTTAGCCCCGCCTTGAGTCAGCTTGCTGGCGATATCGGCTGCCTTGTAGGCGGCGATACTGCCGCTGATACCCAATACTATAGTTTTACCTGCCAGCATAAGCACCTCCCCTCAATCTTTATTCATCTCGTAGATGAGCCTTAGACCAATCAGGGTGAGGTCAGGGTTTACCTCGTCAAAGACCTTGGTTTCCTTGGCGATAAGGCTGGCATAGCCGCCAGTGGCTATCACCTTAGCTTTCTCCTTTAGTTCCTTCTGGATGCGAGCCACCAGCCCTTCAATGAGGGCGACATAGCCGAAGACAATCCCCGATTGCATGGCGGCGATGGTATTGGTGCCGATGGTCTGTTTGGGGTGGACCAGCTCCACCCTGGGCAGCATTGCCGCCTTGGTAAATAGAGCCTCGGCGGCACTCGTTATCCCCGGGGCAATAGCCCCTCCCAGGTAGTCGCCTTCTTTGGATACCGTGTCAAAGGAGGTGGCGGTACCCAGGTCGGTGACGATTACCGGGCCGCCGTAGAGGTGATGGGCGGCGGCGGCATTGACAATGCGGTCGGCACCCACCTCCCTGGGGTTGTCCATCCTAACGCGTACCCCGGTCTTCACCCCTGCCCCCACCACCAGTGGCTTGATATGAAAATAGCGCTGAAATAGCTCTTCAAAGGTGGATATTAGCGGCGGGACGACACTGCATAAGGCAATTGCCTTAATGTTGGCTATCTCCAGGCCCTGCTGGCGCATCAGGTTAAGCAACAGGGCGGCGTACTCATCAGCCATGCGGTGGATGTCGGTCGCCATATGCCAGGTAGCGCGGAGCTTCTCTCCCTCAAAGACGCCAAAGGTAGTGTCGGTATTACCGATATCAATGGCAAGTAGCATCTATTTTTCCTTTAGTTGCTTGATAACCCGGGGCAGTTCCGGCAAAAGGTCGGTGGCAATCATACCGGCGTCACCAAGCCTGTCTCTGACCATCTCGCCAGCCTCGGCATGGAGGTAAACACCACAGGCGGCAGCGTCAAAGAGGGGTAGCCCCTGGGCTACCAGCCCGGCGATAGCCCCGCTTAGCACGTCACCTGTCCCGGCCGATGCCAGCCCTGGATTGGCGACGAGGCTAGTCTTGACCTGCCCCGCCGGCGAGGCGACAACGGTATAGGCTCCTTTCAGGACGATTACCTTGTTCCACTTTGCCGCCAGTTTCCGGGCAATTCCCTCCCGGTCTGTCTGCACCTCCTCTATGGTCACTCCAGCCAGCCTTGCCATTTCTCCGGGGTGGGGGGTAAGTATAGCATCGGCAGTGAGCCTTGTCCACCATTCCGGGATATTAGCCAGGATGTTAAGGGCATCGGCGTCAAGGACCAGCGGTGGCAATGGCTGTTTATGCTCACCAATAAGAATGGACGCCACCAGCTTTACTACCGACTGGCTCTGCCCCAGTCCACAGCCCATAAGCAGGACATTATAACGCCCAAGTTGCTGGAATAGTAGCTTGACTGCTTCCGGAGAGATGATGCCGGGACGAATTTCAGGTAAGGGGAGATAGGTTGTCTCGGTTATCTTGGACGCCATGATGGGCTGCAGGCTGCTAGCCAGTGTTACCAGTCCTGCCCCCACCCGCATGGCGCCGCTGCAGGCTAAATAGGGGGCGCCGATATAATTTAGAGAGCCAGCCACCACCAGCACCCGGCCAAAGGTCCCTTTATTAGCTTGAGATGGGCGCTCAGGAAGGGCCGATTTGACCCACTCAGCAGCAATAAATTCGGCTGCCGTCTCCTCCGCCATATGTGCCGGCATGCCGATATCAACCACGCTTATCCTGCCCACCCTCTCCGCCCCGGGGAATTTAAATAAACCCGGCTTGGGAAAAGCAAGGGTTATGGTGTAATCGGCGTAGAGACAGGCAGGGTCTACCGTTCCAGTATCAGCGTTAAGCCCCGAGGGCACATCCAGAGCAATGATGCGCTGACCCCCGTGCTCCTTTTTATCTCTATTTATCCTGCCCAGCGCCGTGGCGATAGCCCCGCTGAAGTTTCGGGTAAGACCAGTGCCAAATATGGCATCAATAACAGCGTTGGCTGACGCCAGAAGCTGGTCAAGCCTTTTCATGCCTTCGTCTTCAGCCAGGTCAACGCAGGTAACACCGCGTTCCTGGACTAGCTTGAATTTTTGGTCATCTTCGGGTCTATCTCCAAGGAGGTAGACGCTGACCGTTGCCCCCCAGTGATGAAGATGGCGAGCGGCAACTAGTCCGTCCCCGCCGTTGTTACCGGGTCCAATCAGGAAGAGGATATTTTGCTGCTCAATATTGCCCAGGATACGCTTGACCTCCTCCGCCACCGCTTTGCCGGCATTCTCCATAAGAATGTCGGTGGTCAAACCCATCCGACCGCAGTTCTCTTCCAGCAGGCGCATCTGGACCGTAGTTAGAATCTTCACCTAATTCCTCCTAAAGGTCTATCTTATCCAGACCGGCTTTCTCTTTTCCAGAAAGGCTTTCAGTCCCTCAACGCTATTCTCCTCCGCCATCACCATGGTAGCATCAGCCCCGGTTACCTCCATAGCCTGATGAAAATCAAGGTCAAAATTGCGGTAGAGAGCCCGCCTTGCCTGGGTCAGGGTCAGCCCGCTATTAGCCGTAAAGCGCTTGATGAATTCATCGGTCGCCTTGATAAACTCATTATCAGGGACGGCTTTATTTACCAGACCAATCCTCTCTGCTTCCTTGGCACTGATACTATCACCGGACAGGATAAGCTCAAATGCCTTGCCTCTGCCCAGAATCCTGGGGAAGAGGACTGAGGCTGGGGGTGGATAGACACCAAGCTTAACCTCGGGCTGTCCCAGTTGTGCCTTTTCGGTGGCGATAGCCATATCGCAGCCAGCCACTATCTCGCAGCCCCCGCCCAGGGCGAGACCATTGACCACGGCGATGGTTGGCTTATCTACCTCTACCAGCGAGATAAATAGCCTGTGGAAAACCTCCACCATCTTGGGCAGCTTCTCCCCGAGGTGGTCGCTGACGGATACCCCGGCAGAGAAGGCTTTCTCGCCGGCACCGGTGATAACCACCACCTTTATCTCATCATCCGTCCTTAGCTCGGCTAGTGCCTGGTTCATCTCCTCTAGGGTCTCAATATCGAGGATGTTCAGCGGTGGCTTGTTAATGATGAGCTTCGCCGCCCCATCCTTCTTCTCCACCAGTATGTTTTTAAAGTCCATCGCTCCACCCCCTCTAATATTGTCAAATTGAAGTGTAACAGTATCCCCGACTACGGTCAAGGGATTATAAACTTCTCCAGTCTCTGGCTCATTGCCTGCCAGTGGGTTCCCCGCCAGTAGATGCGGTGGCAGGCGGGGCACTGCATAAACTGGCTTTGGGTCTTGAAGACGTAGGGCGGCACCAGCTCTTTTACTTCGTCCTTGTCTCTTTCCACCAGCGCCTGGTTACACTCCAGGCAGCGGGTGAATGGTCGGGACCGGGGGTCAAGGCTTAAGGTGTCTATTACCTGGCGCATCTGTAGTTCGGGCTTGTCACTCTGGATAAGTATAGCCTTGAGCCTGCCGCTGGTTATCACCCGCCGTTTCATAATCTGTGTGTCCCGGCTCAATATCACCCTGCCCTCGGAGAGGGCGATAGCCACCAGTTGTGAATCATCGGTGCCGTTAAAGAACACGCTGTCATAGCCTATGAGCCGCAGCCACTTGGTTAGCTTGCCTACGTTGCAGTCGACTATGAATTTCGGGGTGTCTCCCAACCCCACCCCCCTTAAGCTTACCTCTTTCTTCCCACCCTCCCGCCCTTGGGCGCATGCTGAGCCCCTATGGGTGGGTGGGAAAACAAGCCCATGTTTACAGCTTAAGCTCCATTCCCTCGCAGCCCAGGGTGATTGAACAGTCCAGTTCCTTCTCTACAGCCGCTACTTCGGCGGCTATCTCCTTCTCCAGAGCCGGGTTCATGTGGACCGCCACCACCCTGGGGAGGTAACCTTTAATTTCCCGGAAGCTTATTAACTCCTCCTTTAACAGGCTGGGGGATAGGTGCCCTGACTTAGCCGCCCCCTCCTTATATCTATCTGAGGCGGTAACCTCAATAATAAGCAGTTGCGGCGAAACCTGCTGCCAGCACTTGGCTAGGCCGGGACCGGTATCCCCGGCATGGAAGACTATCTTGCCATCGGGGGAGGTGACTTGGTAGCCAACGGAGGGAACGCTGTGGCTTACCGGGACTGCCAGCACGCTATAGCCCTCAATCAGCTCAGGCTTAAGGGGCTCTATTATATTGAACTCGAGTATCGGGTTAGGGCTGGGTCGCTGGTGGAGGTTGGGGTAAATCTCGTCATCCAGCAGGTGGGTGGTAACAATTTCATATACCGTCGGGATGGTATAAACAGTGGTTCTGGCGCCGTGGAGGAAGAGGTTCATGGCTAACGCCGGTACGTCCCGAACATGGTCGTAATGATGGTGGGTGAGCAGGATTGCCTTGATTTTTTGCTGTGCCTCAAATGACAGGCTGGAGGTTATGGCACCGGCATCTATTGTCAGCGTGTCATCAATCAGCAGGCTGGTGAGCTTTGTGCTTTCCGATTCACAGTTATGCGCTCCTAAGAGTCGGATGTTCATTGCCTTAGCCTTTTCCTAAACTGAGATGAGGAAGGGGTTAAACCTTGTCTTACGGTCATAGGTATCAACCCTCTCCTTTTTCTTTAGATAGTTCACCACGGCGTAGGTGGCTGGGGTGGCGATGGCTTCAAAAAGGACCTTCGCCAGCCAGTGGTAGAGGATTATTATCGGCACAAAGAAGGGGGCACCGAAGTAGGCTCCGGTAATAAATATTACGGTATCCAGTCCCTGCCCGACTATAGTGGAGCTGATAGTCCGGCTCCATAGCCAGCGTCCCTTGGTCAGGACCTTCATCCTTGCCAGGATGAAGGAATTGGCGAACTCACCAACCAGGTAACCGCCGAAGGAAGCGGCCAGCAGCCTCGGTGTGTAGCCCAATATGCTCTCATAGGCTCCCTGCCATTCCCAGCCGGGTGCCGGCGGCAGGAGTTGCCCTATCCAGGCTATAAAGACGAAGAGGAGGTTGCAAGCAAATCCTAGCCAGATAACCCTTCTCGCCCAGCGGTAGCCATAGACCTCAGTGAGGACATCGCCAATAATATAGCTCAGGGGGAAGAGGACTACGGCGGCGGGGAGAATAAAGATGCTGAAGCTGAACATCTTTACCCCGACGATATTAGCGGTGATTAAGCAGGTGATGAAAAGGGCGGCAACAATCACAAAGCGGTGTGAGATTTTCATCTCTAAATCCAGTGCTTACGGCGGAAGAAATAGAGCATGCCCACTATCATAG
>CAZDHX010000029.1:0-16619 GCA_964505425.1 uncultured Dehalococcoidales bacterium | reverse complement strand
ACATCAGAGATGGTAACTACCCCCACAAACTCCCCCTTCCTATTCACCACCGGAAATCCATGATGTCCCGTCCGGCGTAACTTGGTTACCAGGTTACGGACTGGCATTGTCGGCGGAACGGTAGGAAAATCACGCGTCATCGCCCGCTCAACGGTAACCTCTCGCAGTGGACTGACTTGATATAAGCGGCGGCTGTCTATGCCTCGTCTCAGTAAACGAAGGGTGTAAATACTCTCCGAGGTGAAGCGCCGGGCGACGATAGTGCCAATGACCACTGACGTCATTAATGGCAAGATAAGGGCATAATCCCTGGTTATCTCAAAGAGGATAATAATTGAGGTAATTGGGCCACGGACCACCACGGCAAAGAACGCCCCCATACCGACCAGGGCATAAGCACCCGAGGAGGCAGTAATTTCGGGGAAGAAGTGATGCACTCCAAAGCCAAAAGCCCCACCCAGCATAGCCCCAATGAAAAGAGACGGAGCAAAAATACCACCGCTGCCACCACCACCCAAAGTAAGTGAGGTGGCTAACATCTTCAAAACCAAAATTGTCAGAAGGGTAGCAAGCCCTATCTGACCAGCCAAGGCTTGGTCTACAGCCCCGCCGGCAAATAAGAGCCCACCTGGTCCGTAGTGCGTTCCGTAGCCAACGCCAAAGATTTGGGGATAATATAAGCCGATAAGCCCGATGGCGATACCGGCGACGGCTGGTTTTAAGTACTCGGGAATCTTTAGCCAGGTGATTACATCCTCAGTCTTATAGAAAAGACGCATAAAGCCAACGGCAACAATGGCAGTGATGACGCCGAGCAAGGCATAGGGAAGCAACTCCCAATAGCTAACTATATTGTATTGGGGCATAGCGAACGGGGTGGGATGCGCCGCACTAAACAAGAATACGCGAGCGATAGCATCAGCGGCGACCGAGCTAATTACAATATAACCAAACCGGGGAGTGATAAACCTGCCAGCAATGACTTCTAGGGCAAATACGATACCCGCCAGAGGAGCGTTAAAGGTAGCCGAAATGCCACCAGCAGCGCCACAGAGCACCAGCGTCTTCAGCCACTCATCAGATAAATTAAGCCACTGTCCGATAGACGAACCCGCGGAAGAGCCAATTTGAACAATAGGCCCCTCACGACCAACCGAGCCACCACTACCAATACATAATGATGACACCAGCACCTTGAGGGGCATCACTCGCTTGCGAATCCGCCCTCCCTTTACCGCTACCGCTTCCATCACCTCGGGAGGTCCCTCTCCTTTGGCCTCCCGAGACACGAAATAGATAATGGGGGCAAAAACAAGCCCACCAACGGCGGGTATTAAAATCACATAGTATTCCCCCAGGGGTGCCAGTGCTATTGCCCCCCCTTTAAAGAAAAACCAACTGAAGAGCTCTATAAGCTTCCAGAAGACTACGGCACCAAAGCCAGCGATAACGCCTACTATAACAGCTAGGATGACTCCAAAAATGGTCTCGTTGGAACGTACCTTACCCAGGATATTAATTAACTTGGACTTTAGATTTGATACATCAATATCCATAAAGCTGTTTCAATCCCGCTTCCGGCTTAAGAAGCTTTAGGTTATGAAAAGCAGAATGCCCGGTCTAACCAAAGGGACTAACGCCCTTCGTCCAGATAACCCTGCAAAATGAGGGCGGCAGCTTGAGCATCATGCCTGGCTCTTCTTTTCGTCTTTTTGCTCTTAACTGCCTGTCCCAGGCGCTCCGCCATTACCGTGGTTAAACGCTCGTCCCTGTATTCTAGAGGGACTTGAATGCGGCTAGCCAGCCCTTGGGTAAATGCCTTTACCTTTTCTGCCTGCTCGCCCAGGCTGCCATCCAGGGAATACGGCAAGCCAACAATAACCCGCCCCACCTCTCGACTTGTAATAATGTCAATAATAGTCTCTATATCAAGGCTCTCATCCCGGCGGTTGATAACGGTAAGCGGGCTGGCTAGTATACCGCCAGGGTCGCTCAAAGCAACCCCAATCCTCTTGTCCCCGACATCAAGCCCCAGGCTACGCATTATATCAAGCCCTTCACCAGCCTGAGGGCTTCGTCCAGCTTTTTCTTGTCCTTACCCCCCGCCTGAGCCAGACCTGGCTTTCCTCCGCCGCTGCCGCCAGTAACGGCCGCTACCTGCTTGACTATCTCCTCAGCATTGTAGCCCTTAGCCACCAGGTCGGGGGTTACGGCAGCCAGAAAGGCTGACTTATCTTCGTAGACCGTGCCCAGAACCACCACCACGCTCTTCAGTTTATCCCTTATAAAATCGCTCATCTCCCGCAGAATCTGCATATTTGAAGATGAAACTCTGGCCGAAAGCACATTGACGCCTTTTACCACTTCTACCCCACCAAGTAGTGACTCGGCTTCCCTTTTAGCTAATTCCCTCTCCAGGGACAGGCTCCTCTTTCTCTCCTTCTCCAACTCAGCCTCTAGATTGTCAGCAATCTTCTGCAAATCCGACAGGCGCTCATTAAAATATTTTTCAGCCCCCCTGCCGGTAACGGCTTCAATTCGCCTCAGACCGGAACCAATGCTGCTCTCGCTGATAAGCTGAAACAGTCCTATCTCCCCGGTGACAGCGACATGGGTGCCGCCGCAGAGCTCGGCGCTAACGCCGGGCTCGCCAACCCGCACCACGCGGACTTTATCGCCGTATTTCTCGTCAAAGAGGGCGATAGCCCCCTCATCTATAGCCTTCTTATAGGGCATATCCTCGGCGGATACCTTCAGGTTCTGGCGGATTTTCTCGTTAACGATTTGATTTATGCCGGCTATTTGCTCCCTGGTCAGCGCCGTCAGGTGGGAGAAGTCAAATCTGAGCCGCTCCGGGGCGACTAGCGAGCCTCTCTGCTGGACATGCTCACCCAGCACCTGTCTCAGCGCCGACTGGAGCAGGTGGGTGGCGGTGTGGTTGCGGGCAATATCAAGCCGCCGCTCGGCATCTACCATAGCCTCAACCTCGTCACCGACACGCAAGCTACCCTCAGCGACTTTGCCCTGATGAACAATGATGTCCGGCTGAACCCGAATGGTATTGGCGACAACAAAGCGCCCGGATTTACCCCGTATCTCCCCGGTATCGCCGACCTGACCCCCCATTTCTCCATAGAAGGGGGTGGTATCTAAAATCAGACCTGCCTCCTGCCCCTCTTTTATCGCTTCTACAGACTTGTTTTTAACCAGGAGGTCAAGAATCTTGGATTTACATTTCAGGTTATCGTAACCAACAAAATCAATTCTCTCATATTTGGGTGCTTTCCCAGACTCAGCGCTTGCAGTAACATCAAGACCAAGCTTTAATTCAGCAGTTCTCTCAAATTGGATGGGGCCACGGGTTTTCTTAGTAGACCCACAATTGGGACACACCTTATCGCTCTCTTTCAACCTTGTGCCACACTCTGCGCACCTTAACCCCATTGCTCTTTCTCGCTGTCTCTCCATCTCCCTCTCAAAACCATCTAAATCCACTGAAAAACCACGCTCGGCGGCAATCTCAGTAGTCAGCTCCACGGGAAAGCCATAGGTATCAGAAAGCTTAAACGCCTGCTCGCCGGAGATTTTATTCGCCCCCCCGCCTGATGCCTCCTCCATAGTCCTGTCCAGCAACTCCAGCCCGGTGCTGAGAGTGGCGCTGAACCTGGCTTCCTCAAGCTCGGTTACCTGCAAGATGAAATCCTGCCTCTGGACGAGCTCGGGGTAAATATGCCCCATCTGCTGGATGATAGCCCTGGCTATCTCGTCAATAAAGGGCTTATCCAGCCCCAGCCTCCGCCCGAAAAGGGAGGCGCGCCTGAGCAGCCGCCGCAATACATAACCTCGCCCTTCGTTACTGGGGATTACCCCGTCAGCAACAAGGAAGGCAATCCCGCGGGCATGCTCGGCGATAACCCGCATGGCATTATCCACAGCCTGGCTAGAGCCGTACTTCTTCCCGGTAAGCCCGGATACACAATCCAATAAAGGAGAAAAGAGGTCAGTCTCATAGACAGAGGTCTTGCCCTGAATGACAGCCGCCGTCCTCTCCAGACCCATGCCGGTATCAATGTTAGGCTTGGCAAGCTGGGTGCGGCGCCCGTCTTTGTCCTGGTTATACTGGGTGAATACCAGGTTCCATATCTCAGAGAAGCGAGCACAACCGCAGTTCGGGGCGCAGGACGGCTTGCCGCAGCCGACTCCTTCCCCGAAGTCATAGTGGATTTCACTGCACGGGCCGCAGGGTCCGGAATCGCCGGCTGGACCCCAGAAGTTATCCTCCTCACCGAATCTAAGAATCCTTTTCTCAGGGACACCCGCCTCCCGCCAGAGACGGAAGGACTCGTCATCATCAAGGAAGATGGTTACCCAAAGTCGCTTTGGGGAAAGTTTCAGGCGCTGGGTAACAAACTCCCAAGCCCAGTCGATCGCCTCACGCTTAAAATAGTCGCCAACGCTGAAGTTGCCCAGCATCTCAAAAAAGGTGAGGTGGCTGGGGTCACCCACCGAGGTAATGTCAGTAGTTCTAAAGCACTTCTGGCACGACGCCAGGCGAGGGCTGGGCGGCACCGCCTCCCCTAAAAAGTAAGGTTTGAACTGCACCATGCCAGCGCTGGTAAGGAGCAGGGTTGGGTCGCCTCGGGGTATCAAGGAGGAGCTGGGGATAACCTTATGTCCCTTTTCCTCAAAGAAGCTCAAAAATGCCGCTCGGACTTCGTCGCTGGTCATAATTACCTAAGATTTTAGTTTAACCCCCACCGCCTGTCAACGAAAGGAAATTATAACCGGACTGACTATAGGCGAAGATAGCCGCACCAAGTATCCCACCGTCCTCGCCAAGCTGGGCCGGAACTATGCGCACCGCCCCCGCCGCCAGTCTAAACGCCCTCTCCCTGACCACCTGCCTCGCCGGTTCAAGTAAAAGCTCGCCCATCTTTGCCACTCCACCACCAACGATAATCACCTCGGGATTAAAGGCATTAACCAGGCTCACCATGCCGACACCCAGATAGGTTGCCGCCCGGGAAATAACCTCCAGGGCGAGAGGGTCCCCACGCCGAGCCGCCTCCCCAATCTTCTCGGTGGTGATTTTCTCTACCTCACCTTTAACCATCTCAACGAGGATAGACTTCTCCCCGTGGCTGATACGAGCTATCGCTTCTCTAGCCATTGCCCTACCGGAGGCAAGCGTTTCCCAACAGCCGATATTACCACAGCTACACCTTGGTCCGTTAACATCAATGGTGATATGTCCCACCTCTCCGGCACTGCCGCTGGCACCGGTGTATAGCTTGCCATTGACAATGATGCCGCCGCCAATGCCAGTACCGATGGTAAGGAGGATAAGGTTGCTTACCCCCCTCCCGGCACCAAGCTCATATTCACCCAGAGCCTCGGCATTGGCGTCGTTGATTAGAATGGTATCAATCTTATACTTACTGCTTACCATGTCTCTCAGCGGAATATCATGCCAGCCGGGGAGATTGGGCGACGAGGTTACCAGTCCCCGCTCAGTGTCTACAGCGCCGGCAGCAGCAATACTTATGCAATGCAGTTGAGATGGCGCCATATTTTTTACCCCCAGAAGGCGGTCTATCGCCAAAAATACCCTCTCGCCTACTGCCTCCAGTCCTTCATGAGCCAGAGTGAGGGAATAATCCCTGGCTATTATCTGAGGGGGGTGGGAAATAATAGCCGCAATCATCTTGGTGCCGCCAAGGTCTATGGCTAAAACCGGTAGTTTATGTTTTGCTTGCATTTTAAAGACCTCAAAGTTAATTTAAATCTTTTCACAAGGGAGGTTACGCTTAAAATCAGTCAGATTATAGGTGTCTACTTTCAAACCGGAAAAATCTTTTTATAGAACTTCCCTACCCTAGAACTTGTGAAAGAATAAACTATACCAGCTTCTTCCCAACTTTGGAGAATAGGTGATAAAGTGGAGTCTTTAACTCTAATAATTTCGGCTATCTCGGACACCGAGTGTTTGCCGTCACAAGCATTGTAGCCCTTGACATAGCCCTCTTGCTTAGCTTTCTGTTTTCCACTCACCACTATACGAAGAACCTCTTCTTTGGTAAACGCCATTTTGCCGAGCAAAGCTATGATTTCACTATTTTGCTCGATAATCCTAGCTCGTAAAATCGACTCTGGACTTTGCGTAGTCATTCAGCCTCACCTCCTTTACCCGCCATCTCCTCTGGTTTTGCTTCTCCTTGGGTCTTCGCTTTAGCGCTAACCCCTATAGACGGAATTTCGATACCTAAGTCTTCCAAGGAAAAAATTCTCTCAAAACGGCCCTTGTATTTAGGGGATGGCCGGGCAATTCCTAAAGTAAACCACCGTTTCCAATAATTTGTAACAGTCATGCCAGTTACACCACAATCTTTCGCAACCTCAGCACTTGATCGACCATCACTAAGCTGATATGCTAACTTATGCACATCGGTCGCTAGAGTACTGGCCAAAACAGTCTTAGCATTCTGTACGCCTTGGAGCCTTGTCCATATTAAGATTTCTTCCAAAAGCTCGATGACTTTATCTTGCTTATCAACAGTCTCTTTATTACTCAATTTTCTCTCCCCCCCAAACTTTTTTTCTTGCCTTCTCTTTCGAGAGGCCTCCCTTTGCTTCCTTTACTATGTTAAACAGAAAATATGTAGTGAAGAAGCGAGATTGATTAAGTTTCAAAAATTCCTTGGCATGGGGAGTTAGCGGGTCATCTCTCTTGTCAGGCTCTATCTCTCGGAAGTGGTTTACCACCAAGAAACCTTTCAACTCGCTCGCTTTCCTATTCATCTCTACGATTTCCCTTCTCACCCACCCATCAAGTTGTTGGGCCTTGCTCTTGTCGCCTGCTTTTGTCGTCCCTTCAATTTCAACGACAGCTTTTACGCCCTCATAGATGAAAGTGACGTCAGGATTATCAGCGTCTTCCTTGTGATGCTCAACATTCTGAAAATCAAGCCACCCTAAAGCAAATGCGACAGCTTCTTGAAGAGGTATATCTGTTGTGTACAACAATCTCTCAAACATCTCGTACTCTGTAACCCTACTACTTAGCTTCCTGATTTCTCTATCCAGGTTGTTCTTTTCCTCAAACGAGTACTTGGTCATCCACTCCGGCTTGGCCTGTGCTCGGAGAACCATTTGCATCATATCGTATGGTAATACCACAGTAGGTAGCCCAGTTCCACCAAACACCTTGTAGAGCTGTTTTTGGCCGATTAATTGGTTACAGACGTCCGTGCACCTAGGCTTGGATATGTTCGTCAGCTTTGAAACATCAGTAACCTGAGGAAAATTATGTGTTTGAAAGATGTAGTTCCTCACCGCCCTCATAATCTTACTATGCTCCTCACCAGAAGAGCTTTTACCACTTGTCTCCACTTATCCCATCCCTACCCACTTATTTCAATTCTTAATTTGATTTTATCCTGTTCTATCTGATTTGTCAATAGTAACTTTCAAATATTCTCTTTGATTTTACCTTATCTCGGTCAATTTTGGCTTCCTATCATTTTATTTTCCCCACCCAACGCTGCTGGCAAAGCTCAGCAATCAGCAGATTGAGAGCAAGACCTCCTTCGTATTTTCCGGTCTTAATTGATAGGTCGGTTTCCAAAAGCTTATTATACACCTCTCTGAGCCGCTCCAGTGGATAGCGCTGAGCCTGGTCTAACGTTTTACGCAGAGCAAACTCTGAAGCCAAACCCAGCCTGTCCTGAATCTCCACCTCAGGTCTCCGCTGACGCCTTAGCTCCCCCGCCTGAACAATCAGCCGAACCTGCCTTGCCAGCATAACCAGAAGATAGGCGGGAGAGGCGCCTCTCTCCAGCAACTCCTCCACCAGTTGCTCCGCTACCCCTGCCCTAAAATCAAGGATAGCATCAACCATGGCAAAGACGCTAGTCTCCTGCGCCGAGCTAACTACCGCCTTAATATCCTCCACCTCAATACGCCGACCTGAGGCAAATAATGCCAGCTTACTTATTTCATTGCTCATAATCCATAGATTGCCCCCCACCAGTTTAGCCAGTAAGTCCACCGCCTCCGGGGAGATACTGGCACCCTGCTCCGCCACCCCCCGCCTGACCCACTGACGCAGCCCCTCATTTTTAAGCAGGGGGAAAGACCTCGCCTCAGCCCGGGGGGAAAGCTGCCTAAGCAGCGGGTTACTGTTCTTTATCTTGCCATCCATCAGTACCAGAACCGTGCCCTCAGGAATTCTACTCAGACGCTCAGCAAACGACTTATACTCCGGCTCTTTTCCCGCCGGGGAGGCTGTCTTCTTCCGGCGGCGGGGTTTGCCCCCCGCCTCAAAGCGCCCCAGCAGCCCCTGAATAATGACCAGGCGCTTCTCTGCCAGAAAGGGCACGGTCTCAACGACAGCCCTTAACTGGTCCAGGGTCACCTGTTGGCCGTCAAGGACAGTGGTATTAGCCATCAGCAGAGACTGGTCGCCTAAACCCTGTTTTATCTCCTCCAGCGACCTGGTCAGGGAAAAATCGTCCTCACCCCATAATATATACAGCATTTATAGGTCTCCCTATTTTAGCACGGGATATTTGATGATGCTAGACTATGGTGCTAAACTAGGGAGTATATTGCCAGGGAGGGAAGATGAAAAAGATAGAGAAATTTCTCTTGCTCGCCTTATTAGCGGCGACAGTAATGACATTCTCAGCCTGCAACGCAAGTTCAGAAGGAGGCAAGAGCTCAGAAGGAGGCAAGACTATGCAGTGGTCCAGCCCACCGTCGATGAGCATTGACCAAGGTAAAGAATACCAGGCAACCATCAAGACTAACCTCGGCGACATCGTGGTACAGCTTTTCCCCGAAGATGCCCCCCTCGCCGTCAATAATTTTGTTTTTCTGGCTCGCGAGGGTTTCTATAACGGCGTAAAGTTTCATCGGGTGGTGAAGGACTTTGTCATTCAGAGCGGTGACCCAACGGGCACCGGAAGTGGTGGCCCAGGATATAAGTTTGCCGATGAGGCAGTAACGCGGGACTATGTTGCCGGCACCCTGGCGATGGCTAACTCCGGCGCCAATACCAACGGCAGCCAGTTCTTCATCACCCTGGCTGACTTCAGCGGCCAGCTACCCAAGGATTACACCATCTTTGGCATAGTTACCAGCGGCTTTGACGTTGTCCAGAGTATCGGCGATGTGCCCGTCACCGAAAACGCCATCGGCGAGCCTTCGCTGCCTACGGTTGACGTTCATATAGATAGCATTACCATCAAGGAAAAATAAGGACGGGCTAACATTAGCCCCCGTGATAGCTCAGGGCTGAATGATGAGCATTGATATTGGCATCACCGGGCTGGCGCAGAGCGGACGGACCACCATCTTCAACGCTCTGACCAGGGGCAAAGCCGATACCAGAACCGCCGCCCCGCATATTGGCGTCACCAAAGTCCCCGAGCCCCGCCTCAAGGGTTTAGCCGATATGCTCCACCCCAGAAAGGTGGTGCCGGCTGAGGTGAGCTACACTGACATCGGCGCCTCAGTCAAGGTCAGCGGCAGCCAAATCCTGAATCAGCTGGCTACCGCCGACGCCCTGCTCAATGTTGTCCGAGCCTTCAGCGATGAAAGCGTCCCTCATGTTGAAGGCAGCCTTGATGTTGATAGAGACATTACCACCAACAATCTGGAGCTGGCGGTTTATGATTCCGGCATCATCGACCGAAGGCTGGAGAGGATAGAGACTTCTCTCAAGGGGGCTAAGCCAACGGAGCGAGCCGGCCTTTCCCACGAGCAAGAACTTTTGACCAGGATTAAGACCGAGCTGGAAAAGGAAACGCCCGTCCGCGAGCTAAGGCTAACCCCTGAGGAGCTTAAGACCATCGCCAACTACCAGTTCCTCACCGCCAAGCCGCTACTGATAGTGGTCAATATCGGCGAGGAGCAAATACCACAGGCAGCATCTCTGGAGAAAGAGTCCAGTTCCCGCTACGCAAGACCCAGGTCAGGCGTTATCACCCTCTGTGGCAAGCTGGAGATGGAGCTGGCTCAGCTAGATGATGATGCCGCCCAAAATTTCCGTGCCGATTTCGGTCTTACTGAATCCGGGCTTGACCGGGCTATAAAACTATCCTACGAACTGCTGGGCTTAATCTCTTTCTTCACCATCGCCTCAGGGGAGGTTAAAGCTTGGTCAATTCAAAAGGGCACCACTGCCATAAAAGCCGCCGGTAAAATCCACTCCGATATGGAACGGGGCTTCATTCGGGCCGAGGTGACGAGCTACCACGACCTGGTGAAATGTGGCAGCCTGGCTGAGACCCAAAAGAGGGGGCAGCTCCGACTGGAGGGGAAAAACTACGAAGTCCAGGATGGGGATGTAATTACTTTTCTGTTTAACGTCTAGTCGCCTGAGAGGTGTTCTGCTACCTCGGTAAGGCGGCAGACTTTAGGGCAATCGGTAACCTCTTCAAAGAAGCCGTTACGGTCTAAAAGAATGCCAAGCATGCCTGCCTTATTAGCCCCGACGACATCAGTCTGATACTGGTCGCCGACATAGATTGCCTCTGCGGGCTTAACCCCAGCCTGTTTCAGCGCCGCTTGAAATATCTCGGGGTGAGGCTTATTAAAGCCAACCTCTTGAGAGGTGACCATCACCTGAAGCCAGGTGGAGAGCCCAAGCCCCTGATAAAGGGGGGCGATATCACGGTCAACGTTGGAAATAAGCCCCAGTATTAAGCCCCGCTCCTTGAGATGAGACAAGGTGGGGACAACATCGTCATAGAGCACCGTCTTCAAGTCAAAATTCATCCACTTGCCCAGTATGCCTAGGATAACCTCTTTGGACGCCTCCAGCCCCGCCTCCTTGAGAACTATCCCGTGATACTGGATGTACAGAGCCGTCGTTTCCTCTTTAGAGCGCTTACTCAGCGACGAACGGGCGTGCTCCTGATAGATAAACTCGTCAGCGGTCAGTATGGGACGGAGCAGAGCCTCCGGGCTCACCTCAATGCCAAAGTCCTTGAGTATTTTGGCTTCGATTTCCTCACGGGGCGGCTCATAGGTAACCAGGGTATTATAGAGGTCAAAAAAGACAGCTTTAATCATCGGCATTCCTTCCTTGAAACAAACGCAGATGGCACAATGAAAGTATTGTAGCCTAATCAGCAACGGGTGTAAAGAAACAAGGCTGCCAATTTCTAGCTAATAGAGACCAGCCCTTGTTTTATTGCTTCTACCACGGCTTGAGTGCGGGCATTGGCGTTCAGCTTGCGCAGGATTGAAGTGACGTGATTCTTAACTGTCTGCTCACTAATCTTAAGGGCAAAGGCAATCTGTTTGTTGAGATAGCCCTGAGCCATATAGGTAAGGATTTCCCGCTCCCTCGGCGTGACCGGGGCAATAACTGACTCAGTCCCCCTCCCCAGGGAGAGCTCCTGAAAGTGATGCAGTACCTGTTCCGCTACCTTAGGTCGGTTAGCCAGGCTTTCATTTATCGGGTGTTCACCCTGAGCCGTCCGCTTCACGGTATCAAAGAGCTCCTCAGCAGTAACCTCCTTACTCAGATAGGCGGAGGCTTGAGCCTTAATTGCCTGAAATAGCTGTTCATCTTCAGGGATAGAGGTGAGCACAACCACGCCGATATTGGGCAGGCGCTGCCTTATCTTACGAGCCAATTTCAGACCATTCTCCGTCGGGGCATCAATATCAACCAGGACGATATCAGGGAGCGAGCTTTCCATATCTGGCAACACCTCATCGGTGACATCAGCCTCGCCCGAGATTTCAATCTCCCTGGCGCCATCCAGCGACTGCCGCACTCCCTGCCGGAACAGGGATTGTGAACTGAGTATAAATACCTTTGTTTTCTCCATTATTTCCTCCTTAACCCCGGGCTAGCTTATAAAAAGCTAGCTTCGGTAGCCTAATTTCAACCTGATTCCTGAGCGACAACAAGAGCTATAGTCTGGGCGGTGGGGATGAAAGCCTTGACCAGATTGGGGTCAAACTGCTTGCCGGCACCCCGCTTCAGCTCCTCCACCGCCTCCTCACAGGAGAGGGCAGCGCGGTAAGGTCGGGCGGAGGTCATAGCGGCAAAGGCATCAACTATCCCCAGGATGCGAGCATCCAGGGGAATGGCTTCGCCCTTCAGCCCCGCCAGGTAACCACTGCCATCATAGTGCTCATGATGGTACAGAATACCCGCCAGACAAGAAGCCAGCTCAGGAACATTGCTGACAATATCTGCCCCCAGTTGGGGGTGAGACCTGATTACCTCCCATTCCTCCTCAGTAAGCTTACCCACTTTGTTAAGTATCTCATCGCTAATGCCAATCTTACCGATATCGTGAAGCAAAGCAACGGTGCTCAGCCGGGCGACATCTGATGGCGCCAGCTCAAGGCTTTTAGCCAAGGCGACGGCATACTCCCTCACCTTCTGCGAGTGCTTATAGGCATAGTGGTCTTTGGCATCCACGGCAGCCGCTAAAGCACAGATGAGGTTAAAGGCGCTCCTGTCCTGCTCAACCTCAAGCTTGGCTGGCGGCTTGGGCGAAGGTATTAAGATTTCGGAAATAGCGTGGCTCTGGTTGCCACCGCTTTGCTTGGCATAATAAAGGGCTATATCAGCTGCGGAGATAATCTCATTTATGCGCACCCCATCAACCGGCCAGCTAGCTAGGCCAAAGCTAGCGGTGACCGAGACGTCCTCTACTTTAATCTCCGAGGTAACTCGGTCCCGAACTCGCTCCGCCACCTCGTAGGCATCCCGGAGGGTGGTCTGCGGCAGAAGAACAGCAAATTCGTCACCACCGTAACGAAAAGCCTCATCAGTACCCCTGATGGCATCCTTCATAATGACACCGAGTTGCTTGAGGAGCTTATCCCCAGCCAGGTGACCATAGCTATCATTGAATGCCTTAAAGAAGTCCAGGTCAAGGATTATCAGCGAGAAGGTGCCACCGTAACGGGAGTGGCGACCAATCTCAACCTGAATTCGCTCCTCAAGATGGCGGCGGTTCCACAGACCGGTAAGCTGGTCAATGCGCGCCCTCTGCTCAGCCTCAGCGTAAAGCCGCGCATTTTCAATCGGCGTAGCAATGCGGGAAGCCAGCTGTGAGAGAAGCTGCACCTGGCTCTGGCCGTAGGCATTGGGGTGGCGGCTACCCAGGCTCAGACTGCCAATAGCCTTATCGTCCACTATCAGGGGAAGAAAAACCATTGATTGTATCCCCTGCTTGAGGTGGTGTTTGTCCGTCCAGAAGCGGCTTTCCTCGGTCAGGTTGGGTTCAATCAAGGGTGCTTTATGAGTTACCACCCATTCCGTAGCCGTGCCCTTGAGTGGCAGCTTATCTCCCGTCTGCCATGCTGAGTTCCCCTCCGAGGATAAGGCTAAAAGGTCAAGCTCATCCCCTTCAATCAAGGCAATTATCGCCAAATCAACATCAACTACCTTACCTAGCTCCTTAACAAAGTTGTCGTATATCTCACGAATGTCCAGGCTGGAGGTCAGAATCGCCGCCAGATGACCAATCACGGATAGCTCTTCCTGGCGCTGGCTGACTTCCTCATGCAGGTACCCCCGCTCTATGCTCACCGCCACCCGGTTGGTGATGTCCTCAAGCAAGCTAATATCTTCAAGCAAATACCTGCCTGATTGTTTCTTGCTCAACATCAGGATGCTTACCAGCTTACCCCGGCTTACTACCGGCATAAAAAGCTCTATCTCGGCGGCTTTAATCTCCTTCCTCTCCTGCTCCCAGAGGGAATAAAATTCAGGCATGATATCCAGACTCTGGATAGTCAGTAACCGGTGCTTTTTGCTCAAATAGCGGACAACGGGATTATCGTGCCTCAACTTCAGACTTGAAAGGGTATTATCCCCTCCTTTAGGCTCAATAAAGCGGGGGATGAAGCCTCCACCCTGACCTTCAGGGAAAAGCAAGCATGCCCGTCTACACTTTATGGCACCAACAATAAGTACTAATAGCTCTCCGCTAAGCTCCCTGAGGCTAAAAACATTATGTATCCGGCCGACGAAATCCAATAGTTTCTGGCGGTCATCATAGGTCTTTCGGTAGAAGAAGTGGTCTATCCTCTCCTGCGGAATCCCCCGTATTGAGTAAATGAAAGCACCAACTAAAGCGGCTACTCCCAGCCCCGCAGTTAGAGTGAGAAGGTGGAGCTCTAAACCAAGCAATACATGAAGTAAGAAAAACAAAATCACATAGATGCCAACGCCACTAGCGGCTAATATCAGCCAGCTTAATGCCCGGCGCAGGACAAATCTGATATCCATTAGCTCCTGCCTGATAGTGGCATAACCCAGGATGAAGGCAACGATAACGTTACCAAAATGACTTATGGGAAACTCCCCGCCCCAGGGGATGAGGGCAGCTAAGGTAAAGATAACCCAGATGGACATACCAAGCAGGAGAGAAACTACTTGATTATAAAGCACCGGATTATCTAAAACCCTCAGTCTTTTCCCGAAAAGGTAAAGGCTTCTGCCGACTAGAGCTAGAAGGGGAATAGTGGCAAAGATGATTCCCGTTCCATAATTAAGATAAAGCCGGTCACCGCCGAAAGTAAGCCCCCCGGGAATATAACCCAGTAACACCAGGGCGATAGTTGCTGCCAGTGTAGCATAGGCAACTGGTAGCAACCGCCCCTGACCCGGGGCAAAGAAGGAAGAGATAAAGCAGTATAATTGCACTCCTACCAGGGTATAGGTAATAAGGAGAAGTTTAAGCAAAAGGGAACTATACTGGGGGAAGAGATTGCCACGCAAAAAGAAATCAATAGAGCCAAAAATCATGGCCGGGACCAGAAATAGGATGAAGAGACTGTGCCGCCTCTGCCAGGGATGGCTGCCGATGGTCATAACCAGCAGCGGAATATAAGCAACTGTAGCAATTAGCGGCAACAGAACATAAATACTCATGTCTGAGGCAATTATTACCCCAAATATGAAAACTGTCAAGCAAAGCTGAGGTAAAACTAAAGTAGGCGAACTAACGAGGGATGACTAAAGTACTACCTAAAAATGCCCAGATACCAGTTAAGAATGGCACTTCCCCACAATATGGTAACTATAGTGGCTAAAGAGCGGAAGGGGGCAAAGGGGACAGCCTCCCTCCGCCTCTTTATTTTAAGGGCGAGGAGAAGCCCGGCCACCAAGCCGCCGGCAATCACCGCCAGAAGCAAGGCAACAAATATCAGAGGGAAGCCAGTAACCAGACCGATTAATGCCGCCATCTTAACATCCCCCCACCCCATTCCCCCACGGGAAACAAGAACCACCAGAAAAAATAACATCAGCCCGATACCACCACCAATAGCCGCCTCTACAATCCCGGGCACAATCTCTACCTGCGGTAAGAAGATACTGAAGAGGATGCTGATGAGCAAAGCTACCCCCATTGCCGGATAAACAATCTTGTTAAGGATAAGCCGATGCTCCAGGTCAATGACCAGAAGGACAATAAACAGAGAGCTATAAAAAAGGGCAATGGGAAGCTCGATGCTCAAGCCATAATACCAATAGATAAGCCCAAACAGGGCGCCGGTGCCAACCTCCACCCAGAGTACACGCCGGGGGATAGGCGCCTGGCAGTAGCGGCAGCGACCGCGCAGCCACAGGTAGCTGAAAACCGGTATCAGGTCTTTAGCCCGCAGACGACGCCGGCATGCCGGGCAGTGGGAGGGGGGATAAACTATTGACTCCCCCACCGGCAGGCGGTCGCAGCAGACATTAAGAAAGCTAGCCACCACCATCCCCAGAAGGATAAAGATAACGATAAGAGCAATTTCCATCTTGGTCTATATTGTGAAGCCTTCAACTAATATAGTCAACAGTCTGGCTAGCAGTTTATTCCCATTACCAATAGGCTATTGACCCAAAGCAGCCCATACTATAACCTTGATTTGTCCACAAAAACTGACTAAAAAGCTATAATAAGGAGGTGACAACAAAATGAAGAGGTTTTTGAAAGGCATTCGCCGCGGACAGAAGGGCTTCACCCTGATTGAGCTACTCATCGTGGTCGCCATTCTGGGTGTCATCGCCGCCGTAGTCGTTCCTAATGTCGCTGGCTTCATGACCGCCGGCACCCTGAACGCCGCCAACACCGAGGCACAGACGGTCAAGACCGCTGCTCTAAGCTATTATGCCGAGCAGACTCCTCCCACCTGGCCCGTCGGTGATGTTACCGGCGATGGTGCCGTGTTAGCTGACTACCTCACCGGAACCATTAAAGGAACCTACACCTTTGATACCGAGGGCATCATGACTGGCTCCGACCCGGGCACCTGGGGGTCCGATATCCAGTGGAACGCTACCTCCCAAGTCTGGGAAAAAGTGCCACCGGCACCATAATCTAAGAGCCATAGTCTAAGGCTTTAAAGCTTTAAAGCTTTAATTAAGTGAAGCAAATTGAGAAAGGCTTATTAGCAGGTTATCTCCAGCCTGCCGATAAGCTTTTCTATTGCCAGTTTATCAACCCAAAGCAATAAGAGGGGCATTATAGCCCCTTTTTATTTTATTCCCTTTTCAGTGGGAGCTTATTCAATCGGGGTGTCTAAGAAAGGCAAAGCCCACGAGGGTGGGTTGGGTGGGAATCAGACAGAATATTCAGGAAAAGCGGCTGGGT
>CAZDHX010000028.1:0-17916 GCA_964505425.1 uncultured Dehalococcoidales bacterium | reverse complement strand
TCTCCTCCAGCATACCGGATTCCCCTGACCAAGTGGGTGTCTTTTCGACCGTCATCTCACCTTCAGGGGTGGGTGCTTTTTATCCTAACATTTACAATCATCACACTACAACATCCTTAGCCTGATTGTCAAGAGGTTTGGCCAAAATCGTTACATCACACTTTTGCGTCGCCCAAAGCTGGGAAGCACCTGCCTTGAAGCTAACGAGATGCTCCAACTGTAAAACTCAGGTCAGAGTTCAACGTCTCCGTTGATGTGCTTTCAAAGAAAGTATCGAAGGACTACTTATTTCACTGCATTGTAGTCACACGTCAAGCGATCAAGCGCGAGAGCGCCGAGCCCGAGCACCTGGTGACTTCCCTATATCGCTGATTGACAACAGCGCTCCCAACTCTTTCAGGTGGGCTATCATGGCGGTTTCCGCACCCTCTTCATCCCTATTTTTCAGGCTATCGAAGATATCTAAGTGCCCATTGATGATGTCAGAAGAGAATTTGATATCAGGAGTTAGAACACTCTTCTTGAAGCTGAGCGTAAAATCCATAATATAATCTATTGTCAATGCTAGAATGGGATTTTTAGTTGCCTCCGCTAGCATCCTGTGGAACTCTACATTCTTCTCTTCAATGTCAAAGAACTCCTTTTCAGAAAAATTTTTGGCTTTTTTAATGTGTTTCTCACAATATTTGATATTACTTTCAATAGCCTCTAGCTCTTGAGAGGTTATCCTAGAAGCTGCCAGTCTTACCATTGTTGGCTCGATAATTCTTCTTACCTCTGCAAGATGATTATATGAAAAGTTCCTTGAACTCAGAAAATTATGCAAGGCGATCTTGATAGAACTCAATCTAACACTGCTTACAAATGTACCCCCACCTTGTTGCCTTTTCTTCTGAATAAGCCCGAAAGCTTCCAGCCCACGAAGAGCTTCCCTAACTGTCACGACACTCACACCAAATTGTTTAGCTATTTCCCGTTCTGGAGGTAACTTATCACCTGATTTAAGCTTCCCCTTGAGAATTAGCTCTCTTATATGATTCTCAATATATTCAGATAGACGTCTGGTGGTTATTGGTTTAAAACTGATATTTAGCATAGCTAAATTATATAACAAATATTAATATTTTAGTCAAGCCCCATATTGATAGCCGTTCTGAAAGATCTTCTTTCAAATTATTTTCTCATCTATCAGTCTAAGTGCCAGATTTTCTGCTGCCTCCTCTGGAGTGTCACCCGATATCATCTGGCATTTCGCATTACGCTCCGGAATAAATAGCTTGAGCATTTTCGTTCGTCTAAGCGTAGATAGCTCGATCCCAATATCCTGAATACTCCAAATAGTTACTGGCTTCCTCTGTGTTGCCATAATCAACTTGATACCAGCCGACCTTAACTCTCCTATTTCATTGCTTGCTGTTACTAAGGCTGGCAGTGGGGCTTCTATCACTTCATAGCCGTCTGATACTGCACGTTCAACCCTTGTCTTTTTATCTCTAACCTCTATCTTTCGGGCTATAGTAATACATGGGATTCCCAGGATGTCAGCAATGCCAGAGCCCACTTGGCCTGCATTGGTATCAGATGCCTCTCGGCCACAGAGAATAAGGTCATATTCCTCCATCTTCTTAATCGCAGTCGCCAGAATTTGTGCTGTGGAACAACTGTCAAGGTCTACAAAGACTACATCTTCCAGAAGCATTAGCTTATCTGCACCCACAGCCAGAGATTTTCTGACCACTGGTTTAGCCAGATTTGGCCCCATACTTATCACTGTTATCTCAGCATCCTTGGTATCCTTTATCTTCAGTGCAGCCTCCAATGCATTCTCATCAAATGGATTCAAAACCGGTGGTGTGCCCTTAGGTGGAATGGCCCTCTTTACTTCCGGGTCAATCCTAAACATTGAGGCCGGTGCTTCAGGGTCAATTACCTGCTTCATGCACACGATAATCTTTATCATCTATCCTCCCTCATTTATCAGATTTATATTCCGGTGCTGTTTTATATTCGCTCTTATCGAAGGGGTCTTTCAGATAAGGGCAGTAATCGCTACAGGTTTTTGAAAGTCCACGTTTGACAGTGAAGCTGCTATTATCCCATTGAATGACAAATGCACCAACATGTCTTACTGAGCAATGGACGCGGCGTTTTTCAATAGCCTTGGCCATCTAAGGATTCCTCACTAAGAAGCGACCTTAACTTCATAATACGGTTGCCCCTCTTTTTCGCTACAAGCATGAAAGCTCTTGATACATCCGCCATCAGAGATTTCGACTGTTCAACTGCATCT
This sequence comes from uncultured Dehalococcoidales bacterium, assembly GCA_964505425.1. Classification (GTDB taxonomy): domain Bacteria; phylum Chloroflexota; class Dehalococcoidia; order Dehalococcoidales; family BS750m-G39; genus CAVTZP01. The sequence continues at coordinate 15,626 of CAZDHX010000028.1, read as the reverse complement.
GTGTAGAATCTTATTATCTTATCTTCAATGTCTATGGCTCTTTGCAAGAGGTCAGAGTAGTTTGTTTTATCTGGGAATGTGCTTTGAAAACTGTACTTATCTTCGTCTATGTTAAAAGCAAAGCAAACCTCAAGGGCATCGCTGATGACTCCATAATATGCTCTTTCAATTTGGACTATGTATTTTCTATTCTCCTTAGTAAAGGAGGAGAAGATGTCACTGGCTTTGACGTATCTCCTAGACATCTCTTCGTAGAACTGGGCAGATTCTTCTTCAAGCTTTCTGGTAAAGCCAATTGCCGTTGACGCTGTATTCAGTGGCATCTATAACCACCTCTGAATAACAACTTTACTCTCGGTGAAGAAGCGAACTGCGTCTCTTCCCTGTCCGTGCAGGACCCCGAAGAAAGATTCCTTCATTCCACCAAAGGGGAAGAATGCCATCGGAGCTGCTATACCGATGTTAATGCCTACATTACCGGATTCAATCCTGTACTGGAATTCTCGGGCAGCCTTGCCGCTCGAGGTAAAAATGGCGTGCGCATTACCATACTTGCTGGAGTTTGCAATCTTTATCGCTTCATCGAGGTCTTCAGCCCTGATAACACTGGCTACCGGGCCGAAAATTTCTTCATTGGCAATTGTCATATCAGTTGTAACGCCTTCAAAGACAGTTGGATTGAGGAAGCAGGTATCGGGATAATTACCGATAATCTCTGGTTTTCTACCATCAAGAACGAGTTTGGCTCCCTCCCGTATACCCTTTTCTATATACTCTATCACCCTCTCCTTTCCGTCTATTGATTGCATAGGGCCCATCTGGATTGATTCATCAAGACCGTACCCGACCCTTATCCTGGAAGCGGTCTCAATAAATGCATCCAGGAACCTCTTGTAGAATGAATCGTCTTTGCCAACGATAACTAGATTAGCACCGGCGAGACATCGCTGACCTGTATTGCCGAAGAAAGAGTTCATTAGAGTCGGTATTGCTTCTATACTGGCGTCTGGTAGCACTACCATGAAGTTCTTGGCAGCACCTTGTACAATAGCCCTCTTGCCGGTCTCTCCACATTTCCTGTAAATCTCCTTCCCTACTTTGCTGGTCCCAACGAAGGTTACCCCTTTAACATCTGGATGCTCGAGCATTGCTTGTGCAGACTCAGCTCCTCCGTTGACTACATTGTATACACCGCGTGGAAAGCCGGCTTCGTCTATTAGTTCAGCTAGCTTAATTTGGCTAATCGGGTCTCTCGGTGATGATTTTACTACAAAGGTATTTCCGGTAGCTAGGGCAAATGGCGAGAACCAGAGAGGCACCATAAACGGGAAATTAAATGGAGCAATATGACAAAACACCCCCAGAGGTTGATAAATAGCATATTCGTCAATCCCGGTGGCAATATCCTCAAGATTATACCCCATCATCAGGGAGGGAATGCCTGTAGCCACTTCAACCATTTCAATGCCGCGTCTTGTTTCCCCTCTGGATTCGTCAATCGTCTTACCGTGTTCCATAGTCTGGATTCTGCTGAGCTCCTCAAAATTCTCTTCCAGCAATTCCTTCAGTCTGAAGAGGTACCTTGCCCTGGCAAGCGGGGTTGTTCTTCTCCAATCGGGAAAAGCTTCTTTGGCTACTTCTATGGCTGAATCTACTTCGTCCTTAGTTGACATTGCCACTCTTGCCAGTGTTTTTTGCATAGCTGGGTTGATAACATCCAGAACCTCGCCTGATTTGGACTCAACCCATTCGCCATCAATATAGTTCTTGAATTCTAACACTTCTTTTATCGGTTCTTCTAAAAGTGCCACTTCTAATATCCTCCTTTTAATTCCCAGCGATCATTGTGCTGCTTCAAAACATCCATCTTCGTTCCTATCTTCGAGATTATAGATATTCAAGCCTCGTACCTAATGCTCTATCTCAGAAGTCGTTTATTATTCTTCCCTTACTCCAAGTAAACATAGCTCCCATCACTAGTATCATTGGGATCAAGGGCTTCCTTGATCTTTTTCTGCCAGTGATAGACGGACGGCTGTGCCACTGACAAGAGTAGCGCCTTGCGCTGTTTCCCATATAGAGGAGCAGCCTTGGCAGCCAACATGCCAGGACCCAATCGAAGTTCTTTTGCAATTTGTGCTGACTCTTTCATAACTTCTCGAGTTGCGTTAACTGAATCAGTATCATGCGGGTCGTAGAGGACGAAGAATTCAAAACCACATTCAGTTCCACCACCTTCAGTGCTGAGTGTTCCCATCCCTGTGTCACCACCATCATCCACAATCCCACCTTTCGCTATATGTTGCCTTTTCATTTCGGTTGCTGGTTCAATGTAGGATACTGCAAAATCTGGGGGTCCCTTTTGCGAGAAAGTACCCTGGTACCCCCCGGCATATACAAAATTTAAATTCTTGAAGCATAGCTTTATCAGGTATAAAAGCATGTATCTCTGCATCTCTGGCTCTGCTAGAGATGCAACTTTCCATCCCCCTGTCTGAGCCAGTATCTCGTCTAAGACCTTTTCCTGATATTCAATATCTCTTGAAGTCATTCCTGCCAGTACAATCTGGAAGGAACGCCTTAACTCCTCTGTCAGCTTTTGTATCTCTGGGGTTTTCAGTAGTCCCTCTAAGTCACTCAAAGTCTTGTTTGAGTCGCTTATTATCTTGATCATGGCTGCTTGGAGATCCTCGCCCATCTTGATAAACTGCCTGTGACAAATGTATCCTATTTCCGCCTCATAAAGTTTGGCATAGGCGTCAGCGTAAGCTTGCCATTTTGGAAATGCCAAAGTATAGGCTCTGAAATTGTCCGGCAGCAGCGATTCGTATGCAGGCACTGTGCCATGGACAGACATTACAGCTGGTCCAGGCCAGGGATAGAGTTTAACAGCACACTTGGTAAACACGCCCATCCCTCCAGCAGCTCCTTGGACTCCCCTAACTATGGCTCTCAGACTTGGTCCTGGACCTTCACCACAGAACCAGCCAAGACCGGAACCTAAAGAGCCAGTCCTAAGTATATCACCTGTTGGCATGACCCATTCCAGTGATAATAGATTCTGGGGACTACTGCCCATGAAGATGCCATCCGGGCCATAACCCATGTAAGATGTTGACGCGGCAAGGACCGAACAGGAAGCGCCAGCCCCGGTCATATGAGTGTTCAAGCCCACTTTCATTGCTTCAGCCTGTAGCGTTGCGCCTATAACATAAGGCTCAATAACAGCAAACATGTTTTCCTCGTCTATCTCTAGAATTTTATCCATTCTCCTCATATCAAGCTGGATTACACCTTCAGTCAGTGTTCCGCCCCACCATCCCCATCCTGTTGAATAAGCCTTGTATTTTAATCTATAGCGGTTGCAGGTTTTGACTATCGCTTGGACTTCCTCTGTACTTCCCGGCAGTATGACTACCTCTGGTCTGGAGACGAATTTGCTTCCACCCCGCACCAGCTCGGCTCCCCATTGGAAAGCATATGAATCCAGTATCGCCGGGTCATCAGAGATGTTTTCTGGCCCTACGATTTCTTCCAGGGTGTGATATTCATCTTTGGTTAGCGTCATATCTGCCTCCTTTGTTAGATTGCCTGTTGAACAAGCTGGATAATATCGTATACCTTCATCTTATGATTGTTTGCCTCGATTACATCAAGAAAGTTCCTTTCACACCATCCACAGGCTGTTATTATCGCCTCAGCTCCCGTGGATTTTGCCTCCTCAATCCTCTCATTAGCAGTCCAAAGAGAAAATTCGGGGTATGACTCTTTCACTCCTCCACCAGAGCCGCAGCACCAGGCATATTCTCTAATCCTTTCCATCTCAACCAACTTCAATCCAGGAATACTCCGTAGGATATCTCTCGGTTGCTCATATATACCACTTGCACCATTGTATCTGGGTTTTGGCGGATCATACACTACAATTTGATTGCGGATTTTCTTCTCAACGCCATCCCATCGTACATATGGTTCTCCCTGTCTACCCAGGTGGCAGGGGTCATGATAGGTAACAGTCATGGGTATAGTTTTGGTGAATTTTAACTTACCTTCTTTAATGAGGCGGCCAACGAATTCAACGGTGTGGAGCACCTCAAATTTAGCACCTATTTCGGGGTACAGGCGCTTGAAGGTATGGTAACAATCGGAGCAAGAAGTAACTACTGTCTTGACCCCGGCATTCGTCCATTCCTCAATATTATTCTTGGCATACTTGGTAAATTCTCCCCGGTAACCCATATTGTAGGCTTTTCCACCACAGCAATTTTCATCTTTGCCAAATATCCCGAAATCTATCCCGGCATTTTTGAGCAGAGTTACCGCTGTTCTTGGTATCTCCCCCAGTTCTTCATCATAGCTGAAACGGCAGCCAGCATGGAAGACAAAATTAGCCTTCTCGGTGGTAAGGTCTTTCACATCCAGTCCTTCAGCCCATTTGCCCCGCTCGGCTTTAGGTTTCATCACCATATTGTCTTCTTTTCGAAGACCCTCTATAAGGGGTATGTGCTGGGGTAGTAGATGACCATCTTCGACTAATTTGCAGCGCCATTCGCGCATTGCTTCTAATGGTTCCAGATTGTAACGGCACACCTTATCCGAGATATCACACATCCCATCCATCAGACAAGCATAAGCTACTTCCACCACCTTATCTGTGCATTCGCTCCTGCCCTCAAGTAGTGATAGCATCACAGCGAGTCTCCCACCTGCCGAGTAGCTCTGAAACTTGTAATACTCAATACTCGGGCACCCTTTAGAAAACCTCCAACTCTTAACATGGGCAAGTGGAATCCACTTACAATAAGAGCAGCGGCTGCACCTTTCCATATCAGCTCGATAATCTTCTAATACCACTTTTTATACCTCATGACTTCTTTTGCGCTTAGAAACAAAGTTTTCCCGGGTTCATCACATTATTCGGGTCAAATATTCCTTTAATCTTTCTCAGTACTGCAGTGCTCTGTGTATCCCTCTTGTAAACCATATCTGCCCATATGCCGTAGGGTCGGGAAAAGAATGCTCCTTGCTTCATCAATTCTTCGCTGGCCACTGTGAGGAGATCTTGCACCTTCGCCACCTCTTTCTGGTTGCCTGGGTTATAAGGCAGACTGAATTCGCAGTGGCAGGCGACTCCCTGCTGCACTGGCTGAATATAGATGCCCATATCGGAGGTTACATATCCTTTAGACTCTGCCACCGAGTACATAGTTTTTACGAATTTTGGTGTCCTATTTAGTGTGGCTAAGAAGAAGATGTCCTGAAAACCACCTTTGTAGTCGAGCTTCCAGTATGGCTCCCTTGACGGATTACGAATCACTTCCAGTACTTTGCTCCCGTTTGCCCCGGGAATAGATGGTAAGAACTTCAAACCAAATTGCTGGGCAATATCATTGATGTCCTCCTCCTGAAATTCTACTCTTTCCTTTAGCAGCCAATCGCGCCCTGCTATGCCCACAATGATAACCCATTGTGAGAGTTCCTTTTTCAAAGAGTTCACTTCTTCACAGTCTTCTCCGAGGATATACGCTAGATTTGAGCTATTCAGAATAAACAATTCATCACCAAATCTAAATCTTAATAGTCTGTAAGTAAATGGAAGCAGGTCATCAAGTCTCTCAGATGGCACAAAGAATAACTTATGAAGCTGGGGTAAGACTTCGCATCTTACCGATGCCCAGGTAGCAATACCCATCGTGCCTTGGGCGGCCTGAATTAACCTGTAGTAATCAACCTGGCTTGGACCCATTGGCATTACCTGTGCAATGTGTAGTCCCCACTGTTCTTCTAACGTGCTCCAATCTCCAGCTTCACCAGTTCTCATACTCTCACCATTACCCCAAACCACTTCGAGACATCGTAATGGATCTGGTATCTCCCACTGATACTTAGGAATTATTGTTGGTTGCCTTTCCAAAAGGCTGGTTAACACTGACTTACTACTGCGCGGAAGTAATGGTGTGGTTAGTCTCAGTCCTTCTTTGGCAAGTTCCGGTTGCAGTTGGCTGTAAGTTACCCCGGGTTCAATTATGACCATCCTATTTCTGCGGTCAATCCTCATAATCCGCTTCATTTCGCTTAGGTCAACAATCACTGTGCTTCCAGCACTAGGTATAGTATCGCCGAAGAAACGTGGAGGTCCAGAGCTTATCGGCACCAGAGGCGTATTCGTTTGATTAGCCCACTCAACTATTTTTTGCACTTCATCCATGTTATCAGGATTTACCACGAACTTTGGTTTTCTTGGCGTAGCAAAACTACAATCTCTGGAGTAAGCATCTAATACATCCGGTCTATCTAGAACTTTATTTGCACCAATAATCTTCATTAACTCTTCTTTTTTATTGTCCATCTTTGCTTATCCTTCCTAGGATGTTTCAGTTTCCTTCCATGAGCCTGAATAATACTTTGATTGATGTGATAGCTCGTCTTATGATGTCAATCGATTAAGATTCAAATATGTGTTCACCAAAGACCTTTTTCCAGTTCTCGTGTAGAATACTATGGATGGGTGACTCAGGAATCTCTGGTAGATTATATTTCTTCATTAATTCATTTAAGTCGTTTAGTATCCCAACATAGTTACTTGATGACGAGATTGGCCAATCTGAACCGAACAGAAGCCTGTCAGGGTCCCCCTTACTAGATGTGAAGTGGTAAAGAAGAGGATAAAGTAGATGAAAGTAGGGGAAGTCTACGATGGGGAGGTTTGGCTGTAGATACCCCTTATGAATACATGATAATGTGAGTAATGTGGCTATATCAGCAAAGATGTTTTTACGTTTTTGCATTAAAAAATTCGTAAGTTCATAAGTAGGCCACCGCATATGGCAAATAACAATCTTTAAATCGGGAAAATCAATTGCCACATTATCGATAAGCAGAACATTGCCATGTGCCATCCGAGCAGTGTCATGGTACACGGGAGCGGCGTGCATAATTATTGGCCCACCTAACTCCACCGCTTTCTCATATTCTGGATAACACTTCCTGTCATTAGCATAATAACCGCCATGTGCCGGACCAAGCTCACCCAGTTCTATTGCTCCCAATTGTTTAACACACCTTTCTACTTCCTTGGCGGTTCCCCTTTCAGTCGGAATAACGGAACAAACCCATGCAAACTTGCCCAGATACTTACTAACATTTTCAGCTAGAAAGTCGTTGCTTACAGTTACAACGAAGGTACCCCATCAGGCTAAGCCTACTACAATAGCCTTGTCAACATCTTCTCCCATATCGCGAACAAGCTTATCAATTGTCCAGGGATATTAGCGCCATAGCTATAGACAGGACGCTCTTTATTAAAATTGAGTGGGATATTACCAGAGATGAGCATGGCAATCAACTATCATAATATCAGTTAGCCTCCTAATTTTTGAAGGTAATTATTGATACTCTTTATGAAAGGGTATGCTCTTATAGTTAGCTGATAAATATAGATTATAAAAACTAATATATAGCATACCTATAATTTATGTATTAGAACACATGGTATATTTTTTGTCAAGATCGGTTCAGCTCTCGCAATCCGTGGATTGTGCATCAGTTCCAGATGGGATTCGGATAAGGTAAAAGGTAAAATAATCACCTAGGAGGTTATTATGAAGCAGACGGACGAAGTCCTGGGTGTGAAAATAGTAGGAGGTTTAAGAGAGGTATCAACCCCTTGGGCTGGTGCCTCTTTACTTGTTGAGCTATTCCGCCGCTCAGGTGTGGACAGTATAGCCAACAAGGTGCTGCCAGCCAAGGGCTCAGCTAAGGGACTCAAGCAGGGGCAAACCGTCGAAATCTTTGTTCTTCTGAGTGCCCTTGGTGGGGACTGTGTCGAGGACATGCAGCGTCTTAGGGATGATGCTGGTTTAGCTGGGATACTGGGTTATCAGACACCAGCACCCGAGACCGCCCGGCAGTGGCTTGATAGGTTCCATGACGAGTCCCTGATGGCGCTGCCGCTACAGGGGAGTTTTATGCCTCGTGAGTCTAGACCCTTAGCTGGTCTGAAGTAGATAAGGCGGCGAACTGTATCAGCTTATATCGAGGCCGTCCATCCAAGAAGGGACGTTGACCTGCTCCCCCCTAAAACGATACCAGTTATAATCTCGTAAAAAGGGGGGGATAAATGGCCAAGAAAAGGTACACAGCCGTCAAGCCAGACTTTAATATCGAGCATATCCAGCACTTCACGCTTACTTTCAAAGTCCAATACCGCTAGTTTGTTCTGCATAATCTTAACAAAATGCTCCAGGTTGGGCAAGCTGATAGCAGCTTCTTGGCTGGACTTAATCTGCTTCTCTAATTCCACCTTTTGGGCCCTCAGCGTTTCTCTCGCCTTGTCTAAGTGCTTATTCTCCGTCTCAACCTGACTCTCCGGGAAACCCTTTAGCGCCCACCCATCTGGAACTGATGCACAATCCACGGATTGCGAGAGCTGAACCGATCTTGACAAAAAATATACCATGTGTTCTAATACATAAATTATAGGTATGCTATATATTAGTTTTTATAATCTATATTTATCAGCTAACTATAAGAGCATACCCTTTCATAAAGAGTATCAATAATTACCTTCAAAAATTAGGAGGCTAACTGATATTATGATAGTTGATTGCCATGCTCATCTCTGGTAATATCCCACTCAATTTTAATAAAGAGCGTCCTGTCTATAGCTATGGCGCTAATATCCCTGGACAATTGATAAGCTTGTTCGCGATATGGGAGAAGATGTTGACAAGGCTATTAAGGGTCTAAGTGAGAAGGAAAAGAATATCAGTGACATCAGTTACAAAAGAAAAGCCCTTAGAAAGAAACGAATATTTCATTGACACATCTTCTGTCATGACTATCTACATGATAGAAGAGAAGCTAAGTGATTTCAGCCCCACAAATGCAGTTCTGCTAGTTCACGGTGCGGGGGTAGGATGTGCTTGCTGGGATTTGAATATAAAAGATTATAGCATGATGGAATTGTTGGCTCGAGAAGGTTTAGATGTTTTTGCCGTTGATCAAAGGGGTTATGGCAAAAGCACGAAACTGAGTGGTCTTACTGTCACCAGCGAAAAATCTGCCGACGATTTGAAAGCAGTAATTGACTTTATAATAAATCTTAGACACTTGGAAAAAGTGGATATTGTCGGGCATTCATTTGGAGGCATGGTTGCGGTATGTCTCGCTGGCAAGTACCCGGAGTGTATTGGGAAAATTGTGTCGATAGCGTCTCCATACAAAGTTATTAACCCCGGTTTCCAACCCATTCTCGATGGGATGGTAGAGCTGGCACATAAGGGTGTCGCTTATGCACCAAATAAACATCACCTGACCCTTGAGGAAAAGCTGTATTCTTACGAACAAGAGGTTGTTGCTACCTATAAGGGCTTGATAGACCAATCATACCCGGAGTGGCCAACAGGAGTATTTCTTGATCTAGTGTCTTTGAAATATAGTGAGTACATACCTGATGTTAGCGCTCCGACGCTTCTCATCAATGGTGCTCTTGAGTATGTGGTAGATCTAGGTGATGCAGCGCAGTGTTTAAATGATTTGGGAGCAAAACAGAAAGCGCTCCTAGTGATAGGGAATGCCTATCACTTGGTGTTTTTGGAAGAAATAGCTCACAAAATTGTCAATCAAGCCGTGCTTGGTTGGCTTAGTTCGTAAAATAGGGTAAAACTTTAGCAAGGAGGTGGTAAATGAGGTAGTTTGAGTATTTAGTGGACCAAAATCTCATAAGGAGGACTCAATTGGAAAGGAAAAAGTTATTAATACTAATGTGTAGCATCTGTCTGGTCTTAGTGCTGATAGCGTTGTCCTTCAGTGCTTGTGCTAAACCAGCCCCCGCGCCAGTACCCACAACCCCACCAACCCTGGCACCAACAACCGCACCGACACCAGCGGAACCGTACAAATTGGGGCTCGTCATCTCCCTCACCGGCGACATGGCTCCTATGGGAAAAACCCATAGGGACGCCACGTTGCTAGCGGTAAACAAGATCAATGCTGACGGGGGAATAAACGGACACCCCTTGAACGTCATTGTATACGATGATGGGAGTGACCCGAGCACTGGAGTAATGGCCATAAAGAAGCTGATAGATACGGACAAGGTTCTAGGGATCATGGGGCCTGCTGCTACCGGAGTAGCGATAGCGTGTGCCCCTATCGCTGAGGAATCTCAAGTCCCCATGTTTGCTGGGAATTCCAGCGACTGGTCAGTAGCTTTGAAGCCATGGCAGATTCCTAATCCACCGACTAACATAAGGCATTGGGTCTTCAAGCTTGGCATAGACCCCGTTTTTCAGGCTATGGGTATGTATGGAATGCTGAAGCAGATGGGAGCCATTAATATTGCTGAGATTAACGTGAATAATGCTATGGGCGAGGCTATGAAGGCAGCTATGGAGGCAACCTATAAACAAGCGGGCTTTAATGTTGTAATCGAGGAGGAATATGGCCCAAACGATACCGATATGACTGCCCAGCTGACGAAGATAAAAGCAACGAAATTTGACGCCATGATAATTTGGGGCGCTGAGATGGCAGGCGGCATAACCTATAAGCAAGCTAGGGAGCTGGGCATAACACAGCCAATACTGGGCGCATGTCCTCTTCTAGCGCCGGACATTGTTGCTGCCCTAGGTAAATCACTCGACGGTATTAGGATACCCTCTTTCGTAATGCTTCTTGGAGACTCATTGCCGCAAGACAATCCGCAAAGGTCGCAGGTCTTAGAGCTCACCAATCTGCTGGGGAAGATGGCTGATACTGGCGCTGGCACTGGCTGGGATAGCACCTTTGTATTTGCCGATGCTCTGAGGAGGGCAAACCCCGACCTGACTGATCTAGCAAAGGCAAGGTCACAGATCAGGGATGCTATGGAGACCATAAAAGGCTTTGTGGGTGTCTATTGTATTGGTGACATGAATAAGTGGCATGATATCCCATGTCCTTATATACCTGTCGAGTACACAGGTGGAAAGCTAGTTGTCATAGGTAATGAGATAACGCCTGGCTGGGAACAGCTTCAATAGATGGCATGAGGGAACAAGGTTTTGACCCTTTATGGTCAGATTTTGCAATTTATCATAAGTGGAGTTAGCGTAGGTGCTATTTATGCCGTTGTTGGCATTGGGTTCATGATCATCTACAGCGTGACCAGGGTGGTTAACTTTGCCCAGGGAGAGTTCCTGATGCTGGGGGGGATGTTGGCAATTACCTTTTATCGAACTGGCTTCCCCCTCAGCCTCTCAATCTTGCTTGCGGTAGTTATTACGACCCTTGTGGGCATGGCCTTCTACCAGGCTATTATCTACCCTATCAGAAGAGCCCCGGCATTTACTCTAATTTTGGTAACCTTTGGTGTTTCCATAGTTATCGAAGGAATAGCTCTGCTCAGCTGGGGGACAGAGGCGAGAGAATTACCTTATTTCACACGGGCTGAGGCTATTCATATCTCGCAGGCTATTCTTAATCCTCAGTCCCTATGGGTCATTGGCTGCACTGCCGTTATGGCTGCCGGCTTATTTTTCTTCTTCCGGTATACCATTACTGGTAAAGCCTTCATGGCAAGCGCGATAGATCCGTTTCTAGCAGGCCTGATGGGCATTAGGACAGAGAGGATGGGGCTTCTTGCTTTCGCCCTCTCTGCTTGCTTAGGAGCATTGGCCGGTGGGGTGATGAGCCCGCTAATATACCCACATACTGGCATTGGGCTTATCCTATCCGTGAAAGGCTTTACCGCCGCTCTTATCGGGGGGCTAAATAGAATCGAGGGGGTCATTGTGGGAGGGCTTGCCCTGGGAGTGCTGGAGTCTTTGGCAGCAGGGTTCATTAGCTCTGGTTATAAGGATGCTATCGCCTTGGTAATCCTTGTAGTGGTGCTTACCTTTCGGCATCATGGATTATTGGGTGGGGCAGAGGCTGGCCAAGTATAATCGGGGAAACCCTATAGACAAGTTGTTATTATAGACAAATTGTTATTAATGGAAAACGACGACTATGTGGAGACTTAGCAAAACAAACTATATGAGATATTGTGCTATTGGCCTCTTTGTAATCGTAGTAGCGTTTATGCCACTGGTTACTGCCAGTGCTTATTATATAACAATCGGAAACGTTATCGGCGTTTATGCTATTGTAGCCTTAGGGCTCGCTCTGTTGATGGGTTATGCCGGGCAGGTGTCTATGGGGCAGGCTGCTTTCTTTGGCATTGGCGCTTACGCATCGGCTATTTTGACCACAAAAGCTGACTTCAACCCTTGGCTGGCTCTCATCATTGGCATATTGCTTGCAATAAGCATTGCCGGGGTTATCGGTGTCCCCCTTCTTAAATTAGAAGGGCATGTTCTGGCGGTGGCTACCCTGGCCTTCGCTATCGTTGTTTATGACCTTTTTGTTCAACTGAGGCCTATAACCGGTGGCTACAGTGGAATTGGGGGAATCCCGCCCCTTTTCATAGGCGGCCTTGTGTTTAAATCAGACTTAAGTTACTATTATGTTATTTGGGCATTTGTGCTTATTACCTTCGTTCTTGCCTCCAACATCGTTAATTCCCGTGTGGGAAGAGCACTACGTTCAATCCATCGGTTCTTTGGTGGTAGTGAAATGGCTGCCCAGTCGCTGGGTGTATCACCAACAAAATATAAGGTTCAGGTATTTATGTTGAGCGCTGCGTATGCCAGCCTCGCTGGCGGCCTCTATGCCCACTGGATAACCTTCGTAAATCCTGAGCCCTTTGATATTTTCATTAACATTCTAATCTTGATAATGGTAACCATAGGTGGAATGGGCAGCCTGTGGGGTGCCGTTATCGGGTCTTGTGTGATTGTCATATCAGGAGAGTTGTTCCGTGAGTTGGTGACGAGACTGATACCCGGTGCCACCGGTGAGATGAACATGATCGCTTACGGCCTGATCCTGATCCTAATCCTGCTGTTCATGCCTCGCGGGCTAGTTTCAGCCCCGGCTTTCATCAAGGGCTGGCATGCAAAGATAAGAAGTCGAGCTCGCCGACCAGAAGTAGCATCTTAGAAGGTTTGAGGTAACTGTGCAGAATATGATAGGCAGTAACGGTGAAGACGAGGCAATGCCCTCAGAATCTCACATCTTAGAGCTGAGGGAAGTAACTAGAGCCTTCAGTGGGCTCCTTGCAGTCAACAGAGTCAGCTTCAATGTTAACCCTGGGGAGATAGTGGCCATTATTGGCCCAAATGGCTCAGGAAAGACCACTCTCTTTAACTTGATTAACGGTTTCTTGCCTCTTTCTGGGGGGGAGATATGGTTTGAGGGGCGAAATCTAAAAGGGCTTGCTCCTCATCGTATTGCTTCATTAGGGATTGCCCGAACCTTTCAGGACTTGCAGCTTTTTACTGATATGTCTATCGTAGAGAATGCAATGGTGGGACGGCACCTGCAAAGTAAAGCTGGTATGCTGGATACCGCGTTCCGTCTGCCTCATGCTAGAACTGAAGAGAGAAATATCTCTGAGGCAGCGATGAGCAAATTAGCCATGGTAGGAATGAAGGAGGAGGCCTTCAATCTTCCCCTGAGCTTGCCCTATGGCAAGCAAAAACTGCTAGCGATAGCTCGCGCCCTGGCTACAGAACCGAAGTTGTTACTTATGGATGAACCAGCGGGAGGCCTATCGACCCATGAGATAGAGGAGCTAGCTCAGCTAATTTATCTGATTAGGCAGAGCGGGATAACCATTCTACTTGTGGAACACCGAATGGAACTGGCGATGGGCGTCGCCAATAGAGTGATAGTCCTCAATTTTGGGGAAAAGGTAGCTGAAGGAACCCCAGCTGAGGTGCAAACCAATGAGCAGGTGATTGCTGCTTACCTAGGTGAAGAGTTTTGATGAGGCGAGAGGTAGCTCAGGTATGGCAATTGATCAACAGAATATCCTAGAAATGAAGGGGGTTTACGTTAATTACGGGCCAGTGCCTGTCTTGACCAATGTAACACTGCATGTCAAAGAGCGTGAAATTGTGACCCTTCTCGGAGTTAACGGCGCTGGGAAGACCACGACCTTGAATACGATCTATGGCGTTCTGCCCCTTGTTAGGGGGGAGGTATTCTTCTATGGGCAGCGTATCAAGAGATTAACGATGCGTAAGCTAGTTAGTATGGGTATTTGCTATATTCCTGAGGGAGGCAAGATTTTTGCCCCGATGACGGTGATGGACAATCTGGTTCTAGGCACTTACTCTAGACGTGGCAAGGGGAAAAAGAAGGAGATAGAGAGGGATTTTGCTACTGTTTTCAAGCTTTTTCCTCGTCTTAAAAAGTATAGAAGGCGACTGGCAGGAACTCTCTCTGGTGGAGAGCGGCAAATGTTAACGCTGGCAAGAGGATTTATATCCTCCCCGAAGCTTCTTCTTCTAGACGAGCCTTCTTTGGGACTAGCCCCTACGCTAATCACTGAGGTGATGCGGCTTATAGCGGAGATGAGAGACAGAGGGCTCTCAGTTCTGCTTGTTGAGCAAAACGCCCGAGCAGCCCTTAGGATCGCCGATCGAGGATATGTCATAGAGAGGGGCAAGATTGTTATCGAGGGCACTGCTGAGCAGCTATTCTCTGATGAAAGGGTGAGGTCTGCTTACTTGGGTGGAAAATGTAGGTGAAACTTAGGGGAATAGAAATGCCACAAAGGATATTGGAGACCTTAGAAGAGCAGGTTAAGCCTGAGCATACAGCGTTGATAATCGTTGACCCACAAAATGACTTTTGCGCCAGTGACGGAGTAGCAGCTAGGCTTATGGGGTGGGATGTATCCCGCATTCAAAGTGCAGTGCAGCGTCTGAATCCGTTCATACAAAAGGCCAGAGAGACAGGACTGATGATTGTCTGGACTAAGTCACTCGTAGCTGCTGACAGGGCTCGGCCCAGCTATAGAGCGCGAAGTCTTATCAGGAGGGCCACTACTAGAAATATTGCCGTTGTTAAGGAAGGTAGCGATGGGGCAGACTGGTATTCAGAGGTTACCAAGCCAATACCAGATGAATACGTAGTTACTAAATGGCATTATGATGCTTTCGCGGATACAAATTTAGACCTCTTATTGAGCAGCAAGGGGATTAAGACCTTGCTCGTCACCGGATTTAGCACCAATGTGTGTGTTGAGACCACAGCTAGGCATGGTTACATCAAAGGTTATTATATCGTTCTGGTTTCTGACTGCACTGATGCCCCCACACAGCAAGAGTATGAGCCGACTGTGCATAATATCAGGACCTACTTTGGCAAGGTGGCAACTAGTGTTGAAATCTTAAAGATTTGGGAAGCCATAACAAAACCAGCTCACTGATTATTCTCAGTGTGTGTTTTTGATATAATCGGCGAGAAGGAGAACCACGGTTAATTGGTTGTAGACCACGGTCCGATACTGTTAGTAGCGCACCAAAGATAGTCGACTGAAAGATGCACTTGGGGTAAAAGAGCGGCTGGATACCGATGAAAAACAGACTAGTCGCCTGGAGAGGCGCATTTTGGTTACATTGGACAAGAATCACCCGAGTTGTTTCTGCTTTACTCTACATGGGCCGAAGTATGCTAATCAGTACTCTGTTGAGGAGGCAAAGGTATGACACAACCGTTAAAGCCTTTTGATTACTTTGAACCCACTACTATTG
>CAZDHX010000027.1:0-19065 GCA_964505425.1 uncultured Dehalococcoidales bacterium | reverse complement strand
CCCCTTTTCTTTGGGGGGTGTTAAATTGGGGGCGGCCCTCCCCAGAAGGAGAAATAAAATGGAAATAGACTGCTTAGCCTGCGGCAAACCTATCAGGATACCGGACTTTATTGATACTAACAGTTACGACGGTCAGCTCACCTGCCAGGAGTGCGCTTCACTGCTTCATATAAAACTGGGCGGGGGTAAGGTAAGGAAATACGAGGTGGTGGAGAGGAAAGCGCGGGGTCTAACGCCGATGGAGAGCGCAGTTAGCCGCAAACCCGGGGAGGCGGCGGATGTGGAGAGCATCGCCAAATACAATCCGCTAAGGGACTTCCTAGCAACCTATAGAGCCACCCAGATACACCTCGCCTTCGAGCAGATTGAAAACATCATCGGCTCCGAGCTGGAAAAGGAAGCCTATACCTTTAAATCATGGTGGGAAAACGAGAGCAGCAACCCCCAGGCTGCTGCCTGGATGGAAGCCGGATGGGAGGTGGCTGATGTTAACCTTCCGCAGCGGAGAATCCTCCTCAGGCGAACTGGACAACCTTAAAGCTCACAAACCGTTTCGACTCTGCTATAATGAAACACAAGGTAGAAGGGGAGGAGAGTAGCATGAAGATAAAAAAATGGCAAGTAGTCCTCAGTGTAGCCATGGCACTTATCCTGGCAGTTGCTTTCGGCGGCTGTTCCGGGGTGGGGGGAAAGATAGCCGTCATCCCCCTGAGCGGCACCATTGCCGGTGCCAGCCAGCAGGGGCTACTGACCAGCGGCGGCATCACTCTCAGCCTGGTAAGGGGCTACCTACATAAGGCTGAAGATGACGGTTCTGTAAAGGCGGTGGTACTGCGCATTGAGAGTCCCGGCGGCTCAGCCGCCGCTTCCCAGGAGATTGCCGCCGAAATACTCCGCTTTAAGGAAGAGACCGGCAAGCCGGTAGTAGTCTCCATGGGTAATATGGCTGCCTCGGGCGGTTACTATATCTCAGCCTACGCCGATAGAATTGTGGCTAACCCCGCCACCCTCACCGGTAGCATCGGTGTTATCAGCGAGTTTATCTATATTGAGGGGCTACTGGAGAAACTGGGGCTTGAGATGGAGATAATAAAGGCTGGTAAGTACAAGGATATGGGGGTATACCCCCTCACTGATGAGGAGCGGCAGATAATGCAGGCTATAACCGATGACCTTTACGAGCAGTTTGTCGATGCTGTAGCCGAGGGACGCAACCTGTCACCGGAAACGGTGAGAAACCTGGCTACCGGCCAGCTCTATACTGGAACTCAAGCCCTTAGTCTGGGGCTGGTAGATGAGCTGGGAGGTCTGGACAGGGCTATAGAGCTGGCGGCTGATCTGGCTGGCGTTACTGCGCCGGTAGTAGAAGAATACCGGATATCAGGCTCCTGGTGGTCAGGACTGCTTCAGCAGCTCCAAGTACCCTTGTTACCACTCGGTGAGGACGAACTCACCTTCTTGAGGATGCTGGAAGGGTGGCAGGCAGTGCCCCGATACTAGCGCCAAAAGGAGTAAAACATGATAAAGAAAATTCTTAGGATACTGGAAGGTGACGCCCGCACCACCCCAAAGCAAATATCAACCATGACCGGCACCCCGCAGAGTGAAGTCGTCAAGCTAATCAAGCAAGCCGAGAAAGACCAGCTCATCCTGAAATATAAGACAATAGTTAACTGGGAGAAGGTGGGGGAGGAACAGGTATCGGCGCTGATTGAGGTCAAGGTTGCCCCCCAAAGGGACCTTGGCTTTGACGCCGTCGCCGAGAGAATCTATCGCTTCCCCCAGGCTCGTTCCGTCTACCTCCTCTCCGGGACCTACGACCTCCTCGTCCTGGTAAGCGGCAAGACGATGCATGAGGTGGCTGATTTCGTCTCGCAGAAGCTCGCCCCCATTGAAGAGGTGCAGGGGACGGTTACCCATTTCATGCTCAAGCGCTACAAGGAGGACGGCGAAATCCTGGAGGGCAAGGAGAAGACCAAGCGCCAGCCGCTAATCCTTTAGGAGATTTTCATGTCAACAAAGGTGCGCCATATTAGCTCGCAGCGGGTAAACCAGATTGCCCCCTCCGGCATAAGAAAGTTCTTTGACCTCCTGGCTTCCATGGAGGGGGTCATCTCGCTGGGGGTGGGCGAGCCCGATTTCACCACCCCGTGGCACATCCGCGAGGCGGCTATCTACTCGCTGGAGAAGGGGCAGACGATGTACACCTCAAACTCGGGGATGCCCGAACTCCGCGGCGAGCTGTCAAGATACCTCAAGGACAGCTATAAGCTGAGCTACGACCCCGACACTGAGCTCCTGATTACCGTCGGCGTCAGCGAGGCATTAGACCTGACGATGAGGGCGCTCCTTGACCCCGGGGATGAGGTCATCATGCCCGACCCCCACTATGTCTCCTATGACGCCTGCGTCACCCTTGCCGGCGGCACCCCGGTAATGGTCCCCACCCGTGAAAAAAGTAACTTTGAACTCAGCGCCGCTGATATTGAGGCAAGGATTACCGATAAGACCAAGGCCATTCTCATCGGCTACCCGTCAAACCCCACCGGGGCGGTGATGAGCAAAGAAAAGCTGGCCAAAATAGCCGAAATCGCCCGCCGTCACCATCTGCTGGTAATCTCCGATGAGATTTACGCCCGCCTTGTCTACGGGGTGAAGCACACCTGTTTTGCCACCCTCCCCCAGATGAAGGAGAGCACCATTTTGCTCGGTGGCTTCTCCAAGTCTTATGCCATGACCGGCTGGCGCATCGGCTACGCCGCCGCCACTGAAGAGATTATCGCCGCCATGACCAAGATTCACCAGTACACCATAATGTGCGCCCCGACCATGGCTCAGGTCGCCGCCATTGAGGCGCTGAAATCCGGCGAACCCAGCGTGGTGGAAATGGTTGAGGACTATAACCGGCGAAGGCTGGTTATGGTCAAGGGGCTGAAAGATATCGGCTTGCCCTGCTTTGAACCGAAGGGGGCGTTCTACGCCTTCCCCTCAATAAAGGGCACGGGCATGACCTCAGAGGAATTTGCCGAAAAACTGCTCAAAGAGGAAAGGGTAGCTGTCGTCCCCGGCACTGCCTTCGGTCAGGGCGGGGAAGGCTACGTCCGCTGCTGCTACGCCACCTCTTTAGCTGAAATAGAAGAAGCCCTCTTGCGCATGGGGCGCTTCGTGAAGAAGTATAAGAAATAATTTATAAACCCTATCCCCTTTATCCCCTTCCCCTTAGCTAGAGCCTTGCTCCATAAGTGCCTTCTATATCTAAAGTAGGGTAGTTGTATCAAAAGCCAATCAGGCGTATAATTTATGCCGTGGTTACGACAACACTTGAGGAAACAACAAAAAAGCTGAAGAAAATCCAAAACAAATATATCCCAACCCACAGACCAGGCCCCACGGGTATCGGGAAGACGCTAGAAGACCTTTTAGGCATTGTAGAGAACAATGTCAATATTTCAAATACTACTTTCGCCGAATTCAAGTCTGCACGGAAATACTCCAAGTCCATGTTGACCTTATTCACTAAAGCCCCACTTCCAGCTAGCGCTAATGCGAAATTATTAGCCCAATATGGGTATATAACTCCAAAGAGTAATAACAAGAAGGTTCTACACACAACCGCATGGGCTACCGGATTTAATACCCTTAGGGGAAAGACCGGATTCATCGTAGGGATTTCTTCGGGGAAGGTATCTCTCATTGCTTCCGATGGGGAAGAACTTGGGTATTGGGATGAACCAACTCTAAAGCAGTCTTTTGAGAAGAAACTACACCATGTCTTATATGTACGGGCTGATTGCTTGGGTAGGGGAGCTAAAGAGGAATTCTGTTTCAATGAAGCATGGTTACTGACTGGCTTCAACTTCAATGGTTTCAAGTCTGCTGTTAGCGAAGGTGTTATTTGTGTTGATACACGTATTGGTCAATTCCCTGATGGAAGTCCACATGACCACGGGACAGGATTTCGAGTGTTTCCAGACGACTTAGATAAGTGCTTTAGGGAGCAGACAAAGTTACTTTAATTCTGTCTCCGGCTTCCAAAAATCCAATATATACTCAAACGTAGTCCCAAGTTTAATATAATTGTTCGGCCAGCCAAAAATGCCAGGTCTATTCACTAAATTCCTTCTGTCCCATATCAAGACATTTCTAAGTTCATATCCCGCTCCAGTCAAAGCCTCAATTATATAAGCGTGGGTAGGGTATCGCTTATTCTCCCACCACAAATCATTGATATTAATTACGCAGTGTGCTCTAGGCTTTAGGAGAGGCAATATACCCCGATAGATTTCACCCAAAGCTCTGCTAAATGCGATAGGCTCTAAAGTGCCAACATCATTGGGGTCTTGTGAGTATTGTTGTACTGTTAGGTAATGCTTATTGTTCCTTAAATCGCCTCTCATACTCTTATTGAGTCTAGGTTTATCTAAAAATTTTGAATAGGGGGGCGAGGTAATGGCTAATGTCACCGTCTCTTCTCTTAAATACTTAGGAATATTGCGCGCATCATCGCATATGGCTATTTGCTGAGTATTATTAAGTAAGCGTGCCTGGGATAATCTGGATTTCGCAGTTTCTATGTATTCCTTCTTCAAATCAAAACCTACTGCATTCCTATTTAGGTCTTGCGCAGCTAGTAAGGTTGTTCCAATACCCACAAAAGGGTCAAGGACTAATTCACCCGGATGGGTAAAAAGTTTAATACATTTTGCGGGCAACCCAATTGGAAATACAGCAGGATGTATGCTTTTATCTCTTATATCTCTTTTTTCGTAAGAGAATTCCCAGATACCTACTTGACTTCGAATCCATTCCTTAGGAGTCAAGCAGTTAATATGATTAGGGGGACAATCACAGGTTCTTTCGTAACCTATATTTAGTAGTTTAGAGGTTTCAGTAACTTGAACCATGCCTACCCCTTTCGCTAATTATAACTCTTTCGCAACCGAAATTGAAAGGGTGTTTAAGAGAGGCTTTAGCCCCTCTTTTTTATATCAGCCCAGCCCCACCCTATTTTTAACCTCAGCCAGGACCTTTCCCGCAATGGGGCGGGCGCGGGCGGCACTATCGGCGAGGATGGAATCAATGCGGGTGGGGTCGGCGGTAAGCTCCTTATAGCGCTCCTGAAGGGGGCGCAAGCCCTCAACGACCACCTCGGCTAAAGCCTTCTTGAAATCGCTGTAGCCTTTGCCCTCAAACTGCGCCTCTATATCCTTCTGGCTCTGCCGGCTGAAAAGCTGATAAATGGTCAGCAGGTTAAAGATGCCGGGGCGGCTCTCGTCAAAGCGTATTTCTCGCCGGGAATCGGTGGTCGCCCGCATTATCTTGCCGCGGATGTCATCGGGGGAGTCGAGGAGGCCGATGGCGTGACCCGAGGCGGTCTCGCTCTTGCTCATCTTCTTGGTGGGGTCGTCCAAGCCCATGATGCGGGCACCGACATCGGGTATAAGCGGCTCCGGCAGGACGAAAGTTTCGCCATAGATATTATTGAAGCGCTGCGCCGTATCCCGGGCCAGCTCCACGTGCTGTTTCTGGTCCTCCCCCACCGGCACGACGTCAGCATCGTAGAGCAGGATATCAGCCGCCATCAGCGCCGGGTAATCGAAGAGCCCCACGCTCACCTGCTCCTTGTGCCGTGCCGACTTCTCCTTAAACTGGGTCATGCGCTGCATCCAGCCCATAGGGATAAAGCAGTTGAGAATCCAGGCCAGCTCGCTGTGGGCGCTGACGTGAGACTGTACGAAAAGGATAGAGCGTTTGGGGTCGATGCCAGCCGCCATGAGCAGGCCGGCGACCTCCCGAATCCTGGTTTTGAGTTCCTTAGGGTCCTGCTGAACGGTGATGGCGTGAAGGTCAACGATGCAGTAAACGCAGTCATAGTCATCCTGAAGTCTGACATAGTTCTGCATCGCCCCCAGGTAGTTGCCAATCATCAGGGAACCAGTCGGCTGAATGCCCGAAAAAACACGTTTTTTCATCCAAATCTCCTTGTTTTACATCGTATCCGGGGCACTCATCCCCATAAGGTGAAGGGTCTTCGCCAGGGTAATCTTAGCCGCTTCAACCAGCTTGAGACGAGCCTTAGTTAATACCTCGTCCTCGGTGACGACGCGGCACTGCTTGTAAAAGCTATGAAAGACGGTCGCCAAATCCAGGGCGTAATAGGCAAGGTGGTGGGGCTCAAGGGTCTGGGCGACCACCTCAACCATCTCGGGCAGGAGCAACATCTTGCGGATTAGAGCCAGCTCAGGCTCGGTGGTGAGCAGGGAGACGTCGCCATCGGCGGAGCTGACACCCTTCTCCTGAGCCAGGCGGAGGATGCTGGCGATGCGGGCGTGGGCATACTGGACATAGTAGACCGGGTTATCGGCGGACTGCCTCTTAGCCAGCTCCAGGTCAAAGTCCATCTGGCTATCGGCGGTGCGGGAGGCGAAGAAAAAGCGGCAGGCATCCACCCCCACCTCATCCACCACCTCGCGCAGGGTGATAATATCGCCGCTGCGCTTGGAGACCTTCACCAGCTCCCCACCCCTGGAGAGGGTAACCATCTGCGAGATTATTACCGTGAGACGCTCCGGAGCAATACCCAATGCCGCCACCACCGCCTTCACCCGGGAGATATGCCCCTGATGGTCAGCCCCCCAGATATTAATAACCTTATCAAACTTCCTCTCCACGAACTTGTTATAGTGATAGGCGATGTCAGAGGCAAAATAGGTGGGAGAACCGTCGCTGCGCACTACCACATTGTCCTTGTCCTCACCGAGGGCGGTGGAGACAAACCAGGTAGCACCCTCCTTTTCGCTGATATAGCCCCCCTTACGCAGCAGCGAGGTTACCTTCTCATACTGACCACTCTCATACAGGCTCTTCTCGCTGAACCAGACATCAAAGTTCACCCCTACCCGTTCCAGGTCTGCTTTAATCTGCCCTATCATCTTGGTCAAGCCGATATGCCCCAGCTGGTCTACTGCTTCTTTCTCCGGCAGAGAGAGGAACTTGTCTCCCTCCTCAGCAATAATCTCCTTGGCGAGGTCAACCATGTAGTTACCAAGGTAACCGTCGGCAGGCATCTCGGCGTCAACATTCAAAGACTGCTGATAGCGAGCATATAGCGAGCGAGTAAAGGCGTCTATCTGGCTGCCAGCGTCATTAATATAATATTCCTTTTCTACTTTATAGCCGGCGGCGCCCAGGACATTGGCCAGGGTGCTGCCCAGAATCGCCCCACGACCGTGACCGACATGGAGGGGTCCGGTGGGATTGACGCTGACAAACTCAATCTGCACCCGGCTACCCCGCCCCAGGTCCATATTGCCGTAGGAATCACCAGCCTGCAGTATTGAAGCCAGCTGCGCCATCAACCAATCACTGCTGAGGGTGAAATTGATAAATCCCGGCGGTGCCACCGTAATACGGCTGATCTCGGGACTGCCGGCGATAAGCCCGACCAGCTCCTCGGCGATTGCCATGGGGCTGACGCCGGTGGTGCGGGCTAATTTCATGGGCAGGCTTGAGGCGTAGTCACCGTGCTCCGGGTTCTGCGGGTGCTCAATATTAACCTCAGGCAGGACGACTGAAGGTAGCTTGCCCGACTTCTGCGCCTTTTTCGCCGCCTTCGCCAGTAGCTCTATAAGCCTTCGTCTAATCATTTATGCCAGATTATAGCACGTTGAATATGCGCCGTCAGCTATTGGCGTAATCCAATAGGAATGTCTATCTGAAGCGACTGATTCAGCACTCGCTTCAAACAGTAGAATGCTTGATTTAAGCCAGGGAAGTGGATTGCTCCACGACTAAGTGTCAGCAGCCAGTTTGGATATACTGAAGTGCACACCCTGCGGTGTTTCCTGACAATCGATGACCATCCCCTCCAGCACCGGCGCCAGTTCAGAGCTGACGAATAAAACCTTTACTCCCTCGCTTTCCACCACCTGGTCGCCTTTCTTTTCCTTGTCCAATGCCATGTCCAGCTGGTTTGGTCTCGAAGAGGAGGGAACAAGCCTAATGGCTACCCCAGGGTCGGTAGTCTGAGCTTGGATAGCCTCCTTTAACTTTTCCGCAGCCTGTGCTGTTAACGTCAACATACTACTCCTCGTTCACTTGGCCTTTTCTAGCTTTACCTTCACCGCCCGGGGTCCCTTGGCTCCGGTTTCCAGGTCGAACTTCACATCGGCGCCTTCTTCCATAGTATCAAAGTCCGCTTCAAGTAAATCTGAGCGGTGGAAGAAGACCTCCGTGCCGTCTTCGGCAGTAATGAAGCCGAAGCCTCGATCCCGGATGAGCTTTTTCACCTTTCCTTTCAAGCTCCTCACCTCCTTTTTAAAACAAAACCCCACAAAGCCCCTGAACAGACTTGCAAGGCTACATATCGGCGTTCACTCAATCATCTATACCAAAATAAAAAAAAAAAACCAACTTTAACGGCAAACCCCCCCCCCCCAAATTGGTTTTTACCCAAAAAAAAAACCCCCAAAACCCCAAATGGGGGGGGGGGGGGGAAAACTACCTAACTCCACTCCCCACCCCTCTGCCAGACGCGGGCTAGCTCCTTAGACAGGAGCTTATGCTCAGGCTTCTCTAAAGCGGGGTCTTGCTCAAATAGCCTTATCGCCTCGTCCCGGGCAAGCTCCAAAAGAGCCACATCGGAGAGCTTAGCCATGCGCAGGTCGGGGAGACCGCTCTGGCGGGTGCCAAAGAACTCCCCCGGACCCCGCAGTCTCAGGTCCTCCTCAGCCAGTTGAAAGCCATCGTAAATCTTGCCGATTATGTCAAGTCTCTCCCTGCCTATCTCGGAAGGGTTCTGTGACAAAAGCATGCAGTAGCTCTGCTCCTGCCCCCTTCCTACGCGACCGCGGAACTGGTGCAGTTGCGACAGGCCGAAACGGTCGGCGCTCTCCACCAGCATCACGGTGGCGTTGGGCACATCTATGCCCACCTCCACCACCGGCGTTGAAACCAGGATATCCGATTCGCCGGAGCGAAAGCGATGCATCACCTCGTCCTTCTCCTCAACCTTCATCCGCCCGTGAATCAAGCCTAACTTAAGGTCGGGAAAGACCTCCTGGGAGAGACGCTCATATTCAACCACCGCCGCCTTAGCCTCAATCGCCTCCGACTCTTCAATCAGGGGACAGATAATAAATGCCTGGTGGCCATCAGCTACCTGCTTACGAAGAAAGGCGTAGGCGCTATCCCGCTGGGACGGCTTGAGCCACTTAGTCTTCACCACCTGCCTCCCCGGAGGAAGCTCATCTATAACCGACAGGTCAAGGTCGCCGTAAAGGGTCAAAGCCAGGGTGCGGGGGATGGGCGTGGCCGTCATTACCAGAACATGGGGGTTAAACCCCTTTTGCCTGAGCGCGGAACGCTGGGCGACCCCGAAGCGGTGCTGTTCATCAACCACTGCCAGACCCAAGCGCTTGAACTCAACCCCCTCCTGAATAAGGGCGTGAGTGCCGATAACAATATCTATCTTCCCGGCAGCGATAAGCTGCTGGATTTCCTGCTTCCGTGCCTGGCTTATGCCGCCGATAAGCAGCGCTATAGTAAGCGGGCGAGATAAAAGTCCGGAGTAACTGCGGAGGTTGTCCTCCTCAGCCACCACCTCACCGGCTCTGGACAGGAGCTGGCAGACGTTAGCGAAGTGCTGCTCCGCCAGAATCTCGGTCGGCGCCATGAACGCCCCCTGATAGCCGCTGGCGGCACCAACCAGCAGGGCGGCGGTGGCGACTACGGTCTTGCCGCTACCCACCTCCCCCTGGAGCAACCGGGACATCGGTCTTGGTCCTTTGAGGTCAGCCAGTATCTCATCAAGCACCCGCTGCTGAGCCGAAGTCAGCTCAAAGGGCAAAGATTTTATAAAGGCATTGAGCACTCGTTTTTTGACCTTAAACGAGTTGCCCGGCTGGCCCTCCTGCCAGTCGCGCTTTCGGGAAAGCACCCCCAGTTGCAGGAGAAAAAGCTCATCAAAGGCAAGACCGACCCTCGCCCTGTCCTTGGCGGCTTCACTCCCGGGAAAGTGGGCCTGGGCTATCGCCTGAGGCAATTCAAGCAGGTTACATCTCTGTCTCAGCTCGGCGGGCAGAAAGTCCTCCACCTGCCATGCCCACTGGTCAACAACCTCTTTCATCAGCTTTCTAACCTGGCGGGGGTACAACCCCTGGGTAAGGGGGTAGAGGGGAACCAGTCGCCCGGTGTGAATCAACTCCCTGTCCTCCAGTAGCTCCCACTCCGGGGACTCAAAGACAAGCCGCCCGCCAAATAAGCCCACCCGCCCGCTAAGGACCACCCGGCTATTAGTCGGCAGCTTCTTTGCCAGATAGGGATTATTAAACCACAGCACCCGCACGTTACCGGTCTCATCGCCGACAATAGCCTCGGTGCTCCGCCTGCCGCCAGGCATAGCAATCTTAGTCTCCCACACGTTAGCGATAACCGTCTGCTCCTCCCCCTCGGTAAGCTGGGAGATGTGCTTCCTCTGGCTATAGTCAAGGTGGCGGTGAGGAAAGAAATAGAGCAGGTCGCGAATTGTCGCCACACCCAGGCGTTTGAACTTAGCCGCCTGAGCGGTACTAACCCCCTTAAGAGTGGTAATCGGCAGGTCACTAGACTCCCTTGCCACCTTCCGCCCCTTTGCCGACGGGGGTCGGCTAGTGGGGGGTGGCACAACCGCCTCTTTCTTTTCTTCTTCTGGGGGCTTCACCTCAACCTTCGCCGCTTCAACCTTCTCCAGTTCAGGCAGAAAGGCAAGTATCTTATCTATCCACTCTTTACGCTGCTCCCTGGTCAGAGAGGCATAGCTGGAATCAATCAACCCGAGTCGCTCGAACTGGCGCAAAAGCTGGGGGCTGGTTAGTGACTGTGTGGCCTGGTCTGTCCAGCGGTGCAGAAATTTGTCCAGACCACCGATTACCGCCGAGTCCAGATAGCCCTTCTCCCCCTCAAACTGGAGGATCTTCCGCAGAGGCTCAACATTTATTGACACTGCCCAATAACTACCCCTTGTCCCCCAGTACTGATACGGCTAGAACATGGGGACCAACATGCACCCCTACTGCCGGCGTAACCTTGGAGCGGTAGATGCGCTCCTTGGGAAATTTGGGAGCAATACGCTCAGCCAGCATATCGGCTTCGTCAGGAGTGGTGGCATCCTCTATAGCCATTTCTTCAATGAGGGAATAATCGGTGGCAAAGTTATACAGGTGCTCTATCGCCTTAGCCCGGGAGTGCTCCCGAGCAACGGGATAGGTCTCACCGTCTTTTATGCAGAGAATAGGGTTTATCTTGAGCACTGACCCCAGAAAAGCCCGTGCCCGACCAATGCGCCCACCCCTCCTCAGGTATTCCAAGGTATCAAAGGCGATGCGGATATCCACCCGGGGGATATTCTCATAAGCCAAAACCGCCACCTCGTCAAGGCTGGCTCCAGCCTTAGCCGCCTTGGCGGCGGCAATAACTATCAGCCCCTGCGCCATAAGCGCCCAGTTTGAATCAACCACCTTCATCTGGCATTTCTTCTTCATTAAGCCTATGCTCTGCAGGGCTACCTCGTGGATGGCGCTTAATTTATGGGAAATGGTGATGACCACAATTTTGTCGGTTTCCTCGGCTACTTTATCATAGGCTTGGGCAAAGGCGAGTGGCGTCGGCACCGAGGTGGTGGGATGGACTTTGTCCTGGACTAACCTCGCGTAGAACTGCTCGGTGGTCATGTCAACGCCATCAAGGTAGCTCTCTTCACCGAAGCAAACTAAAGCCGGAATTACGGTAATTCCCAGCTCCTCAGCCGCCCGGGCAGGAAGACCCGCCGAGCTATCAGTTATAACCTTGACCGGCATTATTTGTCCCCCAGCACCGATACTGCCAGAACATGGGGACCGACGTGTGCCCCCACCACCGGGCCGACCTTCGTCCGGTAGATAGGCACCTTGGGGAATTTAGCACCAATCCGCTTGGCCAGCTTATCAGCCTCGCCGGGAGTGGTGGCATCCTCCACCGCTATCCCCTCAATGCGGGAAAAGCCGGTAGCAAAGTGATACAGGTAGTCAATTGCCCTAGTCCGGGAGTGCTCGCGGGCGAAGGGATAGACCTCACCGCCCCTTATACCGAGGACAGGGTTCACCCTGAGCACCGAACTCAGAAAGGTGTGGGCTTTGCCGATGCGCCCGCCCCGGCTGAGGTATTCCAGGGTATCAAAAACCATACGAACGTCAGCCCGGGGGATATTGCGGCGAGTCAGACCGACCACCTCATCAAGTTTAGCCCCGCCCTGGGCTGCCTTAGCGGCGGCAATAACTATCAGCCCCTGCGCCATAGCCGCCCACCGCGAATCAATCACCTCCAGCCGGCACTTCTGCTTCATCAGCCCTTTAGCCTCTACGGCGGTATCATAGCTGGCACCGAGCTTACGGGAGAAGGTAATGACAGCGATTTCATCGGTCTCCTCAGCCAGCTTATCATAGATACCGACAAAGACACTGGAGGGCGGCACGGTGGTGGTGGGAAGAGTTTTGCTACCAGCCAGTTTCTCGTAGAACCGCTCGGCAGTCAGGTCAACGCCATCACGGAAGGTCTGGGTACCAAAGTGAACATTAAGGGGCACGACAGTGATTCCCAGCTCTTTAGCTAACCCGGAGGGTATATCACCCAGGCTATCAGTGACAATCTTTACCGCCATAATAACCCCCTACTCCACAGAAACAATATAATTATAGTGAGGCTGACCGCCCTGAATTACCTCAACCTGCAGATTGGGGTATTTTTCGCGGACAAGAGCGCCAAGCTGCTCAGTATCAGCCGGCACGGTATCAGCCCCGTAGTAGATGGTAATAACCTCAGCCTTATCCAGATCCACCTTTGCCAGCACCTTGCTGAGGGCATCCTCAGGCTTATCACTCACCGCCACCAGGTCTCCGTCCAGAAGGCCAATTGCCTGTTTCTTTTTAATATCAAAGCCGCCAAGCCGTGTTGCGCGTATCGCCCGGGTAACCTCAATGGACTTTACGGCTGATATTGCCGCCTCCATACTCTGGACGTTAGTTTCCAGGTCAGCCTCATAATCAAAGGCTAAGAGTGCCGCCACCCCCTGGGGGATTGTCTTTGCCGGCACCACCTTAACCGTCTTTTCGGTCAGTGACTGGACCTGACCGGCGGTAAGCACGATATTCTTATTGTTGGGCAAAATAACAACCTTCTCCGAAGGCACTGCTTCCACCGCCTGGAGCAAATCCTTGGTGCTGGGATTCATCGTCTGCCCACCGGGGACGATAGCCGTTGTCCCCAGGCTGGTGAAGACATTAGTCAGACCCTCCCCAACCACCACCGCCACAATAGCAATATCAACCGCCGGCATCCTCTCCTTCTGCATCCGCAGAAAGTCACGGTACTGTTCATCCATATTGCGTATATTTATCTCGTGCAGGGTACCCTGGGAGACAACGTAGTGCATGACATCGCCGGGGTCCAAGGTATGAATATGAACCCTGACTGCCGAACCATTGCCAATGACAATAACCGATTGCCCCCTCTTCTCCAGCTTCTCCCTGAGCTTATCCGGGTCAAGCCCGTGCCCCTTAATCACAAAATTGGTGCAATAGCCGTAGGGTACCTCGGGCACTGCGGCGATATCAACCATCTGGGGAGCCTTAGCCGCCAGTGGCACGCTTGAGGCAACCAGCCACGGCTTGCGCAGCTTCAACTGCTCCGCCTCCCCCTTAAGGTAGTGAAGGGCACCCTCAAAGATGATGTATAGACCCTCCCCACCGGCATCCACCACCCCCGCCTCCCTCAGTACCGGCAGAAGGCTGGGGGTATTAGCCACCGACTCCTTGGCAGCATCAACCGTAGCCTCCAGGATGGAGACCACGTCATCATCGCTATTCTTGGCATGCGCCTGGGCAGCGGCCGCTGCCTCTCTCATCACGGTAAGGATAGTCCCCTCTATCGGATTGCTCAACCCCTTATAAGCCACCTTTGACGCCTGGAGCAGTCCATTAACCAGGTCACTGCCGTTAATTGTTTTCTTGCCTTCAATGCCCTGAGCCAAGCCGTTCCATATCTGGGAGAGGATTACCCCGCTGTTCCCCCGAGCCCCAATCAGCGCCCCCCTCGCCATCGCCTGGGCTACCTCTGAAGCACCAGGGCTGTCGGCAGTGTTGCTGGCTTCCTCCAGAGAGGAACGCATGGTAAGCAGCATGTTAGTCCCGGTATCCCCATCAGGCACGGGAAAGACGTTCAGGGCGTCAATATCAGCGGCGCACTTCTCCAGCCAGCCAGTAGCGGCGGCAAACATTCCCTTTAAGTCCTGCCCGGAGATAGTCCTGCTCTCTGCCTTCTTTTCTGCGCTTGCCACGATTGCCCGTCTGTGTTAATATTGTGAACGAAATTTTACCGCAAATTTGCCTGATAGTCAAAGGAGAGAGTGTATTGAAGTGCGATTTATGTGGCAAATCACCCAAGTTCGGTCATAATGTGAGCCACTCTAAGCGTCATAGCAAGCGCCAGTGGGTGCCCAATATCCACCCGGTTACCGTCATCGTAGAGGGGAAGCCCAAAAAGATGAACCTGTGCACCCGCTGTCTGCGCAACCAGCATAAACTGGCTAAGGCAGGCTCTAAGGCAGACTAGCCCTGAGCTTTTTGATAGCTTCGGCTACCGTCTGCCCGGAAGCAAATACGGCGGCACCAGCCACCAGCACCCTGGCCCCAGCCTTCACCACCCTGGGGGCAGTCTCAGCATTGATACCACCGTCCACCTCAAGCTCAGCGGTTAAACCCTTTTTATCAAGCTCGGCGCGCAATTGAGCGACCTTGTCCAGCATCGCCTCAATAAAGGGCTGTCCGCCATAGCCGGGGTGTACCGTCATCACCAGCACCAGGTCAAGCGAGGAAAGAACACCGCCGACCGCCTTTAGCGGCGTCTCCGGGTTGAGAGATACCCCTGCCTTAACCCCCGATTCCTTAATCATCTGCACCGTTCGCTGAATATGGGAGCAAGTCTCAATCTGAACGGTAATAATGTCCGCGCCGGCGTCGGCAAACTGGGAAATCTGCGCCTCCGGTGCCTCAATCATAAGGTGAACATCAAGGGGGAGCTTTGTCCAGGGGCGAATGGCGGCTACCACCGGAGCGCCGATGGTTATTGGGGGGACGAAGTGCCCATCCATAACATCAACATGAATATAGTCGGCGCCAGCCTTAGTCGCTTCCGCTACCTGCTCGCCAAGACGGGCAAAGTCAGCGGAGAGAATAGATGGGGCAAGTTTTATATTGGGCTTACCTCCCACCCCTAGCTCCAACTATCTTCTTGGCGCGGGCCAGTGCCCGTGCCACCTGTTTGGGCGCCGTCCCGCCGACAACATCCCTCGCCGCCAGAGAAGACGGCACCGTGATTGAGTAGACATCATCCCCAAACAAGGGAGAGAATTTTTTATATTCAGCCAGACTTAGTTCGCTGAACGGCTTCTTCTTTTCTGCGGCATAGCTCACCAGCCGGGCGACAATATTATGGGCTTTGCGGAAGGCTTCGCCTTTTTTGACCAGATAGTCAGCCAGGTCAGTGGCTAGAATGTAGCCGCGCTCTACCGCCCGCCGGGCATTCTCAGCTTTAATTCGCAGGCTTTTTATCATGCCAGCAAACACTTCTAATGTAGATAGTATGGTGTCAACGGTATCAAAGAAGCCCTCTTTATCCTCCTGCATATCCCGGTTATAGGAGAGGGGCAGAGCCTTCATCGTGGTCAGCAGCGCCATGAGGCTGCCGTAGACCCTCCCCACCTTACCCCGCGCCAGCTCGGCGACATCAGGGTTCTTCTTCTGGGGCATAATGCTCGAGCCGGTGGCATAAGCCTCGTCAATTTCAATAAAATCAAACTCGGCGGAAGACCAGAGAATAACCTCCTCCGCCAGCCTTGAGAGGTGCATCATGCACAGGCTTGCCGCCGCCTCGTACTCCAAAACAAAGTCTCGGTCAGAAACGGCATCAAGACTATTCTGGCTTACCTGACCTAAGCCCAGCTCTTTAGCCAGAAACTCCCTATCAATATCATAGGCGACGCCGGCGAGGGCGCCGCTGCCCAGCGGCATAACGTCAGCCCGCTGGAAGCAGTCAACAAATCGCTCAATATCACGCTGGAACATCTCAAAATAGGCAAGCAGGTGATGAGCCAGCAGGACCGGCTGTGCCGGCTGGAGATGGGTATAGCCGGGAATGACGACTTTTTTATTGGCCTCCGCCAGGCTGACGATTGCCCCCTGTAGCTCCCTCAACCCTGATATAGTGCTTGAGATGGCGTCAAGGGCGAAGAGGCGCATGTCCAGAGCCACCTGGTCATTTCGGGAGCGGGCGGTGTGGAGCTTGCCCCCAACCTCGCCCACCTCTTCAATTAAGCGGGCTTCAATAGCCATGTGTATATCTTCAAGCTCCGGCTTGAACTCAAACTCGCTCCCCTCTATCTCCCTCTGGACAGATTTTAGCCCCTTGACTATCACCTCTGCCTCTTTGGGCGAAATTATCTTCTGTTTTGCCAGCATCCGGGCGTGAGCAATAGAGCCGGCGATGTCATAGGGATAGAGTCTCCAGTCAAAGGGGAGAGAGGCAGTATATCGGGCTGCCAGTTTATTGGCAGCCTTCTTAAAACGACCGCGTATCTGGCTCATTCTTTACCCTTCTTACCCTGCAGTCGGGCTTGAGTCTGCGCCGACAGACCCCAGATATGGATAAAGCCGGGGGAGGCAGACTGGTCAAACTCATCACCCTTGTCATAGGTAGCCAGACCATGGCTGTACAGCGATTTAGGCGATTTCCTCCCCACCACCATGCAGTTTCCTTTAAATAGTTTAACTCGGACTAGTCCGGTAACATAGCGCTGGGTGCTCTTAACATAGGCATCCAAATCCTCACGCAGTGAGCTAAACCAAAGACCGTTATAAATAAGGTCGGCATACTCAATAGCCACCCCCTGCTTGAAGCGGAGCTGGTCTTTAGACAGGGTCAGCGCCTCCAGAGCCTGGTGCGCCTGGAGTAACACCGTAGCCGCCGGGGCTTCATAGATTTCCCTTGATTTTATCCCCACCAGCCTGTCTTCCACATGGTCAACCCTGCCAACCCCGTGCTCGCCAGCCATTTGGTTAAGGAGCTGAATCAGGCTAACCCCGTCCATCTTTTTACCGTCAAGACCAATGGGGATGCCCTCCTTAAAGGCAATCTCCACATAGCCGGGCTTATTGGGGGCATCAGCCGGCGACTTTGTCCAGGCAAAGACATCCGCCGGCGGCTCAAGCCAGGGGTCTTCCAGGACACCGCACTCAATGCTCCTCCCCCACAGGTTCTCATCAATAGAATAGGGGCTGGAAGCAGTAATCGGCACCGGAATCCCGTGGCGCTGGGCGTATTTTATCGTCTGCTCCCGGCTCATACCCCACTCCCGGGCGGGGGCGATAATCTTAAGCTTGGGCGCCAGGGTAGCCACGCCCACATCAAACCTCACCTGGTCATTCCCCTTGCCAGTGCAGCCATGGGCTACTGCCTTAGCCCCCTCCTTGGCAGCGGTATCAACCAGCAACTTGGCCATCAGGGGGCGAGCCAGCGCCGTAGCCAGGGGATATTGCCCCTCATAGAGGGCGTCCGCCTGCAACGCCGGGAAGATAAAAAGTCTAACAAAGGGCTCCCTGGCGTCCACCACCGCCGCCTTCACCGCCCCAATCCTGAGCGCCTTCCGCCGGACAGCGGGGAAGTCCCGCTCGCTACTGAGGTTGACATTAAGGGCAATAACATCAAGCTTATACTTTTCTTTAAGCCACTTGATAGCTACCGATGTATCTAAACCGCCGCTATAAGCCAGCACTACTTTATCTGACATTTTAAATCTCCCTTACTTGGCTACACTAGCCAGCGCTTTATCCAGAATGCCCAGCGCCTCGTCAACCTCCTTGTTGCCGATAATAAGGGGAGGCATAAAGCGCACGGCGTTGGGCTTCACGCAGTTAACTAAAAGACCCCGCTCAAGGCAAGCCATGAGTACCGGCTGGGCAATATCAGAGCCGAACTCCATGGCTACCAGTAGCCCCCGCCCCCGGACATCGGTGATAAAGGGGAATTTTTGCTTCAACTTTTCCAGTCCGGCGACAAGATACTCTCCCACTGCCTTCACCTTCCCCGGTATATCGTTATCAATGACAAATTTTACGGTAGCGTAGCCAGCGGCACAGGCTAGCGGATTGCCACCCATGGTAGAGCCATGCTCCCCGGGGGTGAAAACCGCCACCCTCTCCTTAGCTAGAATCGCCCCGATGGGCATGCCACTGGCTAAACCCTTAGCCAACGTCATTATATCAGGTTCAACGCCATATTGCTCGTAGGCAAAGAGGGTCCCCGTCCTGCCGACGCCAGTCTGAACCTCATCCAGAATAAACAGAATGCCCTTCTGGTCGCACCAGGCTTTTATTGACGGCAAATAACTATCATCAGGTATGTTGACCCCACCCTCCCCCTGTATCGGCTCCACCATCACAGCACAGGTCTTATCGCTAGTGGCTGACTTTATGGCGTCAATGTTGTTATACTCCACATTGACAAAGCCGGTGGGGAGGGGAGGATATGGCTCCTGAAATTTCGGCTGACCGGTAGCCGCCACCATCGCCAGGGTGCGCCCATGAAATGAGCCGAGGGTGGTAATAACCTCATAGGCACCACCGAGATGGAGCTGCCCGTAACGGCGGGTGAGCTTTATCGCCCCTTCATTAGCCTCGGCGCCACTATTGCCGAAGAAGACCTTTTCCATACAGCTGTTCTGGACCAGAAGCTCAGCCAGGCGAATCTGAGGGACGGTATAGAACTGGTTCGATGCCTGAATAAGCAGCTGTGCCTGCTCACTTATTGCTTTGATAACCGCCGGCGGGCAGTGCCCAAGGCTGTTGACCGCCCAGCCACCGACAAAGTCAAGGTATTCCCGCCCCTCCTCATCCCAGGCCCGCACCCCCTGCCCCCTGACTATGGTCAAGGGGACACGCTCTACGGTGTGCATAAGATATTTGCCCTCAAGCTCCTGCCAGTTAGTCATCTTAGTAACCC
>CAZDHX010000026.1:0-19095 GCA_964505425.1 uncultured Dehalococcoidales bacterium | reverse complement strand
GTGCTGCAGGTCAATCTCTGTCCCCCGGCTCTGGCGGATAATCTCCTTCGCCTTGCCCAGAATGGTCAGGTTAGCCAGACCGAGAAAGTCCATCTTTAAAAGCCCAATCTGAGCAATGTCCTCCATGGGGAACTGGGTCATAACTATCTCTTCATCGTTGCCTTTAGCCACCCGCTGCAGGGGGACGTATCTGGTGAGCGGCTCTTTGGCGATAACGACACCGGCGGCGTGGGTGCTGGCATGGCGGGAAACGCCCTCCAGCTTCTGGGCGGAATCAACCAGATTGCGCACGATGCTGTCCTCTTCGTAGATAGTGCGCAGCTCGCTGTTCTCCTCCATGGCTCTCCCCAGGGTCATGCCCGGACGAAAGGGCACCAGCCGGGCGACACGGTCAACGTCAGCGTAGCTCATGCCCAGCGCCCGCCCCACATCCCTGATGGCCGCCCTCGCCCCCAGTGTGCCGAAGGTGATAATCTGAGCCACGTGGTCTTTGCCGTACCTATTGGTTACATAGGCAATAACCTCGTCACGGCGGTCATCCTGAAAATCTAAATCTATATCCGGCATCTCCTTGCGCTCAAGGTTAAGGAAGCGCTCAAAGACGAGCTTATTCTCAATGGGGTCAACCTCGGTGATGCCCAGGCAGCGGAGGACAATGCTGGCGGCGGCACTGCCCCTAACCCCATATAAAATGTTCCGTTTTTGGGCAAAGGAGATGATGTCCCAGACAACAAGAAAGTAATTGGCAAACTGGGTCTTTCTTATCACCTCAAGCTCATAGTCAAGCCTCGCCCTAATTTCCGGAGCAGGATTGGGGTAGTAGTGGGGCAAGTTTTTAGAACAGAGGTCAGCTAAAAATTGGTCGGCGCTCACCCCCTCAGGCAGGTCAATCTCGGGGAGGTGAAGGCGACCAAACTCAAGCTTGAGGTGGCACATCTCGGCAATGCCTTCGGTATTTTCCAGCGCCTGGGGGATATCCTTATAAAGCTCCGCCATCTCCTCAGGGCTCTTGAGGTAGTAAAAGTCACCCGCCATCCTCATTCTCTTTTCATCCTGGACAGAGGAGTTGGTGCCGACGCACATAAGCAGGTCATGAGATGGGGCGTCCTCCTGATTGATATAGTGGACATCGTTGGTGGCGACCAGCGGTATATTGAGCTCATCAGCCATAGAGATGAGAGCCGGGTTTACCTGCGCCAGCTCGGGAATGGGGTGGCGCTGAATCTCCAGGTAGAAATCGCCGAAGGTCTGCTTATACCACCGGGCGACCTGCTTTGCCTCCTCAAGGCGCCGCTCAAAAACAAGGCGGGGAATCTCGCCGGCAAGGCAAGCGCTGAGAGCAATAAGACCATCGTGGTGCTGCTCAAGAAGCTCCTTGTCCACCCTCGGCCGGTAATAAAAGCCCTCAAGGTGGGCGGCGGTGGTGAGGCGGATTAGGTTGCGATAACCAGTCTGATTTTTCGCCAGCAGGACGAGGTGGCAGTGATTTTTATCGGCGGCATTGCGGCCAAATCGGCTGTTCGGGGCGACATAGACCTCACAGCCGATAATGGGCTTTATCCCCGCTTCTATGGCTTCCAGGTAAAACTTGATGGCGCCGTACATAACGCCGTGGTCGGTTATCGCCAGGCTGTCCATGCCCATCTCCTTGGCACGCTGCACAAGGTGGGGGATGCGGCACATGCCGTCAAGGAGGCTGTACTCGGTATGGACATGGAGATGGCTGAACATGGCTGAAACTATTATAGCACAGGGCAAAATTTTGGGGGAGGGTATCTACTATTTAGTAAACGGAAGTCCGTTTGCTTCCAGAAAGGCAATAAGTTCCGAGCCAGCTATCGCCTCCCCTATCACAACTTGGGTCATCATCCGAAAGTATTGGAGAACCTCCGCTACTACTTGTGC
This sequence comes from uncultured Dehalococcoidales bacterium, assembly GCA_964505425.1. Lineage (GTDB taxonomy): Bacteria > Chloroflexota > Dehalococcoidia > Dehalococcoidales > BS750m-G39 > CAVTZP01. The sequence goes on along the minus strand of CAZDHX010000026.1, from coordinate 17,190 downwards.
TTCAGAAAACGCACGCTTATTACCTTGTTCATCTGTAGCACTATACATAAACCCTGACGGGTTTTTTTCTAGCGCCTCCATAGCAGCACGAACAAAGGGGCTTATTGGGGCATGTTTACTTACCACAACGCCAATTACATCTTGGCTACCGGCGATGAAAAGTGGCCCACCAGAATTCCCAGGGTTAAATGCGCCATTTACGACCAGATGCTTCACAACTGAGGCGGTTTCTTCATACGGTGGTGAACCACTAAAGCCAGATAAGAAACCTACCGTCAGCAAAGGGGCAGGTCCGTTGTAACCCAGCGGATATCCCCAAGTGGTAACTTGAGTTCCCACTTGAATGTCACCCTCTTCAACAATGCTGAGGCCACCTGTCAAAGCATCTCTAGGTGTAAGTGCCACTAAATCTCTATTCTGGTCTGCAACCAATTTAGTGAAATGGATGTGACGTCCTTCGCTTGATATTCCCATTATGTCAGCCGCAGTACACCCTTCAACTACATGCCAATTCGAGATTATAAGGCCGGTCTTTAATGAGAACGCTGTACCCTTCTGCTGTGTTTTAGGACAAACAAGCATATACACCGCTTTCACTGCTGACCGCCCCGTTTCGCCAACCGAGTCAAGCAACCACCTCGTTGAAACCGGGGTTGAATTATTAGACATATTATCTACCTCCTCACCCTGCCTCATTAATTCTCTCTTATACCCAGTTTAATCCCGTTTATAGCTTTCCGCAAGACGCTACTATTTTCCGCTACAAAAGTGTAAAATCTTAGTGATAAAAATGAAGACCCTAGGTACTGCCGCTAAATGGCTGTTCATGCTCTGCCTGCCCGTCCTGCTTATCACCGCCAGCCTGGGCTGGGTAGCTAACAGCCTCTGGCTTTATAAATACGGCTTTGAAAAATATGATATCAGCCAGGCTACCGGCTTGGCTAGCTCGGAATTAGACAAAACAGCCCGAGGGCTGATTGGCTATTTCAACTCCGATGAGGAATATATCAGCCTTAGTGTAATAAAAGATGGCGAGTCGTTTGAGTTATTTAATGAGCGGGAGGTAATTCACCTCAAGGATGTCAAGGGATTAATCCAGCTGGACTACGGGGTGGGGCTGGGGACGCTTGCCTACGCCCTGGCTTACGCCGGCGTCTGCTTATTCTGGCGCAAGCCGAGATACTGGCGGCACCTGGCGTGGGGGTTGGTCGGCGGCAGCAGTATTACCCTCGGTCTGATGCTGGCTCTGGGGCTGGGAATATTTTCGGGTTTTGAGCAGCTCTTCTGGCAGTTCCACGTTATCAGCTTCTCCAACCAGTTCTGGCTTCTTGACCCGACCAGGGACTACCTAAAGATGCTCTTCCCCGATGGCTTCTTCTATGATGCGACGGTATTAATTGCCGTTATAACCGCCGCCCTGGCGATAATTCTGGGCGGGTTGGGGGGAGGGTATCTGATACGCGCCAGAAGAGGCGCCACCTCTTAGGCACGGCGTACTGGCGGGGTCTTGCGAGCAAGTTCCTCCATCAACTCGGTCTGGATTTCCTGGATTTCCAAAAGCCTCTGCCACTGGTTTCTAAGAAGGTGGTCCACTTTCTCATGCAGATGCCGAATCTCCAATTCTGCTTTGAGATTCACCAGATAATCGTGCTCGGCGCTCAAACGGTCCCTCGCCTCCTGGCGGTTCTGACTCATCAGAATGACGGGGGCTTGAATTGCCGCCAGACAGGAAAGGACCAGGTTGAGAAGAATAAACGGGTACGGGTCGAAATGCCTCCAGACCAGCAGTACGGTGTTTATAGCAATCCATAATATGAGCACGCCGGCAAAGGTAAGGATGAAACTCCAGCTTCCAGCATAGTCAGCCAATTTGTCTGATAAGCGTTGGCCGAGGGTTAGCTTCTGGTCAAACTCAATATTGATGTTCTTGGACAGAAGTTCTTGCTCCTTAAGGCTTCTCACGACCTCCTCTTCTAACGCCGAGAGCTCGCCTTTTTCCGTCTCAAGAACGCCCTTCACATACTCCGTCCGGAACTGGTCAAGGTCGGAAAGACAAATAAAACCGCTGGAGGACCAATCAGGGTGCGTTTTCCGGATTAGCTCGACCAGAGGTTCACGGACCAACTCGGCGGGTATGACCTCGCTCAGCTTCTTTTGTTTCTTACAGATTTGACAAATAACCGTTCCCTGTTGCCTTCTTGCCATCTTATTCTCACCTCCCATCCATTTTTACAGTTTGATTATATAATTGGCTGTCAAGCCTCCCAGACCACCCTGCCGCCAATGATGGTCATCTCCACCCGGATATCCTTGAGCTGCTCCGGCGGCGATTTCAGGGGGTCGGCGCTGAGTACCACCATATCCGCCAGCTTACCCGGAGTGATGGAACCCTTTATATCCTCCTCAAAGGAGGCGTAGGCAGCATTTATGGTGTACATCGCCAGCGCTTGCTTGGCGGAGATGGCTTCCTCGGGAGATAAATACTGCCCTGATTCTGTCCGCCGGGTGACGGCGGCATAGATGCCAAGCAGCGGGTTATCGGGAGCCACCGGGCAGTCCGAGCTAGCGGCCACCACCAGACCACCGTCAAGAAAGGACCTGAGCCGGTAGAGCCACCTTAGCTGGGCGGGAGGAATGGTGGCCAGATATCTCTCGCCGCTATAGTAGACAAAGGGGGGCTGAGTGACCACCATCGCCTTAAGCCGACTCAGCCGCTCAAGCAGGGGGGTCGGGCACTCGGAGCAATGTTCTAAGCGGTGGCGCCGCCCGGCAATCGGCATTTGACTATCTATATATTCCAGGGCAGCGATGGCTGCCTCAACCGCCCGCGGCGCAATACAATGGATGGCAAGCTGAAACCCAGCCTGATGGGCGCTGAACGCCAGCTGGTTTAGCTCAGGCATTTGTGGCTGGGCGGTGGTCTCGCTCAGCATGAGCTTTACCCCTCCCAGCCGCAGATGATTATCGCCGGCGCCAAAATTTAAGCCCGCCTGCTGAAACTGGCTCAGGGCATTAGTGCCAAGCATCATAAACACCCGGCTCTGGAGCTTACCATTATTCTTAAACCTTTTCAGGGTCTGCCACCGAGCCAAATCGTTGGTGGCTGATGCCTCCTGCAGCGAGGTTATGCCCATCGATAGATAATGCTCATTGGCAGCGGCGATGCCCTCGTCTAGTTCCTCCTCGGATAGCGGGGGCACTACCCTCTCCCTGATATAGCCCAGCATCTCAAAGAGGAGACCGCTCGGCTCACCGGTCTCAAGCTCCCGCTCAATAAGGGCGCCGGGGGGTTCCGGCGTCTCCCGGGTAATGCCGGCTAAAGATAGCGCCAAACTATTGAGGACACAGGCATGCAGGGAGCGGTGAACCAGGACCACCGGGTGGTGAGGGGCGGCTTCATCTAAGTCCCGGCGGTTGGGGTGGCGTTTCTCGGCGAGATAAAACTCGTTGTAATCGGTGCCGCTGAGCCAGCTGCCCTTGGTAAGGTTTCGGGCACGGCGGCGGACAAGCGCCTTTATGTCAGCGATAGAGCCGACCGATGACGGGCTGAGGTCAAGGCTGCGCAGCTTTCTGATAAAGGAGAAGATGTGGCAGTGAGCATCGTTGAAGCCGGGCACCACCGCCCTCCCCTGGCAATCAATTATTCTGCCCCCCACCTCCCTGCCGGCAACAGCCAGAATCTTATTACCCCTGATGGCTACCAGCTCGGCGGTGGGGTGAGCCGGCTCCATGGTTATCACATTGGCATTTTTGAGGATAAGGTCGGCTGACATCTTTTGACCAAGTAGCTACACGGTAGTATACTACCCTTAACCCGTTACCACAATGGAGGTCTGCTTGAACACGGCTCACCTAGCCGAAAGGCTGGTCTCGTGGATAAGGGACAAGACCCTGGCTGCCGGGAGCAAGGGGGTGGTGCTGGGGCTAAGCGGGGGGCTTGATTCCTCGGTGGCGGCGGTGCTCTGCTATCGTGCCTTCCCCGAAACCACGCTGGCGGTGCTCATGCCCTGCTACAGCAACCAGGAGTATATAGAGCATGCCCGGCTGGTGGCAGATAAGTTTTCCATCCCCACCAGGACGGTGGTCCTTGATAGCGTCTTTGACGGCTTGCTCAAGGTATTGCCCCAGGACAAGGCAGACCCGGCGGTTAACCGGCTGGCTCAAGCCAACCTCAAAGCCAGGTTAAGAATGCTCACCCTCTACTACTTCGCCAACCAGCTCAAGTATCTGGTGGTCGGTGCGGCTAACCGGGACGAGCTTGCCGTGGGCTACTTTACCAAGTACGGGGACGGCGGGGCGGATATTCTACCCCTGGGCAACCTGCTCAAGGGGCAGCTAAGGGAGCTGGCTCAGTTTCTGGCCGTCCCCGAGCCAATTATAAACAAGCCCCCCTCCGCCGATTTATGGGAGGGGCAGACCGACGAAGGGGAGCTAGGATTCAGTTACGATGAACTTGACCTTTATTTGGCTTCTGGTGAAGCCTCAGCGGCATTAAAAAAGAGGATTGAGGCCATGACAAGAGCCACCCAGCACAAGCGCCAGCCCCCGCCGGTGGCTAGTCTTTAGATTATCTTTTTCCTCCCAACCCACCCGCCCTTAGGGGCGTCTGCGGTTTACCCCATAATTTTCCCCGCCCAATAGGACTTTATCCCTATCTTTTTTGCTTGTTTTAGCGGGGTCTCTGTGCTATTATTCAATTAAGACGAATATGACCACAGAGAAGGGAAAGGCACTGGAGCTAGCTATCAGCCAGATAGAGAAACGTTTCGGCAAAGGCTCAGTGATGAAGCTGGGCGAGACCCCTCCAACAAGGGTGGAGGCTATTCCGAGCGGCTCACTGGCGTTAGACCTAGCCTTAGGTGTCGGTGGTATCCCCAGAGGAAGGATTACCGAGATATTTGGTCCCGAGGCGTCAGGGAAGACCACCCTCGCCCAACATATAATTGCGGAAGCACAAAAAAGGGGGGGGGTGGCTGCCTATATTGACGCCGAACATGCCCTGGACCCTGTCTATGCTGCCCACTGCGGGGTCAATGTTGATGACCTGCTCATCTCTCAACCTGATACCGGCGAACAAGCGCTGGAGATTACCGAGGCACTGGTCAGGAGCGGGGCGGTTGAGGTTATCGCCATTGATAGTGTCGCCGCCCTGGTACCCCAGGCTGAGATTGAGGGGGAGATGGGGGACGCTCACGTCGGCTTGCAGGCACGGCTAATGTCTCAGGCACTGAGAAAGCTAGCCGCCGCTATCGGTAAGTCAGGCACATCGGTGATATTCATCAACCAGCTAAGGGAAAAGGTTGGCATTATATTCGGTAATCCTGAGGTGACTCCAGGGGGTAGAGCCCTGAAATTCTACAGCTCGGTGAGGATTGACCTGAGGCGGATAGAGACTATCAAGCAGGGAAATGAAATAATAGGCAGTCTTATCCGGGCTAAGGTGGTCAAGAACAAGGTTGCCCCTCCCTTCAGAATCGCCCAGTTTGACATTATGTTTGCCCACGGGATAAGCAAAGAGGGCAACCTGGTTGACCTTGGTGTAGAGCTGGAGATAATCAAAAAGACCGGTGCCTTTTTCTCCTATGGTGACATTCGTCTGGGGCAGGGCAGGGAGAATGCCAAAGAGTACCTGAGCCAGAATCCTGAGCAAGCTCAGGAGATTGAGCAGCAGGTCAGAGCCTCAGCCATCACCAGTAGTCACTAATCTTGAATTTAGCCTAAAACTTAAATGGCACTCAAGTAAGGCTGAGGCCTAGGCCTCAGCCTTACGTCTTTATAAGGGGGGAGGATGAAAAAGGTCACCGCCATACGTGACGGGAGAAGAAGGGGGAAGCGAGTAAATGTCTTCCTGGATGGCAAGTTCGCCTTCAGCCTGGAGGCTGAGGTAGCGCTAAAAGAAAACCTCCGGGTGGGGCAGGAGCTATCTGAAGATAAAATTGAAGCCCTCACCGGGGCTGACCTTTTCCAGCGCTGCCTTAACGCCGCCTTCCGCTACCTCGGCTACCGACCGCGGAGCGAGGCTGAGCTGAGGGAGCGGCTCAAGCGGAGGGGCTTTGAGGCGGCTAACGTGGAGGCAACACTCGCCAGGCTAAGGGAGCAGGGGCTGGTGGATGACCTGGCTTTTGCCGAGTTCTGGAAGGATAACCGCGATTCATTCCGCCCCCGCAGCCGCGCTCTTACCGCCCTTGAGCTAAGACAAAAGGGGGTGGCTAAAACAGTCATAGACCAGGTGGTGGCTGACGTTGACGACGAAGATAACGCCTACCGGGCAGCCCAGAGCCGGGCTCATCGCCTACCTGACTCTGATTACCAGGGCTTTCGCCACCGCTTAGGTGAATATCTCAAGCGCCGGGGTTTTGGCTATAGGGTGATAAATCATACTGTGGAAAGGTTGTGGCAGGAAAGTAAAAAATAAGGGGGGAGAGAAATGGGAATAGAACCAATTGTAGCCGTTTTAGGCATTTTCTTCGGCTTCGTCATAGGTGTGGTATTTGGCGGCATGGGCACATTCCTCTTCAGGAGGATGCTGGTAAACCGCCAGCTCCGCATTGCCCAGCGGAAGGCAGCCAAGATTACCGGCGAAGTCGAGGCTGAGTCCAAGAAGATAACCGATGGAGCAAAACGGGAGGCGGATAAGATTAAGGCATCAGCTGATGCCGAAAATCGAGACCGGCGCGCTGAGTTGCAGCGCCAGGAAAACCGCATAACACAAAAGACGGAGGTGCTGGAGCGAAAACTGGATGGTCTGGAGCAACGGGAGCGTAACCTGGTGAACAAGGAAAAGGAGGCAGATGCCGTCCGCGGTCAGCTTGAGGAGGTCAAAAAGAAGCAGATAGAGAAGCTGGAGTCAATTTCAGCCATGTCTACCGCCGAGGCAAAACAAGCCTTGCTTGACACCCTGGAAACCGAAATCAGTAACGAAACCTCACGACGCCTCCATGAGTGGGAAGCCGAGCTAAAAGAGGAAGCCGATAAGAAAGCTCAGGACATTCTAGCCCAGGCAATACAGCGTTGTGCCTCTGAGGTGGCAGCGGAAACAACGGTGGCAACCGTCCCCCTCCCCGGTGATGAGATGAAGGGAAGGCTCATCGGCAGGGAGGGGAGAAACATCAGAGCCCTGGAGCAGGCTACCGGGGTTGACCTGATAGTTGATGATACCCCGGAAGCGGTAACCGTCTCCTGCTTTGACCCGGTGCGGCGGGAGATAGCCCGCCTGGCTTTAACCAAGCTTATCACCGATGGCCGCATCCACCCCGCCCGTATTGAAGAGGTGGTGAACAAGACCAAGGATGAGGTGGAACAGGCTATCCATACCGCCGGCGAGCAGGCGGCTTACCAGGTTGGGGTGCAGGGGCTGCGCCCCGAGATAATCAAGCTGCTGGGGCGGCTTAAGTACCGCACCAGCTACGGGCAGAATGTGTTAGTCCACTCCATTGAGGTTGCCCACCTTGCCGGCATGATTGCCGGGGAAGTGGGGGCTAATGTTAATCTCGCCAAGAGAGCCGGGCTGCTTCATGACATCGGCAAGGCGGTAGACAGGGAGATAGAGGGCTCTCATGCCGCCATCGGCGCTGACCTGGTCAAGCAGTGGGATAAGTCCCCTGAGGTTGTCCAGGGCATCGCCGAGCACCACCTTGAGACCGGTACCACCGGCGTCTGGGGCTTCATCGTGGCGGCGGCTGACGCCATCAGCAGCGCCCGACCCGGAGCCAGGCGTGAATCTCTGGAACACTACCTGAAGCGGCTGAAGGCGCTGGAGGATATCGCCAATAACTTTAAGGGAGTGGAGAAGTCCTATGCCATTCAAGCCGGTCGCGAAATTCGCATCCTGGTTAAGCCGGAGGAGATTGACGACCTGGGGGCGATGAGGCTCGCCCGGGACATCGTCAAGAAGATAGAGGAAGGGCTGGAGTACCCGGGGCAGATAAAGGTTACCGTGCTCCGAGAGACAAGAGCCGTAGATTATGCGAAGTAGGAAAGATAGTGCTCATACTGGCAATTGGTGACCTCATAGGCAAACCGGGGAGGAAGGCGATAAGCCAGCTCCTGCCCGGTCTGCGCCAGCAATATGGTCTAGACCTGGTTATTGCCAACGCCGAGAATGCCGCCGGCGGGCGGGGGCTGACCCCGGATACCGCCAGGGAGCTGCTTGATAGCGGCGTTGACGTGCTGACCTCGGGCAACCACATCTGGGCGCAGAAGGAGATTATTCCCTACCTTGATGGTGACATGCTCATCATCCGCCCCCTGAATTACCCGGCGGGGGTGCCGGGTAAGGGGTATCTCGTCATCAAGGGGGTGGCCGTGGTCAACCTGATGGGGAGGGTCTTTATCGGCGATTTTGACTGCCCCTTCCGGGCGATGGACCAGCTGCTAGCCAAGCTTGAGCCGAAAATTGTCATCGTTGATTTCCACGCCGAGGCAACGTCGGAGAAGGTAGCCATGGGAAGATATCTGGACGGCAGGGTGAGCGCCGTCCTCGGCACCCATACCCATGTCGGCACCATTGATGCCCAGCTACTGCCCAAGGGCACTGCCTATGTCAGCGATATCGGCATGAGCGGTCCCATAGACTCGGTCATCGGCGATGACACCGAGGATGTGCTTCAGCGCTTCTTGACCCAGATGCCCCACCGCTTAGGGGTAGGCAAGGGCAAGGTCGCCTTTAACGCCATAATGGTCGGGGTGGACGATAAGACGGGCAAGGCAACGAGCATTGAGCGAGTCTACCGGGAGGTGGAATAGTAATGGGCAAAGCCGACCTCCACATCCACTCCACCGCCTCCGACGGCAAACTCACCCCGGCAGATGTCGTCCTGGAGGCGGCGAGGCGGGGGCTAAGCTTTATCGCCCTGGCTGACCACGACTGCATAGACGGCATTGCTTCCGCCCAAGCCACCGCCCGCGCCTTTCCCGGGCTCAAGGTTATACCCGGCGTTGAAATCAGCACCGATATTGCCGAGGGTGAGGTCCATGTTCTGGGCTACTTCATAGACTATACCGACGCCGAGTTTAACGCCGCCCTGGATAGATTCAAGAAATCCCGGCTCCAGCGGGGGGAAAAGATGGTGGCGAAGCTGGGGAAGCTGGGTATCCATATCGACTGGCAACGGGTCAGGGAGATAGCCGACGGCAGCTCTATCGGGCGTCCCCATATCGCCCAGGCAATGCTGGAGAAGGGCTATGTCACCTCGTTCCAGCAGGCATTCAGTGAATATCTGGGGCATAACCGCCCCGCCTATGTTGAGCGGGACAAGATGACCCCTGAAGAGGCGGTTGAGCTGATAATTAAAGCCGAAGGGCTGCCCGTGCTCGCCCACCCCCTCACCTTCCCCGACCCGGAGGCGCTGACTGCCGAGCTAAAGGAGGGCGGGCTGGTAGGGCTTGAAACCTACTATAACGGCTATACTACAGAGGAAATCAATAGACTGCTAATGCTTGCCCAAAAGTATGAGCTTATTACCACCGGCGGCAGCGACTACCACGGTATTGACGATACCGAGACTGCCATCGGTGGCGCCGGTCTGCCCCTGGAAGCCGTGGAAAAACTCATCGCCCTGGCAAAGCAGAGAAATCCCAAACTCAGGTTTTAAAGGAACTCATGACGATTTATTTTATCCTGTTACTGCTGGGCGGCTATCTCCTGGGTTCCGTCCCGGCGGCTTATCTCGCCGCCAGGTGGTCGCGGAGTATAGACATCAGGCAATATGGCAGCAGTAACGTCGGAGCGGCAAATGTATTAGCCACTGTTTCCAAGCAGTGGACTATCCCGGTAATCATCTTTGACCTGGTCAAAGGGATGGCGGTCGTTTATATTGCCCAATTGATAGGCCTGGAGGTTTACCAGCAAGTTGCGGTTGGCATAGCGGCTATCGTCGGGCATAACTGGCCCGTCTTTCTCCGCTTTAGCGGCGGCAGGGGTTTGTTAACCGCCATAGGAGTGGTCTCTATGCTGGCACCCTGGCTGACACTGATACTGGTTGCTTTCGCTTTTGCCTGGACTCCTTTCAGGCAATTAGCCCTGGGTACACTCTGTGCCCTGATTTTACTGCCGATATTGAGCTGGTTTCTGAGCGAACCGCTCGGCGTGGAAAGAGCGCTCCCCCTCACCCTGGGGTTTTCGGCTATATTTTTACTCGTCGTTATCAGGCGGCTAACGGCGCCCAGGACCTCTCTTTCCGCCTCGGTGTCCACCCCCTCCGTCCTGCTTAACCGATTGCTCTTTGACCGTGACATAAGGGATAGGAAAGCCTGGATAAAGCGCCAGCCACTCAAGCCAAAGAGAAAAGCAAGGTGAGGCTAACCCTGACAAAATGAGATGCGCCTATCATCCCGAGGTTGAAACCGAGCTGAGGTGCGGTAAGTGTGACCGGCCGATATGCCCCAAGTGCATGGTACAAACGCCGGTGGGGGCGAGGTGTCCGGATTGTGCCAAGCTATATAAACTGCCCACCTATCGCGTTTCCACCAGATACTACCTGATAGCCGGAGGGATAGCGCTGGGCATGGCTCTTGTCTGCGGCGCCGCCTGGGGGGCAATAGAGTGGATAACCCCCTTCTTTTCCCTCAACTTGCTGCTGGCGCCAGGCGCTGGCTTCGCCATCGGCGAGGTGGTCAGTCTCTCGGTCAACCGCAAGCGCGGCACCGGGCTGGCAGTTGTCGGCGGCACCGCTCTTGGTGTAAGCTATATACTTAGCCTCTGGTTTGCTAGCCTTTTATCCGGTATTTCTTTCTGCCAGGCGCTGCCACTGGCTCCGTTCAATACGATATATCACCTGATAGCCCTGGGTTTTGGTATCTTTATCGCTGTCAGCCGACTGCGCTAGGGGCTTTGCCCTTTAGCTAAACGAGAAAGGAGAAGTTATGTCGCCGTTTAGCATCATGCCGGGAACGTCCTACTTTTACGCGCTGTTCTGGGGAGTGTTCTTAATCAGCCTCGGGCTGTTCGTATACCGCCTAAGTCAGCTCTGGCAGTACATGTTCCTGGGACAGAAGGAAGCCACTTCGAAGAGCTGGATTAAAGCGCTACGGGATACGCTCGGCTATGTCTTCAGCCAGCTCTGCCAGCTCAAGAACTTCCGGATTAAGGACTGGGCACCGCTGGGGCATGCCCTGATGGCGTGGGGGTTCTTTATCTCCCTCGTTTTCTATTTCTTTTTCATCATCCTAACCGAGGGCTTGGGTTTGGTGGCTCTGGAGGAGACCCAGTTCTACTTCTATGCGCTCTGGGTGACGGACTTCTTTGCCGTCCTCATCTTCATCGGTGCCGCCTGGGGTATTATCCGGCGCTACATCATCAGGCCGGCACGGCTCAAGGGGGAGCAGACCATCGAGGCCATGATTATCCTCGTTTCCGTGCTCGCCCACCCGGTGACCTACGTATTTGAAATGGGTGCCAAGATTACGCTGGGACACGCGCCGGTGGGGCTGGGACATACCCTGCTGCCTCCGGTGAGCGCCTGGGCCAGCAACCTGTTCACTGCCGGCTCGGGCACCGAGGCCTGGTACCTCGGCTTTCTCTGGGCACACTGGCTTAGCGTGGTCATCGTTCTGGCCATCATCCCCTACACCCGGTACCTGCACATCATCGCCTCCATATTCAACGGCATCCTGCGCAACCAGCCTCGCACTGCCTTGAAGCCCATCGACCTGGAGAAGGCGGAGTCCTTCGGCGTTACCACCATTGACCAGCTTACCTGGAAACAGAACCTGGACCTTTACTCCTGCGTGGTCTGCGGTAACTGCCAGGAGCTCTGTCCGGCCAACCTGAGCGGCAAACAACTCAACCCCAAGAAGATTATCCAGGACCTGAAGAAGCACCTCCTCAAAGTAGGCCCCGAGCTGGTGGCGGCTAAAGCCAGCGGCAAACCGGCCCCGACCAACCCCACCCTGGTCGAAAACGTCATCAAGCTGGATGAAATCTGGGCGTGCACTACCTGCGGTGCCTGTGACACCGTCTGCCCGGTGTGGGTGGACCACATCGACAAGATAGTAGACCTGAGGCGAAACCTGGTGATGGAGCAGGCGAAAATCCCGGAGACAGCCGAGGGGGCACTGCGAAGCATCGAGGAGAGGGGTCACCCCTGGCGGGGGACCACCCTCACCAGAACAGACTGGGCGGAGGGGCTTGATATCAAGCCCCTGGCCGAGGACAAAAAAGTAGACTTTCTTTTCTGGGTGGGCTGCACCGAAGCCCTGGAGGATAGAAGCGTAAAGGTGGCTCAGGCAGTAGCTAGACTGCTGAAGCAAGCCAAAATCAAGTTTGCCATCCTGGGGGCTGAGGAGAGCTGCTGCGGGGGGGCCGCGCGCCCCCGGGGGCACCCATACCGCGTGCAGCGCCCGGGGGTGAAAAATATTGTGCGTCTAAAGAAATTAGGGGGGGCTGTGGAGTGGGGCGGCGGCGCCCCGGCGCGCCGCCTGGGCAACGAGTACCTCTTCCAGCTCCAGGCGGAGAAAAATATTGAGCTTCTAAAGAATTACGGGGTGAAGCGAATAATTACCGCCTGCCCCCACGGCTATAACATCCTGAAGAACGAGTACCCCCAGTTCGGCGGAAAGTTTGAGGTTATCCACCACACCGAGCTTATCGCCCGGCTGATAAAAGAGGGCAAGCTGAAAATCAAGAAGGGTGTGGGCGAGCTCGTTACTTACCATGACTCCTGTTACCTGGGGAGATACAACGATATCTACCAGCCACCGAGACAGATTTTGAAAAGCATCCCCGAGACAAAGGTTGTGGAGATGGAGTACAACCGCAAGAGGGGACTTTGCTGCGGTGGCGGGGGGGGGCATATGTGGCTTGAGGAGCGTGAAGGCCAGAGAATCAACGAGATGAGAACCGAGCAGGCGCTGGAGACCAAGGCTCAGACCATAATTACCGCCTGCCCCTTCTGCCTGCAGATGTTTGACGACGGCATTAAGGCCAAGGCGGCTGAGGAAAAGCTCAAGGTGATGGATATCGCCGAGCTGGTGGAGAAGTCAACCTAGCCGTATTTCTCGCGGAGGAGCCTTCTTAAGACCTTGCCCGTGGAAGTTCGGGGCAGCTCTTCCTTAACCAAGGCTACCGAGGTGGGGCACTTGAAGCTGGCCAGGCGGGGACGGCAGAAGTCAATAATCTCCGCCTCGCTGGCGGCTTCCCCCTTCTTGAGCCGGACGACAGCCCTCACCTGCTGCCCCCACTCCAGGTCTTTGACGCCGATCACCGCCGCCTCTTCAATCTTGGGGTGGGTGGAAAGAACGCTCTCTACTTCGTCGGGGCCGATGTTCTCCCCACCCCTGACGATAACGTCATCGGCGCGACCGGTAAGATAGATATAGCCCTCCTCGTCCGAATAGCCAAGGTCGCCGGTGCGGTACCAGCCGTCCCCGGTAAAAGCCTTCTTCGTCTCCTCGTCATTCTGCCAGTAGCCCTTCATGATTCTAGAGCCGCGGACGACAATCTCGCCGATTTTACCCACCGGCAGTTCTTTACCACTTTCATCCCTGACCTGAATTTCCACGTCCTCCAGGGGCAGACCGATGGAGGTAGCCAGCCTCCTTAATTTCTTCTCCCTCTCCGCTTCACTCTCTTTGCCGGTGACTATCTGGTCTTCGGCTCTGAGGGCGGCTATGGTGGAAGAAGTCTCGGTGCCTCCGAAGGCATTTATCAGGGCTCTACCGGGGAAAAGCTCCATCGCCTTCTTCAGCACCTCATAGGGGCAGGAGGCGGCGCCGTAGGTCACTACCCGCACGCTGGAGAGGTCATATTCGGCAAGGTCGGGGTAGTCAACAATCCGCTTGAGCATGGTGGGCACCAGCATCACCCTGGTGGCCTTTTCCCGCTCTACCGTATTGAACCATTCCTTTTCATCAAACTGCCGCATGAGGGCAATAGTCCTGCCGCCATAAATTCCCGCCATCAACGCCTGCATTCCCGCCACATGGTAGAGGGGCATGCACAAAAGATTGGTCTCGGCGGGGGCTTCAATATTGGGCGGCTCAACACTGGTCAGGACGTAGGTGCTATAGGCATTGCTATCCTGAGGCACCCCCTTGGGGAAGCCGGTGGTCCCGGCGGTAAACATGAGCATGACGATGTCCTCGTCGGCTACTTCGGCAAAGGTTTTTTCTCCCGCCGAGCCGGCGGCGATAAGCCCGTCATAGTCCTGCATCCCCTTATATTCGCCGCCGATGAAGATAAAATGCTCCACCGAGGGTAATTGGCTTTTAACGCCGTCCACCATATCGGCGTAGCGGCTGCCGACGAAGAGAATGCTGGGTTCAGCCTTATTAACCAGGTATTTCAGCTCGTCTTCTCTGATTCTGAAATTCAGCGGGACGAAGACACCGCCTAATTTGGCGGTGGCAAAACAGGCTTCCACATACTGATGGCAGTTGACCTCAAGGATGGCGGCTCTCTCCCCTTTTTTCAGCCCAAGGCGGCTCAGGGAATCAGCCAGGCGGTTTACCCTTTCTTTAAGCTGGGCATAGCTAAACCTTTTTCCCTCAAAGGCGATAGCCGTTCTCTGGGGGACGAGCATCGCCGACAAATCAAGAAACTCGGTGATAACCATCTAACCTATCTTTTCCTTCAACTTTTCTATTATCTTGGACATTGCCTCCCCCGCCTTCGCCGTGATGAGGACGCTAGCCTCCTCATCCATCGGGGTGGCACTGAGGTTAATAATAACCAGCCTGGCTCCAGCCTGATGGGCATAGACGGGCATATAGGCGGCGGGGTAAACGACCAGGGTCGAGCCAATGACAATAAACAGGTCGGAGTTAAGCGAGCGCTGGCTCGCTTCCTCAAGCACATCCTGGGGCAAGGGCTCGCCGAATAAGACGGCGTTCGGCTTCAACATGCCGTGGCACTCCTCACAATCGGGGATTTCCTCACCCTTATCCACCCTGGCTTTAATCCGCTCAAAGGGATAAAGCTTCCCGCAGCTCAGGCAGACCGCCCGCTGCAGGTTGCCGTGGAGCTCAAAGACCATCTCTGCAGGCACCCCCGCCTTCTGGTGAAGGTTGTCCACGTTCTGGGTGATAACACAATCAAGCCGGCCCAATTTATAAAGCTCGGTGATGGCGTAGTGGGCGGGGTTGGGCTCAGCCAGATGAGTCAGATGCCCCTCCCCAATCATACGCCACTGCTTTTTCCTCGCCTCAGGGTCGGCGACGAATTTTTGATAGGTGAAGTCATCGGGGTCAAAGCGGCTCCAGATGCCGCCGGGACTGCGAAAGTCGGGAATGCCGGACTCGGTGCTAATGCCGGCGCCGGTGAAGACGACCAGCTTCTTGGCACCGATAATCAGCTCGGCTACCTTTTCAGCGAGAGCCTCAAGATTTTGTTCCGCCAAGGTGCTCCTTTCTCCCTATCCTATAATAACGAGGCGGCAAGCCTCCCCTCAAGCTCCAGCCCCTCTCCCAGGCTCAGGTCAAGCCCCCTGGTAATAGCCTGCTTGGCACAGCTTACTGCGGTGGGGTCAAATCGGGCAATCTTTCTGGCTAAATTTTCGGCTTCGGTTATTAGCTCCTTGCGCGGCACCAGCCGGTCGACCAGCTTAAGATTTCGTGCTTCCTCAGCCCCGAGCCACCGCCCTGATAACAGTATTTCCAGGGCTTTAGCCCCGCCGATTATGCGGGGCAGGGTCTGGCTGCCACCGGCGGCGGGGATTATGCCCAGCCCCGGCTCGGGCAGACCGAACCGGGCATCCTCCGAGGCTAATCTGATATCACAACAGAGGGCGATTTCTATCCCTGAACCCAGGACATAGCCGTGAAGGGCAGCAATCAGCGGCTTGGTGACGCTCAAAAAAAGCCCCCAGACGTCCCTCTCCCAGCGCGCTTGCCGAGCAATTATGGGGGAGGGGGCGGTTAAAAATTCACTGAGGTCAGCGCCAGCGCAGAAAGCCCTCTCCCCGGCACCCCGGAATATGCCCACCCTGACCTCAGGGTCATCCCTTATAGCGCCCAGCACCGTGTACAACTCGTCCCTCATCCTGATGTTATAGGCGTTCAGGGCGTGGGGACGGTTGAGGGTAACATAGGCTAAATTATTCTTCTTTTCGTAGATAATGGTCTCAAAATTAGCCTCAGGATTGTTTATCAACCTCACCCCCTGTATCCCCCTCTCCATTCTTGGAGAGGGGGAAAGAGTTGTATAAGAGGGGCTTCGCCCCTCTTATACTCCCCATAAATTATTCGGGATTTCGCCCCCTGAACTTTCTTACTTCCCCTTGAACTTCGGCGGTCTCTTTTTCAGGAAGGCATTGATGCCTTCCGTCCTATCGGCGGTGGTGTGAATTAAGAAATAAAGGTCAGCCTCAAGGCGGAGCCCCTGTTCTAGAGTTAAGTCCAGCCCCTTATTTACCGCCTCCTTGATAAAGCGGAGGGCGATGGGGGCTTTGGCGGCGATGGTCCCGGCTAAGGTTTCGGTTTCAGCGGCTAGGTCTGCCCCCTTGACCACCTCGCTGACCAGCCCAATCCGGAGCGCCTCCTCGGCGGTTATAGTTTCCGCGCTAAGGATTAGCTCCAGGGCTCTGCTCCTCCCCACGATGCGCGGCAGGCGCTGGGTGCCACCATCGGAAGGAATAAGCCCCTTAGCTACCTGGGGGAAACCAAGCTTCGCCTTATCTGAAGCCAATCTGATGTCACAGCCGAGGGCTAGCTCCAACCCCTGCCCCAGCGCATCCCCGTTTATGGCGGCGATAACCGGCTTCTCAATGCTGGCGACAGCCGTGGCAACACCATACCTGGTGCCGGATTTCTCAAGCTCGCTGCCACTACAGAAGGCTTTATCGCCAGCGCCGGTAATAGTAACCACATAGACATCATCGTCCTGATTTATCTTGAGGCAAACATCCTCCAGCTCTTCAGCCAGCTTGAGGTTGATGCTGTTACCGGCTTCGGGGCGGTTCAGGGTTATGGAGCCGATATGGTCTTTCTTGGTGTAGATAACTGCGGAATGTGGCATAGGCTCAACCCCCAGCCACCCATCTTAACCGACCTGGTTATTAGCGTCAAGGATTTTGATTGTTTATCAACCTCACCCCCTAACCCCCTCTCCATTCTTGGAGAGGGGGAAGAATTAAAAAAGAGGGGCTTCGCCCCTCTTAAACACCCCAATAAAGCAGGATAAGCCGCCGACGCCCATAGGGCTGGAGTAAGAAGCAAAGCCTAATGGGAGAGTGATAAGAAGCAAGACCTAATGGG
>CAZDHX010000025.1:0-19573 GCA_964505425.1 uncultured Dehalococcoidales bacterium | reverse complement strand
CCGATAGGATGGAACACTTTGAGGCTGCCATATTCTCAGCCGCCCACTATGTTATTTCACGCTGGCCCATGCCCAAGTTTATAATCCCTCCCTCAATTGACCCTCTTTCTGAGAAGAACAGGGAATTGAGCCGGAAGGAGATAGACAAGGTACTCGCCAAATACCAGATAGACCCGAAAACTCCTATCATCGCTCAAATCGGAAGATTTGACCCCTGGAAAGGGCTAGATAGGACCATTGCCGCCTACCGCCAGGTGAGAAGAAGATGCAAGTGCCAGCTGGTAGTGGCTGGTGGGCTAGCGGCTGATGACCCTGAAGGGGAGAGGATTCTAGCCAAGGTCAGTGAAGATACCAAGAACGAAGATGATATCCACGTCCTTAATCTGCAGATGGCAAATCGTCTGGAGAACTTGAGAGAGGTAAATGCGCTCCAGCGGGCAGCGAGCGTTATAATGCAGCCATCGATTAAAGAGGGCTTTGGGCTGGTAATTACTGAGGCACTGTGGAAGGGCAAACCAGTAATAGCCGCCGATGTCGGTGCTATCCCCCTCCAAATAAGAGAGGGTGATACCGGCTTCTTTTATCGGACACCACACCACGCTGCACAGAAGGTTCTTAATTTACTGGAAAATCCAGAGGCGGCCAGGATGATGGGAGAAAGAGGCAGGAGATATGTCACGGAGCATTTCCTTATGCCTGACCGGCTTGCCGATTCTCTCACGGCTATAAACATGCTGACCATCGGGGCAGTGAGCAAGAAAACCTGTGCCGAATGCATAATCAGCTTCCACCCCTGGTTCAAGCTGAGCAAACGGAGAAAAACGTCTTATTAACTTGCCAACCGAGCCGGGAGGGAATATAATACCGCCAGATGATAAAGGGTTACATTCTCATCAAGCTAGTCCCAGGGCTGGAATCCAGTGCTCTGTCCCAGATTCGTGCCACTCCCGGGGTTACCGAGGTAAACATCGTATTCGGGCAGTGGGACGCCATAGCCACCGCCGAAGCGAAGAGCCTTTTTGAGCTAGCCAAGATAATCGTTGGCCAAGTGCGCAGTGTCCAGGGTGTCCAAGACACAACTACACTGGTACAAGGCGAGCTATAGATTCCTTCTGTAATAGTCATACCCCATCATAGGTATCATTGCACTGTGAACAAATTTAGAACGGCTAAAGAGGGGCAGGGTATTTTTTACGGCTGGGCTGTGCTCGCTGCCGCCTTTACCACCATGGTCCTCGGCTATGCCGTCAGGAACAGCTTCTCCGTTTTCTACCCTACTATTGTGGAGGAGTTTGGCTGGGGGCGGGGTAGCACGGCACTGATGTTCTCCATCTCCGTCATTGTCTATGGTCTAGCCTCACCACTGGCAGGTAGCCTGATAGACAGATTTAAGCCCCGATGGATTCTATCCCTAGGAGCTTGCATTCTGGGAGGAGGCGTCGCCCTGTGCAGCCTTGCCACCTCTCAGTGGCAATTCTTTCTCCTCTACGGGGGCGTTGCCGCCATAGGCTTGAGCCTGGTTGGTTGGACACCCTTTACCACCATAGTCTCCAACTGGTTTGTCAAAAGGCGGGGCTTGGTTATTGGTATACTGGCGGCTGGCTTCGGCGGCAGCCTGGTCTCAGCCCCCATTGCCCAGTTTCTTATCTCCAACTTTGGCTGGCAGAAGGCTTATATCATTGTTGGGGTCTTCCCCATCGCCATTATTGTACCACTATGTATCTTTTTGATACGCCGCAGCCCCCAGGACAAGGGGCTTCTGCCTGATGGCGAGACTAAAAAATCACCCCCGCCTAAAGAGCCGGATAAGCCCCGTAAGGGGGAAAGGGAGTGGACAGCTACTACCTGGACACTGTCCCGAGCGATGAAGACCCATCAATTCTGGCTACTCTTTCTGATTGCCTTCTTTCTCCTCGGACTTGCCGAGCAGATAGCCATAGCCCATCAGGTTTACTTCTTCCGGGATGTAGGCTATAGCCCGATGGCGGCGGCTAATATTTACAGCCTATTTGGCATTGTTTTCATGCTCGGAACCTTGTGCAGCTTCTTCTCCGACCGCCTTGGGAGGGAAAAGGTCTTCTTACCAAGCTGCCTGTTAAGCGCTGGGGCGGTATGCCTATTGTTCCTGATACGGGACACCTCTCACCTCTGGATGCCGTTACTATTTGCTGTCTGCCTGGGTCTTGGGATTGGTGCTGCCGGACCTGTGTTTTACGCCACGGTAGCTGACTTATTTCAAGGAAGACACTTTGGGGCTATACTAGGCACCATAACCACAGGTTTCGCCCTAGGTGGTGCCACCGCCCCCTGGCTTGCCGGCTATCTTCATGATATAACCAATAGCTATTTTCTGGCTTTCTTCATACTTCTGGGTTCTTTAATCGCTAGCGCGGTGCTGATGCGGCTCATTGCCCCCGGCAAGATAAGACCGGTTCCAGCGACACTTGCTCAGCATTTATGATATAATTTTGGGAATGGCTAAAGCACTAACCAAGTTGGTCATCCTCATCAGAGGGGGCGGGGAGGTAGCCAGTGGCGTAGCTCACCGGTTAGCCCTCGCCCAGTGCCGCGTTTGCCTGACCGAAATTCCTGACCCGCTGGCAGTAAGCCGGGGAGTTGCCTTCTCCGAGGCACTATACGACGGTAAAAAGGAGATTGAGGGGATAGTCGCCAGGCATGTCACTTCTTTCTCGGGTATTGCTAAGGCGTGGCAGGAAGGTGAGATAGCTATTATCATCGACCCCGAGTCATCAATAAAGGACGCCCTTAACCCCGAGATAGTAATTGACGCCATCATGGCAAAAAGAAACCTGGGAACAAAGCTCACCGATGCCCCGCTGGTAATCGGGCTGGGTCCGGGATTTAGGGCGGGAAAAGATGTTCATATGGTGGTGGAGACAAATAACAGCCAGAGCCTGGGCAAGGTAATCCTCAGCGGGGAGGCAGAAAAAAACACCGGAACCCCCATCGCCATAGACGGCTTGACTTCGGAGCGGGTGCTGCATGCGCCCAAAAACGGTCTATTTCAGACTGACAAAAAGATAGGGGATACTGCTGCCGCTGGCGAAGAGATTGCCGCCGTAGCCGGAGAGCCCGTCAAAGCCGAGATAGGCGGTGTCATTCGCGCCCTGTTGCATAACGATACCAGGGTGGAAAAGGGAACAAAGCTGGGTGAAATAGACCCTTCGGGGGAGAGAGAACCCGCCTTCACCATCAGGGACAGGATAAGGGCAATTGCCGAGGGCGTTTTAGCGGCCATACAGATGCGCTATAATATTTAAGATGACTGATATCTACCAGGAAATCGTCAGGATTAAAGCCGAGGGTGAAGAGGCGGCGCTGGTTACCATCGTCTCCGCCACCGGCTCCACCCCCCGGGAAGAAGGAGCCAAGATGCTGGTCAGGGCTGACGGCAGCATCCTCGGCACCATCGGTGGCGGCAGCCTGGAAGCCCGGCTCATTAAGGAAGCGATTAAGGTAATCGCGCAGGGCAAGCCGAAGCAGCTCCGCACCGGCCTGACCGCCAAGGAGATGGAGGCAGACGGCATGCTCTGCGGCGGGGAGGTGGAGGTTTTTATTGAGCCCATTATGACCCCACCCACCCTGTATGTCTTTGGCGGCGGTCATATCTCGCTGTCGCTAGCCAGGATGAGCAAACTCCTCGGCTTCAAGTTTGCCGTCATCGACGACCGACCTGATTTTGCCAATGCCGACAGGTTCCCCGAGGCTGACACCATTATCGCCGAGGACTTCGCTAAATCGTTCCCCAAGCTAAAGGTAGATAAATCAAGCTACATCGTGATTGTTACCCGCAACCACCAGTATGACGACATCGTGCTGGAATGGGCGGTGGGGACAAAGGCGAAGTACATCGGCATGATAGGCAGCCAGAACAAAAACAAGGCGATATTCTCGCACCTGCTAACCAAAGGGATAACCAAAAAGCAGCTGGACAGGGTGCACGCCCCCATCGGCGTAGAAATTAACGCTCAGACCCCCGAAGAGATAGCCATCAGCATCCTAGCAGAAATAGTAAAGGTCCGCCGCTCTCCCTAGCCCTCACTTCTTACCACAATGCTCACAATTTGGGTCCCTCTTGAGGCTGAACTCGGAGAATTTCATACTTAGCCCGTCGTAGACCAATAGCTTATTGGTCAATAGCTGACCAATCCCGACGATGTATTTTATAACCTCAGTCGCCTGAATACAGCCGATAACCCCCGGTGTAACCCCAACCACAGCGAATTTCTTCTCGGGGATGGCGCCACGGTAGACACACATCAGACAGGCAGTCTTGCCCGGGATTATCGTCATTGCCCTCCCCTCAAAGCCGTAGACCGCGCCGTGGAAAAAAGGGAGGTTCTTATCTAATGCTACCTTGTTTAGCAAATATCTGGTCGGCAGGTTATCCATAGCATCAACAATCAGGTCAAAGCCAGCGATAAGCTGAGAAACATTGGCTTCGGTTATCTTCTCCTCTATAGCCTCTATTTTTACTTCCTGGTTCAGCTTCACCAGCTTCTCAGCCGCCGAATCAACCTTGCTCTTCCCGATGTCCTCCTGCCAATGCAAGACCTGCCGGTTCAGATTGGTAAGCTCCACCCTGTCATGGTCAACAATTCGGAGTATTCCTACCCCAGCGGCAGTTAAATATGTAGCCGTAGCACAACCAAGCCCGCCGGCACCGGCAATAAACACCTTTGCCCTTTTGAGCTTCTCCTGTCCCGTCTGCCCGAAACCCTCAATCATTATCTGGCGGTCATATCTTTCCCGCTCGTCCTTAGCAAGCATGGCTAACCCCTATTTTACCTCCTTACTCAGCCACCACCCTCTGCTCATTGGTGTAAATGTTCATCTTTTCCCCCCGGGCAAAGCCAATGAGGGTCACGCCCAAATCACCAGCTAACTTCACCCCCATATTGGTGGGGGCGGCTTTGGAGACAAGCAGAGGAACATCCCTTTTAGCCACCTTGAGTAATATCTCAGAAGAGACCCGACCGCTGGTGATTACCAGATACCCGGCGGTCGGTATATCCTTCAGCAGACATTCGCCGAAGACCTTATCAATGGCATTGTGCCTGCCAATATCCTCGCTAAAAACCAGAATGCTCTTGGCATCACACAGGGCAGCACTGTGAACACCACCCGTTTCCTCGAACACCGTCGAGCGCCGGGCAAACTCACCCACCAGTTTAAAGACCTCAGCGGCTGATACTTTAATATCGGATTCTACCTTTGCCTGAGCAGGGGTATAAGACGAACTAACCTCTTTAGCCTCCACCCGCACCACGCCCGCCTCGCCGTCAACCTTTATCCCTTTAATATCGTCTTTAGTTTCTATTAACCCTTCGGAGAAAAGGAAGCCAACCGCCAGATACTCTAAATCTGTCGGAGAGCAAAGCAAGGTTACCACCTCGCGATTATTCAAGGTAACAGTAAGCGGCAGTTCCATGACCACAGAATCGAGAGCGCTACTCCTGCCCTTCTCGCTAACCCGCAAGATAGGCAACCTCTCCATACTTTTTGGCATCCCGCCCCCTTTGCCAATTATAGCCCTGTTTAGCTCCAGGCACAACCGCATTATATTTGACTATCTCAGCCAACAAAGCTACACTATCAGAAAATGGCAAAAAGCATATTAGAGCTGATTGGAAATACGCCACTGGTGAAGCTGGCTAAGATAAACGACACCAACTCCACCATCCTGGCTAAAATGGAAGCCCTAAATCCCAGCGGTAGCATCAAGGATGTAATGGCTCTATACATGATGGAAACGGCGGAGAAGAAGGGGCTATTAAAACCTGGGGGCACGATTATAGAGGCTACCAGCGGTAACACCGGCATATCATTCGCCATGCTCGCCCCGCTAAAAGGCTACAAGTTCATCGCCGTCATGCCCGAGCATATGAGCAAGGAGAGAAAGCAGCTGATGCAAGCCTTTGGCGCCGAGATTGTCCTCACCCCGGAAAAGGAAGGGTTTCCCGGCTCCATAAAGAAGATGGAGGAGCTGGGCAGGGAAAATAAAAATGCCTGGCTGCCGAACCAATTTGAGAACCCGGATAATATTGTCGCCCACCGAGAGATTACCGGCAGGAGGATTTTGCAAGAAGTAAAGGAGCCAATTGATGCCTTTGTCGCCGGGGGTGGCACCTGGGGAACATTAATGGGGGTGGGCGAAGCCTTGAGAGAGGTCTACCCCGAGGTAAAGATTGTTGGCGTAGAGCCGGCGGAATCAGCAGTAGTGAGCGGTGGAAAGCCCGCCTCGCACCTGATACAGGGAATAGGTCCCGGATTTATCCCCAGCCTGCTCAACATGGACCTCGTCGATGAGATGATTCAGATAAAGGGCAGCGACGCCGTGAATATGATGCGGAGGCTGATAAGAGAAGAGGGGCTTATGGTTGGCATCTCCTCAGGTGCCAATATCCTGGCATCGCTGGATATCGCCCGAAGGTTGGGGAAGGGTAAGACCATCGTTACCGTCCTGCCCGACCGGGGGGAAAGATACCTCAGCATGGACTTATTCTAAGGAAATGAGAATGGAAACAGAACAGGAGAAAACCCTACAGGCGCTGCAAACGGCTATTCAGATGGAAATTGAGGGTAAGGAGCACTACCTGAAGGCAAGCCAGGAAAGCAGCAACGAGACCGGCAAGAAACTATTGCAGTCGCTGGCGGCTGAAGAAGACGTCCACCGGCAGAAGTTCGAGCAGATATACCAGACAATACAGCTCCACAGGGCATGGCCAGCGCCCGATTTTCAACCCGACGGCGGCAAAAGGCTGAGGACCATATTTGCCGGGGCAATCGAGGAAAGCGGCGCCAAGGTAAAAGCCCCTGCCACCGAGCTTGACGCCGTAGAGATAGCCATGGCTATGGAAAATAAGACCTATGACTATTATAAAAGCCAAGAGGGAAATGCCCCCTATGACGCTGAGAGGGACTTTTACCGCATGGTGGCGGCTGAAGAAAGGGAACACTACCTAATTCTGCTCGACTATTACGAATACCTGAAAGACCCGGCGGGGTGGTTCGTCAACAAGGAGCATCCATCTCTGGACGGCGGCTGAGTCGGAGGTGAGAAATGGACCTCAAGGCTCTATATAAGCTAGGCTACGGGCTGTATATAGTAACCTCAACAAAGGGAGAAAGGCTCAACGGCCAAACCGCCAACGCCGTTTTTCAAATCACCTCGGAGCCGCCAGCCATCGCCGTAAGCATTAATAAAAGCAACCTGACCCACGAATTTATCAAAGAAAGCAAGGTGGTAGGGGTGTCGGTACTCTCCAAGGATACGCCCCTCTCCTTCATCGGTAAATTCGGCTTCAAGTCAGGGCGGGAGATAGACAAGTTCAGCGACACCGGTTACAAGATAGGTGAGAGCGGAGCACCGTTAGTCACCGATAATGCTTTAGCTCTTCTGGAAGCCAGGGTGAATAAAGAAGTGGACGTGGGAACGCACACTATCTTTATCGGAGAGCTGGTTGGAGCCGAGGTTATCAAGGAAGGCGAGCCGATGACCTATGCCTATTACCACCAGGTCAAGCGGGGCACCACCCCCAAAACCGCCCCCGTCCATATTGAGGAGAAAAAGGAAGTGCCCAAGATGGCAAAATATAAGTGCACCGTTTGCGGCTATATCTACGACCCTGAGGCAGGCGACCCCGATAGCGGCATAAAACCGGGGACGTCCTTCGAAGAACTGCCCGATGACTGGGTATGCCCCGTCTGCGGGGCAGCCAAGAGCGACTTTGAAAGGATTGGATAAGATGAAACCAAGAGAGATAAGACACGGCGTCTACTGGGTAGGAGCTGTTGACTGGGACCGGCGGTTATTTGATGCCCTTATACCTCTTCCCGACGGCACCAGCTATAACTCATATCTAATCAAGGGCAGCGAGAAGACAGCGCTTATTGATACCGTAGACCCCACGATGAAGGATGTACTGATAAATAACCTGAATGAACTTAAGATCAAAAGCATAGACTACGTCATCGCCAATCACGCTGAGAAGGACCATTCCGGCGCTATCCCCCAGGTTCTGGAGAAGTACCCCGGGGCAAAGGTGGTCTGCACGCCCAAGTGCAAGGGGATGCTCATCGACCTGATGATGATTCCAGAGGAGCGGTTTATAACCGTCAACGATAAAGAGACCATTTCGCTGGGGGACAGGACGCTGGAGTTTATTCATGCCCCCTGGGTGCACTGGCCGGAGACAATGCTTACCTACTTGAGGGAAGGAAAGATACTGTTCCCCTGCGATTTCTTTGGTTCTCATCTGGCCACCACTGACCTTTATGTAACCGATGAAGGGCAGGTCTATGAGGCAGCTAAGAGGTATTATGCCGAAATCATGATGCCCTTCCGCACCACCATCCAGAAGAATCTGGAGAAGATAAGGGGTTACGAAATTAGCCTTATTGCCCCCAGCCACGGGCCCATGTACGACAAACCGGATTTTATCGTGAAGGCGTATAATAGCTGGGTCTCCGATAAGTCAAAAAACATCGTGGTCATACCCTATACCTCAATGCACGGCAGCACCCGAAAGATGGTTGAGCACTTTGTCTCGGCTTTAGCCGAGAGGGGGGTGACGGTGCAACAATTTGACCTCGCCGTGACTGACATCGGCAAGCTGGCGATGGCACTGGTAGATGCGGCGACGGTGGTCATCGGTACCCCTACCGTCCTGGCTGGTCCCCACCCCAATGCTGCCTATGCCACCTTCCTGGCTAACGCCCTGAGACCGAAACTCAGGTTCGTCTCCATTATTGGTTCCTACGGCTGGGGCGGCAAGATGGTGGAACAACTGGCGGCGATGATTCCAAACCTGAAGGTAGAGGTACTGGAGCCGGTATTATGTAAAGGCTTACCCAGGGAAGCCGATTTCAGGGCACTGGATAAGCTAGCTGATACCATCGCCCAAAAACACAAAGAACAGGGCTTTACGTAGCAGATAACAGCTGAAAAGGGGGAGCAATGGACAATAAGAAAACCATTGAACTGCTAAACCAGGACCTTGAAGGGGAGCACGGCGCCATCATTCAGTACCTCACCCACGCCTATGCCATGGGGGAGGGTGAGGTGTCCTGTGAAATTGAAGCTATCGCCAGGGAGGAAATGCGCCACCTCGACTTTCTGGCTGAGGCCATAGTGGGACTGGGTGGCGTACCCAGCCTTAAGCGGGGGAAGATGCGCATGGGCGGTAAAGCGGTGGCGGAGTGGATGAGCAACGACGTGCTGCTGGAAGGGGACGCCGTCAAACAGTACAAGGAGCACATCAAGGCTATCAGCGACTCCAAGATAAAGCGGCTGTTAAAGCGCATCCTCTCCGACGAAGAAGCACACCGCGGCGATTTCAAGCACTTCGTGGACAAGGTAAAGAAGGAAGGGGCTAAGGATATGAGGGGCAAGCGGCAGGACAAAGTCACCAAAGCCCTTAACTGGGGCATTGAGCATGAGTACACCGTCATCCTGCAATATTTACTCCACTCCTACCTGACACCCAACGAGGAAGCCAGCGAAGAGCTGGAGGACCAGGCTATCAACGAGATGCAGCACCTGGGCTGGCTGGCGGAGGAGCTGGTCGATGGCGGGGGCAACCCTAAAATCGAGCATACCAAGGTTGACCGCTCAACCAAGACCGCCGATATGCTCCGGGCTGACATCAAGATAGAGAAGGAAGTAACCGAAGCCTATGACCGCGCCGCCAAGGAGGTCAAGGAAAAAGACCTGAAACAGCTTCTGCTCCGCATTAGAGACCACGAGATATACCATACCGAGGTCTTCACCGACCTGCTGAAGGAAGAAGATAAATAACCCAATCTCATGGTTGCTGGAAATATGATTAAGACTTAAAAAATTAAGAAGGGGGACATTACTCACATGTCTATCTCTTTTTCGGGTAGCGAGCTTATCAATATCGCCATTGGCATTGAAGGGAGGGGGATTGCCTTCTACGAGAGCATGGCTGATGAAACCAAGGATGCTAACGCCGCTGAAGTCTTCCGCTATCTTGCCGATATGGAACGGGAGCATATGCAGATTTTTAAGGGCATGCTCGCTGAAGCCGATAAATTCCAGTTTTCCGAAGCCGCCGGCGAATATGCCGTTTATCTTAAGGCGCTGGTTGACAGCGCCGTTTTCAGCGACGAGCTAATCGCCGCCAAAATGGCGAGGGAGGCAGGGAGCGACACTGCCGCCCTTGACCTGGCTATCGGGGCGGAAAAGGACTCAATCCTCTTCTACTACGAGATGAGAGAGATAATGCCCCGGCAAGCACAACCCACGGTAAATAAGATAATCGCCGAGGAAAAATCGCACCTGAGGCAACTCACCGAAATCAAGAAAAAGCTAGCCGGCTTGTAAGCCGTCAATTGATTTATTTACCACCCGGTGCTAATATATTCTTTTACCAATAGTGAAAGGACAAGGAGCAAAAATGGAGCAACTACGTATCCCCGGACCTACTCCCTGCCCCAAAGAAGTCCTGCAGGCAATGAGCCGGCAGATGATAAATCACCGCGGTCTGGCGTTCACCAAGATACTCAACGATGTCACCGCCAAGCTGAAGCAGTTCTTCCAGACCAAGGGAGACGTTTTTCTACTCACCGGCTCGGGCACCGGAGGGCTGGAGGCGGCAATCGTCAATACCCTCTCCCCCGGTGACAAGGTGCTTTCGGTATCCATTGGCGTCTTTGGTGAGCGCTTCGCCAGTATTGCCCAGCAGTTCGGCGCCGAGGTGGTACCCCTGAAATTTGAGTGGGGGAAGGCGGCTGATGCTGATGCCATCGGCAAGGCTCTTGAGGCCGAGCCCAAGATAAAGGCGGTGCTGGTTACCCATAATGAAACCTCCACCGGCGTTACCAATGACCTGGAGGCAATCAGCTCGGCGGTAAAGAAGTTTGATAAACTGCTGCTGGTTGACGCCATCAGCAGCCTGGGTTCAATCGACCTGCCGACTGATGACTGGCACTGCGATGTCGTCGTTACCGGTTCCCAGAAGGGGTGGATGGTCCCCCCCGGTCTGGCTATGGTCAGCGTGAGCGAGAAAGCGTGGCAGGCACACGCTCAAGCCAAGATGCCCCGCTTTTACTGGGACTTTACCAAGGCTAAGAAATATCTGGAGAAGGGTGAAACGCCGTGGACACCGGCGGTCTCCGTGGTATTTGGTTTTGCCGTGGCGCTGGATATGATGCTGAAAGAAGGACTACCCAACATTGTTGCCCGACATGCCCGGATTGCCCAAGCCACCCGGGACGGGATAAAATCGCTGGGCTTGCCCCTCTTCGCCGATGAGAGATATGCCTCCAATACGGTTACCGCCGTCGCTGCCTCAAACGGGCTTGACATTAAGAAGATGCGCCAGATTCTGCGGGAAGAGCACCAGATTGTACTCGCCGGCGGACAGCAAAGCCTGGACGGCAAGATATTCCGCATCGGGCACCTGGGCTGGGTAAGCGAGGACGATATTAAAGAAGTAATATCAAAAATAAAGATAGTGCTGCCGCAAGCCGGCTTCAGGAGTTCTGGCTAAATGAAGGTCCTGGTTCCCGAGCCCGTTTCCGAAGAAGGACTCAAGCTTTTACACCAGCATGCCGAGGTGGACTTTAAACCTAAACTCACCCCAGAGGAATTAATATCCATAATCGGCGACTACGAAGCCCTGGTGGTACGCAGCCAGACCAAGGTCACCGCCGAGGTAATAAAAGCGGGCAAGAAGCTCCAGGTCGTCGGGCGGGCGGGCGTTGGCGTGGACAATATCGACGTTGACGAAGCCACCAAGCGCGGCATCATCGTGGTTAACGCCCCCACCGGCAATACCATCTCCGCCGCCGAGCACACCATCGCCCTCATGCTTGCTCTGGCACGCCACATCCCCCAGGCTAATGCCTCACTCAAATCCGGGAAATGGCGCCGAAGCGACTTTATGGGCACCGAGATAAGAAACAAGACGCTGGGTCTCGTCGGGCTGGGCAAGGTAGGGGCGGAGGTAGCCAGGCGCGCCCTGGGGCTGGAGATGAAGCTCATTGCCTATGACCCCTTTATCTCGGCTGACCAAGCCCGAAATTTGCAGGTAGAGCTTGTCCCCCTGAAACAGCTGCTCAAAGAGGCTGACTTCATCTCCCTGCACACCCCGCTAACACCCCAGACCAAGGGGCTGATAGGGACTAAAGAGCTGGCGCTGGTCAAGCCAACCGTCCGCATCATCAACTGCGCCCGTGGCGGCATAGTTGACGAAGCGGTGCTGGCGAAAGCAGTTAAGGATAAAAAAGTGGCTGGCGCCGCCATAGACGTCTTTTCCACCGAACCGACTACTGAAAGCGTCCTCTTTGACTCTGAAAATATCATTGTTACGCCGCACCTGGGAGCCTCCACCGCCGAAGCCCAGGTCATGGCTGCCAGGGATGTCGCCGAGCAGGTTATTGACGTGCTTAACGGGCACCCCGCCAAATACGCGGTTAATGCCCCCCTCATCCCAGCGGAGATGCTCGCCGTGCTGGCACCCTTTATGCAGGTAGCCACCACCGTGGGCAGGCTACTAAGCCAGATTGTTGAGGGACAGGTAAGCGCCGTCCAGATTAAATATGAGGGTGAGATTTCTAACTATGATACCAACGCCCTCAAAGCCGCTGCCCTGGGAGGACTGCTCGAGCAGGTAAGCGAGGAGCGAATCAACCTAGTCAATGCCAACATAATCGCCGCCAGGCGCGGCTTAAAAGTCGCCGAAGAGAAAGAGCCCACCTGCGAGAACTATGCCAGCCTCATTACTATGGAAGCTACCACCAGCACCGGGGCGACTACTGTTGCCGGAACGGTAATGCGCCGGGAAGTGCACGTCGTCCGGCTCAATAACTACTGGTTTGATATTGTGCCCACCGCCGGCTACTTCCTATTCTGCGACCACCTTGACCGCCCTGGGCTAATCGGCGCCGTAGGTAAGGTAACCGGAGACGCCGATATAGACATCAGCGCCATGCATGTCAGCCGCCTCAAGCCAAGAGGGCAAGCCTTAATGATACTGGCAGTGGACGAACCCCTATCTGAGGAACAGTGCCAGCAACTACTAGCCATTCCCGATATCCACACCGCCAAGGTGGTTAAGCTATAATCACGTCCAGCTAATCATGTTGGGGTGAGTTATATGGAAACCGCAGCTCGCCACCAGATTGTGGCCATCGATAGCGCTGGAATCATCTGAAGCCAGAAAGACAATGCAAGCCGCTATCTCCTCAGGCTCGGCGATTCTCTTCAAGGCGTTATTGTCCGCCAGCTTAGTCATTATTGCCTCGTAAGTGGTACCGGCCTCTTCGGCCGAAGTATTAATCCAGTCATCAAATTCACTGGTCCGGGTAGCGCCGGGACTGATGCAGTTAACGCGAATACCGAACTTGCCAGCTTCGATAGCGAGGGTCTCGGTAAAGCCGATTACGCCCCATTTGCTGGCGGCATAGGGGCTTTCTCTGGGTACTCCCGATAACCCGGCGACACTACTGATATTGATGATATTACCGCTTCTCCGGGGAATCATAGTCTTAAGCACCTCTTTACAACAAAGCATCGTCCCGGTCAAATTTATGGCTAATGAATCATGCCACTCATCCAGCTTCATATCGGCGACGTCAGCATTATTATATGTACCCCTGGCGGCATTATTCACCAATATATCAATCTTGCCAAACTCCTCGATAACCTGAGCTACCATCCGCTTTACCTGCTCGTGGTCGGAGATATCGGTCTGTATCGCCTTTGCCTTACCGCCTTTGTCTCTGATTTCCTCGGCTATCTCCTCCAGCCGGGGGAGGGTGCGGGCGGCTACCACCACCACCGCTCCCTCATTGGCGAAGGCACGGCTAATAGCCTTTCCTATCCCTGTCCCCCCACCGGTAATAATAGCTACTCTATCTTTTAGTTTCATGACTGCACCCCCCCCTAAATTTTCCCCGCCATATCCTACTCCCTTGCTGTCACCACAGTCCTCACTCTTCCCGCCAATTCCAATTCAATCCCCCCTTGAACACATTTGCGTTCATTTCGTTGCTGATAAAGAGGTTGGCATCGGGAAAGCGTTTTACCATGGCGTAATAAAAACCGGCGACATCTTTCGTTCTTGCCAGTTCCTCATCAGTAGCGACCAGATAATCCTTGGTGAAACTGAACGAACTGGAGTCGAAAGGCATCCCAGGTTTCTGATGGCCGGGGATGATTACCCCAGCACCCATTGTCTCTAAACGCTCAATGTCCCGTATCCACTGCTTGCGTTCTTCCGCCGTAAGCTCGCAGGTAAAGGGGTGTGCCTGGTTAAAAAGAACGTCGCTCCCGTAGAGGGTTTTTATCGAAGGAATCCAGACCACCGAGTTGTATTTCATGTCCCCCATCACCTGTGGAATAATCTCGATACGGTGTCCCTCCAGTTCGAAGTAGTTCTCAGTAAGAGGCTCGATTTCGGCCGTTTTTCGGGGTACGTTGAGTGGGCCAATCACCTCTTCCCAGTGTTCGACTTTCCCAAAGAACTGTTTGTTGATGAGATTGGCTTCCGAGGGAAGGGCCACGATACGGGCTTTGGGGAAAGCCTCGGCAATGGTGCCAAGCCCAAAGTAATGGTCAGGATGCGCATGAGTAATATAAATCGTTTTCAGGTCTTTGCCTGTTTCCAGTATTTCGGCGATAACCCGATAGGCATTTGACAATGTCCACTGTGCATCAATAAGAACGGCATCGGTCTTCCCGGTCACGATTACGGAGGCAACTTCAAAACCACTTTCATCGCTGAAAAAGACCTTCGTGGCTAGTGAATTCGGCCCATGTGTGTTAATTCTAATCTCCATGGACCAGCCCTCCAAACAGCGTTTTGCGTAGTTTACCAAGAAGTGTTCTAAATTACAAACAAGATTGAGGATAATTTCGGCTTGACCGCCTGGATGCTGGTAACATATAATGCCAGCAGGGTTAGAGGACAAGCTAGGCACGATGTGGGGCGGTTAGCTCAGTGGTTAGAGCGCTTGCTTCACACGCAAGAGGTCACTGGTTCAAGTCCAGTACCGCCCACCATAAAGCTAGAAGGTCTGGGTCAGAGCTCTTGTTTGTTGAGCAAAAAGGGTGTGGTTGAATACAAATTAGACCACATTATTGTATAAAAGGGTGGGTCCGCAAAATGAAAAATGGTTGTGTCTATCAGGTCACAAGCACCCGTCAGCACGTCTCTTAGTTCCCTCGTTAAAGGATTTATCCTCACCCAGCGTACCGACTGCAGAAGTCCCAAAACTATTGAGTATTATGAGGGGATTTTAAAACGTTTCTTATGGTACGTAGAGCAGCAGCACTGGCCGGATGATGCTCGGCTCGTTACGGAATGGTATATCCGTGAGTTCTTGGGCTACGTTTCAAGTGAAATTAATCGCTGGGAAGTGAAGGGGAACGGCTCGGAGTCCAGCCGTAAAAAAGCTACCTATTCAACAGTTCATCACTACTACTGCGTTTTGAAGGCGTTTTTCAACTGGTGTGTTCGTGAGGATTATATCTCGGAAAGCCCTTTGGCTAAAGTTAAACTGGCTAATCCGAAACTGAACGTAGTAAGGCCTTATACTTCTCAGGAGATAATGAAGCTATTAGCCGTATGCGACCATGATTTCAAGAATAACGCTAAGTTTCTCGGTAGTCGCAACAGGGCGGTTGTATTGACGCTACTGGATACAGGTTTGAGAATAAGCGAATTGGCTGGCATTAAACTTGAGGATATTGAGTCTGAACGTGGCTGGATTAAAGTTAAAGGGAAAGGTGCTAAGGAAAGGGTGGTAAGAATCGGTGCTACGGCACAGAAAGCCCTCTGGCGGTATATGGTATATCGGCACAAGAATAACCACTCTGAATTATGGCTCACGGAAGAAGGCAGACCGATAAAAAGCGGCGGTCTGCAAATCATGATAAAGCGGCTAAAAGAAAGGGCAGGAGTTGTTTCCGGTGGTAATTGCCACAGGTTCAGACATACCTTTGCGCTGAATTTCTTGAGGCAGGACAGGAATCCGTTCAACCTCCAATATCTTCTAGGGCATTCGGACTTGAGAATGGTAAAGCACTATGTGTCAACGTTAGGGATGGAAGATGCTCTTAAAGCACATGAGAAGGCAAGCCCAGCGGACTTGCTTGGTTTTAAGTAGACTAGTAGTAGCATCACACCTACTTGACAACCAAAGCAAGCAAGATGTATATTAAGTAGTAATTGAATATTCTATTTGTAAGTAGCCGCACGAAGGCGTAGAAGAAAGAGTTCGTCCAGGCGGTTGCAAAGAGTAGGGTTATACCCTGTTTTTGCAGCCGCTTTTTTATTTCGCTCAAGGGCTTAAAGAGATGACTATGACAGTAAATGAGGCAGGTCACCGGGGTGGCCTCGCAGTCCTCCATAGGAGAGGACGAGACTTCTTTGCTTGTATTGGCAAAAAGGGGCAGGAGGCGATGAGGGTTAAATACCCTAGCATGGCAAGACAGTGGGGAAAGCTCGGAGGACGCCCACGGAAGTTGCCATTAAATAGCGTGGGGGAGAAAGGCAAACAATGAACGGAAGGAGGACGCGGATCCGCCTTAAGTCCCTGTCTTTTCTCCCCCGCCCAATTATAGCACAAGCCAAATACACCTAAGTGAAGAGTATTTGGCTATGGTAAACGGTATGGCAGACCAGAGGGCAAACTACATGGTAAGCACTATGGTAAACGACATAGTAATCCAGAGGAGATGAGCACATGGCGAAGAGTGCAAAGAGAAAAGCCCCTTCCAGAATCAGGTATGAGCAAGCTCATCCCACCGTTAGCTGCCGGGTCCTGAGGGAGCTTTATGAAAGGCTCAAGGCAGTAAAGAAAACCGAAGGCAGGAGCTCCACCGACATTCTCAAAATAGGCTTGGGGGTCCTCGAAGTGCAGGTAAAGAAAGAAGAAGAGGTTAAGAAAAAAGCCCACACCGAGGGATATAGGACGGGTTACGCTGAGGCTGAGCGCCTTTACAAGGTTACTTATCTCTGCGCCATCTGCAGGAAGCCACTAGTAGTAACAACCACGGATGAAAAGGAAGCTATCAAGACGTACATGTGGGAACATGGGTGGGGGCACAGAGCATGCCAAGAAAGAGGGGGCTAAAACCCATACCTAACACTAGTGGGACAAGCACAACAGCCAAGGTCTACCTAGTAGCTGACGAAGTAGAAAGTCTAGAGAAGGCAGCAACTTGCCTTCGTGACAAGCTGCTTGTGAGAGTGCTTTTCCACTCAGGCTGCCGCATCAGTGAGGCCCTCAATCTTCAAGTTAAGGACATAGACTTCTCTGAGGGTACGATTACTGTTCTGCACCTGAAGGCTAGGTCTAGACTATTTTGCCCTCACTGCAAAGCTAGGTTGGGAAGAAGCCATACTTTTTGTGCGGTATGTGGTACAAAGGTAAAGGAGGCCATGGTGGAGGAAAGACAGCACCGGTGGCTGAAGATACTGCCTTTGGATGAAGGAACTTTACAACTGCTCGAAGAGTACGTTAGGCGTGGAGGGCCAGTGACCCGTGATGGGAAACAGCTCATCTTTGGCATCAACAGACACAGGGCATGGCAGATAGTGAGGGATTGCGCTGATAGGGCAGGACTTGATAACTTGGTTAATCCAGAGAGCGGTAAGCTGCACACTGTGAGCCCACACAGGTTGAGGGATGCTTTTGCTGTTATGGCAGTTCAGCGTGATGATTCTACTGACAGTGTCAGGATGCTTCAAGAACAACTTGGACACGTGAGTATTGCCACCACGATGCGCTACAGAAAGGTTGCCGGGCAGGAGTTGAAGCAGTGGTACCATAAGCTCTGGGAGAAGCGAAATGGTAGTTGAACCGCTCAGACCTACTAGGGGCGGCTTTCTACGTCCTTTCGGCTGCGGCTGGTTTATCAGGGATTTTCTATCAGGTAACGGCCCATATAATTCTCCGGTGATTGAGCCAGAAATAGGAGCTCCGCAAGCAGACATCTTTTACCACTATAAACAGGCATTAAGGCACATTACGGCTGAGGATAAGGCTGTAAGGCAAGAAGAAAAGAGTGCCAGGAGAACAAAACGCCCCATCAATCCCGATAATATAGAGAGCTTAACAAAGAAATACTTGGAGAGACTGCCTTACAAATCAAGGGGCTGCCGCTATCACTCATTTGTTACCTATTTCTCCACGATTCAGAAGCTGAGCTGGGTAGAACCGTCGGGTTTAGTCGAAAACTCCGCCTTCCAGAATAACTATCCCCAGGGTAAGCCGCGCATTTACTTCCGGCTTGCCCAAGCAGGCAAATCCGCGCCAGATTATCTGTGGGCTGATCCCAGAAAGGCGCTCTATAGCTAGTAGCACTAGCCTGGGATAAAGCCCAAGAGCCACTGTGCAGTCTCAGAACAGGATTTTAAGCCTCATTATGCCCAGACGAGATGGATTTATCATGCTCCCTGACGGTTGAACAATTGCCGTGCCTGATATTAAAAAAGTGCAATGCCGTATCCCCTGAGAGGGGCTGTAGTGCCTGTAGAGCCTCTAGCCTGCCAGAAGCCCCACCACAAATTGTTTAACCAGCTTTGAAAGTTCAACTAATGACTTCACCCGTCAATTAAAAAAGCCCGTAAATATAGGTTCATTCTGAAATTTAACATTAGTTCCTTTTGTTCAATACTAAAGCTGGAAAACGAAGCACCTTAACAACTGAATATAGCCAAAGCTGGACGCTTGCCTAGTCTATCGGGCAAACAAAATGCCCTAGCCAGAGGTTAGCTAGCTAGGGCAAATCTAACAAAGCGGAGGTTAGCCGACAATGTTAGACTGGGACAAGTATATCGCAGTAGCCGACAGGTTTCAACACAAGGCAAAATGGCAGGATGGAGAGGACTTAAACCATACCATTATATTAAGCCTTGCCCAAGCCCAAATCAGGCTAGATAGTAATGGTGGTGGTCAATTATCCGATGTAGCTATGCTACGGATAGCCTCTTGTAGGGTTGCTGATTACTGGAGAAGCGAATACCGCAACGGTAGGGTTATCAGTCTTAACACCGTTATAGAGGACGGGGACGGTAACACTACCGAGCTAATAGACACTCTAGCTGATGATAAGGCGATTGACCTTCACGATTGGCTAGACGCTAGGATTTGGCTACTCGGTTGCCCAAAGCGGTTAGTGGTAATAGCGGGTAAGAGGCTTAAGGGCTTATCCTTAAGCAACAAAGAGCATCAATACCTATGGCGATTTAGGCAAACAGAGCAAAAAAGGCTTGAAATAGCGTAAGATTTTGCCCCCCTCAAACGATTATAGATAGTGGGACTACCGATTATGCCAGCGGGTAGCGGGTAATCGGATAGTTACTACTAGGCTAGCTGGTAGCCTTGCCCACTACCAGTAATGCCAAAGGGGGGTTGTTTTTGGAACAACTGAATATCGTGGGCAAGCGTTCAGGCGATGGCTTTGTCGCTCATAAGGCTATGCTGGTAAACGCCTTGTCCAGAGCATTAGCCGATAGGGTGATGCTTATGGACTTTACCATCGGGCGCAAAGGCTTACTCGGATACCTTAAGGCTT
>CAZDHX010000024.1:0-19832 GCA_964505425.1 uncultured Dehalococcoidales bacterium | reverse complement strand
TGGCTGACCTCACGGCTGAAGTGACGGGCAAGCAGCTCCGACCAGGGAGTAGCCGCCAGGACTTCGTCACCGGCATATTGCCAGCCCCCCTCATGGAGAATAAAGTCAACGGCAATCACCGTCTCTACGGAGTGGTCAAAGACGTCCCAAAAATGTTCCTTGGGCTGCTCGACCCCCTTTGCCTCCGCCAGCTCGGGGATGATAGCCGTAATTAAACCCAGCTTATCAAGGTAGGGCAAAAACCGCTCACCGTGAGGCGCCGACAGGAGCCGAAGTAGTTCTTCCCTTATCCGCTCACCGGCGACACCGGCGATAAGGCGACAATTGTCACGAACCTGAGCCTCGGTGTGAGGGTCAAGAGAAAAGCCAAGCTCAGCCGCCAGGCGCACCGCCCGTAGCAAGCGGGCGGCATCCGACTGGAAAGCCGTCTCAGAGACAGCCCGAATTATGCCCTTTTCTAGGTCAGCCCACCCACCGAAGGGGTCTATAAGATGGACGTCCTTGCCCAATTCCTTCGGGCCAACGGCGATAGCATCTATGGTGAAATCACGCTGCGCCAGGTCATCCTCTATGCTGCCCTTAAAGGTAGATAGGTCAAGCTCCCACCGACCAGAGGCTGCTTCCTTGTCAGCCACAATAACCCTGCCCACCCGGTTCAGCTTGTCCAGCAGGACAAACTTACCGCCAAGGGCGTCGGCTACCTTTTGGGCGACCTCCACCCCGTCTTGGGAAACGGCAATATCAATGTCAGCCGTCTCCCTCCCCAGCAGGACGTCACGCACAAACCCGCCGACAAGATATGCCTTTATATCCTGCTCGGTGAGAAGGTCATTTACGGCGGCTAGTAATGACGAGACCCCAGGGTCAATAGATAGTTTCATTCTGCCAATATCCTAAAGCTACAATATACTACCAGTACCGCCAGTTATCAAGGGGGAAGAGGTGCTAAGAGGCGCTCTTTCTCCTGGGCAGGCTTCAATAGGGGCTAGTCAGCTTAAAGGCACGGTTACTTGCTTTCTTTGCTTACGCCCTTGGCAATGCTCTTCAGGATGCTGAGGATACCAATAACAGCCCGCTGTACATCAACCGACTCCTGCGCCAGCACCCTGGTCACATAGGGGTCTAATTCCCCACCCCCGTAGCGCTCGTAGCCCTCAGCCACACCTGGGGCGGGGGCAGACAGGTATCCAGCGAGGGTGAATAGCTCGTCCTCCTCAAAGCCCAGCGGCTTGGCAATTCTGCGCAGAATTGCGCCGGAAGGGAAACGCTCGCTTCTCTCAATGCGACCCAGGTGCGATGCTGAAACACCGGACATGGCGCTAAGCTCGCGCAGCGTCAGCGGCAGCGAGAGCCTCTGCTGCTTGAGTATCTTACCCAGATCAATATTCAAGTCCCGCGTCACCATTAAATTATAATTCGCCAGATGGCAAATGTCAATAGGGGCAAAAGGGACAAAATGGACAAAAGGGGACTTGACAAAAGGCACTTTTTAGGGTAAAATATTGCCAACTGGCGTAAGGGGTGAAGAACAATGCTATTGAAAACAAGGGTCTTTGATCTCTACATCGGGCGATACCGAAACCTGACCGAGCTCGCCAAGGCAATGGACATATCGGTAAGCCAGATTTACCGTGTGCTTGAAGGCAAGCGCAACATTAACCGCAAATTCATTATCGGGACAATACAGGCCTTCCCTGGATATAAGTTTGACGACCTTTTCTACTTTGTCCCGGCTAAGCCGACTGCCGAAATCGCCAACGTCCCCTCGGGGGTGGAGACAAAAGAGCAACCCGGCTAACCGCCAGGAGGCACCTAAAGCTGGGACACATCAGGCCCTATCTTGTATAGTTTGTCCGGACTTTCCACGTAGTCTATATACAGCACCCCGTTCAGATGGTCTATCTCATGCTCCAGTGCCTGAGCCAGGAGTTCATCGGCTCTAATCTTTATCTCCCTCCCCTTCAAATCAAGCCCTTTTGCCCTGACCGATTCGGCGCGCTTGACCACCCCATAGTAGCCGGGGACACTGAGGCAACCCTCGGTTACCATGCGCTCCCCCTTGCGGCGCACGATTTCAGGATTAATCAGGACTATATCCTCCTCCTCAGGTATGCCAATAACAATCACCCGCCAGGAAACACCCACCTGGGGTGCCGCCAACCCTGCCCGTCCCGGGGCAGCGTGCAGTGTCTCAATCATATCGCCTACCAGCTTCCTGATTGAGCCATCAATAGCCTTAACCCGTTTTGCCTTCTGTCTCAATATCGGGTCAGGAACAACGCGGATAGGTAAAGTTGCCATCTTAACCCCTAGGAAATTAGTCCTAGTACAGTTTACCTAAACCAGACCCAGCGGGTCAATGTCCACCGCCCACCCCTGGGGAAAGGTTATCCCGGAGAGAAACTCTGGCAAGTCTGAGCCGCGGAGGATAAGCTGCCAGCGAAACCTGCCCCGCAGGCGGTGAATAAAGGCGGGGGCTGGCCCGATTAGCTCCACACCGGCTATCCCCTGTGAATCTATTTCGCCAGCGAGCATGCGCTTAACCCCTTCCGCCTGCCGCTGGCACTGGGCATCGTTGGTATGGCTATAGACAAGGAGAGCAAGGTGGGTGAAGGGGGGGTTGCGGAGCTGCCGCCGATAGTCAATCTCCCGCTCATAGAATGAGCCGTAATCGTGCCTTGATGCCGCCTGAATGGCGTAGTGCTCGGGGGAGTAGGTCTGGATAATGACCCTCCCCCCCAGTGTGCCCCGCCCCGCCCTCCCCGCCACCTGGGAGAGGAGCTGAAAGGTTCTTTCCCCGGCGCGGAAGTCGGGCAGGTTGAGGGCAACATCGGCGCTGACCACCCCCACCAGGGTAACCAGGGGTAAGTCCAGCCCCTTGGCAATCATCTGGGTGCCGATAAGAATATCAGCCTGGTGGCGACGGAACCTGCGTAAAATTTCGTCATGGGAATGTTTACCCTTGGTAGCATCGCTATCCCAGCGTAGCAACCTGCCTCGGGGGAAGCCCTGCCTCGCCTCCTCCTCCAGCTTCTGAGTGCCCAAACCTAAAAACTTTATGCGGCGGCTCAAGCACTGCGGACAAACCTGGGGGACGGGCATCTTATAATTGCACTGGTGACAGACCAGTTTGTCCTCGGTGGGGTGATAGGTGAGGGGAACATCACAGCGCCGGCACCTGAGGACAAAGCCGCAGCTGCGGCACTGGACAAAGCTAGCCCCACCCCGGCGGTTGAGAAAAAGGATGACCTGCTCCCGGTTTGCCACCGCCCGGCTTATCGCCTGGGAGAGGGAGCGGCTGAAGAGACTCCGGTTCCCCGCCTTTAACTCCTCCCTCAGGTCCACCACCTCAACCTCCGGCAGCGCCGGGCCTGCACCGGGGGCGCGGGGGGTGACCCGCTCCGGAAGTTCAAGCAATTGATAGTCTCCCCTCTGGGCGTGGTAAAAGGTCTGCACATCCGGGGTGGCACTGCCCAAAATGACCACGGCGCCGGTTAGCTCAGCTAATTTTAGCGCCACATCACGGGCGTGATAGCGGGGCGATTTATCCGACTGCTTATAGGTCCACTCCTGCTCCTCGTCAATGACGATGAGACCAAGGTCGGGCTGGGGGGCAAAGATGGCGCTCCGGGGACCGATAACGACATCAAACTCCCCCTCCCTTATCCTCTGCCACTCGTCAAACTGCTCCCCCAGAGAGAGCTTGGAGTGAAGGACGGCTACTTTATGGGGAAAGCGAGCGGCAAACCTCTCTATTGTCTGCGGGGTAAGGGCGATTTCGGGGACCAAAACAATCCCCCGCTTCCCCCGCCTGAGCACCTCAGAAAGGGCCTGTAGGAAGACATCTCTCTTGCCGCTCCCGGTAACCCCGAGAAGGAGAAATATACGGGCTTTGCCCTCAGCCAGGGCGGACTTAATCGCCTCCAGGGCTGATTTTTGGGCAGCAGTTGGGGTCAGCGGTTGGGAGGGGGTTATATCGGCGTAGGAAATCGGCTCGCGCCTTACCTCGACCTGCCTGATGGAGACCAAGCCCTTTTTGACTAAAGCATCGGCGACTGCCTTATCACAGTTAACCCTCTTTCTGGCTTCAGCGAGGGAAACCGGCTCTTTTTGCTGCGCCAGATACTCAAGGAGGCGGGCTTGCTTTATTGCCCTGCCCTGATGCAAGCTGGCGGCTTGCTGGCGGGCTTCGCCGGCAGCCACCTCCAGACGAAGGTAAGGCACCACCTTGGGTCTTGCCTTGACCTTCTCCAGCTCGTAGCTCCTTGTCGCCAACCCCCGCTTTACCAGCTGGGAAACGATGGTTTGAGCCTTTTTCTTGCCCAGAATTTTCTCAATCTGCTTTAGACCGACCCTGCCCTGCAGCTGGACGAGCTCCAGTATTTGCCTTTGCTCCCGGGTGAGGGTGGACAGGTCAAAATTATCGGGGACGGGGGCGGCATTGACAAAAGTGAGCGCCCTTCGCTCAAAGCCCGGCGGCAGCATTAAAGCCACCGCGTCAAAAAGGGGAGAGAGGTAATACTCGCTGAGCCACCGAGCCAGCAAGACGTGGGAGGGGGAAAGTAAAGGGCGGGGCTCGATAACGCCGGCTATCTCCCTGGTTTCCTCAACGGCGGGGTAGGGGCTGAGTTCCAAAACGATGCCCTGGAGCAGCTTATCGCCAAAGGGGACCCATACCGCCTGTCCGACGTCAACCGCCAGACCGGCCGGTATTGAATAGCTAAAAGTCCGGCGCCGGGCTACCGGCGAGTTGACACTAACCTCAGCATACCTCATCCCTTACCCCAACCCTTAGCCTAATCTTTTACCTCTTTTCCTTGGTACGAGATGCCCGGCTACTGAGACCGCGCAGGTAATAAAGCTTGGCCCGGCGCACCTTCCCACGCCGCACCACCTCTATCTTCTCCAGCAGCGGTGAGGCGAGGGAAAAGGTATGCTCAACTCCTATGCCGTGGGAAACCCGCCTTATGGTGAAGCTTCCACCATCAGCGCCGCGGCGAACCTTAATTACCGTCCCCTGAAGTAACTGGGGGTGTCCCCGCTCCCCAACCTTGGAACTCACCTTTACCGTGTCGCCGGGGGAAAGGTCGGGAATATCGGGTTTTGTTTTGTTGTCGGATGTTGAGACAGTGTCCATACTAAGATTACCTCAATTTCTCAATTAATTTTTTCTCCTTGGGGCTTAACTCCGCCTTTTGCAAAAGTTCCGGGCGGCGCTTCATGGTGCGCCGGAGAGCCTGCTCATGGCGCCACTCGGCAATCTGGGCGTGGTTTCCTGAGAGCAAGACCTCGGGCACTGACCACCCCCGAAATACGGCGGGGCGGGTATACTGGGGGTACTCCAAAAGCCCGCCGACATGGGAATCGTCCACCAGCGATTCCGCCGAGCCAAGAACGCCGGGGATTAGCCTGACCACGGCGTCAACAACGACCACCGCCGCCGGCTCCCCGCCACTGAGCACATAATCGCCGATGCTGATTTCGTCGGTAGCCAGGTGCTCACTCACCCGCTCATCAACCCCCTCATAGTGACCGCAGATAAGAATCAGTCGGCGGTAACCGGATAGCTCCTGAGCAATCTTCTGGCAGAAAAGGCGACCCCGAGGGCTAAGCAGGATAACCGGGGTCTCCTCCTCCCCCTTTATCGACTCCACCGCCTCAAAGATGGGGTCAGGCTTGAGCACCATGCCGGCGCCACCGCCGTAAGGGTAGTCATCAGCGGTGTGGTGTTTATCATGGGTGTAGTCACGAATATTGTGCACGCTGATACTGACCAGCTTCTGCTCTATAGCCCGCTGTAAAATACCAAAGCCAAATATGCCCTGAAATACCTCAGGGAACAGGGTCAAAATATCAATATCCATTTAGTCCTTCCCAGCATGAGGGTGCTGAGTTACCTCTTCCTTGATAATCTGCACGGCATGAGGGATGGCTGGCAGTACCACCTCAAGGCACTCGCTGACTGCCTTGGGACTACCCGGCAGATTTATAATAAGGCACTTTTTCCTCACCCCGGCCACCGCCCGGCTCAAGGTAGCGAAGGGCGTTTTAGCAAAGGTCTGGACCCTCATTGCCTCCGCCAGACCGGGCACAACCTTGTCCAATATAGCAAGGGTGGCTTCGGGGGTAACGTCGCGCGGTGCCAGTCCCGTCCCGCCGCTAGTTATGATAACATCAACGCCGCCTTCGTCAGCCCACTCAGCAAGCTTGCCGGAGATAGCTTTAACCTCGTCAGGAACGACCTCGTACTTGACCACGCGGAACTCTTCCGCCGGCAGGCTCTCCTGAATCACCTTGCCGCTGTCATCCGGGCGCTCCCCCCGCCAGACCCCGTCGCTGATGGTAATAATGCCAGCATTAAACATAACACCCCTCTAAAAGACAAACTCTATTTTACCACATAAGACAGGTGGAGCAAAGTTGCCTTACTTCCCACCCTGCCCACCCTAGAGGGGTTTCACCCCTTTACAATCTCCTCCCCCATAAAGGAGAAGAAAGAGGGGCTTTGCCCCTCTTAGACACCCCAACAAAAACAGGAGATTGGGGTCAAAGCCCCTAAGGGCGGGCGGGTGGGAAGAAAAACGTTTGCCAAAGGGGGAGGGATTACTAAATAGCCCCCAATTTGAGCCTAAAGGTCTTGACAAATAGGGGTATATGTGATGTAAAATGGTAAAAAGTGGGGATTTGTGGTAAAATAGGACAAAACGAGGCGAAGCATGTTCTTCGGGGAGTTTGAATACAAGATTGATGAGAAGGGCAGGGTGCCCATCCCCCCCAAGTTCAGACCAGCTCTGAAGGACGGGGTGATGCTGGCTCCAGGGGCGGAGAAGTGCATCACCGTTTACCCCCTCGCCGAGTGGAAAAAGCTGGCTGATACCTTGACCAGCACCCCACTCACACTGGGTAAGTTGAGACGGCTAAAGCGGGCGCTTTTCGCCACCGCCTTTCACCTCAAGATGGATGGGCAAGGAAGATTAGCCCTGCCTATTCCACTTAGGCTATATACCGAGATTGTGGATGATGTCGCAGTAGTCGGCGCCAATAACTATCTTGAAATCTGGAGCAAGCTAAACTGGAGCGAGGAGAGGGCTATTAGTCAGGAGCAAGCCTGGCAGATTGTAGAAAGCCTAGAGAGGCATCAATGAATCTAACTATGTCAGCACTGACTCATATCCCGGTATTACTCGAAGAGACCATTGAGGCGCTGGCGGTAAGGTCAGGCGGTCGTTATATTGACTGCACCCTTGGGGCGGGAGGACATGCCCTTGCCATCTTAGAGCGCAGCGCGCCCGGAGGACAGCTTTTGGGCATTGATGCCGACCCTGAGGCTATCGCCGCCGCCAGGACAAGGCTTGAAGCCCACCAGGGCTCAACCCTATTAGTTAACGATAACTTCGTTAACCTCAGGGCAATCGCCGCCGAACATGACTTTTCCCCGGTGCACGGCATCCTCTTTGACCTGGGACTCTCCTCCCTCCAGCTTGAGAGCCGTGGCCGTGGTTTCAGCTTTCAGGGTGATGACCCCCTGGATATGCGCCTTAGCCCCGACCAGGAGGTTACCGCCGCCGATATCCTCAACACCTCCTCCGAGGCAGAACTGGCACAGTTGATAAGAACGCTTGGCGAGGAATACAGGAGCCACCGCATAGCCCGCCGGATTGTGCAGGAGCGCCCGATAAAGACCGCCCTTCAGCTGGCGGGGGTGATAGAGCGGGCAATCGGCGGCCGGAGGGGCAGAATCCACCCCGCCACTAGAACCTTTCAAGCACTACGAATAGCCGTTAACCATGAGCTGGAGCACCTCTCATCAGCCCTGGAAGAGACAACCAGCCTCCTTGGCTTGGGTGGCAGACTGGTCGTTATCAGCTA
The DNA here is from genome assembly GCA_964505425.1 of uncultured Dehalococcoidales bacterium. Classification (GTDB taxonomy): domain Bacteria; phylum Chloroflexota; class Dehalococcoidia; order Dehalococcoidales; family BS750m-G39; genus CAVTZP01. The sequence continues at coordinate 11,963 of CAZDHX010000024.1, read as the reverse complement.
TCACTCCCTTGAAGACCGCATCGTGAAGCGTTTTATGCAGGAGGAGGCAAAGAAAGCTGACCTTAAGCTGGTCTATAAAAAGGTCGTCACTCCATCTCTGGCTGAGGTCCATTTTAATCCTCGCAGCCGCAGTGCCAAATTGAGGGCTGCGGAGCGTATTACTATACCGAGGGAGGTGGGTCGTGACTAAGCAGTCCATTGAATATCAAAAGGTAATGACCGAGATAGTGTATGTAAACCTGCCTGGCCCGCCTGAACCTGACCCGGGAATGAGTGGGGGCGAGCTGCTGCACGGTTTCCTTGCCGAGCTACATCGGGCGCCAAACAATGAGACAAGAGCATACGTGAGTGACCTGTGCAATAAATGGGGCATCCACTTTAGAGAAGCGGCTGCCACCCCATCAAAGCAGCAAAGTTAGGGAGGTTTAAAAAATATGTGAGGCTTACACTAGCCGGTGAGCCTAGAATCTAGCTAGTAAGGAGGAGGCAGATGAGCAAGCGAGGTGCTATAAGTGCCATTGATGTCGGAACCACCAAGGTGTGCACCGTAATGGCCAATGTTGAGGGGGATAACGTCCGGGTTATCGGGGTGGGTATCACCCCAACCTCTGGACTGCACAAAGGGCTGGTGGTCAACATCAACGACGCCAAGGAATCAATCAGGCAATCAGTAAAGGAAGCGGAACGTACCTGCGGTTATAAGGTGGAGTCAGCCTACATTGGCGTCACCGGCAGGCATGTCAGCTCGCTGAATAGCCGGGCAGTGGTCGCCATTACCCGCGGTGACCGGATGGTCCGTTCTGAGGACCTGAAGCGAGTTCTCACCTCCGCCCGAGGCGTTAAACTCTCCGCCGATAGAAAGCTGCTCCATGTTATCCCTCGTGCCTATACCGTTGATGGTCAAACCGGCGTCAAGAACCCGGTAGGGATGCACGGCTTCAGACTTGACGTGGAGACACATATCATTACCGCCGCCGTCACCTCGGTTCAGAACCTGATAAAGTGCGTCCGGGGTATTGGCATAGATATTGAAGAACTCGTCCTGGAACCATTAGCCAGCGCTGAGGCGGTACTGACCCCGGATGAGAGGCAAGTGGGGGTACTGCTGGCTGACATCGGGGGTGGTACCACCGATATCGCCATCTTCAGGGAGGGGAGTATCTGGCATACTGCTATCCTGCCGGTAGCTGGCTATCAAATGACCAGGGATATTGCTATCGGGCTGGGGCTGCCATTTGAGGTCGCTGAGGAGATGAAGAAAAAGTATGGCAGTGTTGCCCCCGTTTATGAAACAAAAAAGGGCGATGACCCGATGACCAACGGACACGGCGTCTCCCACCGAGACCTGTGCGATATTATCCGGGCAAGGGTGGAGGAGCTGCTGAGGCTTATCGTGCTTGAGATGCCAAGCTCCGAATATGAAAAGTTAGTCCCCGATGGCATTGTCCTCACCGGCGGGAGCTCCAACCTCGCCGGCATAGAAGCGCTAGGGCGTAATACATTGCAACTCCCGGTAAAGGTAGGCATCCCGAGCAATATACATGGCATCGCTGACACCCTTCATGACCCGGCGTATGCCACCGGCGTTGGACTCTTGCTCTGGGGAGCAAGAAACAAGGGAAAGAAAAGCCTGCAGCCACGTGGCTCAGGCCTATGGCGCTTTGTTTCCCGAATTTTGAACCTGTTTGGCTAGCATGAGTAAGTGGTAAAGAAAAGGAGGAGGAGATGGCAAAAACAAGTTTCAGTACCAGTCCAGCTAAGATTAAGGTTATCGGCCTGGGGGGCGGCGGCTGCAATGCCATAACCCGCATGGTCAGGGAGCAGATTCGGGGGGTGGAGTTCATTGGTGCCAATACCGATGCCCAGGCTCTAGCCATCACCGAAGCTCCCGTCCGCATCCAGCTCGGAGAGAAGCTCACCAGGGGGTTGGGGGTAGGTGGTGACCATATCCTGGGTCAGAAGGCGGCCGAGGAAAGCCGCGACGAGATTAAGGAACTCATCGCCGGGGCGGATATGGTGTTTATCACCTGCGGTATGGGTGGTGGCACTGGCACCGGCGCCGCCTCAGTGGTGGCGGAGATAAGTAAGCAAACGGGGGCTCTCACCATTGCCGTCGTCACCAAGCCGTTCACCTTTGAGGGTGTTCATCGCGGTGAGGTGGCCAATGATGGCATCTTCCGCCTCCTGGGCAAGGTTGATACCCTTATCATCATCCCCAACGACCGCTTGCTTGACCTCTGTGATGAGACTACCGGGGTAGATAACGCCTTTAAACTGGCCGATGATGTGCTGCGCCACGGTGTTCAGGCTATTGCCGAGGTCATCACTGTCCCCGGCCTGATTAACCTTGACTTTGCCGATGTTAAGACGGTGATGAAGGACGCCGGTCCAGCCTGGATGTCCATAGGCATCGGTGCCGGCAAGAACCGGGCTATTGACGCCGCTAAGGAAGCACTGGCTAGCCCGCTATTGGATATCTCCGTTGCCGGAGCAAAGGGGGTGCTGTTCAATGTTGCCGGCGGTCCCGGGCTTTCCCTCTTTGAGGTCAATGATGCCGCCGAGGCAATAAGGGAGGCGGTAGACCCGGCAGCTAATATCATCTTTGGTGTAGTCCATGACCCGAGTATGAAGGAGGAGGTAAGACTTACCTTGATTGCTACTGGTTTCGCTTCCAAGCTAGGCATGGCCGGCGTTAGCCGGGAGGACGAGTTTACCCAACTGCTCAAGGGCTTGAAGAGCGAGGAGGAACTGGATGTTCCTGCCTTCCTGCGTCGTCCGCTATTCAGTCACCGCCGCCAGCCAGTGCCCGAAACGACTAAAAAACTGGTTGAAACCCCGCCTGGCGCACCCTAGCGGTAAAACCAACTAAAAAATTCCTAACCAGCCCGAAGGCTAGAGGAGAGAGTATCCTGTAGTCTTCTTTTTTTCTCCTTTTGGCGAAATAAACCCTTGACAAATTACTATATATTGTGGTATCTTATAGTCTCTACACTACAGAATGTAGAGGCTGATGATGAATTGCCCCTATTGTGGACACTATGATTCCAAGGTCACCGACTCTCGTGACGTCAACGATGGGGTACGCCGCCGGCGTGAGTGCCTGAGCTGCGGCGCTCGCTTCACCACCTACGAAAGACTGCAACCAGCCAGCCTCTTCGTCATCAAAAAGGACGAGCGGCGTGAGGAATTTGACCGGGACAAGCTGCTCAGCGGCATTCGTAAGGCATGTGAAAAAAGACCGCTACCCGCCGGTGCCATAGAGAAGCTGGTTGATGATATTGAGGCTGAGCTTTACCGCCTGGGCAAGGCGGAGATACCCAGTGAGCTTATCGGTGACATGGTGATGGAACAGCTGAAGAAGCTGGACCACATTGCCTATATCCGTTTTGCCAGCGTCTACCGCGAATTTACCGACATTACTGCCCTAAAACAGGAGGTTGATACCCTGCTCAGTGGGGAGGAGGTACTCCCCGGTCAACTGCCGTTAATGCCCGAACCTGAACTGGCGGGAGCAAATAAGGGTCGCCAGGCAGGGCGGAGGCAGAGCAAGGTAAGGAGCCAGAGATGACCCCAGCCAACAAGTCACTGGTTGACCGCACCCGGATTGCGCGGACGATTTTTGCCGCCGCCGAGTCCATGGGGATAAGGGACCGGCAGGTGGTGGAGCGGCTGACAACCCAGGTGATTGAGCGCCTGGAAAAGACAGGGGGGGACTACGTCCCGGTCTTACCGGGTATGGAAGACCTGGTGGGGAAACGTGCCCGCCGCCAGCGCCTGCCCACCGATGCCGAAATTGAAGCCATGGTCAAGGAGATCCTGGCTGCTGAAGCGCCACCCCAACGAGAGGAGGTCAAACCCGAGATGGAACCAACCAGCGTTGTTAAACCCAGAATTAAGCCGGCAGCTGGCATCGGTCTCACCGAGAATGCGGTTCAGGTGCTGGAAAGAAGGTACCTGGAAAAGGACAAGCAAGGAAAGGTCATTGAGACCGCGGAGCAGATGTTCCGGCGGGTGGCGGCGGCTATTGCCTCGGCGGAGCTTAACTATAACCCCAAGGCGGACGTCAAGGCGTGGGAGGAGGGGTTTTACCAGCTGATGGCCAGCCTTGAGTTCCTGCCCAACTCCCCCACCCTGATGAACGCCGGGCGGGAGCTGGGGCAGCTATCCGCTTGTTTTGTCATTCCCGTTGACGACTCAATGGAATCAATCTTTAATGCCGTAAAGTACACCGCCCTCATTCACAAGAGCGGCGGGGGGACTGGGTTCTCTTTCAGCCGCCTGAGACCGGAGGGCGACTTCGTCAAGTCCACCTCGGGTGTCGCCAGCGGACCGGTCTCCTTTATGGAGGTCTTTGACACCACCACCGACGTCACCAAGCAGGGGGGGACGCGGCGGGGGGCAAACATGGCTATCCTTAACATTGACCACCCCGACATCATGCAGTTCATCACCGCCAAGGGTAACCCTACCGCCCTGACCAATTTTAACCTCTCGGTGGCAGTAACCAACGAGTTTATGGAGGCGGTCAAACAAGGCGAGGACTACAGCCTGGTGAACCCGCGCACCAAGGAGATAGTTAAAAAGCTCAACGCTAAAGAGGTCTTTGACAAGATTGTTGATATGGCGTGGAAAACGGGCGACCCCGGCGTCGTCTTCATTGACCAGATAAACAAGGCTAACCCCACCCCCCAGCTGGGCAGGATTGAATCCACCAACCCCTGCGGCGAACAGCCGCTGCTGGCTTACGAGTCATGCAACCTCGGTTCAATCAACCTCGCCAAGATGCTAAAAGCCGCTAACGACGGTTTTGAGATTGATTACCCCAAGCTGGCGGAGACGGTCAAGGTTGCCGTCAGGTTTCTGGATAACGTCATTGATGTCAATAAGTTCCCCCTGCCCCAGATAGATGAGATGACCAAGAAAACAAGGAAGATAGGACTGGGCGTTATGGGCTTTGCCGACATGCTAATCGAGCTCGGCGTCCCCTATAACTCGGAGGAGTCGCTCAAGGTTGCCACCGAGATTATGCGCTTTGTCCATGATGAGGCCAACAAGGCTTCAGTGGAACTGGCTAAAGAGCGGGGCAGCTTCCCCGCCTTCAACGGCAGTATCTACGACATGAATGATGGTCCCCAGATGAGAAACGCCTCCTGCACCACCATCGCCCCCACCGGCACCCTGAGCATAATCGTCGGTTGCTCCAGCGGCATTGAGCCCATCTTCGCCCTGAGCTATACCCGAAACATCCTCGACGGCACCAAGTTTGTTGAGGTGAACCCCTATTTTGAAGAGGCGGCCAGAGCAGGTGGTTTCTACTCCGAGGAGCTGATGCAGAAGCTGGCGGAGGGTGAACACCTGGGTGAAATTGAGGGCGTCCCCGACGAAGCCAAGCGCCTGTTTGTTACCGCCCACGAGATAAGCCCGGAGTGGCACGTCAGGGTGCAAGCCGCCTTCCAGCGCTCTACCGATAACGCCGTCTCCAAGACGGTCAACTTCCCCCATGAGGCGACGAGGGAGGATATCGCCAAGGTCTATATGATGGCTTACGACGAGGGGCTGAAAGGGATAACCATCTACCGCGACCGGAGCCGCGATGCCCAAGTACTGACCACCGGTAGGGAGGAGAAGGCGGAAGATGCAAGGCTTACCCCCCGGAAAAGACCCTCCCAGACCAAGGGGACAATTACCAAGGTCAACACCGGCTGCGGCTCAATTTATGTCACCGTCGCTTATGACGAGAAGGGTATCTTTGAGGTCTTCGCCACCCTGGGCAAGTCCGGCGGTTGCGCCTCCGCCCAGCTTGAGGCTACCTGCCGCCTGATAACCCTGGCGCTAAGGTGCGGGGTGGATGTCGCCTCGGTGGTAAAGCAGCTAAAGGGCATCCGCTGCCCCTCCATCGCCTGGGAGGAGGGCAAGTCCATACTCTCCTGCGCCGATGCCATCGCCAGCGTCCTGGAAAAGCACATCGGCGGCGAAACCGCCCCACCCCCGACAGAGGACTTTGGGCTGGTGAAGAACTTAGCCGGGCAGTGCCCGGACTGCGGCAATTTGCTCCGCTACCAGGAGGGGTGCTACATCTGCCCGAGCTGCGGTTATACGAAGTGCTAGGGAAAACAAAATTCATCCTAGCTTAGTAATTAAAGGGCGGGGAAGCCGAAACTCAATTCTGACAGCGCTATTTATAGCATCTAGATGCGTTACGGCAAGTTGCATGACATCGTTCCCGAGTATAGACGGTAATCCAGGCGGTGCATTTAGTTCAGCTATATCAATTACTATAGGAATCCAGCAGATGCGATTACCAGTTATAAGCAATCCTATAACAGCATCCTCTTGGAAAAAACTAGTAAAGCCTCCTATCCCTTGCACCTTATGTTGCTCGCCCAGTTGTGAGAATTGTGACTCTTTCAGCATCAATAGGCTATCTTTCGGTTGTAGCGTTGTAGTATCAGCACCACTATCCACAAGCATCTCTACTTGCCTAACCACGCTAAATCTAGGTAGAGCTACAGCCACTCGCACAAAAGGACGCCACGGACCACTTGGATATCCTTGCCGATAAAAGCCGCGGATTTCGAACTTCTGGCTGCCAGAGAATAACCTAGAGCAGAATGGGGGTCTTTTCACTCGTTAGCAGCTCCACTGCTACATGTTCTAAGCGTACACCGCTTTTGCGAATGATACCCACCAGATTCTGCAGGTCTTTGTCAGTCGCAAGTACCTTCTCTTTATGTACCGCAATCCAACGGTTGGGGTATTGCTTCAATAGCTTATCTCGGTTGGAATCTATGTATAACCGGGACTGTTCAAACGCCGCTGCTGATTCAGTTAATTTACTCTGCTCAGCAATAATTTTCAGTTGTTGTGCAAACTCATCAAGTCTCCTCGCAGCCACCTAAACCTCCCTTTCTTAATATAACCCAATAAAACTTAATTATAGCATATTTTCTTGAGCACTACAATCGCCCTGCAATCCTAACTAGATTCCCTCTCAAAAATCGCCTTTTTTCTCTAGAGCCTATATAATGAAACTGTGGCCTGGGACGAAATCAAAAAGGCGAGGCGGCGGCTCTCACGGGAGCAGGGGACAATTATCAAGGACTGGGGGGGTAGAGTCCCCATCGCCCTTATTTACCCCAACTCCTACTATCTGGGCATGTCCAACCTCGGAGTCCACGCCATCTACCGCCTGCTCAATAATTACAACGAGGTTGTCTGCGAGAGAGCCTTCTGGGAAGGTGAAAACGGGAATAAACGAACGCCTCCCCTATCCCTTGAATCCCAGCGCCCCCTCTCTGACTTTGCCGTCCTTGCCTTCTCTGTTTCCTATGAGCTTGACTACTTCAATATCGCTAAAATTCTCAGAGCCAGCGGCATACCCCTTTACGCCGCCGACCGCGACCAGAGGCATCCCCTGCTTATCGCCGGCGGTCCCTGCATCATCGCCAACCCCCTGCCTTTATCCCCCTTCTTTGACTGCTTTTGCATCGGTGAAGCCGAGCCCATAGTCCCGGCGACACTGCCCACCATAACCGAGGGCATTCGGGGCAAGAGAGACGAACTGCTCAAGGCGCTGGCTTCTCTGCCCGGTGCCTACGTTCCGCAATACCATTCGGGGAAGCCGGTAGCCCGCCAGTGGGCGAAAGAACTGGACGACTTTCCCGTCGCCTCAGTGGTATTAACCCCTGACACCGAGCTCGGCGAGCTTTATCTCATTGAGGTGGAGCGGGGGTGCAACTGGGGCTGCCGCTTCTGCCTTACCAGCAACGCCTTCCGCCCCATGCGCTGTCGCTCCGTGGAAAGCATAATCGCTCAGGCAGAGGAAGGGCTTAAATACCGCAAGCGCATCGGGCTGGTGGGGGCGGCGGTGTCAGACCACCCCCGGATAGAGGAGATACTATCAAGGCTGGGGCAGATGGGGGCGGAGCTTTCCATGAGCTCGCTGCGGGTAAGCCCCCTCTCCCGGGCAGTGTTGAGAGAACTGGCTAAGGCAGAAGCCCGGACCATCACCCTTGCCCCGGAGGCCGGCTCCAACCGCCTGCGCCGGGTTATCAAAAAGAGCATCTCCGAGGAAGATATCCTGAAATCAATGGATAAGGTGGCGGAGCAGGATATAAAATTGCTCAGGCTCTACTTTATGATTGGTCTGCCGTGGGAGACCGATGAGGACATAGAGGATATCATAAGGCTGGCGCTAAAGTACAAGGACGTCCTTGATAAGCAGAAAGGCGGCTGCCGTATCGCCCTCACCATTTCTCCCTTCGTGCCCAAGGCAGGCACCCCCTTCCAGTGGCTGCCGATGACCAAGCCCGCTATCCTCAATAAACGCCTCTCCTTGCTTAAAAACAGGCTGCTGCCCAGAGGAATCAAGGTTAACAGCGAAAGCCCCGCCTGGAGCCAGGTGCAGGGGGTCTTGGCGCGGGGGGACGAAAAGATAGCCGAGGTGCTGGCTAACACCGAAGAAGTATCGCTGTCTGGCTGGCGTAAGGCGGCGGAAAAATGCCATGTAGATATTGATTTCTATGCTCATCAGAGGTGGGGTATTGACCAAAAACTGCCCTGGGCGATGATAGATTCAGGGACAAAACTTGAACACCTGAAAAGAGAGCTGACAAAGGCTCTGGCGCAGTGCTAGGAGAGTAGCTCGGTCACGACCTCGTTTATCAGCCGCCCGTCGGCTTTGCCCTTGAGCTGGGCGATGATCTTGGGCATGACCTTCCCCTTATCACCCATTCCCGACGCCCCCACCTCGGCGATAACCTTCTGGGCTTCAGCGACAATCTCTTCGCGGCTCATCTGCTGGGGCAGGTATCCCTGAAGGATAGCCAGCTCGGCTTCCTCCTGAGCCACCAGGTCGTCGCGCTTCCCCTGCTTAAAGGCGTCAATGCTTTCCTGGCGCTGCCTGACTTCCTTGGCAATAACGCCGTAAATATCAGCGTCTTCCAGTTTCGCCTGGCGGGCGATTTCGGTATTATGAATCGCCGCCACTAGCAAGCGGATGACCGAGCATCTCACCTTATCCCCCCCTCTCAACGCCTGCTTGAGGTCATCCGCCAGCTTCTGTTTCAATCCGGCTTCTTTATCTTCCATAACTATCGGCTATCTTCTTGAACCTCTTGAACCTCTTGAACCCCTTGAACTTCTAGCGGTCTTGCGTCTCTTAGCGGCTTCCTTCCGCTTACGCTTAATGCTGGGCTTCTCGTAGTATTCGCGGCGGCGTATCTCGGACAAGATGCCATCCTGCTGCACCTTCTTGTTAAAGCGCCGGAGCAAACTCTCAAAGCTTTCATCACCGCTGGCTTTTACATTAGCCACATGACATCCGCCTCCTTCTCATAACCATAACTACTTTTTGTATCACTACATTCTAGTCAGCTTAAGCCGCCCTGTCAATGCTTTCTTCGCTTTAATATCTCGCGGGCAGCGATTACCCCGGAAGCCGACGCCTGAATCAGACCACGACTAATGCCCGCCCCATCACCGATGGCAAAGAGGTTGCTGACCTCACTCTCCAGGGTGGGGCTAAGTTGAGGTCGGCTGGAATAGAATTTAACCTCAATCCCGTAAAGCAGGGTGTGGGGTGAACCGACACCCGGAGCCAGTTTATCCATTGCCTGAAGCATCTCCACTATGCCGGTGAGGTAGCGGTAAGGGAGGGCAAAGCTGAGGTCGCCGGGGGTGGCATCAGTTAGTGTCGGCTGAACCCCGCCGCTTTCAATACGGGCTGGGGTAGAGCGCCGACCCTGCATGAGGTCGCCAAAGCGTTGCAGCAGGACCCCGCCGCTTAAAATATTAGCCAGCCGCGCCAGGTATTTGCCGTAGGCGATAGGCTCATGAAACGGCTTGGTGAAGGTTGTGCTTACCAGCAGAGCAAAGTTGGTGTTGCTTGTCTTACGCTCGGCATAGCTATGGCCGTTAACGGTGATTACCGGGTCACTACCACCGGTGGTCTCCATGATGACCTCCCCCCCGGGACACATGCAGAAGGTCCTCACCCGGTCGTCAAAGCTCTTTGACTGAAACTCCAGCTTTGACTCATAGAGGACGCTGGTCAGCTCCTCCAGTACCGCCGCCGGCACCTCAACCCTGACCCCAACATCAATGGGGTTGATATCCATGGTCAGATTAAGCCGGCTCGCTTCCTGGGCTAGCCAATCAGACCCCTCCCTGCCCGGCGCCAGAATAAGGTACTGGCAGTCAAAGCTCTCCCCGGCTTCAGTCCTGATACCTTTGACCTTGCCCTGGTCAACAATAATACTGGAAGCCATTGTCTCAAGCCTGGATTCTATATGCGGGCTGAGGTAGTCCCACATCGCCCTGAGCACCGAGCGGCAATTCTCGGTGCCCAGGTGGCGGATAGGCACCGCCACCAGCTTGAGCCCGGCACGCTTAGCCTTGGTGCGCAGGGCGTCAATTTCTTGACCAACACCGTATAGCTTGTTTGGGGCGCCAAACTTGAGGTACACCTCATCAACATAGTGGATAAGGGCTTCGGTCTCTTTCTCGCCGAGGTAACTGGGGAGTCTGCCGCCAACCGCCGGTGATAGGGTCAGCTTGCCGTCGCTGAAGGCACCAGCCCCACCCAGACCGCAGACAAGGTTGCACGGCGAGCACGGCGGGCAGGGACTTCCGGTGTCACGGCTCGGGCAGTTACGGTTATCAATATATCTCCCCTTCTCTATGAGCAGGATGTCCAGCTCAGAGGCTTGGGACAGCTCCAGAGCGGCGAAGATAGCCGCTGGACCACCGCCAACGATGATAACATCGTATCTCTTAACCATTCTGCCAGCCCTGCCATTGTATAACCAGCGGCTTTAGCCGTCAAGGAATGGTACTTTCGTCCGCCACCCAAATGTCCTAAAAGTGCCCTTTTTGTGCCAAAAAAGAGCGGTTTTAACAAAAAGTTAACGCCAATTTTATGCGCAATTAACCCATTTTAGCCTAAAATTGGACTGTGATTAGCTTCAAAATGGCCTTGTCTCCAGTGGCATCCTGCCATCTGACAAGATTCATAGTGGACACCCTCAGATGCTAACTTGCCATTTGACATTTGCCATTTGGCGAGTTAGAATGGGAAAAATTTATTATGTTTGACAATAGCGACATCAATCTAGGCGAAATAATCAGGCGACAAAGGGTTACCATACCACTTACTCTCCAGGAACTAGCTACCATGTCGGGGGTATCCCCGTCCCATCTGGGGCGAATAGAGAGGGGGGAGCGCTATCCTTCAGCCCGCGTCCTGCGGAGAATCGCCAAGCCCCTGGGCTTGGGTGAGGACGGGCTATTTACCCTAGCCGGGTATCTCTCTCCCCACCCTTCCGGGGTGGCTGAGTCTGAGGCAGGGTATTCCGGGGGCAGGGTAGACCCTTATGTGGCTGGTGTGCTCGCCCGGGAGCCGGCTGAAGTGCAGCGCGCCCTCATTGCCATCCTTACTATCTTAAAGAACATCGCCAAGGGCGTGCCCAAAGAATAAGGCAGGACTAATATGCCCAGATTAGGTATAAACAGCGACAATCACGGCGTCCTTGGCGTTATGTTCGTCAAAGAAGATAACCGCTATCTTTCTCCCCGCTGACATTTCTGAGGCGGGCAGATTTCGCGCCACAGCGATACCCTCCAGATAGACCTTATAGCTGCCGCTAAGCTGGACAGTGGCGGTATAGTCCCCCGGGTTGAAACTTTTGAGTACCCCTTTCCTCAGCCTCATCTTATCTCTCCTTCCTATACCCCTCCCAGTAATAACCTTTGCTGGTACTCCCCGCCTTTGGGACTATAGACCAGGGTCAACCCCACCACCCTCCTCTTGGCGGCATCAAGACCAGCCCGGCTATCGGTTATATCAATGACATCATATAGCTGCTGACCACAATTAACCGGGATGAGGATGGAGCCGTTAACCGAGCCCCCCTGGGGGGGGGGGGGGGGGGGGGGGGGGGGGGGGGGGGGGGGGGGGGGGGGGG
>CAZDHX010000023.1:0-20176 GCA_964505425.1 uncultured Dehalococcoidales bacterium | reverse complement strand
CCCTTAAACAGCTTGGGGTAAAGGTAATGGTGAGCATTGATGGAGCCACCCCATCAACCTACGAGACGATAAGGAATGGCGCTGTCTTTGAGCAGGTGGTTCAATCAGCTAAAAGCTATGCCGAAGAAGGACTCCTGGAGGCAATAAATATCACCCTCCTGAAAACGAACTATACTGAAATACGCGGAGTTTTTGAGCTTGCCGCCTCGATTGGAACGCAAAAGGTGACTATTATCGGGCTCAAGCCATGTCAGAGCTATACTGACCAGCTTCTTACCCCCGAGGAATATGGGGAGGCTATCAAGCTAGCCTGCCACGCCGCACAAGAAACGGGGGTTGAGTTCTTCTTCGATGAGCCCTTTTTCTGGGCGGTGGTGAGGGAATGGGGGCTTATACCCCAGACACCAGCGGTGAACACCGGAATCTTAGCTTCCTCAACTACAGCCTGCATCTTCGGCGAATATATCTTCATCGAGGCCGATGGTGATGTGAAACCCTGTAGCTTCGCCCCGATAGCTTTGGGCAATGTCAATGAGAAATCCCTCGTTGAAATCTGGGACGAGATGCTCTCTTCAACCTTTCTTCGCCAGATTAAAGCACCAGAAAGCAGGACCGGATATTGCCAAGGTTGCCGTCACCTAGCCGACTGCAAGGGGTGTCGCTCCAGAACCTTCGCTCTCACCGGGGACTGGTTCTCGGCTGACCCGGTTTGTCCGCTGAGCCTTCAATTAGCCAGCAAAAAGGAGGAGTAGATGAGAGTCATCGGCATCGACCCTGGAACCGGTAGCTTTGATTTCTTTGGTATGGATGGGGAAAAGGTTATCCTGGATACCACCATACCGGTGCCCGAGGTTGCCCAAAACCCCACCGTCCTCCTGGATACGGTGAGAGGTGTCTCCCCCCTGGATATGATAGTCGGCCCCTCCGGCTATGGCCTGCCGCCAACCCAAATCAAGGATGTAACCGAGAGGGAGCTAACTCTGATGGTACCCGATGACAAGAGCATTCCCTTGTATGATGGCATCAGGATGGTTATCAGACTAATGAAGGACGAAGGCTTTCCAGTCTATTTCACCCCCGGCGTTATTCACCTGCCAACCATACCCGCCTATAGAAAAGCAAATAAGATGGATATGGGTACTGCCGATAAGGTGTGCTGCGTCGCCCTGGCGATTAGAGACCAGGCAGAGCTTTATGGTATAGACTACGATGCCACCTTCTTCATCATGGTAGAGGTAGGCTATGCCTTTAATGCCATAATCGGTGTTAAGGATGGCAAGATAGTTGACGGCCTGGGTGGAACATCGGGAGGACCGGGCTTCATCACCCTGGGGAATATGGATTCCGAACTGGCGGTGCGGCTGGGAAAGTTTCCCGGGGTAGTGCTCTTCAGCGGTGGCGTCAAAGACATGACGGGGGAGGATGAGTTAACCCCGGAGGAGCTGGCTAAGGAGCAGCGCAAATACTCAGCATCCTGGAACATGATGCTGGAGAGCATAGTTAAAGGGGTGGCGATGATAATGGTCTCGGCGGGAAAACCAAGGGAGATTTTACTCTCAGGCAGGCTCTCCAGAATCCCAGCGATTGAGCAAGCCCTCACGGTTAAGCTCTCTCCCTTCGGGGAGGTGCGAAGGGTAGGCAGGCAAGCCAGGATAGCCAAGGAGGCTGCCGAAGGAGCCTACATCATTGGGGAAGGACTATCGGGAGGTAAATACAAGGGCGTTGTTGATTGTCTGGAGCTCAGAGGAGCTAAAGGCACAATGTTTGATTATATCTTAGTTAAGGGAGCTGAGCTGGCAAAGCCCTGAGGTAGTGGTGAACAAGCTATGAATTACGAGACCATTATCGGGCTGGAGGTTCATGCCCAGCTCTTGACCAAGAGCAAGATGTACTGCCGCTGCAGCACCGATTATGCCGCCGCCCCACCCAATACCCATGTCTGCCCGGTCTGTCTCGGTATGCCCGGCGTCCTGCCCGTTATCAATCAGCAGGCGGTAGAATATACCATAATGACGGCGCTGGCGCTCAACTGCACCATCTCCGACCACACCAAGTTTGACCGCAAGAACTACCCCTACCCCGACCTGATGAAGGGCTACCAGATTTCCCAGTATGATGCCCCCATCAGTCATGACGGCTGGCTGGACATTGAGGTTAACGGCAAGGAAAAGAGGGTGGGCATAACCAGGGTCCACCTTGAGGAGGATGTAGCCAAGCTAATACACATAACATCCTACGCACCGGATATTTACATTTCTGGTGTGAAGCACAAGCCATTACCCCCTGGCTCCCCAGATAGAGAATCCTACAGCCTGGTTGACGTCAACCGGGCGGGGGTGCCGCTGATGGAGATTGTCGGCGAGCCTGACCTCCGCTCACCGGAGGAAGCCAGGCAATACCTGGTGAAGCTAAGAAGCATACTCCAGTACCTTGGCGTATCCACCGGCAACATGGAGGAGGGCAGTTTCCGGTGCGATGCCAATATCAGCATTCGCCCCGAGGGCAGCCCCAAACCCCTGGCTAAGGTTGAGGTCAAGAATATGAATAGCTTTAAGGCGGTCTATCTGGCTCTGGAGTATGAGGCGAAAAGGCAGAGAAAGATGGCTAACGAGGGCAAAAGGCTTGCCCAGGAGACGAGGGGATGGGTGGAGGATAAGGGGATAACCGTTGCCCAGCGCAGCAAGGAGTACGCCCACGACTACCGCTACTTCCCCGAGCCTGACCTGCCGCCGCTGGCCTTAAGCCGCGAGCGGGTGGAGGAGATAAGGTCAAGGCTGCCCGAACTGCCCGAGGCCAGGCGCGACCGCTTTATTGCTGAATATAAGCTCCCCGCTTATGACGCCAACCTGCTTACCAGCTCCAAGGCAATGGCTGACTACTTTGAGGACTGCTGGCGGGTCAATGAAAAGGTGCCACCCAAGGAAGTGAGCAACTGGCTAGTGGGCCCGGCCACCGGCATCATGAACGCCAGCGGTATTGATGTATTAGAATTTCGCCAAAAAATACCCCCCCGATATTTTGCCCAATTATTAGCGGAATATTTACAAGGCGTTGTCAGCAGTACGAGTGGCAAATCTGTGCTTGAGGAGATGTTTAAAACCGGCAAGCCTGCCGAAGAAATTATCACCCAGAAAGGTCTTACCCAAATCAGCGATACCAAGCAACTTGAAGAAATAGTTATAGAAGTGATAAACTCTAACGCCCGGCCGGTCGCCGATTACAAGAAGGGGAAGAAGGAGTCCTTAAAGTTCCTCGTCGGGCAGGTGATGAGAGCCACCAGGGGGCGTGCCAACCCAAAGCTGGTAAACGAACTGGTGGCCAAGAAACTAGAGGAAGGATGAGATGCAGCTCTATCTTAATATAGCTCAGATTGTATTATCCATAGCCCTGATATTAGCCGTCCTCTTCCAGGTTACAGGCGGGGGACTGGGGGGTATCTTCGGTCAACCCGACACCGTCTACCGGACGAAGCGGGGCATGGAAAAAACGCTATTTCAATTCACCATCGTCCTCGTCATTCTATTTGTCATCGTCTCTATTATAGCTGTCAGAATCAGCTGATAACCGGGTGTAGCTATGAAGTGTCCAGTTTGTCAAAAGGATGCACGAGCCCATATCTACTACTGCGCCAGATGTGCCGTTTATGTCCATGAGAAGTGCTGGCAGAAGCATGTAGAGACGGCTCATAAGGAAAAGAGGTAAAGCGATGAAGTTGAAGGTGTGGTTTCTGGAGACCAGACCGCAGTTTTTGCTCCTTTCCGTGGTGCTGGCTTTCCTGGGTAATGCTATCGCCTGGTACGATGGTTGCTTCCACCTTGGCTACGCCCTGCTCGCCTTCCTCGGGCTGCTCCTGTGCCACATCAGCGTTAATGTGCTTAACGATTACTTTGATTATAAGAGTGGCATAGACCTTGAGGTGCGGAGAACCCCCTTCAGTGGCGGCAGTGGCATCCTCCCCGCCTCCCTGCTCAAGCCGGGGCAGGTCCTCTGGTTCGGGCTGGTTGCTCTTCTGCTGGCGGTGCCGATAGGCGTCTACTTTGTGCTCACCCTGAGTAATGGTTGGCAGCTCTTACCCCTCCTTCTGGTGGCGGCGGCGTGCACCCTGCTCTATACCCCCCTGCTGACCAGACTGGGGTGGCCGGAGTGGGCTCCCGGGGTGGGGATGGGGACTCTGCCCGTACTGGGGACTTACTTCGTCCAGACCACGGCTTACACCATACCTGCCATTATTGCCGCTATACCATCGGGCATCCTGGTGCATAACCTTCTCCTCTTGAATGAATTCCCTGACGCCAGAGCCGACAAAAAAGGAGGCAGGAGGACACTGCCCATCGTTATCGGCAAGAAAAATGCGGGCATCGTCTACTCCGCCATGACTATCCTGGTCTATCTATGGATAATCGGCTGGGTGGCGGCGGGGGTAATGCCTATCTTTTGTTTAATAGCGCTACTCACTCTCCCCCTGGCGCTCAAGGCGATTGGGGGTGCCAGAAAACCGGAAAATATGAGGCGGCTGGTGCCAGCGATGGCAAATAACGTCCTGGTTATACTGCTGACCCAGCTATTACTTGGTATCGGCTATATTCTAGCAGGGGTCTTTTAATGGCAGTTGACCTAGTTTTACTCCATCCCCCCAGCGTCTATGACTTTCGCCGGAAGACGATTCTTTACGGTCCGGTCAGCGACCTGATTCCGTCTTCGTTTATGTTTGAGATGTACCCCATTGGCTTTACCAGCATCGCCGAGTATCTGGAAGGTTCCGGGTATAAGGTGCGCATTATCAACCTTGCCGTTCGTATGCTGAGCGATGATAAGTTCAACGCTGAGGCATTTATAAAGCGGCTGGAGGCACCGGTATTCGGCATTGACCTGCACTGGCTGGTGAGCTCTCACGGCGCCATTGAGGTCGCCAAGATAGTGAAAAAATGCCACCCTAAAGCCAAGGTGGTGATGGGTGGACTTTCCGCTTCTTATTTCTACAAGGAGTTAATCCAGTACCCGAAGGTTGATTATGTCATCAGGGGCGACTCTACTGAGGAACCGCTCCGCCAGCTCATGGACTGTATAACCAGTAAAAGACCGCCGGAGAATGTGCCCAACCTTGTCTGGCGGGACAAAAAGGGTAAAATAAGGGAAAACCCTTTCTCCCATGTCCTCGCTGACCTGAGCAATGTCATGGTCAGCTACTATGCTAATACCATGCGCTCGGTTATCAGATACCGTGACCTTGCCAGTTATACCCCATTTAAGGGCTGGACGGGCTATCCCATCACTGCGGTGCTGACCTGCCGTGGCTGCACCGAGAACTGCGTTATCTGCGGCGGCTCGGCGGCTGCCTTCAGAAATTTTTATAACCGGAAAGAGACTGCCTTTCGCCCACCGCAGTCAGTCGCCAACGATGTAAAGCAGATTGAGCGCTTTAGCCGTGGTCCCATCTTTATCCTCGGCGACCTGCGCCAGGCAGGTGAAGACTATGCCTACGAGGTCCTGCACCTGCTGAAAGAGAAGCGGATGAAAAACCAGCTCATCCTTGAACTTTTCTCCCCAGCGCCGGCGGAACTTCTTCACCAGATGAGCCTTGCCTCCCCCAACTTCTGCCTTGAGATTTCCCCCGAGTCCCACGACCCCAAGGTAAGGAAGGCTTCCGGCAGAAATTATTCCAACCATGACCTGGAGCTAACGCTGTACCACGCCCTCGGTGTCGCCTGCGGGCGGCTTGATGTCTTCTTTATGATTGGCTTGCCCAAGCAGACCCCAAAGTCGGTAATGGAGACCATTGACTACTGCGACTATCTATTCCAGAGGTTTAAGGGTGATAAGCGCCTTTCCCTGTTTATCGCCCCCATTTCACCTTTTCTAGACCCCGGCAGCCTTGCCTTTGAGCAACCCGAGCGCCACGGCTACAAGATTCTTTTCCACAAACTTGAGGAGCACCGCCAGGCATTGGTGGCGCCAAGCTGGAAGTACTCGCTAAATTACGAGACAAAATGGATGAACCGCCAGCAGATTGTGGACACCGCCTACGAGGCAATACTGCGCCTCAACCGCTTGAAGGCAAGGTACGGCATTATCTCCCGGGAGATGGCTGAGGCTGGGGAAGAGCGCATCAATGCCGCCTGGACAATGGCGCATAAAATTGATGAGCTAGTGGCTAAGGGGAATATCGACGAACTCCCCAGCCTAAAGGAAAGGATAGACGAGATAAACGCCTTCCCCGTGGTGGAGAGAAAGCAACTGGAGCTGCCGGTGGGACTGGTCAAGCTGAAGTTTTTGGAATCACTGTGGTCCTGGGCAACCAGACGGTCCTAAGAGTCTAGACCTAACTCTTTCATAAGACTATCAAGAGCTTCTTCATCCGGAACACTTTTGTATGTTACGCCTATTCCTTTCTTAGTATCTTCTAAAGTGACCCCAAGCTCAGCTAACTTTTTCCTTATTTCATCAGCCCGTTGCCAATTTTTTTCTTTCCGGCATTTCTCACGTTCCTCAACAAGACGGTTGACATGGACATCGACCGTGCCAGGTATGACTGTAGCACTTGCGGTCACCTTCAATCCGAGAGTAACTGAGGCTTGCACTTCAATATGTCGCGGAAGTTTGAACCCTAGCACTCTTCGTGCGAGTGATGTGAGGGTGTTTTGAGCCTTATCAAAAATAGCACCGGCATCGCCAGCTTCGTTTATCTTTTGGGCTAAATCAAAGAGAACACCCAGCGCCTGCGGGGTGTTGAAATCATCGTCCATCGCCTCGATAAACTGCTTTTCGTAGGGTTCAGCATCAAGCGGTTTTCCTGTGCTGTTGGGTTCATACCTCGACATTGCACGTTGTAGTCTCTCCACACCCTTCTCTGCCGCCTCCAGCGCCTCCTCGGAGTATTTCAGGGGGCTGCGGTAGTGGGAGCTCAGGACGAAGAGGCGGATGGCGTCGGGGCTATAATTTTCCAGCGCCTGCTTAACGGTTATCAGGTTGCCCAGCGACTTGCTCATCTTCTCCTCACCGAGCTGGACCAGCCCGTTATGCAGCCAGTACTTAACAAAGGGCTTAACCCCGCTAAAGCTCTCCGACTGGGCAATCTCGTTCTGGTGGTGGGGAAAAATCAGGTCCTGCCCCCCACCGTGGATGTCGAGAGTATTGCCCAGGTATTTGAGGGACATGGCGCTGCACTCAATATGCCACCCCGGTCTGCCACTCCCCCACGGAGATTCCCACCACGGCTCACCCGGCTTTGCTGCCTTCCACAGGGCAAAGTCCATGGGGTGTTCCTTATCCTCCCCCGGCTCAGCGCAGGCGACAGCCATCACCTCGGCAAGATTGCGGTGAGCCAGCTGGCCGTAGTCGGGGAAATTCCTTACCCGGAAGTAGACGCTGCCGCCGGCGGGATAGGCGTAGTCTTTATCTATTAAGGTCTTTATCACCTCGATGATTTTGGCTATCTCCCCGGTCGCCCGCGGATAGATATCCGCCCGTTCAACGTTCAGGGCGTCCATATCCTCAAAGTAGCTATCGGTGTACTTATTTGCCAGCTCGGCGGGAGAGATGCCGAGCTTGGTCGCCCGGTTGATAATCTTATCGTCAACATCGGTGACGTTCTGCACGTATTTGACCTTATAGCCCCGAAACTTGAGATAACGCCGGATAACATCAAAGATGATGTAGCTCATGGCATGCCCGATGTGGCAGTTATCATACGGGGTGACCCCGCAGACATACATCTTGACCTCGTCGCCCTGGGGCATAAACTCTTCCTTTTTTCCGGAAAGGGTGTTAAAGACTTTCATGCTGGCTTCCTTCCACCATGGCTACGGCAAGGGCGGCAATCCCCTCCCCCCGCCCAACAGCGCCCAGGCCGTTAGCCGTGCTTGCCTTAACACTGACCTGGTCTAACTTTATACCCAGCGTCTGACTCAAGTTCTGCCGCATCTGAGCAACAAAATCGGCGAGTTTCGGCTTTTCGGCAATGACGGTGGCATCAACGTTGACTATCCCGAAGCTGCCCTCCTCAAGTTCATCCCGCGTTTTTTCAAGCAGGCTCAGGCTGGAGATATCCTTATACTGCGGCTCGCCGGCAGGGAAATTGCCGCCGATATCACCCAGCGCCGCCGCCCCGAGGAGGGCGTCAATAACGGCGTGGGTCAGGGCGTCGGCGTCACTCCAGCCCTCGAGACCCTTGTCAAATGGTATCTCCACCCCACCAAGGACGAGCTTCCTTCCCCTGACTAGGGGGTGAACGTCATAGCCGATGCCGACCCGCATTTTACTTTCCATGCTTCTTTAACAAGACCTCGGCTAAAGCTAGGTCATCAGCATTGGTTATCTTTATATTATCATACGAGCCCGTATAGAGCTTAACCTTATGACCTAATCTCTCCACCAGCGAGGCGTCGTCGGTTACCTCGTCCTTTGCCTGCTCATAGGCTCTGGCGATTATATCAAAGCGAAATACCTGCGGCGTCTGTACTGCCCACAGATTTTGCCGAGGTGGCGTCTGGCGAACAATTCTATCGTCAGCGGCAATTTTTATAGTATCAGTGACGGGAACGGCGGCTACCGCCGCCCCCGTCTCCTGAGCCGCCTCGAGCCCCCCTTCAATCAGCTCTTTGGTTACCAGGGGGCGGGCGCCGTCATGGACTACCACCCACCGGCAATCATCAAGCCTTTTGAGCCCCGCCGCCACCGAGTCCTGCCGCCTTTTCCCCCCAACACAGACCTCAATCGGCTTAGAATATCTTTTCTCGGCTATCAACTGGCGGCACCGCTCAAGATTCCTCTCACTCACCACCACCACTATTTGACTGACTTTATCGCAACTGGCAAAGGCATCAAGCACCCGGACCAGAGCTGGCTTGCCGCCCAGCGGGGCAAAGAGCTTGTCAATTCCCCCCATCCGCCGGCTCTCCCCGGCAGCAGCGATTATGGCACCGACTTCTTGTTGGTTATTTTTCATAACTTAATCTTAATATTAAGAATCTGAGGTATGGTTTTCCCGGGTGATATTGCTATATTTTGAACAGCCGTTTCAAACGGAACCTCATAGAAATGAAATTTTTGTCTAACACCCGAGCCAAGTAAGCTTCGAAACCTTTCTTTGACAGAGGGGTCAATATCATAAACGTAGAAGCCTCTTAGTATAGTTTTCATGTCAATTCCCAACGCAAACAGATACTGAAAAAACAAATCCGTACTGCGAAAAGAGTATCCTAAGACAAATATATTTTCGGCATCTTTTAGCTCGCTGGCAGCTCTCCTCCAAACTTGGTCAATTTGTTCGTGGAAAGCGGTTTTGTTCCATGTTGGTGGCACAATAAAAGGGTCTTCGTGCACTTTTTCCCCACAGCTCCCACAAGTTAATTTCTTTACTCCTGAAATGGCGGGGATAATGTTATAGTCTCGTCCGACTCTGTGTTCCGTCACTCCAAATTGTCTATATGGGATAATCCTCCCGCACTTTCTACATTTTCCCCAATTCAAAGAGCCGTGAAGCTTTAGACAGGTTACATGTTTTCCTTCTTGTACCAAATCGCCTAAGCAGTAATCAGGTAATAAGCCGTTCTTGTAGAGCGAGTAATCCAATCCTAAGTCATAATTGAATGTTATTACTGAGCAGCTCTTGCCTACTTTGATTAAGCTGCCCAATATGAGCGTGAATGCCCAATACGACTGAAAAGGATTTATTCTTGAATCTGCGGGCACTTTGGTAGTCTTTTCAAGAGTGTAACCTATAACCTTCCTGATTGAAGACGTTAATCCCTCTAATTTGTCAGCTTCTTCAATCCCTGGTAACCTGCCTAGCAACTTCCCCATTTCAAAAGCAGCGTAAACATCTTCTATGTCGTAGGTATTAATTTGTGCTTTTGACTGTATGGCATGTAAATTGCCCACGGCAGCGAACACGCTTTCAAAATCTTCCCTTACCTCTCCCACCTCTCCCATTCTTAACAAATCCTGGGCTACTTCAAGAAAATCACCCATAAGTGGTGTCCCGCAATGAGCAGATGCTCCTGCGCCTAGCACAAATACTATCTCACTCATTTACATCACCTCTTGTTTACCCCCTCACAACCTCACCCCGATAGCCTCCTTGAGGGTGCTCACGGTGATAAGCTCAATGTTTTTCGGCTGTTTAATCTTGCCCCCGGCTTTGGGCACCAGACAGCGCTCAAAGCCCATCCGTGCCGCCTCAGCCACCCGCCTCTCAAGCTGGGGAACCGTCCTCAGTTCACCGCTCAAGCCAAGCTCACCCACCACTACCAGTTGCGGGTCAACGCTCGTGTCGCGGAAGCTGGAGGCAATCGCCAGGGCGATGCCCAAATCAGCCGCCGGCTCGGCGATTCTGAGCCCGCCGGTAACATTAACGATGATATCCTGATTGCCCAATCTCAAACCCACCCGCTTGGTCAGCACGGCGGCAATCAAAATCAGGCGGTTAAAGTCAACGCCGTTAGCCGTGCGCCGGGGCAAGCCGAAGGCGGTGGGGGTGGTCAGGGCTTGAATCTCAACCAGGAGGGGGCGGGTGCCCTCAAGGGTGGAGACCACCGTTGAGCCGATGGCTTCAGTCTGCCGCTGTGACAGAAAAGCCAGAGAGGGATTATCCACCTCAACCAGACCCTGCTCCTTCATCTCAAAGACGCCGACCTCGTTGGTGGAGCCGAAGCGGTTTTTCACCCCGCGCAGGACACGGTAGGCGCTAAACGGCTCGCCCTCAAGGTAGAGCACGACATCAACGATATGCTCCAGCACCCGGGGACCGGCAATCGCCCCGTCCTTGGTCACATGCCCGGCGATGAAGACGGGCACGCCGTTCTGCTTTGCCCAGTGCATCAGCCTCAGGGTGCACTCCCGCACCTGGGCTATACTGCCAGCGGCGGCAGCCAGTTCGGGGGAGGAGACCGCCTGGATAGAATCAATGATTGCCAGCGATGGCGATAGCTTCTCCAGCTCCCCCAGGATAACATCAAGCTCGGTCTCCGCCAAAAGATAGAGCCCCTCCCCCTTAACGCCGAGACGCTCAGCGCGCAATCTTATCTGGGAGAGGGTCTCCTCTCCGGAGACATAAGCCACCTTACCCTTAGCCTGCGCCACCAGGGACGAGACCTGCAAAAGAAGGGTGGACTTGCCGATGCCGGGGTCGCCGCCGATAAGCACCAGGGAGCCGGATACCACTCCTCCCCCCAGCACCCGGTTAAGCTCGGTGAGGGGAAGGGGGAGGCGGTCGGAGAGACCGGTGGCTACCTGAGACAGCTCCTGGGGCGCATTTTCCCGGACGGAAGTGCGGGAAGGGGCGGTGGTTACCGTGGTCTCAACGAAGCTATTCCACTCCTGGCAGCTAGGGCAACGCCCCAGCCACTTCAGGCTCTCCTTGCCGCACTGCTGACAGACAAAGACGGTCTTCAGGGAGGACTTGTCCGATTTGCCCACGGAATGACTTTAACTGATTTAAAGGGGTATTTCAAGTAGAATCTGAGATATATTTATCCCACCCGCCGCCCTTAGGGGTATCTGGGGGAAGCGAAGCCCTAATGGGCGGTAGGGTGGGATAAAAGAGATTACAGTTACAGGAGCATACCCAATAATATTCCAGCCACCACCGAGGTAGCCACCGCCCCCGCCATGTTGGGACCCATGGCATGCATCAGCAGGAAGTTCCGGGGGTTTGCCTCCTGCCCCATCTTCTGCACTACTCTGGCGGACATGGGGATAGCCGATACCCCGGCGGCGCCTATCATCGGGTTTATCTTCTCCTTGAGGAAGAGGTTGAGCAGCTGGGCTCCCCATATACCCCCGGCGGTGGAGAAGGCAAAAGCGACTACAGCTAGACCAATGATAACCAGAGTCTGGGGCTGTAGAAATACCTGGGCTGGCATTAGCCCGCCGACAATTATTCCCAGGAGAAAGGTCAAAACATCAATAAAGACGCCACCGGCTGATTGAGCTAGTCTATCGGTAACGCCGCTGACCCGCAGCAGGTTGCCGAACATGAACATGCCAATAAGGGGCACCGACTTGGGGACAAGCAGGGCAGCGACCATAAATATCATTATGGGGAAAAGCATTAACTCCAGCTTGGAGACCTGGCGCACCTGTGGCCTCATAAATATCGCCCGCTCTTTTTTGGTAGTCAGCAGCTTTATTACCGGAGGTTGAAGAATAGGCACCAGAGCCATGTAGGAATAAGCTACCAGTGTAATTGCCCCCAGCAGCTGCGGGGCGAGGGCAGCGGTAAGGTAGACGGTGGGCGGTCCGTCAGAACCACCGATGATGCCGACACAGGCTGCCTCATTTCCTGAGAATATCCCGGAGCAGTAAGCAATGATAAAGACGACGAAAACGCCCAGCTGGGCGGTGGCACCGAAAATAAACGATATGGGGCGGGCAATGGTAGGGGTAAAATCGGTGAGTGCTCCCAGGCCAAGGAAGATAAGCAGGGGGATGACCTCGGTCTCAATCCCGTAGGTATAGAGTATATTCAGCAAGCCTATTTTCCCCTCCCCTACCGCCCTCACCAGCTCACTTAAATTGGGTACTGAAGCCGGAAAGCCATCTGGGGTATAGACCATCATGCCACCGAAGGGAAGGTTGACCAGAAGGATGCCAAAACCTATAGGGACTAGTAAAACGGGCTCCATCTTCTTAGCGATGCCCAAGTAGATGAGGAACCCGGCAATAAGAAACATCAGGATATTACCCCAGGTTAATGACCCAAATGCAGTCTCATACAAACCAAACATTTATTTATCCCTCTATCCTTCTATTTATCCTTCGCCACCGTCTCTTCCGGCTTGGCTTTAGTTTTTTGCACTATCAGCCCCACCAGCCAGGCTACCACTGATAGTACTACCAAAACAAGGATGGTTACACCAAAACCTCCCCCCGCCACCTCGACTATTAAATTCCAGTCTATCATCTTAAATCCTCTCTAACCCACAATAATATTACAAAAGCCACCGAAATGTAAATAGTGAGCTATTTTGGCAGTCTCTTTATTGTCCTCCTTTTGGCGGTATTCAACATATTGCTTGTTTTTGGCTCCTTCTTAGAGGGCACGACAGATAATACCACAGAACCCCCCAGGATGGCTACCACCACCCCCAGAGAAATTACCACCGGCAACTGGTAGTTGAAGAAGTGGGTGACTAGGTCGGCGGTCAGCATCTTGGCGCCGACGAAGGCAAGGACTATACAGACACCGGTGGAAAGGTAACGAAAGAGATAAAAGAGCCCGGCAAGGGCAAAGAAAAGGGCTCTTAGACCCAGAATGGCAAACATATTAGAAGAGTAAACAATAAGAGGGTCGGTGGTAACGGCTAACACTGCCGGCACCGAGTCCACGGCGAACATTATGTCCATGGTCTCGATGGCTACCAAGGCAATAATAAGGGGGGTGGCGACAAGCATCCCCTTATTCCGCTTAAAAAAGCTGGCGCCATCATATTCCGGTGCAACGGGTATTATCTTCCGGGTGAAGCGGACTATTGGGTTCCTCTCCGGCTCAACCTCTATCTCTTTCTGCGTCATCAGCTTTATGGCGGTATAGATAAGGAATGCCCCCAGGATATAGATGACAAAATGAAATCTCTCAATCAGGGTAATGCCGGCAAAGATGAAGGCTGCCCGGAAGAAGGCAGCCCCGAGAATGCCCCAGAGTAAGACTTTGTGCTGCGCCTCACGGGGCACAGCGAAATAGGTGAAGATTGCCAGAAAGACAAAGAGGTTATCCACACTCAGGGAATACTCAATGAGGTAGGCGGTAGTGAATAAAACCCCTTTCTCATGTCCCAGATAGAAATAGATAAGGCCGTTAAAGGCAAGGGCTAAGGCGACCCAGAAGCCGACCAGTTTCAGGGCTTCCTTAAGCGGGATAACGTGAGCCTTGCGCTGAAAGACAAACAGGTCAAGGACCAGTGCCACCACAAAAACACCACCGAAAACTGGCCACAAGATGGCTTCGCTCACTACTGTTTCGCCTTCCCCACGGCGGGCATACCTTCTGAAGCTCGTACCATTAAGACCGGTACATTGATAGAACGGATAAGACGGTCGGCAACGCTGCCCCACACCCAGCGGCTTACCCCTGAGCGTCCATGGGTAGCAATAATCACTAAATCTATCTTATTCTTGGCAACATAGTCACTGAGGGCTTCCCCAGCCTTACCATAAACTAAATCGGCTCTGGCATTTACGCCCGTTTTCTTGAGGTGGGCTACAATTTTCTTAAGGTATTTTTCAGCCTCTACCTTCTGATGAGTTTCAAATGCCTTTACCTGCTCGAGGGAGGTGAACTGCGCTACTTCTCTGCCGTACGGTACAGAAAGAGGCTCAACTGCTTGTACGATTATTACTTCAGGTGACTTACATCCCTTTGCTACCGTCTCTAAATGGGGGAGGACACGCTCAGCCAGCTCTGAGCCATCCAATGGAACCATAATCCGCTTATACATTGCTGGCCTCCCTTGCCCGTCTCGCTATGTGGAGAGGACGGCGCACTAATACTCAATAACTGCCGCTAACTGGCCAACTTCAACCACCTGCCCTACCGAGACGTCCATCTGGCTAATCTTGCCGCTAACGGGGGACAGTATCGGATTTTCCATCTTCATGGCTTCTATTAAAAAGAGGGTATCCCCATCCTTGACCGCATCCCCCACCTTAACATTGACGCCGGTTATCTTACCCGTTATCGGGAATTCAACCTTCTCCTGTGCCAATTTCTGATTCTCCTTTCTTCTCTCCCATTACTAATTTAGGCGCACTAAAAGGGCGGATAAATATAAATATTCCCCCGCCCTTTTTATAAAAACTAGACTGCCAACATAGGAACTTAAGTCTTATCCTCTCCCGCCAGTGCCCCCACCGCCGCTGGATGAACCACAATCTCCTCACCCTCAACGTCAACTACCGCCGTATCCCCGGGCTGGAACTTGCCCCGGAGAAAGCTCTCAGAAAGCTTATCCTCAACCATATCCTGAATTACCCGGCGTAACGGCCTGGCGCCGAAGACCTCGTCGTAGCCCTTTTCCCCAAGAAGGTCCTTAGCGGCGTCAGTTACCTCCAGCTTTATCCCCTTCTCCCCAAGCTGCTTGG
This sequence comes from uncultured Dehalococcoidales bacterium, assembly GCA_964505425.1. Classification (GTDB taxonomy): domain Bacteria; phylum Chloroflexota; class Dehalococcoidia; order Dehalococcoidales; family BS750m-G39; genus CAVTZP01. The sequence goes on along the minus strand of CAZDHX010000023.1, from coordinate 5,098 downwards.
AAACCTGAGCCAGCATCAGGTCAACTATCTTCCTGATGTGCTCCTTGGTCAGGGAGTGGAAGACAACCACGCCGTCAACACGGTTCAAGAACTCGGGGCGGAAGGTCTTCTTCAGCTCGCCGAGCAATTTTTCCTTCATCCGGTCGTAGGTATCCTCACGGGTCTTTGTTTCGTCAGTGCGAGAGGCAAAACCAATAGTGGTGCCCTTCCTGATTAGCTCAGCGCCAATATTGCTGGTCATAACGATAATGCTATTGCGGAAGTCAACCCGCCGACCCTTGGCATCGGTGAGGTGACCATCGTCAAATATCTGAAGCAGGATATTGAAGACATCGGGGTGAGCCTTCTCAATCTCGTCAAGGAGTATAGCGCAATAGGACTTGCGCCTTACCGCCTCAGTAAGCTGTCCTCCCTCCTCATAGCCAACATATCCTGGAGGTGCCCCGACTAAGCGGGCGACGGTATGCCTCTCCATAAACTCAGACATATCAAGCCTGATGAGGGCGTCCTCACTGCCGAACATGAACTCCGCCAGGGCTCTGACCAGCTCCGTCTTACCCACGCCGGTAGGACCAAGAAAGATAAAGTTGCCTATGGGGTGCCTCGGGTCCTTGAGCCCGGCTCGGGCTCGTCTTACTGCCCGGGCAATGGTATTAATCGCCTCATCCTGCCCGACGATTCTCTTATGCAGCGCCTCCTCCATCTGGAGCAGTCGGCTGGTCTCCTCAGTAGCCAGTTGCACCACTGGGATTCCGGTCCACATGCTAACTACCTGAGCAATATCCTCCTCAGTTACTACCGGCTTCTCCTCTTTCTGCTCCACCTGCCAATCCTTTTCCATCTGCTTTAATTTCTCTTCAATCTGAAGCTCGCGCTGACGAAGTTCCGCGGCATACTCATACTGCTGGGCAGCCAGGGCTGCTTCCTTATCCTTGCGCATGCTCTCCTCGGCTCGCCTTGCCTCTTTGAGGGTAATTGGTATTGTGCGGCGCTTAATCCTTACCCGTGACGCCGCCTCATCAATGAGGTCAATCGCCTTATCGGGGAGAAAGCGGTCGGGGATATACCTAGCTGATAGCATTGCCGCCGCCGACAGCGCTTCATCGCTTATTGTCAGCTGGTGATGCTCCTCATATCTCCCGTTAACGCCGCGTAAAATCTCCAGTGTCTCATCAACGGAGGGTTCTTCAACCAGAATCGGCTGAAAGCGCCGCTCCAGTGCCGCATCACGCTCTACATACTTGCGGTAATCATCAAGGGTGGTGGCGCCGATGCACTGCATCTCCCCTCGCGCCAGCGATGGCTTGAGGATATTGGCGGCATCAACCGCCCCCTCAGCCGCCCCGGCACCAACCATGGTATGGAACTCATCAATAAAGAGGATGCAGTTACCGGCAGCCTTTATCTCGTCAATGACCTTCTTTAGCCGTTCCTCAAACTCGCCGCGGTACTTCGTCCCGGCAACCAGGGCACCAATATCAAGGGTAACTATTCGTCTACCCTCTAGTGTCTCCGGAACGTCGCCGGCGACGATGCGGTGAGCCAGGCCCTCAACAATCGCCGTCTTCCCCACCCCGGGCTCGCCAATGAGGGCGGGGTTATTCTTGGTGCGGCGACTTAAAATCTGAATTATCCGCTCAATCTCCTTGTGCCGCCCGATGACCGGGTCAAGCTTGTCGGCACGGACAGCCGCCGTCAGGTCAATGCCAAGCTGGTCTAAGAGCGGGGTCCGGCTGGTGCTGCGGGTGGTTTTGGTCCGGGTTAAACCCTCGCCGAGGACACGAAGGGTCTCGGAACGCGTCTGCTCCAGGGTGATGCCAAAGCTACCCAGGACGTCAGCCGCCACCCCTCCCCCCTCACGCAATAGCCCGAGCAAGAGGTGCTCGGTGCCGATATAGTTATGCCCGAGGTGACGGGCTTCGTCTATAGCCAGCTCAATGACCCGTTTCGCCCTGGGGGTAAGCCCAATCTCAGCGGTACTCGGCTTTTCACCCCGCCCGATAATAAACTCCACCGCCGAGCGTGCCTTAGAGAGGCTCACGCCCAGATTGGCTAAGACCTTAGCCCCCACCCCCTCGTCCTCACGCAGAAGCCCGAGCAGGATATGCTCGGTGCCAATATAGCTATGGTTAAAGTTCTGCGCCTCTTCCTGAGCCAGGGTGAGAACCCTGCGTGCTCTCTCCGAGAATTTCTCAAATCGGCTAGCCATTTCTTAACCTAATTATAAAGCAAGTATGCCTAAAGGTCAAAAAGCCCCCTGGCAGTGGCATATTTTCCACAAAGGGTTGCCCCCTCAGTATCGTCTGCGCTGGGGCGTTTCACTTCCGTGTTCGGGATGGGAACGGGTGGTTCCACCCCGCTCTAACCACCAGGAGGCTAGTTTTAACTACGCCCGCCTGATAGCATACAGAAAGCCAACTTGAAAGTCAAGTTAGCTAACCTACCTTATCCTCCCTTATTATATGGTAAAAAAAACAGAACTTGGTTTAGGTATTGCCACATACCATTTTACAGCCCAGTATCTTCTGTAGTATTGCTTCAGCCACAAAACACAAACAACTAACTATTGTCAATGTAATAAGAGTAACCATGGAATTCTGAGCAAGGTAATATATCAAAAGGATTAACGTTAATCCAGTAAGCAATATTGAAGCTAATATAATGTACTTGTTGCCCCCCGTTTCTTTACGCAGCTTCAAATGGGCGATATTTACCGAACCATATATTATCAAGAAAGCGGCACTGCCGAGCATAGCGATACCACCCAGCTGAAAAAAATTGGCGAATATCAATACCAGCGCTGCCGTGATAAAAAGACCTTCTCGGCTATCATGCCAGGTTCTTCTGTTAAATTGAGCGGGCAGCTGCCTCTTTTTCGCCAACACATAGCTGACATTGGCCCCGCCATAGAGGGTGGCATTGATAGCGGATGCCGTGGAGAACAGAGCGGCTGCCGCTATAACGCTAAACCCTACGTTGCCCAGAAACGGCTGAGCGGCGGCGGCTAGGGCATAGTCTTTAGTCTCTATAATTTTGGCAATACTCAGATTGCCAATAGCTGTAAAGGCGATTAAAGCATAGACAGCAATTACTATAATAACGCTTAGATATATTGACTTTGGTAGCATCTTTTTGGGTTCACTCATGTCTGCGGCGGCATTGGTTATAAGACCGAAACCTTCGTATCCGAGGAAAAGAATTCCGGCGGCAAAAAGTATACTAGTTGAGTCAGGCCATTGAGTAATCGTAAGTAGCTCTGGTTTAATGAATATTGAGCCCACAATGACAAACAAAACCAAGATAACCAGTTTCGCTCCTACTATCAGTATCTCAGACCTGCCAACTGCTTTCGTCCCAACTATGTTTATTAGTACAAAAAGCAGCACTATACCGTTTATGAAAATATAGAGTAATATATCGCTGCCTAAATTCGGGAAAAAGGTGACTGCATAACTGGCAAAAGCCCGGGCATAAAGCGCCAGGGCAAAGATATATCCTACCCAGAGCAAAATATTAAAGCCGCCACTAATGGTCCCCCTTCCAAAACCCCTGACCAAGAACTCAACGGGACCGCCGGCCGAGGGGAATTTTGAACCAAGCTTTACATACGAGTAAGCGCAAAACAGAGCTACTACACCGGCAATCATAAATGAAAGGTATACCGCATTTCCCGCAATCTGAGCGCCGACCCCAAATATGGAGAAAATGCCGGCACCTATCATACCACCTACGCCAATGGAGATGGCAGCTACTAAGCCGATAGGCTTTCCTTTGCCGTTAGTCTTAGTTTTCATAAGGTGGGGGGAATGGGGCTGTTATTTACTCAACACAAACGCTGCAATAGCAAGAGCTAAAAAGCCAGCACCCAGCCCGATAAACATCCCCTGCACAAGATAGTCGAATACCCAGCCAATCCCCATACCCATGAAAAGACCGGCGGGGATAAATAGCCCGGCAGTGCCCCATTTCTTCTCTCTCTTCCCTTCATTCGCTTTCTTAGCCATTCCTGCCTCCCCACGAATTTAATAGCCTAATTCTAGTCGGCAGAGATACCACCCGTCAAGGAAAGGGAGATAGAAAAAAGAGTTAAGCCCTTCTTAAAAATTTGCCGCTATGGAATAAGCTACAGACACCCGAGGGGGGTCAAATGAGCTTTCCCCTCGATTCAAGTTCTTCGTATGCCATTTGCCTCGCCGTTCCGGAATAGAAAAAAGCGGGGTTTTTAAGATCAGCTTCCAGTTTACGGAAAAGCATTTCCGGTCTTAATTTATACCTCCTGGTATCCACTTTAAATCCAACCTTACAGAATCTCCACAATTTATCCGCATCGCTGACCAGCCCTTCATTTATTGAGATATATTCTTCTCTGGTATCATGTTCGGCTACGATTTCCAGGATTTCCTCCGTCAGGTCTGCTGGATAGCCCACCTTACTCAAGATATCTCCGGCTAACTCAGCACCGGCGCTCTCGTGCTGAAGTCTCGCAGATATTTTCTCTTCTTCCCTTGCATTTCCATCAAAGATTAAGAACCTCTTTGCTCGCGGTAATTGACTCCAGCCAATATCATGCAGAATTATTGCGGGAATTACGATATCCCCGTCACCATTTTCCAATCTAACCAGCGTTTTCGCATAATCCAGACTTATTTCGGCATGCCCCTTATCACCTCTTTTATCCTGATATGGCCAAGCCAATTCCCAAATCCGTTGCAATATCTCCTTCATGCAAATCCTTTCCGAAACAGATGATATTAGTATACTAAAAAATAGTTCAGAAGCTCTACTACTGATACCACGGTAAAATAAAAAAGGGGTATCTCTACCCCCCTTTTCTTTTGGCTAATATCAACTTTGAAACAGGTCAAGCCCTCGACCATTAGTACGGTTTAGCTAAACACATTACTGCGCTTACACCTACCGCCTATCAAACAGGTAATCTACCTGCGGTCTTACCCCTTCCCCTTACGAGGAAGGATGGGAGATCTAATCTTGGGGCGAGCTTCGCACTTAGATGCTTTCAGCGCTTATCCCTAACAGACATAGCTACCCAGCGATGCTCCTGGCGGAACAACTGGCACACCAGAGGTCTGTCCCTCTC
>CAZDHX010000022.1:3695-21630 GCA_964505425.1 uncultured Dehalococcoidales bacterium | reverse complement strand
CCGCCATGATTGCCCTCTACCGCCCCGGCCCCATGGAGCATATCCCCACCTTTATTAAAGCCAAGCATGGCATTGAGCCCATCCGCTACCCCCACCCGGCACTGTCAAGTATCCTTGAGGAGACCTACGGGGTGGTTGTCTATCAGGACCAGGTGCTATTTATTGTCCAGGCTTTTGCCGGCTATTCGCTGGGGCAGGCTGATATCTTCCGCAAGGCGATGGGTAAGAAGATTCCCGCGGTGATGAAGAAGGAGAGGCAGAACTTTATTGCCGGCGCCAAAAAGATGGGCTATTCCGCCGATGTCGCCAGCGAGGTCTTTGACCTCATTGAACCCTTCGCCGGCTATGCCTTCAACAAGGCGCACAGCTTTTCGTACGCCCTTATTGCCTACCAGACCGCCTATCTCAAGGCGAACTACCCGGCGGAGTATATCACCGCCTTCCTCATTACCCATGCCGGCCAGCTGGAGAAGATAGCTACCGCCGTTGCCGAGTGCCGCCGTCTCGGCATCAGCGTCCTGCCCCCGGATATAAACCACAGCCGAACGAGCTTTTCTATCGAGGGTGACGGGGAAGCCGCCATCCGCTTCGGGCTGGCGGCAATCAAGAATGTGGGGTCTGGCGCAGTAGAGCCCATAGTTGCCGAGCGGGAGAAGGGCGGTGAGTTCAAGTCACTGGAAGACCTCTGTCGGCGGGCGGATATGCGCAATATAAACCGGCGGGTGCTGGAAAGCCTGATTAAGGCGGGTGCCTTGGACTGCCTTGGCGACCGCGGCACCCTGCTGGGTAATGTCAGCCGTATTCTGGCTTTAGCCCAGCGGGAGCAGCGCCTGCGTGAGACCGGGCAGTCCACTATGTTTGACCTCTGGGGCAAGACAATGCCCACCCCCATGCCCAGCCTTGACCTGGAGCCTGCCGAACTCGCCGTTAAAGAGAAGCTAGCCGGGGAGAGGGAGCTGACCGGGGTGTATCTTTCGGAGCACCCCTTCACCGCCTTTGCCGCCAAGGTGGCGGCGGAGAGTACCACCCTGTGCGGTCATATCGATGCTGAGCTGTCGGGGCAGGTGGTTATCGTCGCCGGCATGGTCGCCTCCATTCATCAATCCTTCACCAAAGACCGTCGCCCCTTTGCCAGCATTGTCCTGGAAGACCTTGACGGCAGAGTGGAGGTAATGGTCTGGCCCAACGTCTATGCCAGCACCAGAGAGCTGTGGCAGGAAGGTAATATACTGCTCGTCGAGGGCAAGGTAAGATTGCGTGATGACCGTGTTCAGGTAAGCTGCGAAACGGCACGCCGCTACCAGCCAGAGGCAGTGAAAGAGGAGGAAGCGGTGGTGGCTGAGGAGGAGCCGCCCCAAGCTCGCCGCCTGGTGATAAGCATCAGCCAGACCGCTGACGAGGAGAGTGACGTTGCCTATCTGCATAAACTGATTGAGGCGTTAAGGGATTTCCCGGGGGAGGATGAGGTAAACCTCTGTGTCAAAAATGAAGAGAGGGTGTTTAATTTAAAACTGTCCAATGTCTATACCAATTACTGCCCTGAACTCCGCCAGCGTCTGGTAGAGCTGGTGGGGGAAGGGGGGCTGAAGGTGGAGTCCGATGGCTAAAGCCAAGAAGTGGGTAGTATTGACCACCGCCCCTGACCAGCTAACCGCCGAGATGTGGCAGGATATCCTCAATCAAAACGGCATTGCCGCGGTGATTAACCCCCGGGACGCCGTATCATTCCTGGGGGTTTCTGCCTTTCCCTGCCGCATAATGGTCGCCCCCGGCGACCTTAAGCCAGCGAAGGAAATCATCGCCAGTCTGCAAGCGGAGAAAGAGGCATGACCGAGAAGAACACCCCTGCCGGTCACCGAAAAAGGCTGAGGGAAAAGTTCCTCAGTTCGGGGCTTAGCGGCTTCCATGACTATGAGATTATCGAGCTCTTGCTGACGCTGGGCTCACCCCGCCGGGACTGCAAGCAGCAGGCAAAGGAGGTCTTAAAGAAATTCAAGACCCTGAGGGGGGCACTCGCCGCCTCCCCTGAGGAGCTACAGGAGATAGAGGGCATTGGTCCTCACAGTGCCTTCGGCGTCAAGCTGGTGCAGGAAGTAGCCGCCGAGTTCCTCAGGCAGAAGATTATCGAGAAGCCGGTATATAAGACGGGCAAGGAGATTTTTGACTACCTGTACCACTCGATGAGAGACCTCAAGAAGGAGCTATTCAAGGTCATTTACTTAAATGGTCAGAACCAGATTATTGACATCGTAGACCTCTTTGAGGGGACGGTTAACGCCAGTTCTGTTTATCCCCGAGAAATCGTGAAAGCCGCCATCAGGCATAATGCCGTCTCCCTCATCTTTGTCCACAACCACCCCTCAGGCGACCCCAAGCCCAGTAAACATGATAAAGAGGTAACCAGGGATTTGGTCTTCGCCGGCACTATTATGCATATCAGGGTGCTTGACCATCTCGTCATTGGCAATAACTGCTACTATAGCTTCGCCGGCCAGGGGCTGATTGAGGAATATGAAACCGACTTCTTAAGCCTGAGAACCACCGGGACCGCTGAGGCTAAACGCAGGCGATATAGGGCTAGCCTGAAAGACACCGATTTCTTAAAACCGTAATAACTACCAGCCAGTCTATTTCCCCCTCTCTAAGCAGTACTTTTTGCCCACTTATGACAGGTACCATATTCCTATTGACTCTAGCCTGGATTGCGATAGACTTTAAATAGACTTTAATGGACAATAAATACCAATTATTCCAAACATTACCCAATAATACCCGGCAGAGCAATATGGCAAACCGTCTTATAAAATCGAGAGCATCGGGAGTGAGAAAAAGGGAAGCAATATGACAAGGCTGATGACTGTTGGCGAAATGGCTGGTTATTTGCGGGTCACCAAGAAGACCATATATCGGCTGCTGGTGCGAGGCAAAATCCCGGCAACCAAGGTTGGCAACCAGTGGCGGTTTGACCGGCGCGCAGTTGATAAGTGGCTCCAGCAAAACGTGGCTGTGGCCAGGGTAAATATCCTTGTTGTTGATGACGAGGAGGTAGTTCGGTTGCTGTTTAAGACGACCTTAGAGGAGTTGGGGCACAAGGTGACAGGTGCTGCCAGTGCCTCGAGGGGGCTGGAATTGACAAAACGGCGGGATTTTGACCTGGTCTTTCTCGACCTTAAAATGTCGGGTATGGATGGGGCTGAGCTTTTTCGCCAGATAAAGATGGTCAAGCCCAAATTGCCGGTAACTATCGTAACTGGCTATCCTGATAGCGAGATTATGGCGCGGGCTTTAACCTATGGTCCCTTTGGCGTTATGAACAAGCCTTTCGGCGAGACGGACATTGTTAATGCTGTCAATAGTTTTCTCGGAATTATTGCCGCCTGAAGAGGTAAGGGAGTAGTAAGCATGAGAGTAAAGCTGAAAACGGATAATGAAAAACTTAGTGAAGAAATCACCGGGCGCAAGCAGGTTGAGGAGGCGCTAAGACAGGTAGAACAGGAGAAGTCGGCTATTCTCAACAGCATGTCAGAGCTTATGGTATGCCAGGACACTGAACACAGGATTTTATGGGCAAATAAAGCGGCTGCCGAATCAGTTGCCCTGTCTATTGAGCAGTTGGTGGAGCGGCATTGCTACGAGGTGTGGTCTGAGAGGAATAAACCCTGTGTAGGTTGCCCGGTAGCAAAAGCTCGTGAGACCGGTAAACCGCAGGAAACGGAACAGACCACTCCCGATGGGAGGGTGTGGCTTATACGAGGCTATCCTCTTCGAGATGCAAGTGGGAACCTCTTCGGCTTGGTCGAGGTGGCACTCGACATCACCGAGCGCAAGCAGGCAGAGGAGGCGCTTCAGGCAGAGAAGAATAAGCTGCAATCAGTAGTAGATGCTATGGAAGATGGTCTCACCATACAAAATAAAGACTATAACATTATTTATCAGAATGGGCTGTTAAAGAGAATTTTTGGTGGCCGTATAGGGGAGAAATGCTACCGGGTCTATGAAAGCCAAGCAAAGGTTTGCGAAGGTTGTCCGGTAAAAAAGGCATTCAAGGATGGCAAGTCACACACCGCGGAGAGGAGGGTGGTATTACCTTCGGGGGAGGTCACCTTTTGGGAGAATACGGCTAATCCCATTAGAGACGCCGAGGGCAGGATTGTTTCCTGTCTTGAGATCGACAGGAGTATTACTGAGCGCAAGCGGGCTGAGGAGAAGGAGAAGCAGCTGCAACAGGAGCTTTACCTTGCCCGAAAGCTAGCCTCAGTCGGTGAGCTGGCAGCCGGTGTTGCCCACGAGATAAATAACCCCCTTACCGGCGTATTGGGCTTCTCTCAGCGACTGCTGAGAAAGAGCACTGATGAGGAGCTCAGCCGTGATTTGGAGATAATTCATAGTGAAGCCCGGCGGGCAGCCGGAGTGGTGCGAAATCTCCTCACCTTTGCCCGCCGCCGCCAGCCAAAGAAGGAATATTCAAATATCAATGACATCGTAAAAAAGACTCTGGAGTTGAGGGGTTACGCACTACAGACAGGCAAAATTGAGGTGGTAACCAACCTCGCCCCTCGCCTACCCCAGATAATGGTTGACTTCTCCCAGATGCAGGAGGTCTTCTTAAACATCATTATGAACGCTGAGCAGGCGATGAATGAGGCACACGGTGAGGGGAAGCTCCTTATCTCGACCCGGCGGATAAAAGACTATGTGAGGGTTTCGTTTGCTGATGATGGTCCCGGCATTTCGCCGGAAAGTCTTGATAAGGTCTTTGACCCCTTTTTCACCACCAGAGCGGAAGGAGGCGGCACCGGCTTGGGGCTAAGTGCCTGCCACGGTATTGTGACCGAGCACGGGGGCAAGATATGTGTCAGAAGCGAACCGGGGGAGGGGGCTACATTCTCTATTAAATTGCCGCTGTCCCCGGTTGAGAGCACTTCGGTGAGGGGTGAGAAGTGACTTCAACTGTAATGAGTGAACAAAGACGCCTGACCTGGTTACAGGAGAGGTTTGTCCACTCGGGTTTTGACAGCTTGAGCGATAAGGAGACCGTTGAACTGCTCTTAAGCCTGGTCTTGCCTCGCCGCGAGTGCAAAAAGCAGGCCAGGGATTGCATTGAACGGTTCACTAATCTGAGGGGGCTGCTCGCCGCCTCATCTGAGGAACTAAAGCAAACAGGTCTTACCTTTCAAAGTGTTTGTGGTATCAGGCTCTTGCATGAATTGCCCACCGAGATTCTGAAGCAGAAGATTATTGAACAGCCGGTCAATACCTCGTCTAAAGATATTTTTGATTATCTCTACTACTCAATGCGGGACCTCAAAAAGGAGGTATTCAAGGTCATCTATCTGAGTATTAGAAACCAGATTATTGATACCGCCGACCTTTTTGAGGGGACATTGGAGAGTATTCCCATCCGCCCCCGCGAGATTATAGAAGGGGCTATTAAGCATGATGCCGCCCGCCTTATTTTTGTCCATAACCACCCCTCAGGTGACCCCACCCCCAGCAAGAGCGACGAGCAGCTAACCAGAGACCTGGTCTTTGTCGGCAATATTCTGCAGATTAAGGTGTTGGACCATATCATAATCGGCGCTAACCGATACTTTAGCTTCGCTGATGAAAAGCTGATTACAAAGTACGAAGACGAGTTCTTAGACCTGAGAATAAGAGCGGTGGTTGAGAAGAGCCGGAATTGTCCTGTAGCGAGACGGCCTAGAGCTCTTAGCTTGCGCAGTAAGCGATAATCCCCCCCGCCTAACCTTTTCTCTTTATTTCCGTTATAATATCGTGTAAAATTATTCCCGGGAGAATTTATTGAAAAGGTTTTTGCTTTTGGCGGCGGTGCTGGCTGCTTTTCTGGTAACCGGCTGCATCGGGGAGATTGAGCCCTACACCGATGAAGGGCAGGCAATAGACACCGAGGTTAATCAGCAGTTTGTTATCGCCCTTGGTTCTAACCCAACCACCGGCTATAGCTGGCAGGCAAGCTACGATGAGACCATGCTGGAGCTTGTTGGTGGTGAGAGTATCTATAAAGAGGCAGAAAGCGGGCTGGTTGGTGCCGGTGGGGTTGAGTATTTCCGCTTTAAGGCACTAAAGACCGCCAGGACTCAGATAACCCTGGTCTACAAGCGGCCGTGGGAAGAAGAAATTCTAGCCCAGAAGGTATTTGTCGTTCACATTAGGTAGTTTTGGGGGCTTCCAGCCGAAGAAGCCCCTTTTTTATCTCCACCCCTCCGCTGTAGCCACCGAGCTTGCCATCTTTTGCTACCACCCGGTGACAGGGGATGATAATGGGCAAAGGATTTTGCCCCAAAGACCTTCCCACCGCCCGCACCGCCATATCTTTACCCATCTGCTCGGCGACCCAGCTATAGCTCTTGGTCTCACCGTAGGGGATAAGTCTGGTTATCTCCCATACCCGGCGCTGAAAGGCGGTAGCCGGGGAAAGGTCAAGCTCGTCGGGGAAGGTCACACGATGACCGGCAAAGTAGCTCCTTAGGCGTTGCACGAGGTCGGGGCAGAAGTTATCGGACAGGGTTGCGCGGTTTGCCCTATCACCTAATTGCTGTTTGGCTTCCTGGGCTGAGGGGAGGGGGAGGGTGGTGCGTACTAACCCTGTGCTTGAACCCAATATCCCCACCCAGCCTGTGCCGACATTGGAGACAGTGTATCTTAGCTCTCCGGCCATGATAGGTGGTATTTGCGCTGGTCAACGACGACGTGAGGGTCTGGATTTAACCGGTTGTTTTTTTCGCTGCGAGTAAGCCGCCAGGAATATTAGGGCGGCACCAATGACGATGCAGACTAATATCTTGGCTATTCGCGGTATATCCATGGTGAGGAAATAGGCAAGGGTGAATATGCCGGAAAGGGCGGAAAGCCAGTACAGCACTAGGTGGGCTTTAATCGGCTTTCTCCGGACTGCCCGGAAGATTAGCCAGCCGATAAGAGCCAGTGATAAAAGTACCGTTAGCGCAATCAGCATCTCTTCACCAGCCTATCTCATCAAAGTATTTCCCCAGAAAACCGAGCATAGCCACTATCAGCAGGAGGCAGGCTAGCTTCCCCGGCTGGGAAAGGTATTTCACATACTCTGCCGCCAGATAGGATATCCCCGAGATACAAAGCAAGATGCCGAAGCCGTATAAAATATAAGTCCTCATCTTAACGCATTTTCTCTGGTGGTATTATCTCCGTCCCCCCAGGATAATAGAAGTCCACCACTATGTTTCTCTCCACCTCTCCCCAGTTAATTTTCACCGTATACTGGTTAGAGCCACCAACTACTGGCGGTGCCAATCCCTCGGTTGACAGTGTCCACTCTGACACTGCCTTGCCAAACGGCTCTATAGTTTTTGTTTCCGAAAACAGGTCAAGGAGCTTTTCGTTCTCCTGCCACAGTGATGCCCCAACCGTGGTGGAATAGGTGGAGAAGAGGCGGTTATCAATCTCGTAGCGGAAGAATGCCCTCTGCCCCCACTGGGCTGATATCCAGTAAGGGTACTCGTAGTCAGATGGCTGTAGCCAAAAATCAGCTTCTATTATCTCTTGTCGTTCTCCGACGGTTACATAAGTAGTATCATAGATACCCATATAACCATCGGCAATGAATATAACAATAAGGGCAAGAAAACAGGCTAGAGCCAGATATAAGAATAGCTTTCCTCGCATTGGCTGTATTATATCATATCTCCCTGGCCAGCACCATTCCCCAAACCGAGGTAGCACCGGCTTGTTTCAGCGCCCGGGCACAGCCGTCGAGGGTAGCCCCGGAGGTGGAGACGTCATCTATGAGCAGGACCGGCTTACCCTTTAGCCTTTGGTCACGGCAGGAGAAGGCATCGGCGACATTGGTGTGCCGCTCGTCAATGGTGGCTGTCCGTGCTTGGGGAGGAGAATGGCGCTGTCGGATGAGGCAATCGTCCACTACCGGCAAATTGGCTAGTTTGCCCAGCTCTTTAGCCAGCAATTGTGACTGGTTGTAGCCGCGTTCCCTCAGCCGTTTCGAGTGGAGGGGCACCGGTATCAGGACCTCCCTGGGCACGGGGTTGGCGATAAGATAGTCGTTGAGCAAATGGGCAAAGAGCCCGGCGATGGCTCTGAGGTTTCTGTACTTTAGCTCATGAATAGCCTGGCGTATTACCCCCTCAAAGCGGAAGGGGGAGCGGATCCCATCTATCTCCGCCTGCCAGCCGGCACAGCTGGGACAGAGCATGTCATGGGACTGGGGCAAGCCGCAGCGGGGGCAAAGGGGAGGCACGATTCTGGGCAGTGAATCAAGGCAGGATGGGCAAATAAAATCCCCTTCCCTCCCACAGCCAACGCACCAACGCGGAAATAGGAGGTCAAGTGCCATCCCCTTAAGTTTGTTTACCTGAGGACGCACGTTTAGCCCCGTAACCTAAAGCTTTTGGAAAGAACCGCTAGCTTTTAGCGGGAGCGTGAAGCCCCGCTGATGATGGGTTCGTTGATATAAATATCCCCGTTCCTGATTTTCAGGTTGAAACCACAATCAGGATTGGTGCAAACCCATGCCTTGTAGTAAATGTCCGCCCCCTGACTGCCAAAGTCAGAAAGGGGTACTAGGTCGCCAGACTTGCATTTCTGGCATTTGGGGAAATTGGTTTGTTCCATTAAGAGTCCACCTCCCAACCGAAATTATGTCGGTCGCAGTATACACTATTCAATGGTCTTTGGCAAGGGCTTTCCCAGTGCAACGGAACTGATTTTGCTGTAAATAGCCCCCTCCCTGGTTAGCTGGCTCCTCATCAGGCTGACGGCTTCTGCGGGAAAGGCGGTTTCCGCCTCAAACTTGGTGCCGGCGATAAGCTCGCCGAGTTTTTGCCGCTCATCGGCTGAAGCTCGCTCGCGGACTCTCGCCAGGGTGAGGTGGGGGGTGAACGCCCTCCCCTCAGGGGCAAAGCCTAATCTCGCCAGAGCGGTCTCAATGCCCTTCTGGAGCTGGCGTAGCTTATCCAGGTCCCCGCTTACCCCCACCCAGACGACCTGTACCCGCCTCAAGTTTGGAAAAACTCCCAAGTCCTTAATCTCAAGTTGAAGCGGGGATACCCCCTGCGCCCCCTCCTTCATGGCTTCGGTTATCTGGCTCGTCATGTCCGCGTTAACATTGCCCAGGAATTTCAGGGTCAGGTGGATGCTGTAGGGGTCAACCCACTTTACCGGGAACTGAGCGCCTGATTTCAGTTGTGCCTGAAGCCGGGAAAGGGCGGCTTTTATCTCCTCGGGCAGTTCAACGGCAATAAAACAGCGCACTTGCTCCATGGCTATTTACCCTTAATGCCGAGAAGCCTCCGGGCATTCTCTGACAGGATAAGGTTCTCTGTTTCTTTCGGCAGGTTGAGGGCTTTAATCTCTTTCAGTAACCGAGCCTGTGCCAGCAGGGGATAATCGCTGCCGAAGAGAATTTTGTCTGCCCCAACAAGCTGGATGACCTGGTTATAAATCTCGGGCGCATACAGAAGGGGGGAAGCGGCGGTGTCAAAGTAGACGTTAGCCATTGCCTTCTTGACCTCAGGCATTAGAGCGTAGAAGGGCAGCCCACCCCCCCAGTGGGCGCAGACGATGGTCAAATCGGGGAAGTTTATAATAAACGGGTAGAGCATATCCGGGGTGATAGCCCCCTTCCCCGGATAGTCATGACCTACCGGTTCGGAGGCATGGGTGAGCAGGATTAGCTTATGCCTTATCAGCGCCTCAACAAAGGGCGCCATCATTAGCTCGTCGGTGAGGTCAAGCAGCTGGATGTCCGGTCTCATCTCGCCAATCCCCTTTAGCCCCGCCTCGGCGCAGCGCTCGATTTCAGCCGCCGCCCCCTCGGGCGACTGTGGCTGGACAGCACCGAAGCCGACAAGCCTCTCGGGGTAGCGGGCTACTGACTCCATGATGTAGTCGTTGGTCTCAAGGCAGAGTTCGTGGGTAGTCCAGCCGATATTGGTGATGACCGAGATATCAATGCCGGCTTCATCCATGCTGGCGATAAGCTCATCAGCGGTGGCTATCCTGGCTTTAGGGTCTGAATAGAGGATGGCGAAGCAGGGGTCAAGCTCAACATACTTTTTGCGGTCTTTCTTTATCTGGGGCGGGAATACGTGGGTGTGAAAGTCGATAATCATCGCCGCTGGCTTCAGTCAGCTTCCTGCTCCTCTGGTTTTTCCTCAGCCTTCTCCTCAGCCCCCTCTTCAGCTATGGCCTCACCCTCAGCCTCGGCAGCAACCTCCTCTGGTACTGGCACCTCCTCCACCTCCACCTTGGCCTCGCTGATCTTCACCACCATTTGCTCAGGGTCAGTAAAAACAGTGATATCGGGGCTAAGGGTGATGTCGCTGACATGGATTGCCTGCCCCACCTCCTCAAGCGGGCTCAGGTCAATCTCTATCTGGGGTGGGAGCTTGTCGGGGAGGCACTCAATGCTCAGGCTGGTCAGGCTGTGGGTCAGGATGTACCCCTTTACTTTCAATGCCGGTGCTTCGCCAACCAGAACAATAGGGACGTCAACCCTTATCTTCTCTGCCTTCCTTATCTGAAAGAGGTCAACATGAAGCAGTTCGCCGGTACGGGGGTCCCTCTGGATTTCCTTGATGAATACGCTCCTCGGCTCTTTATCACCTTTAACACCGAGGGAAACAAGCCTGGTTCTTCCTGCCCGGGCGATAAGCCGCTGAAGCTTAGCCGTATCACATTGCAGGGCTTGCGATTCAAGCCCGTGCCCGAAAAGATGAGCCGGGGTAATTCCCTTCCGGCGCAAAAATCTTGTCTTCTTGCCCAGTATATCTCTCTTGTCAGCCTCTAGTTTTAAGCCTTCCATCTATCTTTTGTCTCTCCTTATGCTTGTTAATTAAAGCAAAAGTGGAGAAAAAAATCAAACAAGTCTCCTCGACAGCAGATGGCGTCAAGCTATCTTACTTGAAAGCCACCAAGACAAAAGGAATAGCACACCAGCAACAAGAAACGGGGAACCCATTATTGATGCCGTCGTGCTATTCGCCAGGATAACTGATAGGCTAAACCTTTCGGGAAGGTCAACGGGGCCACCAGCCAGGATTCCTGCGGTAATCAAACAAAAGAAAGTCAATACCAGCAGTATTCCCGCAAGCCGCACTCTCCACCACGATATAATACAGCCAGCCAGTGCAAACACCATAGACAAGACTATGAATGAGCCTCCCCAAAATACTAGGTTGATTGGCCCGAAGCCTTCGGTCAAAATTGACTGGATGCCTTCACCAATAGCCATCATTGCACCGAAAGCAGTTACTGGCAGTGCAATTATCCGTGCTGCCCATCTCAGCCCTTTTGCCCAATGTTGTCGCTTAGTTGCTGACATTGGTTTCCTCCTCTAAACTTGCTAATTAAAACAGAGGTGGGGATAAAAATCAAACTAAAAAGTGTAGACCTGCGTCTTGTGAGTGTAGTATAATTGCCAGACGGAGGGGGGATAATATTGCCGCCCAGAAAATGCAAAATATCAACCTCGGCTAAGAGCGTTAAAGCCGAGGTTTTTTCGTCATCAGCGCCAGCAGCGGAAATGGAGGCTATCGCCAAAAGGCTACGCCGCAACATCATTACTATGACCGGAAAGGCGGGCAGCGGTCACCCCGGTGGCTCCCTTTCTGCGGTGGAGATTTTGCTCTCCCTTTATTTCAAGGTGATGAGGCATAAGCCTCAAGACCCTCATTGGTCGGAAAGAGACCGCTTTATCCTGAGCAAGGGGCATGCCGCCCCTGCCCTCTATGCTATCCTGGCCGAGTGCGACTACTTCCCGGTAGATGAGCTAGCCACCCTGCGCCAGATGGATAGCTGCCTTCAGGGACATACCGACTGCACGCTTACCCCCGGGGTGGAGATGTCCGCCGGGGCTCTGGGGCAGGGGTTGTCCTTTGGCGTTGGGGTGGCGCTGGCGGGGCGGCTTAACGCCAAGGACTACCGGACATACGTCCTCTTGGGGGATGGGGAATGTGATGAGGGGCAGGTGTGGGAGGCGGCGATGTCCGCCGCCCATTTCAAGGTGGATAACCTGGTGGCGATAGTTGATAACAACGGTCAGCAGATAGACGGCTGGAACCGTGATGTGATGAACCTTGACCCCTTCCCGGCGAAGTGGCAAGCCTTCGGCTGGCAGGTTATTGAGGCTGAGGGGCATAGTATTCCCCAGCTTACCCAAGCCTTTGATAAGGCAAAGCTGATTAAGGGGCAGCCCACGGTCATCATTGCCCATACCATCAAGGGCAAGGGGGTCAGCTTTATGGAGAATAACCCCTATTTTCACGGCACGGCGCCCACTGCCGAGGAAGTGAAGCTCGCCCTTAAGGAGCTGGCATAATGGCTGAGGAATTTTACCCGAGACAAGCCTACGGCGAGACGCTGGTCGAGCTGGGTAAGGAGAACCGGGATATCGTGGTGCTGGACGCTGACCTCTCCCGCTCCACCAGGACCTTCCTTTTTGCCGAAAAATTCCCGGAGCGTTTCTTTGACTGTGGTATCGCCGAGCAGAATATGGTCAGTATCGCTGCCGGTCTGGCATCTTCGGGCAAGATACCCTTTGCCAGCACCTTCGCTGTTTTTGTCCCCGGGCGTTGTTTTGACCAGATTCGCATGTCCATCGCTCAGCCCCGGCTCAATGTCAAGCTGGTCGTCACCCACGGCGGCATCAGCGTTGGCGAGGATGGCACCTCACACCAGTCCATTGAAGACCTTGCCCTCATTGGCGCCCTGCCCGGCTTTACCGTTATCGTGCCTGCGGATGCTATTGAGACCGTGCAGGCGGTGAGGGCGGTGGCGGCTCACCCTGGGCCATGCTATATCAGGTTGGGCCGTCCCAAGCTGCCGCTGGTCTATGACCGGAGCTACCGCTTCAAGCTGGGTAAGGCGGTAACCATGAAGCAGGGAGGGGACGCCACCATAATTGCTATCGGCTTGATGGTGAAAACGGCGCTGGAGGCTGCCCAAAGCCTTAAGGGGGAGGGCATAGACTGCCGGGTGCTCAATATGTCCACCCTTAAGCCGATTGATGAAGCAGCGATAACTAAGGCGGCGGCGGAGACCGGGGCTATCGTTACCGCTGAGGAGCACCTGGAGCATGGTGGCTTGGGTGGTGCTGTGGCACAGGTGGTGACTAAGCGTCAGCCGGTGCCGATGGAGTTGGTGGCTATTAAAGACACCTACGCCAAGTCGGGTAAGCCGGCGGAGCTTTTTGAGCGCTACGGTCTTACCGCCAGGGATATTGAGCAGGCGGTAAGGTCGGCGATAAAACGCAAGCGACTGAAGTGAGGAGGTGTGTCATGGCGTGTATGAAATCCGGGGACATAATCAAACTGGTGGTAAGTATTGTCGCCTGCCAAGCTGCCGGTGCTATCGGTTCCATATTTACCACCCCCGCCATCCCGACCTGGTATGCTGCCCTTGAGAAGCCCTTTTTCACCCCGCCCAACTGGCTATTTGCCCCCGCCTGGATTACCCTTTATGTACTGATGGCAATCGCTGCCTTTCTCATCTGGCGCCAGGGGCTGGAGCATAAAGAGGTAAAAGTGGCGCTGCTCGTATTTCTGGTGCAGCTTATTCTTAATGCCCTGTGGTCGGTGGTCTTCTTCGGGCTCCAGTCGCCCCTGTGGGGGATGGTGGTCATCCTGGCGCTGTGGGTGGCAATACTGCTGACCATACTCAGGTTCTTTAAGCTGTCAACCGCCGCCGGAGCGCTCCTTCTGCCTTATATACTGTGGGTGAGTTTCGCCTCGGCCTTGAACATAGCCGTCTGGGTCTTAAACCCGTAGCTACGCTCGGCGTGTCGCCGCCTGCCTTGTCCTCAGGAAGTGGGTAAAGCCCACCAGACAGGGCAGGGCGATGCTGTAGGCGATAAGTATCCCCGGCATGTCAAGCCACCAGCAGACCAGCGGCAGGGGGACAAAGATAAAAGGGGCGGCTTTCAGTGTATCCCTGAAGATAAAGTGGGCGGCTATTGCCGGGGCGGCAACTATCAGCATGGGCAGGGTTAATACGGCTAGCAGCACGCCGATGGTGGTTGATTCCCCCCGACCTCCCCTGAAGCCGATAAAGAGCGGCCAGTTGTGACCGACGACGACGGCTACCCCGGTAAGCAGCACCGCGAGCTGAGGGATATTGGCTAGCTGAGCGATAACAACCGCCAGCGCCCCCTTGGTGGCGTCGATGATACCGACGATTATCCCCACCTTAGCCCCGAGCTGGCGGAAGGCGTTGGCGGCACCCATATTGGCATCGCCCATGTGCCGGATATCCTTGCCCTTAAGCAAGTGCCCGGCGATATAGGCGGTGGGGAAGGAGCCGATAAGATAACCCAGTGGTACTATCAGCCACGGCATTTTTATTCTTTAGCTTATGCCGGGGGTGGGACTCGAACCCACAAGGATCGCTCCGGCGGATTTTAAGTCCGCTGCGTCTGCCAATTCCGCCACCCCGGCCAAATAAAATGGAGGCGACGACCGGATTTGAACCGGTGAATAGGGGTTTTGCAGACCCCCGCCTTAACCACTTGGCTACGTCGCCTCTCCCCCCAAAATTTTTGGAGCGGAAGACGAGATTCGAACTCGCGACCTCCTCCTTGGCAAGGAGGCGTTCTACCGCTGAACTACTTCCGCATATCAATTGTTATGTGGTGCCGAGGAGGAGATTTGAACTCCTACGAGCTTACGCTCACCACCCCCTCAAGATGGCGCGTCTACCAGCTTCCGCCACCTCGGCATGGCTTCTATAGCTTACTTTTTCTTCTTGGTGGTCTTCTTCTTAGCAGTAGTCTTCTTCTTGGTGGTCTTCTTCTTGGTGGCAGTCTTCTTTGTCTTGCTCCAGAACGCCGACATTTTTTGCCTCCTTACTAAGAGTCATTGAGTAGCATAGCACCTTATTTCGTTTAACGTCAAGCCTATTTTTGCCCTGCCAGTGCCGTCCAGCGCCAGCCTTTGCCAAATAGAGCCGTTCTCCTCGGTTTGGGAGGTAAAGTGAGGTCAGGATGATTGACAGGAGGGGGTTTATGTGTTATAGCCTTACCAAAGTACTGGTAAAATAGTACCGGTATTGTCGCTTTTTTGTGCCCTTTAAGGGCAATAAGGCTAGACTGAGGGGGAGAGTACGATGAGGAAGCTATTATTCCCTGTATTAGCGCTGATTCTGGCATTTGGCTTGGTAGCGTCAATGGCGACGCCGACGATGGCGGCAACAGCCGGGCCAAATAACGGTTCAACCTTTGCGAATGACTCAACTGTTGGGACTAAAGATTGGTCAAATCCATCAAATGCGCAGACTCACGACAATTCCTATGCAACCGCATCTATAAATAATGGGGAAGTTACGCATTATCTTAAAGCGACCGGGTTTGGCTTTAGTATTCCCGCCGGTGCGACCATAAATGGCATTCAAGTGGATGTGGAGAGACAGGAAAGTGGGTCTTCCACTAGGGTTAACGACAATAGTGTTCGTCTGGTGAAGGGCGGAACGATAAGTGGAGACGATAAAAGTACAGGCGCAGGTTGGCCAAGCAGTGATGCATATATAACCTACGGTGGCCCAAGCGACACATGGGGACTAAGTTGGAATTATTCTGACATTAACAGTGCAGATTTTGGTGTTGTAATTTCGGCAATACATGATGGCTCTAGCCATAGCAGAACTGCATATATAGACCACATTAGAATCACTGTCTATTACAACCTAATCGGCTTGAATCCCAATGCGGTGGGTGATAGTGCCCAGTTATCTATAGGTGGTAGTAGTCCTCCTGCTAACAACTGGCAGGCTTGCCAGACATCCGATGATGACACCTCCTATGTCGCCAATAATGTTGAAGGCTCAACTAAATATGATTTGTACAATTTGGACGACCATGGCACTGCAAGCGGAACCATCAACAGTGTCACCGTCTATATAGAAGCCAGGAGGTCAAGTTCAGGCTCAAGCACCACCGCACAACCGGTGATTAAAACTGGCGGTACAGAATACAGACCGGGAGCCCATAGCCTTACAGATTCTTATGCCGTTTACAGCGATACCTGGGCAACTAACCCTGCCGGTGGCGATTGGACTTGGACAGATATAGACGCCCTTCAAGCCGGGGTGGAGCTCTACACTACTACCTCCACATACGGTTCTCGCTGGTCAAGATGTACCCATGTCTGGGTTGTTGTTGACTACACCCCCTCGGCAGGCAACAACCCACGCAACGCGCCGAGCAGCCCATCGCCGGCAGATGATGCCGCCGGCGTTTCCATAAATGCCGACTTGGGCTGGACGGGCGGCGACCCCGATGGCGGTGATACAGTAACCTATGATGTCTACTTCGGCGACACCACCCCCCCCACCTCTGGTCTCCGATGACCAAGCGGCAACAACCTACGACCCGGGGGTGCTCGGCTATGGTGCCCACTACTTCTGGAAGATTGTGGCTGCGGATAATCACGGGGCATCCACTGCGGGGCCCGACTGGGATTTCTTCACTGAGGCGGCCGCTACGGTAGACCACTTTGGTCTTAATACACCAGCTGATATTACCGCCGGCAACAGGGGAGCCTACACCGTTACCCGCTACGATGTTTCCAGCAACCCGGTTACCTCCGGCGTTAATACGGTCTACTTCTACACCGACTCAACGGGGGTAAATGCCAAATTCTATGATGCTGCCACTGATGGCAGTGTCATTACCCAGATAGACATTACCGATGGTAATTCTTCAGCTAACTTCTGGTACTATGATGACAAGACTGGCGACTGGACTATTACCGCCTCAGATGCCACCCCTACTCCCGACGGTGCTACTGGAATTGGTGACGCCACCGATGCCTTAACCGTCTACCCTGCTGCGGCAGATTACTATACCGTGGCAACTGAGAATTCTGGCACCGAACAAGCGGGGACTACTTTCTCGGTCACCGTTACCGCTAAGGATGAGTTCGACAACACGGTAGACGAGGGGCCGAATAATTACAATGGCGGCTATAACATAGACTGGACCTGGACAGCCACTCCTTCACCCAACGGTACGCCACCAACCAAGCCAGCCGACGGTATGCAGGCCTTCACCGATGGCGTGGCTACGGTGGGTGGCTTCACGCTGTACAACGCCGGTGAGACTCCTACCATCACGGCAACCACGGGTACCGCCACAGTCACCGGGACATCGGACCCAATCACCGTAATTCGTGGTTCGACAGACCACTATATCTTGGCAACTGAGAATTCTGGCACCGAAACGGCGGGGACTACTTTCTCGGTTACCGTTGCGGCTGAGGATGAGTTTGGCAACCTGGCTACCAGCTTCACTGGCGGCCATTTCATAGACTGGGAATGGACAGCCACTCTCTCACCCAACGCTACACCACCAACCAAGCCAGCCGATGGTACCCAGACCTTCATTGACGGCGTGGCTACAGTGGGTGGCTTCAAACTGACCAACGCCGGTGAGACTCCTACTATCACAGCCACCACTGTTGAAGGAGGCACAATCACCGGGACAACGGACCCAATCACCGTCAATCATGGTGCGGCTGCCGGCATAGTTATCTCACCGGATGATGCTAGTATTACCGCCGGCGCCACTCAGGAATACACTGCTGAGGCAGCCGATGCTTGTGGCAACACCTTTGATGCTACCGGTGAAACCGCCTTCGCGATAGTGGAGGGAGGAGACGGCGGCAGTTGGGCGGCTAACGAGTACACTTCTCATACTGCCGGTACCTGGACGGTAAGAGGCACCTACGGCGGAGACGGAATAACCGATGATGCTACCTTAACCGTCAATCCCGGTGCGGTAAACTACATGATTATCTCGCCGGATGATGCTGAAATCATCGTCGGCGAAAGCCAGGCATACACGGCAACGTCTTATGACGCTTGTGACAACGAGGTGGGTGATGCTACCGGTGAAACCGCCTTCGCGATAGTGGAGGGAGGAGACGGCGGCAGT
>CAZDHX010000022.1:0-3595 GCA_964505425.1 uncultured Dehalococcoidales bacterium | reverse complement strand
AGTACACTTCTCATACTGCCGGTACCTGGACGGTAAGAGGCACCTACGGCGGAGATGGAATAACCGACGATGCTACCTTATACGTCCTTGGTGTTCACAACACCACTCAAGATACATGGTACCTGACAATCCAAGAGGCAATTGATGAGGCTAACCCTGATGACGTCATTGATGTATGGCCAGGGACTTATAATGAGAACATTGACATTGACCTGTCCCTCACCCTCCAGTCCACCGAGGGCTGGGGGGCGACTTTCATCCAGCCTGAGTTCGCTGGTGATGTGGTTGACATAGTTGGTTTTAGCGGGACACTGCTCTTTGACGGCTTTACCGTCAGGCAGGGTATTGAAGGTGGCAACGGCATTGATATTGAGGACTTGGAAGAGGGCGCCGACGTTACCATCAGCAACTGCTTCATCACGGAAAACGCTAGCAACGGCATTCATTGCGGCGAGGTAGACGAGGGTTGTAACCTCACCATTGAGTACAATGCCGTCGCCGATAACGGAGCTGATGGCATCAACTTCGGTGGGTTGGTGCATAGCATCAACGGTACCGTCACCATTGAGAATAATGTTATCGGCGCCGTTTATTTCTGGGACGGCGAAATTGAGGTCAGTACTTTCGGTAATGCTCATTATGGCATTAATGCCTTCCACCTCGGCGAAACCGGCACCTTGACCATTAATGAAAACCTCATCGCTGAGAACGGCTCTCTTGGCAGTGGCGGCATCTATGTTGACGTAGTATCCGCCATGCCCGATGAGGAGAACCCGGAGCGCGGTCTGTACATCACCAATAATATAATCGGCGCCTGGTGGTTCTGGTATGATGAGGCGCACAACTTGTGGGCGGATGGTAACTATGGCGATGGTGTTGAGGTTCACCTGATAGAGCCGGACAGCTTCGTTAATATTCAGGATAATTTCATCTCCGTTAACTACGGTGATGGCATAGACCTGGGCAATGCTGGTGTAAATGGTGTGATCGAAATCCTGGAGAATACCATCGGTGGCTGGATATGGTACCCGGAGGACTGGGCAATGCCCGGTCCCGAGGAGGGAGAGCGCTTCCCTGGTAACGGCGGGGGATGGCGTCTATATCAGCACAATAGGCGAAACCGGCAATGTCCTCATTGAGGGGAACACGATTTCCGAGAACTCAGCCTCGGTCAGCGGGGTTCATGCGGACGGCTTTGTAAATGGTGTGCTGGACATTTTCAACAACATTATTGGTGCCTGGACTGATGAGCATGATGGGGGCCACAAGGGTAATTGTGGCAGTGGTGTGTTCATCAGTTTGATAGGTGAAGGTGGCGAAACCACCATCGGCGGGAACTCCATCTGCGGGAATGTGGGCGATGGCGTTTACATTAGCGCCAGCAACGAGGGGAGCACCCTCAACATCGTTGGCAACGACATCCGCGAAAACGGCGGAGTTGATTCAGGCGTCCACATTGAAGGAGGGGATGTTACCAATGCGGGTGTCAACCTCAATAACATCGTTGATAACGGTCCCTTTGGCGCCTACTATGGTAGCACTGATACTCTTACGCTTGATGCCGAGAATAACTGGTGGGGGACTACTGATGGAGGTGCCATTGCCGGAATGGTCTCCGGCCCGGTAGACTACGAGCCTTACTTAGGTGTGGAGCTTGAGGGTGCCAAGACAGGGCGCGGCGCTACGCTTGATGCTACAGATGAGGCTGGTGCTGTGGTTGAGAAGACAGGAGATAACACATCAATTACGGTGGCTAAGTATTCCGGTAACCCGGGCACCGGCAGCTTTAGCGGAGATATCGGTAAATATTTTGATGTTCTGGTACAAGACTCCGCCGGTCTCACCGAGCTTTTAATTAAACTTTACTACACCGATGACGACATTGTGGGGAAGGATGAATCACTATTAGTCCTCTACTGGTGGGATGGCACCAAGTGGCTAGAGTGCTCGCCTAGCGGGGTGAACCCGGATCCTGTCGATGGCTTCAGTGGCTACATCTGGGCTATTGTAAGAGGTGCTGGTACTAGACCAACCCTGGCTCAATTAACCGGGACCCCATTCGGTGGGGGTGGAACGCCACCAGCAGGAATAGGTCCTACTGGCGGTGGGGGAGGCATTATTCCAGCAGGCGATAACCTGCCACCACAAATTTCAGCTGTCGTCATTGGCGGTATTACTGAGACGACGGCTAATATCTCCTGGATGACAGACGAGCCCGGCACCAGCCAGGTGCAATATCGGGCTAGTCCCTTCGTGCTATCACCTCTGGATGAGACATTGGTTACCGAGCATAATGTTAAGCTGACTGGCTTGAACCCAGGAACCACTTATCACTGTGTGGCTATGTCCAGAGACGCGGCCGGCAACCACGCTGTGTCGCTTGAATATACCTTCACCACCCTTGGAGAAGCACCAGCTGCTATTTTCACTAGCAGCAGCCTTTCCATATCTCCGAGCAGGGCTGACATCGGAGAGAGCATAACCATCAGCGTCCTTGTTACCAACACCGGCAATGCCGCTGGTAGCTATGAGGTTGCTCTCAAGCTAGATGGCGTGACGGAAGCAACCAAGCAAGTAACACTTGATGCCGGTGCCAGTGAAAGCGTAAACTTCGCCGTGGCAAAGAGTGCGGCCGGTAGCTATTCAGTAAGTGTTAACGGACTGAGTGGTTCGTTTGATGTAGGCGCTATGCTTAACTGGCCTTTACTCGGTGGCATTATAGCCGGGGTGGTAATAGTGGGGTTAATCATCTTCTTCCTGATTAGACGCAGAGTATACTAAACACTGAGGAGTAGATTTGAGCCCTCGGCTTACTCAAGCCGAGGGCTCATTTTTTTGCGCTATCTATTGACTATTCCTCCCGGTAGACTGCTTCGCCAGTCTCGGGATAAACCAGTATCGGCGTGTAGGCGAGTCCCACAGCCCCATTCTCCTTCACTGCGCCAACCCAGCTTGTCGTGCTTTGTGGCTCTAAATAGATGCACTCATGACCTATCCAGGTTGAACAAATGGCGTGACCTGTCTGGCCGCCTTTGTCAATCAGGTTCTCGACTGACATTTGGTAACCCTCAAGCCAAGCCCTCCTCTGCATCTCTAGGGCATAGTCTACGCAAACCCAGTTGTTCTGCTTCCCCAGCTCTTGAAGTGCGGGGTACTGCTCTGCTTGCCACTGGCTCAGTTCATCCTGGGAGGCGAACTGGTGGAACTCAGCGGGATAGACCTCTTGGATAAGCGGAACTTCTTCAACGATGTATTTGGGTTCAACTTGGGTTGCTACGCAAGGCTTGACTGTCTGACCGTAGGCAGCGCCGAAAAAGAACATTATGAACAAAATTACGAAAAAAACTAGCCACTCTGTTATTCTTTTTACCATCTTCAACCCGCACTAAAACCAGATATGGAGGTGACAACTGACCACAATATAGCACTTTATTGCCCATTGTCAACGGAAATCCCCTGTTATTAGGCTATACTAAGGTACTAGTAGTAACTAAAGTACTAGTGCGGTGGGGCTTAAAGTCCTCGGGAAAAAGGCGGGGGAAAACTGGCAGGAGTGGCAGGATTCGAACCCGCGACCTGCGGTTTTGGAGACCGC
>CAZDHX010000021.1:0-23605 GCA_964505425.1 uncultured Dehalococcoidales bacterium | reverse complement strand
CCCTCAATGAAATGCCGATGGTGGAAAAGGTTGATAAGAAGGGTGAAAAGATTTTAGTGACCTTAAAGGCGGCCGCTTAGTGTCAGTGCCTATCTGCTAATCAGACGAGACTTTAGTGCCTTGAGCTAGTTTACTATTTTTCTCCACAACAACATCATCGCCCAGAACACAGTTATCAAGAACCTGGCTCCCCTCTTGAATGTAGCAACGATAGCCAGCGATGCAGTTTTTTAGAATTGCTTTTTTGCCTACCCTGGACTCCGCCCATAATATTGCCCCTTCTATAACCGCACCTTCATCGAGTTGGCATTTTGGTCCGAGAGCGGCCGGTCCCTTCACCCTTGCCCCTTGGGCGATAACACATTCCTCGCCGATAAGCACCGGACCCTCAATCTGCGCTGAGGGATGAATCTGGGAGTTACCGCTGATTTGGGCGCGATAGGTGGCTAAAGACGGCGCCTTGCCGGTGAGCAGGTCGTGGTTCACCCTCAGGTATTTTTCCGGCGTGCCAATGTCAATCCAGTAGGTAGTGGAGGGATAGCCCAGGATAGGTTTGCCCGTCTCCAGGAGTAGCGGGAAGAGATGGCGCTCAAACGTGGAGGGGGTGGCAGGGGGGACGTGGCTCAGGACCTCAGGCTCAAGGATATAGATGCCGGCATTAATCATATTGGTGGTGACCTCTTCCCAGCTTGGCTTCTCAACGAAGCGTTTTACCATACCCCCCTCGTCAGTCTCCACCACACCATATATCGTGGGGTTATCTACCGGGGTCAGGGCAATACTCACCTTGGGCTTTACCTTCCGGTGTCGGCTCATCATTGCGGTGAGGTCGATGCCGGTGACGACGTCACCGTTGATGACAAAGAATGGCTCGTCCAGCAGAGTCTCGGCGTTTTTGACGGCGCCGGCAGTACCCAGCGGCGTCTCCTCTACGAGGTAGCTCAGATGGACGCCCGATTCAGTGCCATCGCCGAAGTAGCTTTGAATGCGGTCGGGGAGGTAGCTCGTGGTCAGGATGATATCCCTTACCTGGTGCTCTTTGAGGTAGAGTATCAGGTATTCCAGAAAAGGCTTATTCAGGATGGGCACCATCGCCTTCGGCGTGTTGAAGGTTAGGGGGTGTAGCCTTGTCCCTTCCCCTCCCACTAGGATGACTGCCTTCATAAGTTCCCCTTCCTCTGTATGATTCTACCTGACAGTGTATAAGGGTGGCAAGGGTAGCAGTGAGTGGGGTTTTCCGGTGATTGGTCTAGTGTACGTATCTTCTTTGTCTTGCTTTTCGGTTAAACCGCTTATCTCTTCCCTGGGGGAGCCCTGGACCTCTCTTATCTGAAAGCGGCAGGGCTTCAACAACATTAATCACCCGGCTCTTTAGCCTTTTGCCCTTGAGGCTGGCGATGGCGGCTTCGCCTTGAGACTTTGAGGCCATTTCAACAAATCCATAGCCTCTCTTCTGGCCGCTACCAATATACTTGTCGTTCATAATGACCACAGAGGTCACTTCTCCGAAAGCCATGAATTCCTGCCGCAGTTCTTCCTCGGTAACCTCAAGAGATAAATTGCCGACATATATATTCATCTTAGCCCCCTTCTTTGGAAGCGAGCTAGGCTTCGATATATCTTCTGTGTACTGAGCAGTATTGAATGGGGAGGAAGTTTAGTATCTTCTGCCCCTTCCTCCACCGAATCCACCGCCTCCACCGCCTCTCCTGCCTCCGAAAGAGCCGCCTCTGTCATCGGAGCGGGGTCGGGCGGCATTTACAGTGAGCGTCCGCTCCCTCAAGGTTTTCCCGTTAAGACTGGCGATTGCCGCTTGCCCCTCGGACACCGAAGGCATCTCAACAAAGGCAAATCCTCTTGGTCGTCCGCTATATTTGTCAGTTATGATATTTACCGCTTCCACCTTCCCGAAAGCGGTGAATTCCGCCTGTAGTTCCTCTTCAGTCGTCTCAAAGGATAGGTTACCGACATAGATTTTCATAACTCGTCCCCTTTTGAATGATTTCTCCTGCCCCACTTAATATTTCTGACGCCGTCTTCTTCTGGCGTTATTCTTTGCTTTTATGCGAGCGGCGTCTCTCTTAGATATGAAATGACGGTGAGCCTTTGCCTCGCGCAAAATGCCACTTATCTGTACCACCTTTTGAAAGCGCCGTAACAGAGAGTCTTGTGTTTCGCCTTCACGCAGATGAACTTCTAATGACATGACGCCTCGTCATTCTAGGAGCATACATAGACTGGGAAACCCCAGCCTACGTATGCTCTCAAGGTTAAACCAGCGCTATATGCTGGCTCTGACCTTACGGTAGCAATCGCTACAGTACACCGGTCTATCACCGCGTGGTTCAAAGGGTACCTCAGTATCCTTACCGCACTGGGCGCATTTCACCGGGAACATCTGCCGCTGGGCTCTATAGCCACCGTTTCCAAAACGTTCTGCTTTTCTTGCCTGGCGACAGGAGGGGCAGCGCTTGGGCTCATTGGTATAGCCCCTGGATTGGAAAAGCTCCTGCTCTTCAGCGCTGAAGGTAAAGGTAGTCCCGCAATCGGAACACTGGAGTTGCTTGTCCTCAAAACTCATTGGATGACCTCCTCTCTTCAAATATTTCAGCTAGAGTTCGGGTCACCCAATACTTGATACAATCCGAGGGATTTATAGCAGTATACGATAACCAAAACCTAAACTGCTCTATTATACCACTATGGCACGCTTCTTGGCAAATGTTACCCATTTGACATATATACTCCCTTGTGTTATATGGTGCTTACCATCACCTGATTTAAGGGGAGAATCCAACGGACTTTCAATTCAGCGAGGAGCAGAATAGGTTCCGGCAGGAGGTCCGCGCTTTTCTGGACGCCGAGTTGCCACCGGGCTGGGTGGGCTATCTGGGGGGTACCACCGGCGACCATGTCTCAGGTAGCAGTGATGGCTGGCAGGTATTTAAGGACATAGCCCGTAAGCTGGGGAAGAGGGGATGGCTGTCTCTATTCTGGCCCAAGGAATATGGCGGCGAGGCTCGCTCCTATGTAGATTACCTTATCTTCTCGGAGGAAATAGCCCGTCGGGGGTCGCTAGGATATAACCCCATTGCGGTAAAGATGCTGGCGCCAACCCTTATTGACTACGGTACTGAAGAGCAGAAGGAGCGGCACCTGAAGCCAATTGCCCGGGGGGAGGAGTTCTGGTGTGAAGGTTTCACTGAACCGGGGGCGGGCTCTGACCTGGCTTCCCTCCAGACGAAGGCGATAAAAGACGGCAGTCACTTTATCATAAATGGGCAGAAGATCTGGGGCACCTTTGCTAATTATGCCGATTGGTGTTGTCTGCTGGCTAGGTCAGACCCCTATTCCCGGAGGTCCAGGGGGCTCAGCTTTTTCCTGGTTGATTTGTCTACCCCTGGTGTTAGCGTCAGACCGATAATGAATCTAGCCGGGGAGCCATCCTTTTGCGAGATATTCTTTGAGGATGCCAGGATACCAGAGGAAAACATGGTGGGTAAAGAGAACGAAGGTTGGGTGGTGGCGCAGGCACTATTGGGACATGAACGGTCTTCAATTGAATTTGTGGCTATGGTGCGGGACATGATTGAGAAGGTGGGGGAATATTTAGGGACTACCCCCAGGATGCCGTCGATACGCAGCCGATACTTATTAGCCGAGTTGGCAATAGAGGCTGAGATTGGGCGCTTGATTAACTATCGGGTGGCTTGGCTGCGGGATAGGGGGCTGGCTACCGATTGGTATGCGGCTATGGCTAAACTATATAGTACCGAGTTGTTTAAGCGTGCTGCCAGTGCTGCCATGCAGTTGCTGGGAGCCTATGCTCAGCTTGATAAGAAGGAAAATATAGCCCCTTTACATGGGTGGATTGAGCACATGTATCTTGTCTCCTTTGGGGCAACGATTGCTGCCGGAACCTCGGAGATTCAGAAGAACATAATCGCTTCAGCCGGGCTGGGACTACCCAGGCAGTAAATAAGTAAGGGGGTCTTGACAAAGTTGGGGATAGCCATCTATACTCTCGGAAAGAAGAGCCTTCCGAGCTTACTAAGTTAGTAGGGCTAATATCATGACGGAAGGGGGGTGAGCATATTAAGATTTTATGGTAATAAGACCAGTACAGTTTTTAAAGTCTTTAAGAAGGAGGAGAACCAAGTGAAAAAGAAGCTATTATTTGGGGCGATAGCATTAGCACTAGTAGTAGCATTAGTGGTGCCCTTGGTTACCGCTTGCCCCGCTCCCACGGTGGAAAAAGAGAAAATCGTGGTTGGTATGTCAAGACCCCTCTCCGGTCCATTGGCTATTATTGGGGACTCGGCATTCAAGGTAATCTATGAATCATGGGTTCCCAGGGTCAATGATGCGGGTGGGATATACCTGAGTGAATATGGCAAGAGCCTGCCCATAGAGACAGTCATATATGATGATAAGAGTGATGTGGGCACCATGACGAGGCTGACGGAAAAGCTGATTCTGGAGGACAAGGTTGACTTCCTGTGGCCTGCCTGTGGCACCGCTTTCATCTTCGGTCAAGCCCCTATAGCCAATAAGTATGGCTATGTACTAGTCACCGCCGAGGGTGGCGCCACCACTATCAAGGACTCGCTTCCTGCTCTACCCTACCTGTTTGTCAGCCTGAGCTTTTCCGACTGGTACGAGCTGCCAGTTTTTGCTGACATGCTTGCCGCCAAGGGTGCCGAGACGGCATATGTAATCTACATTGCCGACCTCCATGGCATAGAGTACTCCGGCGTAGCCGGTACAGAATTCGGAAGAGTGGGAATTAAGATACTTGGAAGTGTGAGCCTTCCGCCCGACCTCAAGGACTTCGCGCCCGTAGTACAGGATGCTATGGCGTCTGGGGCTGATGTCTTTTGCTGCTTTGGCTATCCCGACCAGGTCCTCCCCGTTACCGGGACGGCAATAGCGCTTGGCTATAATCCCAAGGCATTCATAGTGGGTCCCGGGGGCAACTTCGGCTTCTACCATACAGCGTTTGGTCCGGCGACAGAGGGAGTATGCAGTTTTACTACCTTTGCCCGGGGTCAGACTGCCGCGCTCGACGAATTGGCTGATATACTCTATACTGGCAAGCCTGAAGACCTTCAGGATTGGTGGGGGCATCCACTCTATTGGGCGTCACTGGACATCTGGAAGGCAGCTGTTGAGCAGGTTGGAACCGTTGACCAGGACGCACTAAGGGATGTACTTGCTACCACGAAGCTTGACACCGTTCTGGGACCAACCTGGTTTACCATGTTCGGTGATGGCGGCGGACTTCTGGCCAAGGAGTGTCATCCTGGAGAGATTGGTCAGTGGCAAAATGGGGTGTTTGAAGTCGTAGGCGGCAATATACCCACCGCCAACTTTATATATCCCAAGCCACCGTGGCCGGCAGCAGAATAGTAGAACATTTGAGTTTAGGATTTTAGAGTCGTAGGGAGCAGGCTGTCTAAAGGGTGTTAAAGATAGCAGCTCTGGAGAGGGAGAGTGGTTATTTTCTCCAGAGAACTTGTCTTGTACCTTAATGATAGCCTGCACCTATAATTTAATTGCCGAAGATAGAAAGCTATTATTATGCTTGTCTCAACCCTGAATATACTGATTAATGGGTTGCTGCTGGGCGGCCTCTACGCCATAATTGCTATGGGACTCAACCTGCAGTATGGTGTTGCCCGGGTGCTGAACATCGCTCACGGCGAATTCATTATGCTCGGCGCTTTCATCACCTGGACAATGTATACCATGTTCGGGCTTAACCCGCTGCTTTCTCTGGTGCTTGTTGGTCCTATCGTATTCATAGTAGGTTGGATACTTCACCGTACTTTGTTCACGAGCCTTAGAGTCAGGGCGCCCAATGCCGGTGCCTATGAGGCCAGCTCCATGTTAGCTACTTTTGGTCTCCTCTTCATCATTCAAAATGTGGCTTTAATAATATGGGGCGGTGATATGAGGGCGTACTCCTATTATAACTTTGGCATCAACCTCTGGGGAGCGGTGTTCGCTGCTAATCGTTTGATAGCCCTTATCTTTGCTGTTGTCATAGGCGTAGCCTTCTATATCTTTCTAGTCCGTACCCGCATGGGTAAAGCCATCAGGGCAGCGGCTCAAGACCCGGCGTCCGCTGGGCTCATGGGAGTAAATATTAACAGGGTGCTGGCTCTATGCTTTGGTCTGGGGGCGATAATGGCTGGTTTTGCCGGCGTATTCATTAGTATGTGTTATCCTATTTACCCGGTTATGGGTCTGGAATATCTCATAATTACCCTCATCGTGGTTGTATTAGGCGGGCTGGGCAGTATCCCGGGCAGCTTTATCGGCGGTTTTATCCTGGGTCTTATCGGCAGCGCAGTTAGCTCTTGGCAACCATCCTTGGCACTGGCTGCCTATTATATTCTCTTCATGCTCCTCCTTGTAGTGAGGCCGAGAGGTATTTTAGGTAGGTAGAGAGATGGCTATTAGTGCGTTTACACCTAAAAAGCTATGGATACCAGGGTTACTTCTTTTAATCTTGGTCGGGTTAGCTGCTTTACCTTTCTATGGCTCGGCTTATAACGTCATACTATTGACTGCCATCATCATGTATATCGTCCTTACGGTGAGCTGGACCATGTTTTCCGGCCCTACCGGTTATTTGTCACTGGCGACAGCGGCATTTTTCGGGGTGGGCATATATACTATGGCCACGCTGGGGGGAAGCTTACCCCTGCTTTTGACAGTCGTTGTTGGTGGTATAGTCAGTTCCATAATTGCCCTTGGAGTTGGCGCAATAACCCTGAGGCTGAGGGGCATATATTTTGCCATCTTCACCTTCGGGCTGGTTGAGCTCGTCAAGCATCTTCTTCTGTTCTGGGAGATTACGGTGACCGGTACGCGTGGTCGGTTCATTGTCTTGGTAGATAACAACACCATTTTTTGGGTCATACTGGGCATCTTTGTGGTACTGATGGTTACCACCTACTTTATCCAACGCTCTAGATTCGGACTGGCCCTGCAGAGCATCGGTGAGAACGAGGAAGCCGCGGCTCACATCGGCGTTAATGTAACTATGGTGAAGATTACCACCTTTGCCGTTAGTGCTTTCTTCATGGGGGCGGCTGGGGCAATCATGGCCACAAGATGGACATATGTTGACCCATATGTCGCCTTTAATGTGCTCTTTTCTTTTTTGCCGGTTTTAATGGCTATCTTTGGCGGTATGAGCCAGCTTTACGGTCCGGTAATAGGTGCCGTTGTTTTTGCCTATTTGGAAGAAACGTTACTAACCAAGTTCCCCTATTATTATATGCTCACTTTTGGTATAGTATTAATAGTGGCTATATTATACCTACCCGGCGGATTGGTAGGATTGATACAAAAAGGGTGGAGACGAATTTCAGGAGGTCAGCATGCAGATACTTGAAGGCGAAAAGGTAACTAAGTATTTTGGTGGGTTGGCTGCAGTATCAAAGGTCGATTTTAATGTGGAGCAGGGTGAAATCGTGGGCCTGATTGGTCCCAACGGGGCTGGTAAAACAACGCTGTTTAATCTAATATCGGGGGCTCTGCCTCTTAAATCGGGGGTAATAAAATTTAAGGGTGATAAGATTACCGGCTTAAGGCGACATCAAATTTGCCGGCGGGGACTGGCGCGGACGTTTCAATCAGTCAAGGTTTTCCCCAATATGCCGGTTATCCAGAATGTGTTGTTGGGCGCCTTATTCGGGACGCCAACTGCGATGCCATCAGCGGTTGCCAACCGGGAAGCTACGGAATTGCTGGAGTTTGTCGGCTTATCAGCAGTGAGTGTGACCCCCGTTAGAGACTTGACCCTGGTTAACCAGAAGCGAGTTGAGGTAGCCAGGGCGTTAGCTACCAAGCCAGAGTTACTCCTGCTTGATGAGCTGATGGCGGGGTTAAATTCCACTGAGGTGGCGGAGGCTATGGAGTTGATAACCACCATTCGGGATAAGGGTGTTACCATCTTTATGATTGAGCATGTCATGAAAGCAATTATGAGTGTGTGTAACCGAATTATGGTGCTTCATCACGGGGAGAAGATTGCTGACGGAACGCCAAAGGAGATTGCCAGCAGCAAAAAAGTTATTGAAGTATACTTAGGAGAGTAGGCTTATGTTGGAAATCAGTAACATTAATACCTTTTATGGTAAGGCTCAGGCCCTGTGGGATGTTTCCCTAAAAATCGATAAGGGAGAAATAGTTGCCTTGGTTGGCGCCAACGGCGCCGGTAAAACTACGCTGCTTAACACTGTATCCGGTTTGGTGCGTCCAGCTGCAGGTAGTGTGAAGTTCCTTGGTCAGAGGATAGATGGATTAGCACCTAACAACATTGTGGAAAGGGGTCTTTCTCATGTGCCCGAGGGGAGAAGACTTTTTTCCGAGATGACGGTGCGTGAAAACCTGGAGATGGGTGCCTATCCTTCCCATGCCTGGAAACGCAGGGGGGAAGCTTTTAAGCAGGTTTATCAGATTTTTCCCAGATTGAAAGAAAGAGAGGGGCAGTTGGTCAGAACGCTAAGCGGCGGCGAACAGCAAATGGTGGCTATGGGGCGGGGTTTAATGTCGCTGCCGAAACTGTGCATGTTTGATGAGCCGTCTTACGGGCTGGCACCGAGGTTATTATTAGAAGTTTTCGAGGTCATAAAGTCCCTGCGTAAACATGGAATTACCATCCTGCTGATTGAGCAAAACGTTAAAAATACTCTGGAGATAGCTGACCGGGCATACGTGCTGGAAAATGGGCGAGTGGTCTTGGAAGGGGCTTGTGCCAAACTCCTCAAAGTTGATTACGTGAAGAAAGCCTATTTAGGACTATAGCTTATATTTGTGCTATAATTTCTGGTGACGCACAAGGTGAGGAGAGGTCTGGAGAGGCGGCTTGTGCGTCATATTTTTTCAGGTGCTATAATTGGGAAGCCATGGTGCGTTTGAGCTTTTACGGCGGCATCAATGAGATTGGTGGCAACAAGATACTCCTCGAGGATGAAGGGCGCCGGCTGCTACTTGACTTTGGCTTTCCCTACAAGAGACACAAGCTTTTCTATGAGGAATACCTGAAGCCCCGCAGTGGCGCCGGGCTGCTTGACCCGCTGGTGCTGGGCTTGCTTCCCCCCCTGGAAGGGATTTATCGGGATGACCTGCAGACGCCAGGTCTCTGGCAGCAGTTCCGCAACACACCCCTCTATCGGCGACTTGAGGCGGTTGACGGAGTGCTCTTGTCCCATGCCCACCTTGACCATTCGGGTCACATTTCTTTTCTGAGGGAAGATATCCCGGTGTACGCCACCTCGGTGACAGCCTTTGTCATCAAGGCGATGCAGGACTCAGGGAAGACCGATTTTGACCAGCAGGTGTGCTATTTCAGCCCCACCCTGAGAGAATGTCCCGCCGGCTGGAAGCAGACGGCTTTCCTTACCACTAAGCTGCCCTACCAGCAGCGGCAGTTTTGTATTGCCGATAGAGAGCCTCAAGCCCTCAGCCCGGAGGCGCTCCGGTTCTGGGAGTGGGGGTTCTGGGAGAAAACGCCCAAGCAAAAAGAGCTTTCCTCATGCCCGATGATTGCCCATAGCAGTTGTAGCTTAAGTTTGCGCTGTTTTCCGGTGGACCATTCTATCCCCGGTGCCTGTGCCTGGGGTATCGAGACTGGCTCGGGCTGGGTGGTCTATAGCGGCGACCTGCGGTTTCACGGCAAGCGCGCCGAGCTTAGCCGGAGGTTTATCAGCGAGGCAGTTGCCCTGCGCCCGAAGGCGCTTATTTTAGAGGGGACAAATGTTGAGCGTGAGGGCAATGTCGCCGAGCATGAGTTGTATGAAAACGGGTTGAAGGCAATCGAGGGCTCAAAAGGGCTCGTTATTGCCGACTTCTCTCCCCGTGATGTGGACCGCCTGCTCACCTTTCTGCAGATTGCCCGGGATACCGGCCGGAAGCTAGTTATACTGCCCAAGGACGCCTATCTATTGAAGACGATGCGTCTCCTGGAGCCAGAAACACCGGATATTGCCCGGGAGGGGGCAATCGCTATTTACCAGGACACCATTGCCAGCAAATATCCGAACTTGTGGATGAGAAATATCTGCCAGGAATATGAGGATAAGATTGTCCTGGCTGAGGATGTAGCTTCGGCGCAGGAAGATTTTATTCTCTGCTTCAGCTTCTTTGACCTCAACGAGCTGCCCAGCATCCGCCCCCGGGCGGGCAGTCTATATGTCTATAGCTCCAGCGAGCCTCACGACGAGGAGCAGGAGATTGATTTCCGCCGCCTGCATAAGTGGCTTGAACACTTTGGGCTCAAGGGTTTTGGACTGCCCGTAGAGACTAACGGCGAGTGGGAGGTGCCTGACGCCGAGAGGGGGCTGCACGCCTCGGGTCATGCCTGCGGTCCCGATTTGCTAAAGATTGCCCGTGAGATAAAGCCCGAGATTCTCATCCCCGTCCACAGCGAAAAGCCAGACTTTTTTGTTGAGCACCTGTCTGGGAGCAAGATGAAAGTCGTTCTCCCCGACGAAGGGGGAACGGTTGAAATATGAGCCCGGTTATTTCAGGATATAGACAGCGCCGTTGGTGGCATCCATCCTTATTTTTTGCCCCGCTTTAATCGTTGAGGTGCCCTCTTGGGTATTGACGATGGTGGGCACGCCGTATTCCCGCCCGATGATGGCGGCGTGGGACAGGGTTCCCCCAGTATCGGTGATGACGCCTCTGACCAGGCCGAAGACCGGTGTCCAGGTGGGGTTGATGCCGGGGCAGACCAGTATGTCGCCCGGCTGTACCTCCTGCAGGTCTTCATAGACCATCACCACGCGAGCTGTTCCCTCGGCTTCCCCTGCGCAGCCGCAGATACCCCAGAGGTCTGCCTTTAGCTCCGGCTTCGGCTGGGGCATTTCTCCGACGATGAGCTTTATGGCGATGACATCCCCTGAGGGCAGTAAGTCCTTTTTTATGGCTTCATCCTTGCTGGCCCGGTCGGTAAAGAAGGGGGGCGTTGGTTTATTTTGGCCTTTTTCCCAGGCAGCCCGCCGCCTTCTGGTTAGCCAGCGCATATCATGCGCTTCAGGGACCATCATCACCCGGTCAATCTCATCCGGCTTCATCATGAAGACGTCTTCGGGGGCATCAATCGTTCCTTTCTGGGCAAGCCTTCTCCCCATCGCCAGATAGCCGCGGCGCATGAGCGCCTGCAAGAAAAGCTCGCAGTAGAGGCTGTGCTCCTCGCTATATGAGCTTGCCTTGCCTGCCAGGCGTATCATCTTCTCAAAGAGGTCCTTCTCTGCCGGTGGCACCCGCTTGAGAAAGGCGGCGATGGCGGCTTCTCTCTTCTTGGCAATCTCGGCTCTGGTAGCTTCCAGGTTGTAGCCTGAGCCCTTCAGGATGCTATCTTTCACCAGCCCGATAGGGGTAGCCGGGTCCTCCAGCCAGTAGGGCTCGGTGAAGTCGTTGAAGCGCCTCATCCGCCACCCGCCGATCTCGTCGGTCTTCATGTAGTCCATGAATTCCCTGAACCACTGCTTGCCTTTTTCTGACTGCTTGAGCCTGGCGAGTATAGCCTTTGGCTCGTTTTCCTTGAAGACGTCTTCCAGACCCATCTCGATGGCAAGCCTGCCGAATTCCCACAGCTTCTTGTCCATCTGGTAGAGCTTGTTGTCGAAACCGCGCATCATGTTCTGGAACTCGGGGTCTTGGTCCCTTATGCCGAAGCGCTCCTTGGACATTGTCTCCAGCAGCAGCCAGGCGTTATTTGAGGTATATATACCCAGGAAGTGGATTTCCCACATCCTCAGGTAGGTGCGTCTCAAATCGCGGCTGTGGTGGCATAGTTGAAGGTTGGTGGCATGGTCAACATCAACCTTCCTGAGCTTGCCATAAAGGCTCAGGAGTTCCTTTTTATGGGCGGCCCAAAGGCCGTCAAAGTCCTCAAGCCAGGGGCGCAGTGCCTGGCGGAATTTGACCTCGCGTTCGGCAATCTCCTTGGGGTCTCTTACTATATGGAAGGTGCAGTAGATGCTGCCGTTCAGGGTACGCAGTTCCCAGCCTTTACAAGTGGGGATGCTCAGCTCGCTGCAGGCGACCTTAAACCCGTGGCTACAGTATTTTACCCAGTGCCAGGCGTAGAGGGGGGTCAAGGGCGGTACGCTGTGCGTTCCATCAAAGAACCAGGAGTGCATCTGGGGGAGGTCAATCTCTTCGATATAATCGGAACCTATGGTTTTATCCCAGATTTTAAGCTCAGGCTGCGTTTTCCTTGGCACCTTGCTCCTTACCCGTTATCGGGTCTATAGAACCTTTTGGCAATCAGGTCAATCATACGGTCGGTAACTGCCTCTGCTTTCTTAATTGCCACCTCTGCCGGGCGAGTCTGGAGGATAAATATATTATCGGGTGGAGAAGATTCAGAATCAATAGCCCATTCTATGTCCTGCGGCTTGCCCAGGTGTTTCTCGAGGGACATAGCCAGCCTGGCGATGGCGACTACCTCATTGTTGCTCAGGCAGGGTGCTGACTGCTCCTTCAGCGGCACCTCCTCCCAGCCAACCCCGCTTTCCTTGTTTATTACCCTTTTTGTCTTTTTCCCGATATAGGTGTCCAGTATGGCGAAGCTCTTTTTGTCCACCACGAACCGGTCCACACTCTCCGCCCCGCTGACTACCCCTTCCCCCAGACCCCAGTTGGCATCGATGGCTATCTTGGAGGTATCCCCGGTGACCGGCTCCACGGTGAAGGCGATGCCGGCGGAGCGGGCGTTTACCATCCTGGTGACGGCGACGCCGAGTTCATCCCCCATGACGGGGATATCCTTGTTGACCCTGAAGGCAATAGCCCGGGCAGTATAAGCGCTTGCCCATATCCTCTTCACCTTGTCCAGCACGTCCTCAGTGCCGGTGACGTTGAGGTAGGTCTCGAACATACCGGGTCGGCTCTCTGTCCCCGCGGAGCGCACCGAGACGGCGACATCGGAGACTTTCACCTTCTTGCCTAGCTCCTGGTAATATGAGCCTATCATTTTCCTTATGCTTTCCGGTATCTCCTTGCCTTCAATCATGC
Organism: uncultured Dehalococcoidales bacterium; assembly: GCA_964505425.1. Lineage (GTDB taxonomy): Bacteria > Chloroflexota > Dehalococcoidia > Dehalococcoidales > BS750m-G39 > CAVTZP01. The sequence continues at coordinate 10,564 of CAZDHX010000021.1, read as the reverse complement.
CCCTGATGTCCTGGCTCACCCTGTCAAAGACGGCGATGTTCTGTCCTTTGAGCTTGCCAAGACGGCTCACGTAGCCTGAGATTTCCCCGGCGGCGCCGCTTTCTTCGGCGAATTTCCGGTACGTGTCAATGGAGATGGCAAATCCCGGGGGGACAGGTAAGCCCATCCGAGTCATTTCTCCCAGGTTAGCGCACTTCTTGCCTACCAGGTCGCTGTGCTCCTGCCCCAGCTCTTCGAAGCTGAATATCAGTTTGGCAGAACCCATTTGAGGCAAGTATAGCAGTAAGCTATTTGGTTCGTCCATACCCCCCTTACCTTATAGACGATGGTTGACAAACGGGCTGGGTGTGCCGAATAATAATTGGCAGAGTGTTGCTTCAGGGAAAGGTAGCGGTTATTACTGGCTCAACTGCCGGCATCGGCAGGACGGGCGCCATTGTCTTTGCCCGCGAAGGCGCCAAGGTCGTTGTTAGTGGCAGAAATCGCCAGCGGGGGGAGGAGGTGGTGGGCATAATAAGGGAGCAGGGTGGTGAGGCAAGCTTTATTCCGGCTGATATGCTCAGGTTAGCTGATATCGAGCGGCTGGTTAAGAAGGCGGTTGAGACCTACGGGCGGCTGGATATCTACTGGCATAATGCCGGCATCGTTGGCCCGGACGATATCGGCAATATCACCGAAGAGATATATGATGATATGATGACGGTGAACCTCAAAGCCGCTGTCTTCGGTGCCAAGTTCGCCGCCCCCGAGATACGCAAGTCGGGAGGGGGTTCCATTCTATTCACCAGCTCGGTCGCCGGCTTAAAGCAGGCCGGTTATTCAATTACCTATTCGCTGGCAAAGAGCGGGCTGGTGATGCTGACCAAGAAGCTCGCCGTGGACCTGGCTAAGGAGAACATCCGGGTCAATTGTCTCTGCCCGGCTCGGGTGCGAACGCAGATGAGGGCGTCTATCGCTGAAGAAAAGGCGCGGGCAATGGGCGTTGGGACTGGGGAGTGGGAGAGGATGGACAAAGGGCGTATCCCCATGGGCAGGTACATTACGGAAGAGGAGGTAGTTGACGGGGCATTGTTCCTTGTCTCGGATAGAGCCTCTGGAGTTACCGGCGTTGCCCTCCCGATTGACGGAGGCTTCCTGGCAGTATAAAATTTTATAAAATCCAGCGAACGCCTTTTATATAGTAAGGAGGAGTTTTAGAAATGGGAAGGTTAGACAACAAGGTAGCCATAGTCACCGGGGGTGCCAAGGGCTTGGGAAAGGCCTTTTGCTTCGCCCTGGCCGAAGAGGGGGCTAAGGTGGTGATGGCGGCGCACCGCCTGGACGAGGAATCGCAAAAGGCGGTCAAGGAGATGGAAGTCAAGGGCGGCTTCGGTATCACCGTTGATGTCACCGACGAGAAATCGACATTGAAGATGGCTGAGGAGACAGTCAAGAAGTTCGGTCGCATTGATATTCTGGTGAACAACGCCGCCTTTTACTACGGAGTGGGCCGGAATCCCTTTTACGAGGTTTCGCCGGAAGACTGGGACAAGGCGCTGGCGGTTGGTGCCAAGGGAGCTTGGCTCTGCTCTAAGGCGGTATTCCCCTATATGAAAAAGCAGGGGAAGGGCAAGATTATCAACCTCTCTTCCGATACTGTCTTCGCGCCGACCAAGGGGATGATTAACTATATTACCTCCAAGGCGGCCGTCATCGGCATCACCCGCGTCCTTGCCGGCGAGCTGGGGCAGTATAATATCTGTGTTAACGCCGTCGCTCCCGGCTATACCGATACTCCGGCAAGCTGGACCATCGGCAATGTGGCTAAGTTCAATACCAGCGATACCCCCCTGGGGCGAGTTGGCAAACCAGAAGACATGGTCGGTGCCGTCATCTTCTTTGCCAGCGATGACAGCGACTTTATCAGCGGTCAGACACTGATAATTGATGGCGGACGGCGGGTGCACTAGAAAGGAGTCTTAGATGGGAATGCTGGAAAATAAGGTAGCCATAGTTACCGGTGGTGCCAAGGGCTTGGGCAAAGCCTACTCGCTGAGAATGGCTGAGGAAGGAGCCAGGGTGGTGGTGGCTGATATCCTGGAGCGGGAGGCGGAGGGAACAGCCAGTGAAATCAAGGCAAGGGGTGGTGCGGCGATAGCTATCAAAGCCGATGTTACCTCTGAGGCTGATACCCAGCGCATGGCTGAGGAAACGGTCGAGAAGTTCGGTCGGATTGACATTCTGGTCAACAACGCTGGCTTCTACCACGGGATGTCCAGAAAGCCGTTTAATGAGATTTCCTCAGCAGAGTGGGACAAGATGATGGCGGTGAGTGCCAAGGGGACCTGGCTTTGCTGTAAGGCAGTATTCCCCTATATGAAAAAGCAGGGGAAGGGCAAGATTATCAACGTATCTTCCGAGGCATTTTTTGCCCCGACCAAGGGTCTGATTCACTATACGGCGGCTAAAGCGGCCGTTGTTGGCATCACCCGTGTCCTTGACGGAGAACTGGGGCAATATGGCATCTGCGTTAATGTGGTAGCTCCCGGTGTTATTGATACCCCGGCGACCAGAAGTTACGTCAATATGGAAAAGATGGACGCCAGTTCCGTCCCAATGGGGCGTTTCGGGAAGCCTGAGGATGTAGTCGGTGCCGTCATCTTCTTCGCCAGCGACGATAGCGACTTTATTAGCGGTCAATCACTGCTGATTGATGGTGCCCGGCGGGTAAATTAGAAGGGAGTGGATAGTTTACCTGAACTAGGGACGCCGTGTTATAATAGCCTATTGCATAAGCAAAAAGATTAAGGAGGAGGAAGAGATGCCCTGGATGTGGAACTTGTATGTCAGAGAGTTCATGCCGCAAAGGGACTTGAAGAAATACCCGATGTGGTTCATGAACTTTTCCCACAGCTACCCGGCGTGGACCCCACTTTTTGGCTGGATGTGGAATTACCCCTTAGCTCACGGTCTCACCTATGGTGTCAATGAGACCTGGATACCTACCATCAGGGGGAGTGAGGTTCGCAATATAGACGGCTGCGCCCTAGCCGCTGCCCTCAGGATTAGCGACGAGGCTGAGATTAAGCAGAGAGCGAAGAAATTCAAAGAGTATATCCTCAATACTTATGCCCCCAAGGGGGACAAGATCTATACCGATATGGAGAACGAGCTGATAGGGCTGTGCCAGAAATTCAGGACCTTTGATTACGAGAAGGCTAACCAGTACGAGCTGTACAAGTTATTCCGGGAGGGGGTACAGCTTCTCTACCGGGAATGGGAAACCCATTTCTATCTGATATTCCCTTTGTATGAAGCTTACTGGCGTTGTGTTGAGATCGCCGATGAATACGGTGGGATAAAGGAGTTTACCCCCACCTGGCATAAGATAATACGCGGCTATGATAATGACCTTTTCAAGGAGGACAAGGCGCTCTGGGGGCTGCGCAGTCGCGCCATAGAGCTTAAGATTGACGATGTCTTCACCCAGAACGCCGCCGAAAAGGTCATCCCCGCCCTGAAAAAGATGCCGGTGGGCAAGCAGTGGGTGGAGAAGGACCTCAATGACTTCCTGCTGGTCAAGGGCTATGGTTGGCGCTCGCCACGGATGATGGAGTTTATTGTGCCTTCATGGTGGGAAGACCCAACGCCGGCTGTCGCCCACATTCAGCAGTACCTGGCGATGTCCAAGGACGCCAAAGCCCCCTTCCCCCTTGATAATATCAGACCTCGCCTGGTCAAGGAGCGGGAAGAGCTGACCCGTGAGCTTATTGATAAGGTAAAGGCGGCTAAATATCCCGATATGGACTGGTTCCTGGCGCTGCTCAGCGTTAGCCAGAAGACAAGCGCCTTCAGCGAGAGCCACGATATTGCCTGGGAGCAGGGGTGCCATACTACCTTTCGCTACCTGGTGAGGAAGATCGGCGAGAGACTGGTCAAGTTTGGCACTATCGAAAAGGCCGAGGATATGTTCTTCTTCATCCCTGATGAGCTGGAGCTGTTTATCGCCTACCCCGATTCATACGAGGTCAAGGACCTTGTTGAGGAACGCAGGAAGGTGTGGACGGCACAGAAGGAATATCGGACGCGTCCGCCTATTGTTTCCAGTAAGCCGTTAACGGCGGAGGATATAAATAAGCACCAGATGTCGGTTCACGATGCCATAGTTTCCAAGGTTGTCGCTGGAGAGCACGCTCCCCACAGGCCTGAAACCGGTGCTATCTCTTTTGGCAACTGCGGTAGTCCTGCCGGTACCGTCGAGGGTAGGGCACACCTTGTAGTCACCGACTCCGATGTTTTTAAGGTGCAGCCGGGCGAAATCGTGGTTTGTCCCTCTATGTCTTCGGGATGGACGCCGATGATGCCGCTGGTCAAGGGGATGGTCACTAACGGTGGCGGTTCTCTCAGCCATGCCTGTATTCACTGCCGGGAATACGATATTCCCCTGGTGTCAAATACGCGTGACGGCACCATGGTTATCAAGGACGGTGAGAAAATCCGCATTGACGCCGACGAGGGGCTAATCTTCCGGGTAGAGTAGTGCAGTTGACATAACGCTTATTACCTTTGCCAGTGAGAGGGCATTGTCGGTAAGATGAGCGTAAGGGTTAGGCTACCACCTATCTTGCGAGAGCTTAGCTGTGGCGTTGAGACATGCGAGGTAGGCGGGCGAACGGTCGGTGAGTGTCTTAAGAGCCTTGAGGGGCAATTTTCCGGGATAAAAGATTACCTATTTGATAGGCAGGGGAGGTTGCTTAGTATCTTTGGCATTTACCTGAATTCCGATGGTCTTAGTCCCGTAGAGCTGGATACCCCGGTGCAGGATGGCGATGAGATTGTCATCCTGAACTTCCTTATGGGTGGTTAATATTAACTTTGGAGGGTAAAATGCGTAGTTATACCGGTAAGCTTTTGCGGGTTAATCTGAGTAGGGGTGAGAGCCAAGCCGAGGATATACCGGAACAATTGATGAAGGACTTACTTGGTGGGCGGGGTCTAGCTGTTAGATACCTCTACAGTGAACTCAAGAGCGGGGTAGAGCCTCTGGGACCAGATAACAAGCTGGTGTTCATGATGGGGCCACTTGGTGCTACTACGGCGATGTCTGTTTCCCGAATTGCGGTGGTAACCAAGAGCCCTCTTACTGGATGCATCGCTAAGTCTATCATGGGAGGTGACTTTGGCGCCTTCCTCAAGTTCGCTGGCTTCGATGGAATGATAGTAGAAGGCGAGGCTAAAAAGCCAGTATATATCTATATCAAGAAGGGTAAGGTTCAGTTTCTGGAGGCAGATGAACTTTGGGGGTTGGACACGGAACAAACTCAGGCGAAACTGCGCCAGCGCCATGGTGCCGCAACGCAGGCTGCCTGTATTGGGCCGGCGGGGGAAAAATTAGTCCGCTATGCCGTTATTATTAGCGATCGCCGCTGTGGCGGCCGTACCGGTGTTGGTACCGTAATGGGAGCCAAGAAGTTAAAGGCGATAGCCGTGAGTTCAACCGGGCCACTCGCCGTGCATGACCAGCAACAGTTCAAAAAGCTGGCTAAGGAACAGATTGAAGGCTTAAAGACGAGCCCCCGGCGAATTCGGATGACCAACTTTGGAACTTCATACCTGACCCTGGGCTTTGAGAAGATGGGCATATTCCCCGTCCATAACTTCCAGGAGGGGCACCTTGAGGGTGTTGAGAAGATAGGCGAGGAAGAACTGGCTAAGATAAAGGTCAAGAACGATGGCTGCTATGGTTGCATGACAAAGTGTGGTCAGGTACGTAAGGTAACCGAAGGTCCCTATGCCGGTGCCTTGAGTGAAGGTCCCGATTATGAAACTATCTGGTCTCTGGGGGGCAATCTAGGTAGTACCGATAAGGCTTATCTGGTGGCAGTGGACTCCCTCTGCGACAGGCTTGGCATTGATAGTGTCAGTGCTGGTAATGCTATCGGCTTTGCCTGCGAGTTATTCCAGAGAGGAATCATTACCAAGAAAGATACCGATGGGCTTGACCTTACCTGGGGCAGGGATAGCGAAATGCTGAAACTGGTGGAGAAAATCGGCAGGCGGGAGGGGTTTGGTAAACTACTTGGCGAGGGTACGAAACGAGCCGCCGAGCATATTGGCAAGGGTGCTGAGGCTTACGCCATGCAGGTTAAGGGTCTTGAGCTTCCAGCATATGAGCCTCGGGCAGTCAAGGGCTACGGGCTTATCCTTGCCACCTCAAACGTAGGCGCTAACCATATGTATGGTCGACCAAGGGAGGAACTTGCTGGAACGAAGGACAGGTTTGCCGATGAGGATAAGGGGCAAGACATTGCCCGCAACCAAATATCACAGGCAGTGGAAGACTCAGTTATTCAGTGTAGCTTTGGTCCAGCTACCGGGCTTACCCCTGAGTTGCGTTGTGGATTGCTGGTGGCAGCTACCGGATTTGATGAGTTTGCCGACCCCGCTTATTTGAACGGGATAGGGGAAAGAATTATTTGCCTTGAGCGTTCCTTTAATGTGCGCGAGGGGTTCGGTCGCAAGGACGATACCCTCCCCGCCAGAATGCTAACCGAGCCTCTGGCAAATGCCGGCCCGGCTACGGGTCAGGTAATAAGAAAGATGGATACGCTTCTGGATGAGTATTATGATGCTCTTGGCTACACTCGCCAGGGCATACCCTCGGTAGAGAAGCTAAGGCAACTGAGCTTGGACTGGGTGATAGAGGACATAGAAAGATTTATTGGGTGAACCGCCCGCCTGTTTCTACTGCTTCTGGCGTTGGCGGTAGGCTTCAATATAGCGTCGGGCGCGCTTGTCACGACCGAGCACTAGGTCAGCGGCTAGAGTAATCGGGCGCACCTTAGCCGCATCCACAATGAGACAGGTCATGCCGGCGGCAGTTGCCATAACGACGAAGGCATTATTGAGCAACTCGCGGTCGGGCAGACCAAATGAAATATTGCTGGCGCCCATTGTCATGTTCACCCCCAGCTCAGCCTTAATCCGCCGAATGGCTTCTATGACTGCTGCCCCGGAGCTGGGTTCGGCGCCAACCGCGAAGGCGAGGCAATCAATTACTACGTCCTCGCGGGGAATGCCGGCCGCCTCAGCCCGCTCCACAATCTTGTGGGCGGCGCTTACCCTCCCCTCGGCATCCTTGGGAATGCCCTTGTCGTCCTGCACCAGACCGATGACGGCGGCGCCATGTTTCTTGACCAGAGGCAGGACCCTTTTTAGTGAGTGCTCTTCGCCGGTAACCGAGTTAATCAGCGGCTTGCCCTTGTAGACCTTGAGCGCCGCTTCTAAGGCATCGGGGTTAGAACTGTCAAGGCAGAGGGGTGTATCTACGGTTTCCATCACTGCCTGCACCGCCTTGGGCAGCAGGGCTACCTCGTCAACGCCGAATGTGCCCACGTTGACATCAATAATATCCGCCCCGGCTTGGGCTTGAGCCAGGGCTTCCCGGCGCACAATATCCAGGTCGCCGATTTTCAAGGCTTCAGCCAGCTTTTTCTTGCCGGCGGGGTTGATACGCTCGCCGATAAGCACCGTGGGCTGGTCATCACCAATGATTACTTCCTTGCTTGGGCTTGAAACTCTGGTTTCCATCAGCTAGTTTCCTCCCTCTTGCCGTCTATAATCCGGTATCGCCCCAGATAACTTGCCTGCATGAAGGTCGGCTCAAAGTTAGGCGCGCTAGCCAGTTCAATATAGCCGACCCGGGAAGCAACCGCCTGTGCCTTAGCCCGAGATTTGAGGGAAACCAGAGCCAGCCTGGCTCCCATGCCGGCGGCATTTCCCACTTGCCGGAAGCGGCTCAGGGGCAGCGAGGGCAGCATACCGATTGCCACCGCACTGGCGATGTCAATATAGGTGCCAAAGGCGCCGGCGATTATCACCTGCTCAATCTCATCTTCAGCGCAGCCGCTCCTTTCCAGAAGCGTCTGGATGCCGGTGCGAATGGCGGCTTTAGCCAGTTGCAACTCTCTTATATCATGCTGGGTGATGGTGATGGCTGGCTTCCCCTTTCGTTCCTTCGAGCTAACTAGGACAAACTCGTGTTGCCCCTTGTAGCTGCGCACGCGGGGGTGGCTCTTTACTATCCGGCCGCCTTCGTCAATGGCTTTCGCCAGATAGAGCTGAGCTAGGGCGTCAAGTATGCCCGAGCCGCAGATACCAACCGGCGGAGCGTTGTTTATCGTCTGGTACTGGATTTTATCGCCGGTTATTCGCACCCGTTCAATAGCGCCGGTAGCGGCTCTCATGCCGTACTTGATGTGACCGCCTTCAAAGGCAGGACCGGAGGCGCAGGAGGTGGCAGTTATCTTCCCCTTATATATCAGGGAGACCTCGGTGTTAGTCCCGATGTCCAGAGCCAGCGTTGTTCCCTTGGCTTGCCAGGCTTCTGTCGCCAGCAAGACGGCGACATGGTCGGCGCCAACAAAACCGGCGATGTTGGGCAGGAGGTGTAAATACGCCCCCGGCGCGATGCGCAAGTCTGATTCCCCAGACCTGACATCCATAGCCTGGCTGACGGCGGGGACGAAGGGGGAGAGGGCGAGCTGCTTTACCGGCAGGCGCAGAAAGAGGTGGTGCATGGCGGTATTGCCGACGACCACCGTCTCAACGATTTCCTCGGTCTTGGCGCCGATTTCGGCGCAAAGCTCAGCGCTCAGCTCGTTGATGGCGTCGGCTGCCAGCTTCTGTACCGCCGCCGCGTTATCCGGCGAGTGAACAACAGCGGTCATACGGCTGATGATGTCCTCTCCGTAGCTAATCTGGGGGTTCATAATTCCTTTAGCGGCTAAGGTCTGCCCGTTGCTCAGGTCGACCAGATAGCCGGCAATCTTGGTGGTGCCCAGGTCTATGGCTAACCCCAGCTGGCGGCTTTTGGGGGGAATAAGAGCTATCACCTCGTCATTGCGGACTATAGCCTGGCACTTCCAGTTCCAGGACCGTAGCTGGTCAGAAAGGACACGCAGGGCATCAATATCAACCTTATTGCATGGCAGCTTGTTTTGCTGGTTTAGCGCCTTGAGCAGGCGGTCGGCGTCAGCCTGCGGTTCTGCCAGTGAGGGGGGGGCTAATTGCAGGCGGTAGGCTCGGACGGCTGGCTCGGGGCGAACTTTTGCCTCCAGCCCCTCCACCTGGAGCCGTTGGGGGGTGGTCATTGACTCGGCGGGCACCATCAATTTGCAGTCACTGGTGGGATAGGTCTGGCAGGCAAGCCGCCAGCCCGCTTTGAGTTCTCGCGGGGAAAAGGTCTTCGTTTCGCTATGGGTTGGCTTTGAAACGGTCCCACTCAGAAGCTGCACCTTGCAGGAGTGGCACGTCCCCTTGCCCCCGCATATGCTACTGATACCGACACCGAGCCGGCGGGCGCAGGCTAGAAGTGACTCGTTCTTGCGGCACTTCCCCCTTCGACCTACCGGCTCAAAATCAATGGTACAAGATGCCATTCTCTTTACGCCTGTATTCTATACGGGCAGGTTTTCCTCAGGTTGCAGCGGGCGCAGACCCCAGCCCGTGCCCACGTTTTCATCTTTGGCCCTGTGCCGATGACCATAGAAGCTGATTTGCGGGGGACCATTACCCCCGCTGAGGTCAGGCTCACCCCGATTTCTCCTGCCGGGACCATTTCCAGCAACTGCCACTGCTCGGTAATATCTAGCCCAGGCATACCCGGGTTGATGGGACTGCTTGCCTGATAGCCACGGGATGATGCCTCCCTCGCCATAAGCTTACACACTTCCTGAGTTAGTGAGTCCACGGCGGCGCTACCGATGCCGTCCAGAAGCAGACCTCGCAGAGGCTCGCCGCGGTTAGTGTAGTCTGTTACCTGTTTTTCCAGCCTGGGACCGATGGTGCCGACGAGAACGGTAAGCTCTTTCGCCTCAGGGAAGATTGCCGGTAGCAATTGGCCGTGTATCGCTTTATTACCCCACAGCGAGACCTGGTCAGGGCTTATCTTGGTTACGCCATATATCTCATAAGCTACTGCCGGCTCCATGAGGTGAGTCTTCTTGACACTGGCTAATAATTCGCCAATTAAACCCTTTATCTCAGGCTTGACCTTAGAATGCGCCCCGAATCCCTCCCGCTGCAGCACCTCCCTGGTCTTCAGGCTCAGGGGGATATCACGGATTACCGGCATTTCCTTCTCCCCTCAGGTCTTGCCCGTAGCAAGAATCTATTTGTATACGCCGTATTCCTTGACGGTATCAACTATCGTCCTGAGATTCTCCCACTTCACCTTATCAAAGAAGGCCCCATTGCACATGATATAGCCACCGCCCTTACCGCAAGCATCAATGAGCCTCTTGGTGTGGTCTATGGCTTCCTGGGTGGTACCTACGGTCAGCAAGTCCATGGGCATGTTGCCACCAACGCAGGCAATGCCGTCCAGTGCTTTCTTGGCGGCGACCATATCAGTCTGGTCAAACAACCATGCCGTCTTGCCTTTAGGCAGGTCACGGATAATATCCAGACGCGAGTTGTAGCCGCCCTCAGCCCAGACAAACGGCACCACTCCTTCATCAACTAGGCTCAGGATTATCTTCTTCAGGTAGGGCCAGTAGAATTTCTTGTACTGCTCATCGGAGAG
>CAZDHX010000020.1:0-24165 GCA_964505425.1 uncultured Dehalococcoidales bacterium | reverse complement strand
GAGCCCAAATACGTGATTGTTAACTGTGATGAGGGAGACCCGGGGGCTTATATGGACCGCTCCCTCGCGGAAGGAAACCCCCACAGTGTCCTTGAGGGGCTGCTTATCGGGGCTTACGCCATTGGGGCCAATGATGGCTATATCTATGTGCGGGCTGAATATCCCCTGGCTGTGGGAAATTTAGACATAGCTATCAAGCAGGCTGAGGAATACGGTCTCCTGGGACAGAATATCCTTGGCTCGGGCTTCAATTTCAAAGTCCATATCCATAGAGGTGCCGGGGCATTTGTTTGTGGTGAAGAAACCGCCCTCATTGCCTCGCTGGAAGGCAGGATTGGTGAGCCCAGGCAGCGGCCACCGTTCCCTGCCACGAGCGGACTATGGGGTAAGCCAACCAACATAAATAACGTAGAGACCTGGGCTACTGTGCCCCTGATAATCAACAGGGGCGCCGATTGGTTTAAGAGACTCGGTACTGAAAGGAGCAAGGGGACCAAGATTTTCTCTCTGGTGGGCAATCTAAAAAATACCGGGCTGGTTGAGGTGGCTATGGGGATGACACTCGGTGACATTGTCTTCAATATTGGAGGGGGCATCCCCGACGGCAAGAAGTTCAAGGCTGTCCAGACCGGTGGCCCTTCAGGCGGGGTTATTCCCGAGAGCCTGCTCAATACCCCGGTGGACTATGAGGAGCTCGGCAAATTGGGCGCTATAATGGGCTCGGGTGGCATGATAGTAATGGATGAGGATACCTGTCTGGTTGATGTGGCCAGGTATTTCCTCAACTTCCTTGCCGGGGAATCCTGTGGCAAGTGTGTCCCCTGCCGTGAGGGAATATACCAGATGCTCAAGATACTGAACAGAATCTGTGAAGGGAATGGCAGGGAGGGAGATATTGAATTGCTGGAGGAGATAGGGCAGACGGTCCGTGATTTCTCGCTTTGCGCCCTGGGCAGGACAGCGCCTAATCCGGTGCTCAGCACTATTAGATACTTTCGGGACGAGTATGAAGCTCATATTAAGGAGAAGCGCTGCCCAGCCCTAGCCTGTAAGGAGCTGATATCCTACTATATTGAGCCAGAGAAGTGCCAGGCTTGTCTGATTTGTCTCAGGAACTGCCCGGCGGAGGCTATCACCGGCGGTAAAAAGATTGTTCATGTCATTGACCAAGAGAAATGCACCAAATGTGGAACCTGTCTTGAGGTCTGTCCACCGCGCTTTGGGGCAGTTACCAAGCTTTCCGGGGTGAAGGTGCCTGAGGCTGCTCGGCAAAAGACAGCAGTAATGCGGAAATGAGGTGGCTAAGATGGGTGAAGTTAGTCTGATTATCAACGACATAGAGGTTAAAGCCGAGAAGGGGATGACGATTCTGCAAGCGGCGCGACTTGCTGGTATTGATATCCCTACCCTTTGCTCCCACGAGCAGCTGGCTCCCTATGGTGCCTGCCGTCTGTGCACCGTGGAGATAACTAGGGGGCAGCAGTCACAGCTGGTCGCCTCCTGTGTTCATCCTGTTGAAGACGGGCTTATCGTAAATACAGAATCTGAGCCGGTAGTCAGGGGTCGTAAGATGATATTAGCCCTGCTGTGGGCTCGCGCCCCCGGAGTCCAGGCATTAAGGAAATACGGGATAAAATACGGCATAACCGCAGTTGAGGCAGGAATAGACTACGGAATAATACCCGGCATAAGCACCACAAAGACAAAGTTTGAAATAGAGCCGAGCTTCTGTGTTCTCTGCGGACTATGTGTGCGTTACTGTGCTGAGGTGAAAAGGAGGAATGCCGTTGGCTTTATTGGCAGAGGAACGGAACGAGAGGTGATGTTCCTACCGGAAATAGCTTCTAGGGAATGCCCCAATTGTGAGGAGTGCTATCCGCTTTGCCCCACAGGCGCACTTCCATTACACTACGCCCTAGCCGAGGCGCTTTACTCTACTGAATACTTGTAGACAAAAGGATAATCGTCATCCGGGACACAGCTTTGCCATAACTGACACCCCGTAATGAAAATAAAGCTCTTTTTGAGCGTCTAATGGTTATTCAACCATTCTCCTCAGCCCATTATACAAAACGTCAACTTGTTCAATCGGAAGAACTCGGAAGGCTCTCTCACACTGGTGAGTCCAGGTTAAGTAAGATTGTACGCCTTAGAGACATCTCAAACCGCGGCCCTCGGTCGGTCCGTAGTACCTATCATGAAACCATCCCAAAGTTGCTGACCACCATAGCGGTCAACGTCATGGAACATGATAGCAAGAAAAGGTCCTGGCTTTCTTGGGAAACATGTTTTTGTTACAATTGTGCTGAGCAAAATGGGCTACTTTTTAGGCATAGATGTCGGTTCTGTCAGCGCTAAGCTGGCACTCATTGAAGATGATGGTAGCATTGGTCAGCTTGATGCTGAAAAGATAACCTCGGGCCCCAAGGCTGCAGTCATTTCGCTCATCGCCAGGCTAAGCGAGAATTTCAATCTCGAACAGATTGCCGCTGCTGGCGTATCTGGTTCCGGCAAGACTGTGATCCCTAAGGAGCTCAACTGGGTAGAGTACAGCAGTTCACTGTCGATCGCTTCCGGGCTTCTTCACTCCTGTCCTGATGCCAAGACTATCATACAAATCGGCGGCCAGAGCTCTCTCGTCATAGAGCTGGAAGACGGGTTGAGGAAGCCGTGGAAGGTAGCATCAAATCCCCTTTGTGCCGCAGGCACTGGACGGTTTCTTGAGCAACAGGCATATAGGCTTGGCATCAGCATGGATGACTTTGCTAGCCTGGCACTGCAGTGCGATGGCAGTCCACCCAGGATAGCTGCCAGATGCAGTGTCTTCGCCAAGACCGATCTCATCCATCTGCAGCAGAAGGGTGCCCCAATTGAGGCAATGCTTTATGCCCTTTGTGAAAGCATTGCACGAATGGTCGGCTCTCTCAAGAAAGGAGTTTTTGGGGAGCCGGTCTACTTCGTTGGCGGCGTTGCTGCCAATAGTGCCATAGCAAAGTCCTTTAATGAGATGCTCTCGGCACGGAACGGGCATCAAGCACAAGTAATCATCCCGGAGAACTACGTTCATATTGAGGCCTTAGGCTCGGCTTTACTTTCAAGGGGAAGAAAATCGCGGGTAACAATGATGCCAGAAATGGGCAAGGCGAAGCACTATTTTGAAATGCCTAGGCTTGTGCCAATTGCCTTTCAGGATAGCGGATCCAGCAAGAGGATAGAAGATCCCGGCACAGGCTATCTCGGGGTCGATGTTGGCTCTACTAGCACCAAGGCGGTGATAATTGACGAAACTGGCAAAAAAGTCCTGGCAAAGAACTACCTGATGACCGCCGGAAGGCCTATTGATGCCGTCAAGGAAGTCTTTAGGAACTTGCTTCAAGATGGCGCTGACAAGGTCAAGATAGCCGGTGTAGGTGTTACTGGCTCCGGTAGATACTTGGTCGGCAGTTTTATCGGAGCAGATCTGATTAAGAACGAGATCACAGCACAGACAAGAGCTGCCGCAGAGATAGATCCCGAGGCGGATATCATTGAGATCGGCGGCCAGGACTCAAAGCTTGTCATCAAGAGGAACAGCGTTGTCGTTGATTACCAGATGAACAAGGCATGTGCTGCCGGGACAGGAAGCTTCATTGATGAATTGGCTGAAATGCTCGGTGTTTCCGTGAATAATGGCGATTTTGCCAATCTGGCCTTTGCAGCGCCCTATACCATCGATTTGGGAACAAGGTGCGCCGCCTTTATGGGACAGGCAGTGGCATCAGCCCAGCAGGAAGGTGTGCCGTTGGAGGTAATCACAGCCAGCCTCGCCAACTCCATAGCCAAGAATTATCTCTCTAAAGTTGTGGGTAACAAAAAACTAGGCAACAAGATTATCCTTACTGGAGCAGTATTCTACAACCAGGCCGTTGTCTCTGCCTTTCATAAACAACTTGAAGGGAAAGCCCTAATCGTGGCGGAGTACAAAGAAATCAGCGGTGCAATAGGTGGGGCGCTTCTGGCAAAAGAGACGATGTCGGGCCGGGAATCAAAGTTCAAAGGCTTCCGAGAGGTTGTGGACAATGCGTACACTCTCTCTACGTTCACCTGCAAGGGATGCGACAACAACTGCACTATTACCCGGATGCAGATGCTTAATGAGAAACCTACCTTCTATGGTAGCAGATGCGACCGCTACGACAGCACCCTCAGCCAGGCTAGAAAAGAAACCTTCTTCGATGAGCGGGAAAGGTTGCTCTTTCAGGAATACAAGGAAGGGTCGGGGACAGGACCTTCGGTAGGGATACCCCGAGCGCTCTTGGTATATGACTATGCGCCCCTGCTCCTTGGTTTCCTCAATGCGCTTGATGCGAAGGTTGTCCTTTCCAACAATACTAATGAAGAAATCATGGAGCAGTCAGTTGAGCTGAGTTACACTGACAGCTGTTTTCCACTCAAGCTTCTACACGGTCACACAGCAATGCTTAGCGACGTTGATTACATTCTCTATCCTTGTGCCATTCGACTAGGCGAAAAAGAGGGGGATGAGAACCAAAAATACGCCTGTCCCCTTGTTCAGGCATCTCCATTCATAATACGGCAAGCACTCAACCTTAGAGAGCGGCTGCTGATACCTATAATTGATTTCAGTCGAGGTAACAGGGATACAGTAGACAATCTCGCAGATATAGCTGTGAAAATGGGGTTCAGCAGAAGGAGAGGGAAGAGGGCAGCCCTTGCTGGCATTGAAGCACAGCAAAGATTCGAGTCGGAACGAACGGCACTTGGCAGGAAGCTATTGAAGCAACTGCACGAAACCGGTCAACTGGGCGTAGTTCTTTTCGCCAGGTCTTACATGTCGCAGGACTCGAGGGCAAACCTTGGCATAGCTGAAAAACTCGCCCAGCTTGGCGTAATGCCTATACCGCTCGACTTCTTGCCTCTGGCGTCAGTGGATCCCAAAGAGTACTCAGACCGCCCATACTGGCTCTATGAGAGCAAGTACATAGCTGGCGCTGCTATAACCGTATCAGATCCACAGCTGTATGGTCTGATGGTAACAAACTTCGGCTGCGGCCCGAACGCATTTATACTCAGAATTGTGGAGGATATAATGGGTGGCAAGCCTCTGGGGCAGCTGGAGATCGACGAGCACGCAGCTGAGGCTGGCATCGTTACCCGTCTCGAGGCCTTTGTCGACACCATTAAAGGATTTGCACGTTCGGCTAAGCAGCATGAAGTCCCTGTTGGGAATATCTACAGGGGGACATCCCCGATTATCAATTCGAAGAAGATTCTTATCATCCCCCGGATGGCACCCCAGGCCGAGGTTATAGCGGCGGCAATGGAGGCCTGTGGAGCTAGAGCAATTGTGCTCCCCGAGGCAGACGAACGGAACCTCCTCTACAGCAATCAAGTGACATCGGGAACAGAATGTTTGCCCTATCGAGTATGCCTTGGTGACTTTATAAGGTTCTATCATGATAATGGTACTGACTTGAAAAACGTCGAGGGGTTTATGGCTGGATCATATGGCCCGTGCCGTCTGGGAAAGTACTCTATCGAACAAATGAGAGTGCTTAGAGAGATGGGCATTGACCTCCCGATACGAACCTCTGTATCAAATAATGCCTATCGCGATTTGAATATTGACCCTGATTTTGAACGACTTGCCTGGAGGGGCATTGTCGCCTTTGACTATTTGCAGAAGCTGCTGTGGCGCACCCGCCCTTATGAAAAAAAGACCGTGGCAGCAGACAAATTGTTTGATGAATACACAAGCAGGATTGTAAACCTCGTTCGCAAAAAGGAAACCTTCGATGACATCCTGCGTCAGGCAACTTCTGAATTTAAGTCTCTGATTGACCCTGGCCTGTCCAGAAGGCCGTTGATTGGTATTAACGGCGAGATATTTTTGCGCTCCAACAGATTTAGTAACAACGATCTGGTAAAAGTGTGCGAAGACGCTGGCCTTGAAGTTGTTGTCTCTCCAATGGGAGAATGGTTCAAATATACTTCGTACCGGAATTTGGAAGACGCTATCAAGGACCGAGATGTAAAGAAGGCATTAGTCAGCTATATAAAGAAATTGGTGCAAGAGCATGATGAGCACTCAATCGCCTTACAGTCTCGTGATATGGTTGATGATAGGGAGCCCCCGACGGCCGAACTGCTGGCACTTTCAGGTCGATATCTCTCTCCAAAATGTGGCAGCGAGGCAATTCTGAGCATAGGTAGCGGAATAGACTGGATGGAGAATCCCAGGTTTGCCGGCGTGATTTCGGTGATGCCCCATGGCTGTATGCCCGGTGGAATTGTAGCCGCAATGTCTGAGAAGTTCAGTAATCTGTACCAAAAGCCATGGATAAACCTCACCTATGACGGTTTCATGGAGACCAACAATCTGACAAGGATAAACAACTTTGCTGAAATTATCGGATTCTGCAACAAAGAAGCCAAGGGGAACAACTAGACAGGCATACACTCTTTCGGAGCGAGTTGAGGATAGATCACATGACGCACTAATCCACGCATTGAACAAAAAGCCAAATTGTTTAGCTTGAGTAATCTAGTTATTTCCATCCGTAGTACCAGAAAGCGGAGTGAGGTTGCATCATAAATCTGCTTCTGTTACTATCTCATAAATGTCCAGAGGAATAAGATCGTCTTAAAGGTAACTGCAAGTTACCTCAGGATTAGCGGATGCAGATTAAGTTAAGCTTTCTCGGCGCGGCGCAGAATGTTACCGGTTCACAGTACCTAATTGAGACAAACAATGTAAAATTTCTGGTGGACTGCGGCCTCTATCAAGAAAGAGAACTCCAAGGGCGAAACTGGAGCCCTTTCTCTATCCCGCCTGGGTCGTTAGATGCGGTCCTGCTGACCCACGCCCATCTAGACCACTGCGGTCTGTTGCCCAAGCTGGTCCGGGAAGACTATAATCAGGCCATCTACTGTACGGGTGCCACCTCGGAAATCACCCGGATAATGCTGCTCGACTCGGGAAAGATACAGGAGGAAGACGCCGATTTTAAAAGGCGCCGACATGAAAGGGAAAACCGGAAAGGCCTCTATCCCGAGATTCCATTATACACTAAGGATGACGCTGAAGCTGTCTATCCTTTGTTTTCGCCGGTTAAATACGGTCAGACTGTCCACATAGGCGATGGCGTTGAGGCTACCTTCTACGATGCCGGGCACGTCCTGGGCTCGTCTATGGTCAGGCTGAAGATAGAACAAAACGGAGAGGCCAGGACAATCCTATTTTCTGGAGACATTGGTCGGCGTAATAAACCGATACTCCATGACCCGACCCTCTTCGACGAGGCGGACTACGTCATAGTGGAGTCCACCTATGGCGATAGATTGCTCGAGAGCCCCGAAGATGCCGCCAACCAGCTCGCCGAGGTGATAAATACCACCGTGAAAAAAGGCGGCAAGATAGTTATACCCAGCTTTGCCCTGGAGAGGTCGCAGGAGCTCTTGTATTATCTGAACCAATTCCGGCTCGAGGGCCGCATCCCCCACCTGATGGTCTTCGTCGACAGCCCCATGGCGGTGAGTGTTACCGGAGTATTTGAGCATCATGCTGAACTATTTGACGAAGAAATGAAAGAACTCCTGCGCCAGAGAAAGTCACCCTTCGACTTTCCTGAGTTGACTCTGATAAGGACAACCGAGGAGTCAAAAGCAATAGACCATATAGGTGGCAGTGTCATTATCATTGCCGGCTCCGGTATGTGCACCGGCGGTCGGATAAAGCATCACCTGGTCAACAATATCTCCAGGGAGGAAAGCACCATTCTCTTTGTCGGCTATCAGGCGGCCGGAACATTGGGCCGGCAGATCGTCGATGGGGCTCAAAGGGTCAGAATACTGGGGCAATACTATCCGGTAAAAGCCAGAATAGCGCAACTCAATGGTTTTTCGGCGCATGCTGACAGGAACGGACTTATTAGATGGTTGTCCAGCTTACGTAAGCCACCAAGGTGTGTTTTTGTAACTCACGGTGAGCTTGATGCCTCACAGCACCTGGCCGGTTTAATAAGAAGCAGCCACGGCTGGGAAACGATAGTCCCATCATATCAGGATCAGGTTTCCCTAGATTAGAGGCTTTCCCCCAAGCGAATTGAACATTCCATCGTCTTGTTCAATGGGATATCGAGGAGCTGTTGAGGAAGACATTCCTACTAATACTAATACCTCATTCAATGCTCCTGGAGCCAGACCTAGTAGAACTCCAAGAGTCGAGCCTGTTAGAGCTCCTTCGAAATGAAAATGAGGAAAACTCCTGGAGCCGAGCTTGACAATGCTAACTCTAGAGTCAGATTAGTGCTTTCCTCATGTTCTTGGGAAAAGAATCTGATTCTGGCTTCTGAAACGGATCTTCTCAAGATGCGTTATAGTCAGTCAGGACAATACCGACTGATAAAATTCCAGGCTGTCGTAGAAAGTAACCGACCGAGTTATCTCTGCACCATCTCCAGGCTCTCCCACCGGCCTCCCAAGACTTGTCAAAACCTGGCAAAATCGTTAAAATTAACTAAATTGAAAACAAGTTTAAAAGTTCTACCTATCGTACAGTACCGCCCACCATTTCAACAGCCCTTACGTACACAGTCAGCCTTTAACCGCTATTCCCCTCCCCTTAAGGTACTTCTTAGCTTCGGCGATTGATATCTCCCCGAAGTGAAATATTGAAGCGGCTAAGACCGCCGCCGCCTTACCCTTGGTTACCGCCTCATAAAGGTGCTCCAGTTTACCCGCCCCGCCGGAAGCAATAACTGGTATGGATACCGCTTCAGCTACCGCTCGTGTCATCTCCAGGTCATAGCCTTCCTTTGTCCCGTCAGCATCCTTGCTGGTGAGTAATATTTCCCCAGCCCCCATTGCCTCCACCCGCTTCGCCCAGTCAACAATGTCCAGGCCGGTGGACTCGGTGCCGCTTTTGATGACTACCTCCAGGCGGGGAAGGTTACCCCCCCGTGGGTTCTTCCTGCCGTCAATGGCAACCACCAGCCTCTCCCGACCCAATTTTTTGACCGCCTCCTGGATAAGCGCTGGCTTTTGCACCGCCGAGGTGTTTATTGAGACCTTGTCCACGCCAAGCTCAATCAGTGCCTTCATGTCCTTAATATCGGCGATACCGCCACCGACGGCGAAGGGGATAGTAACCACCTCACAGACCTTTTTCACCCACTCCAGCCTTGTTTTTCTGTTTTCTACGGTAGCGAAGATGTCAAGAAAGACTAGTTCATCAGCCCCCTCCTTGCAGTAGGCCTGGGCTGCCTCCACCGGGTCACGGGCATCCCGAAGGTTAACAAACTTTACCCCCTTGACCACCCTCCCATCCTTAACATCGAGGCAAGGTATGATACGTACTGGCATCATCTTATAAGCTCCTTAAAATTAATCAAGTTTTTGTACTCAATGACTGTGCTCATGCCGTAATTTTCGACTTCTATACCGGCTTCCACAGCCGCAGCTACGGGATTCAATCCATTGAGAAGAATCATCCCGATGCGATTAAGCTCTATCGGTATTTCACATACTGGCTCGCTGATACCGCCCATTGTCAGTACTCCCCCTATACCAGCCTCTTTCAACCTGGATATCGTCTTCTCGGCTATCGGCTGGCAGGGTGCCGGTATCTCTCGGTAGGTGGCCAGAATTTTCCCCTCGCCCCCACTCACTACTTCCGATACTGAGGTCATCTTAGCCCTCATGAAAACGTCTGAAGGGTCCAGGGAGCACCCAGCATAGTGAATAAGTTCCACAAACCGTAGAGGCTTGGAATTTCTAAATTGGAGGATGCCGGAGAATTTAGAGTCCACTGGTACGCCGGCTTTAAGAAGAGCACCATTTATCACCACGCTACAAACGGTGGCTAACCCCACTTTATGCTGAGGTACCGGCAATTCACCCAAAATCTCGCCTTCTTTAGCTACCGCCACCAGCTCGCTGACGCAAAGCCCGGCGGCAAAAACTGGCTTCATTACTTTAAGCGCCTGGCCGAATTCCGCCTTTGGGAAAAGGGAGACATTTATGGGGACGGAACCAGTGCCCTTGTCCAAATCAAAATCGGTGCGAAAGGCGAGTATCTCAATCCGTGAGATAGCGAAACCAACCTTATCTCTGACCAGAGCGTTCTCTATTTCCTCAATACCCCGCTCCGTAAGAATTCGGCCATCTCGTCGCCCGACAAGCTGCGTCAGCCCACGCTCGTCCATGAGCTTGAGGTGGTATCTCACCGCCCTTTCGCTCAGCTCAATACCAAGTTCCTTCAAGTGACGGGCAATGACCATAGAACCTACAGGCGTCTTAGAATCGCTAAGAACCTTTAGAATAGAGATAATCTTTCTTTCAACGTCTTGAGTCTCAAATCCCATAGCATACCTTCTCCCAACTGAAGAGGCATAGTCATTACTGTAAAATCTCCATTGCCTCTTCCCTATAGGCATCCATTAGATAGGGTATTCCGGTCACTTTAGCACATTCCTCAGTCAGTGACATCAGTTCTCTACGGCTGATTGCCGGTATGCTGAAGCACCTAGCGCCAGCCATTAGCTGCTGTAGTCCTACTCTTATCTTTTCACTGTAGCTGTATATTCCCAGCGCACCCAGTGGTATATTCTTCATTTCGTCAGCACCGACCAAGTCTTTAACCTCTTCATAGCAGACAAATATTTCTTCCGGGGTTGAGCCGAACTGACCGACGGTATTGGGCAGCTTGCCCTCATCGAGCCACCGGGCGATGTTTTTGCCTACCATACCCGGTATCATCAGCGCCCGTCCCATGCATACCGCTTTAGTGAAGGGTGCCCCCAGGGCCAGCGCCTTGAAAACACCGTCCTCACTGCTAAAGCCACCACCAAAGGCGATATCGGGGACTCGCTCACCTTTCTCGGCTAACCTTTGACAGAATTCATAGGCGGCAGAATGCAGGTAGAGACCTGGCATACCCCATTCCTCCATCATGCGCCACGGGCTCATCCCGGTGCCGCCACCAGCGCCGTCTATGGTAAGCAGGTCAATCTTGGCTTTTGAGCCCCACTTGATAGCCATGGCTAACTCGCGCAGACCGTAGGCACCTGTTTTCAGGGTGATGCGCTTGAAGCCCAGCTTTCGCAATCTCTCAACCTCTGCATAGAAACCCTCTTCAGCAATAAAGCCGAGGCGGCTGTGGCGCTCAAATTCCTTTAGCGAGCCGTCCTTAAAGCTTGCCTGGCTGAGGGGTTGCGAGGGGTCAGGGGTAATAATATAACCGCGCTTCTGAAGTTCCAGGGCGCGTTCCAAGCTGCCAACCTTTATCTCTCCGCCAATGCACTTGGCGCCTTGCCCCCATTTCAACTCAATGGTATCCAGTCCGTGCTTCCGGCTTACGTACTCGGCAACGCCCAATCTGGTATCCTCAACATTCATCTGCACCAGGATTTCGCCGTAACCACGGTGGTAGCGGCGGTAAATTTCAATTCGCCGGTCCATATCCGGTGCCGAAACAATCTTTCCATTTTTATCAAGCTCCAGCTGGGGGTCAATGCCGCAAACATTTTCACCACAGACAAGGGTTACCCCACTGAGGGCAGCACCGACAGCAAAATGCTCCCAGTTCTTACGAGCAATCTCAGTAGAACCCAGTGCCCCGGTGAATATCGGCAGCTTCATCCTGACTTTTTTATCCCAGCCGTATTCAGTCTCGGTATTCACCGCCGGGAAAATAGCCGTATCCGAGTCACCGACAACGCCTTTGGGTAATCCTTCAGCTCCCAGCGCATACCCCTGGATATTGAGGTGTGAGTAATCAATAGGGTAGTCCTTGTCTCCGCCGGCGGTGATGTCCCCAAAGGGTCCGGGGTAGATTAGCTCCCGGCTGCGAAAGGTTGCCTTGAACACCTCGCAGTTGCCGGTGCAGCCGTCCACGCACCGAGTGCATAGACCACTCATCGGGACAACACTTTTGGAACGATTGACGGTTCTGGTAGCGTCATTGGCATTGGGTCTCTGTAAATTCATTCTTCTTTCCTCCCGAATTTTTTATTAGTATTCGCTACTTTAAACGGCATATAGTTACCGTATTCCATATAATAACACGGTTTTTTCGATTTGCCAATACTTTTAAGGGGCATTTTGCCAGTTAATGGCAAAATGTCTGCTCGGAAGGTTCTAGATGATTCCCCACTCCTTGTAACCCTGCTGAATACCAGTCACGTATTCCAGGGAAGGCTTGGTCTCCTCTGCCTGCTCAACCTTGATATAGGTTACCGCTTTTACCGCCTCGCCATCCTCGGTGAAGACAACTACCTCTCTCCGATTATAGATATGAGGGTAGCCCTCGTCTCTATCAAGAAATCTTAAGTCCCTCTCCGAAATTTCATAGACAGCGCCCATAACCTTCTCCCCTTTAAGCGGCTTGATGCTGGCAACGCCACCACGCCACTTCCTTGACCAGCCGGTAAAGATTAGCTTGAAATTGGGCAGGGTGGCAGTGAACCTCGGCTTGGCATCAGGGCAACGCGCCGACATCTGCTGGCGATTAAGATTAGAGGCATAGGCAAAGTAGTACATCGCTTCTCCAATCTATAGCGAATTATACACCGTCGTAGCAACCTGAAGCTACAAGATGGTGGCGATTGCTAAAATTCGGCGAAAGGTTCAAAATACGGCATGAAATGACAAGAGAGGAGAGGCAAAATGGTTAATAAGATACTTATCGGCATTGTCGCCCTCGCCCTTATTCTGGCTGGCGCCTCCGGTGCCTACACTTTTTTCCTCGGCGAACAACTGGATGTTTCCCAAACGCAGCAAGCCGCCGAAATCAGCGCCCTGCGCGAGGAGATGGCAGCTCAGGGGGAGGAGACACTGGCCAGGATTGATGCCCTGGATAACGAGCTAAGGGGTGTTGCCCTTGGAATGGAACAATCGGGCATAAATGCCGGCGAGCTGTATCAGGAGGTCAGCCAGGGTATAGTCAGGATTAGTGACGGGGAGGGGGTAATCGGCTCGGGGTTTGTCTTCGACGCCGAGGGTCACATCCTCACCCCCCAGCATGTAGCCGAAGGGCATGACCCCATATATATAATCTCAGCCGATGGTCATGCCTCACCAGCCACCGTTATCGGCGCCTGCGAATACAGCGACATTGCCGTACTGAGAGAGAGTCTGCCTACCCCGGCGTTTTTGTCTATCCCGCCGTTAACGCTGACGGACTCCGCCAAGGTAAAGGCTGGCGAGCCGGTTATAGTTATCGGCAACCCTCTTGAGTTACCGGGGACTATTACCTCAGGCATTGTCAGCCAGATAAACCGCTTTGCCCAGGTGGGCTATGATTCAACAACTCGCGGGGTGGCTAATCTAATCCAGTTTGATGCCGCGGTCAACTTTGGAAACTCCGGCAGCCCCCTGCTTAACTCCCAGGGGGAGGTCATCGGCATGGTTATCGCTCGGATTGACCCCACCGTGGGAGAGGGTGCCTATTTCGCTGCTTCCTCAAACAAGCTGAAGAGGGTTACCCGCTCCATCATTGAGCGGGGCTATTTTGACTACCCCTGGCTCGGTGTTGAGATAACCAACCTTACCCCGGAAGTGGCCAGGGAAAGAAATCTGGAAACAATTAATGGGGCGCTGGTCATGACGGTCATAACGGCTGCCCCGGCTGAAGCTGCCGGCATCAAGGCTGATGACATCATAGTCGCCATCGACGGGGCGCCGGTTAAGGAGGTGGCTGACCTTACCTCCTACCTGGGGGAGTATGCCAGTCCAAACGACGAGGTCACCATTACCCTGATACGGTACGGATTAACCGTAGAACTACCGGTAACAGTGGGCAAACGGTAGATTAATATAACGCCGATTAGTTATAATGCAACCGAAATGATTATACAGAGTGATTTTGATGGCACCATTACCGAAGAGGATGTCAGCTTTGCCCTGCTTGATGTCTTCGCCCAGGGCGACTGGCGAGAATGGTTCGAGCGCTACCGAGAGCATAAGATAACCGTCGGCGAGTTCAATACCAGAGCCTTTGCCATGGTCAAGGCAACTAGAGCCGAACTGCTCGAGGTCGCCCGGGAGAAGGCCAGATTGCGCCCCGGGCTTCATGAGCTGGTAAGCTATTGCCGAAGGCGGGGCTTTCGCTTCGTGATTGTCAGCAATGGGCTGGACTTCTATATAAACACCATTATGAAGGACGCCGGGCTGAGAGATATCAAGGTACATGCCGCTAAAACCCGCTTCTACCGCGGTGGGCTTAAGGTCCAATATATCGGCCCGGATAACACCCCCCTGCTCAGCGGCTTCAAGGATGCTTACACCAAGCTCTTCCTCAAGCAGGGCTATCGGCTAGCATATGTGGGGAACGGTCCCTCTGATATCTCCCCGGCGGTTAACGCCCATCACGTCTTCGCCAGGGACGGTATGCTTGACGGCTGTAAGGAAGCAGGTCTTGAGTGTACCCCCTTCAATGACCTCAACGACGTTGTCCGGGGGCTGGAGTCTCTATAAACTAGTCCCACAATTTTTCGATATCTTTTTCGGCTTCCTTAGGGAGGAAGTCCTGGTAGGACTGGGGCGAGCCATACTCCCTCGTCCTGACCACCACCGCCATCGGCACGGCGTGACCGAAAATCAGCGCCTGCTGTTTTGACTCCAGCTTGGACAGCACTGACTTGAGCTCGCTCTTATTGGGCACCCCGGTAAGCACGCCATCAATGTCCCGCTCATCATCAAGCAGGCAGGTTATCTTCGTCCCCACCTGAGACATGACCTCGCTGTCAATGCCGCTCGGTCTCTGGTCAATCACCAGCAGGGTGACATTATACTTTCTCATCTCGCGGGCGATGGTGCCGAAGATAGTCCGGCTGGCGACCTCGGGGTTGAGAAAGCGGTGCGCCTCCTCAATGGTTATCACCAGGGGGCGGGGTGGGGCAGAGCCATCGCCGATGGCTCTTTCCATCGCCTGCCGGTATCGGGCATGGATGCGGCGGGTAAGCAGGTTAGCTACCAGGATATAGGCGGTAATATCGGTATACCTGCCGAATTCCAGGACAACGTTCGTCCCCCGCTCAAGGTCTCCCAGGATGCGGTTAACGGCATTGTCCGGGGCGTGGGGCATCAAGAAGGGCAGCCGCACAATAGTCGCCAGACCACGCTGCAGGTTCTGCAGGGTGCTCTCATGGATATTCAGACCTTCGGGCAACTCATCAACGCTTTTCAACTTGAGGGTGTCTTCAAGCCAGGTCTTGCCGAACCTTCTGGCTAGCTGATAGACGGCTTCAACGGCGAGGTCGGTCAGATTCAGGGTCTGGCGCAATAAAGCAATGTCCTCCGGCTCTATCTCGTCAAAGCCTATCCTGACGACAAAATCGGTGCTGACCTTCCGTCTCAGTGAGCTCTCCTCATCAAGGGTAAAAACCGCCACCTGCGAGGGGAAGAATGGCTTTAATCCTTTAACCCTCCGTCCCCGCTCGTCGCGGCTTTCCCAGCCGTACTCGCTGTGCATATCAAAGACCAGATTTACCGCCGTCCCCCTCTGCAGCATGCCGATTAAAAGCAGGCGGGTGAGAAAGGTCTTGCCGGTACCGCTCTTGCCGAAGACGCCGTTGGAGCGCTTGACAAATTCCTCCAGGTTGAGGCAGACCTTGGTCTCCATATCCAGCGGCGTGCCGATAAAGAACCTCTTTTCATCCTCGGTGCCGAAGACAAGCTCAACGTCCCTCTGCGAGGCAAGCCTGACCTCCGAAAAGTGGCTGGGGATGGTCTTGACCACCTGCGGTCCCTCAAGCATGGTGCTCGCGTCGCCGCCGATGACCAGAGAGGGGGAGACGTGAATCGTGCCGAAGGTGCCGGTGCCGGAGATTACCTCGGCGGTAAAGGGGTCGGAAACATCGGGCGGAACTACGGTCAATGTGGGGTCGGTTACGCCCAGGCTGACATCGGTTATCATGCCGAAGAAGCGCCGCTTCTGCCCCTCAATGGTGACGAACCGCCCCACCACCATATCCTCCACCGAGGCGGAGCTATCAAGCCTGACCTCCACCCCCTTATTCAGCGAGCCGGAGACGACAATACCGAGCTTCTGATTTTCCTGGGTCATGGCTTAATCCTCCCCAGAATGGCTTTGAGCTGGCTAAGGTTGCCACTGAGCAATAAAGCTAATTCCTTGCCGGCGGCGACGAGAAAGGTCTTTCGGTCTTCATACGCCTGGCTCATCTGGCGCAGAGAGGCGGCGACAAGCTCCTCGGTTGATACCGGCAGGCGGGCGTTGAGCAGTATATTAAGGAAGTCAAACGATTTCCCGAACTCCATAACCTCAGCCGGGGTACACTGATAGACGAAGCTGTGGATTTTTGCCGGCGTCGGCGGTAGGTAATGATAGAGCTTATCATTATCCTTATGCCCCACCACCACCGCCCCGAACTCGCTCTTGAGCAGTTTTAGTAGCTGGGGGCTTGTCTGATAAATTCCCTCCTCGGTCTTTTCCTCCCTGCCGCGGGCAATGGGGCGCCTGCCCGGCTCAAGGCTGGTGGTGGCGGCGTTATAGACGATGCCGTACAGCTCAAGCTGCTGGTCTTTTGTTTTCACCAGACTGCCCAGCGGGGGAATCTGGTAAAGCTCATAGCACTGGGCGACAAAATCCGCAGTGCTGACTTGGATAACCTCGCCCACTCTGTTTGATGCTTCAGGCATGTGTTTCTTCTTTTATTTCTTCTTTGCTGCCTTCTTGGGTTTCTTGACGTTCTTTCTGCCTTTGCTTCCCATTAGTTTAGCCTCCTTTTTAGCCCTCTGCACCTGTTGTGCTTGGCAATCTAGACAAAATAAGCTCGAGCTTGCTTATCATTCTAGACAATTCCTCCCGGTAGGTATCGCAAATCTCGCTAAGGCCGCGGATAAAGCCTCCCTCCGATGGTGGAAGATAAGCAGATGGATAACCAGTTTCTGTAATCCGTTTAACCTCATCCTCTTGCCACGAACAGCTATACGACACTTGTAGGTTAAGGAGAGCTAATGCCTCAGAAACCTCTTCAACTATTTCTTCTGTACTGACATCACGTGCCCATACTTCGTCAGGTAATTTACTCTTGTTTGTTAGCCAATAGGCATTATTGATATGCGTCTTTGCTTCGAGAAAAGTGGAAGCCGGCAGTCCAAACTCATGTATTGGCTGTCCCTCCGCATTAAAGCAAATCACAAAAGAAAAAACCTCTGTTTTAGTAACCCCAACAACAGGGGAAAGAAGCTGTATCATGGTTTGATTCAATTCTTTAAGCTGCCAAGCTATCCAAGATGTGTAGTCAGGTTCTTCTTCAGTCGGTGGAGGAGTAGTCGGAAGTTCAACTGGTGGCGCAGATGGTGCCCCACAAGCGCCTAACAAAATAACCCCGATAACTAGAACTGGTAATAGTATTCGTCTCATCTTCTCCCCCCAACCGGGAGTTTAAGAGGGCTACCGCCCTCTTTTTATTATACCCTAAACCCACCTTGTCCTCTTACTGAAACTCTTGGCGGAGGTGGGGGTGGGCATTTTTTCTTCCACCATTAAAGATTCTACCACCCGCCAGAACTCTTCTCTATCGGCGGTGGTGACGACCGCCTTTTCGTGGGCTTCGCTTAATGCCACCGGATAGCCCAGACCCCGCCGGCACTGGTCTAAAATTAAACCGTGAGTCAGATTGAGCAAGCCTTCGTCCTCTGCCACCCATCTCGGAATCTCAACGCGGGCGATTTCATCATCCAGCCTGAGATAGAAGAAATAGACCCGGTGCTCCCCGTAGCGTTTCTGAACGATGGACGACTGGCTGATAAATAAAGCCGACCTCTCTCCCTGAGCCAATAAATTCATAAATAGCTCGCGGTCCTGGACGCCGGCTACTTTATCACAATCTTTAGCCCTGTTGGGGCAGTAGCAGTCGCAGTCGGGGGCTTCGTAGGGGCAAATCGCCACCCGCAGGGCGTTGACGACATCGGTGGAGCGGGGGAAGCTTATGTAGCTGGCGAGGGCAATCTTCTGCTTCCTTATTTCCTCAAGACAGGGTATAAAGCCCTTATCTAAAAGTGCCTCGGTGACAAAATCGGGGTAGGCTTCAAGACCCCACAGAATCAGCGAGCCGTCAAGCAGGGCTAAAGCTGGACTACTTGGCGGCAGTCCCTTAGCCAGACCGGTTAAAAACTTAATCTCCTCAACGGCGCGCTTGATGCCCAGCAGCGGACCCTCTATTTGTTGCCCCCGACCTTTGTCTGAGGCAATCACCAGGTCTTCATCACCGAAGTAGAGTTGAGGGAAGCTATCAAGGCGGGCATCGGGGCGAGTGCCGTAGTCAAGGACAGCCGAGCCGATATTTATTAAATAGCACCTTGCCGACTTATGCCGGTCAACATCAATGTGGGAGCCGTCGGTGGCGACAACCGTAAATTCTTCGGGGAGGGGTGGCGGTTTATGGCACTGGTCAAGCCCGTCAGCCAGACCCGCCACCAGCCAGGTGGTCTTGCGCTGGCTATCCTCTATCCTCTTTCGCAGGCGGTCAAGGTCAATGGACTTATCACGCAGGACTTCCAGGGCATAGCGAAGGCGCTCTCGCCTTTCCTCGTCGCCGGCTTTCAGTCCGGCAACCATGCCCCAGATTTGAGCCGCCACCTTGGTTAAGTCCAGCGACACCTCACTCCCGACTGCTCCATTATCTCAAAATACCCCTGACGATGACGTCCACCGCTTCACCCTCGTCCAGCCCCCTGGCCATCAAGGTCTCTACCTGTCTTCTATCAATGCTGCCGATAGCCGCTTCGTGGGTTACCTTTGCTTTATCGTTGGTTACCGAGACGATGGGTATGGCGAGGGCGACCGCCTCGGTGCCGTTGACCAGCTCCATGCAGTCAACGTGTCCTCGGGCGTAGGGGGCATTGCCGTAGGTCTCCCCCCTTATCTCAGCCTTAGCCTTATCGCTGAGGACGATGCGGCTCTTAGCCAGACCCCTCGCCCCCGTCCCATTGAGGTGGATTTTCTCCAGTACCTTTATATCATCAGAGCCCCTGCCATACGCCTTCACCACCAGCTCCGCCACCGCCTTCTCATCGCAGAAGACCTCAAAGTCATAGTCCAGCCTGCCGACCAGCCCCTCGCTCAGGGCGAAGGTGCTCTGCCACACCCCACCCTTCCCCACCCTGACCTTCCCCTTAGGAATTACCTCGGTGCCGCCGGCCTCACCGTGATAGTGGGTCTCCTTATAATCAAACTTGGCGTTATTGCCAATCTCAATATCGGCGTCCATCTTGTGTATCACCTTGACCGCATTGGGGAAGATGCAGTGGGCGATGACGCCTACCTCGCTGTTATCCTTAGCCGTCACCTTCATGATGATTTCCTGCAGTCCTTCCTTGGGGAGCATGCCGAAGCAGAGGTGGAGGGGGTGTGGTATCTTAGCCCCTTCTTCTACTATAAGATGGACATCAACCCCGCTCTTGGTCTCCCTGGTCTCTATCTTTATCCCCTTGACGCCGTCACTGCCAAGCACCTTGTTCTTATGAATAACCAGCTTGGCGACGTCCTTGCTTTTTAAGGCGCTCTTGTCCCCACCCGCCTTTTCGTAGGCGTCAAGTATCCCCCGATACTCTTTTTCCATTGATTGGACAGTCATGCTACTAACTCAGTCGGCTTGTTGACATGGGGGCAGGTACGGCAGTTGTCCCTGAACCACCGGCTCGATTCCAGGGGTGTCCCCGTCCTGATTATCCTGCCAGCACATAGTATAGACACGCGCTGGGCTATCTCTGCCATCTTCTCACTGTGGGTAATCATTAAAACCGCTGAGCCCTGCCGGCTCATCTCGGTGATGCCGTTAAATATCAACGGCAGGGCGACAATATCTATGCCAGAGTCAGGCTCATCAAGTATGGCCAGTTTGGGGCGCATCGCCAGCACCGAAGCCATCTCAATCCTCTTCCTCTCCCCGCCACTGAGGGTGGCGTCAATATCCCTGTCCAGGTACTGTGCCGGCTCCAGCCCCACCATGCGCAAATAGCCATCAATATTCTTAACCCCCTGATTCTTGCCGCTGATGCTCAGATAGTCCCTGACCGTCAGCCCCTCAATGCGGACTGGCTCCTGCCAGGCGAGGCTTATCCCCATCTTCGCCCGCTGGGAGACGGAAAGGTCGGCAATATCATTGCCCTCAAAAAGCATCTTGCCCGCGGTGGGCCTGTAGTTATTCACCCCCATTA
Source organism: uncultured Dehalococcoidales bacterium (assembly GCA_964505425.1). Lineage (GTDB taxonomy): Bacteria > Chloroflexota > Dehalococcoidia > Dehalococcoidales > BS750m-G39 > CAVTZP01. The sequence goes on along the minus strand of CAZDHX010000020.1, from coordinate 3,981 downwards.
TGAGGTAGGCGATGGTGGTCTTGCCCGTCCCGTTCTCCCCCAGAATCACGTGGATTTCACCCTCTTTAACCTCAAGGTTTAAATCATCAATGATGGCGTTGCCATTTAATTTTAAGCGGAGATTTTGTAATACCAGCATAATCTCACCCCCCGCAATACCAGTATAATGCATTAGGCTCGTGAACTCAATTATTTTCAACCTCACCTTGCCTATCTAAATTGTATCTGGTATCATCAAGCGGCTATGAAAGTAGGCCTGGTCTATGACCCTATCTATCTCAAGCATGGCATTGGAAGGCATGTGGAAAATGCGGGGAGGCTGGAAGCAACCGTCTCCCACCTTGAGGAGACCGGGCTCAAGAAACAGCTAACCCCGATTAAACCCAGAGCCGCCTCGGTTGAAGAGCTATCGCTGGTGCACACCAAACAGCATATCTCGCATATCCGGGGTATCGCCGAAAAGGGCGGCGGCTGGCTTGACGCCGATACCATAATATCGCCCGATTCCTACGAGGTTGCCCTCTATGCTGCCGGCGGTGTTATTGCCGCTGTGGAAGCGGTTATGGAGGGGAAAATAACTAGCGCCTTTGCCCTGGTCAGACCCCCCGGTCACCACGCCACCCCCCGCCGGGCTATGGGCTTCTGCCTCTTTAACAATATCGCCATTGCCGCCGAGCACGCCCTGGCTAGACATAAGCTTGAACGCGTCCTGATTATTGACTTTGATGTCCACCACGGCAACGGGACTCAGGAAATTTTTTACGACCGCCCCGAGGTGATGTACATCTCAACCCACCAGTATCCCTTCTACCCGGGGACGGGCGGTGTTGAGGAGACGGGCCGGGGGGCAGGCAAGGGGACTACAGTTAATATACCCCTGCCCGCCGGCTGCGGCGATAATGAATACCTACAGGTCTTTGAGCAGGTCATTGCGCCGGCAGCCAAAAAGTCTAAGCCCCAGCTTGTTCTGGTCTCCGCCGGTTACGACGCCCACTGGGCTGACGAGCTAGCCCTGATGCAGCTTAGCGTCTCCGGGTTCGGTGAGATAGCCAGGGTTATCAGGGGGTTAGCCGATGAGCTATGTGAGGGTCGTCTGGTCTTTACTCTGGAGGGTGGCTATAATCTCAGTGCCCTGGCGGCTTCAATAAAAGCCACCCTTGATATTCTCCTGGGTAACACCAGTATTGATGACCCCCTCGGCAAGTCACCACGCAGTGCTGTGGCACCAAAGATTGACCGCCTGCTCACGGCAATAAGGGAAATACACTCCCTACTTTGACGCCCGAGCTGGGCGAAAGAGGCGACCCCACTCCTTCCTCTCCCAGATTATGAGCAGGGCGGCGGCAATAAAGATTGAGCTATAGGTGCCGGAAACGATGCCAATGAGTAAAACTATGGCGAAGTTCTGAATTGATGCCCCAACAAACAGCAGCAGGGCTATTACCACAAATAAGGTGGTCAGGCTGGTATTCAGGGAACGGCTCATGGTCTCAACCAGGCTGGTGTTGACCACCACCTCAAAATCAGCGCTTATGCCCCGGCTCAGATTCTCACGTATTCTATCAAAAATAACCACCGTGTCATTAATACTGTAACCGATAACGGCTAAAACGCCGGTGATAAACATCAGGTTAATCTCCCAGCCCATAATAGCGCCCAGTATGGCGAAGACCCCCGTTACCACCACAACATCATGCACCAGGGCGATGATGGCGCAGACGCCATAGTGGAAGGGGCGGGGCATGCGGCGAAATGCCCAGGTAATATAGAGGAGTATGCCCACGGCGGCAACAGCCACCGCAATAATCGCGTTATAGGCGGTCTCTGCCGCCACCATAGGTGACACCGAGTTAAACTCCCTCTCGGTCAGGGAGCCGAACCTGGCACTCAGGGCTTCCTCCACGGCGATCTTCTCCTCTGCGGTTAGCTCAGGGGTGCGGATAAGAAAATCGCCCCCGCCGGTGCGCTGGATAATAACATTGTTATAGCCCAGATTGGCTAACTCCTGCTCCAGCTCCACCCGCTCCACCGGCTGCTCAAAGTTTACCGTCAACATGGAGCCGCTACTGAACTCAATCCCCGGCTTGAGACCTAAGACCACCAGAGCAATAATGCCAATCAGGATAATTATCTCCGAGATAATTAAGAACACAAACCTTTTACCAGCAATATCAAACATCATTCCTTCCCCAAGTAAGCACTAAATAGCATAGGCTTCTTAGCCAGAGGCGTGCCCACGAACAGCCGTAGGAGGGTGCGAGTAACGATGATGGCACTGAACATGCTTACCAGCACACCGATAAGAAGTGTCACTGCGAAACCGGTTACCGGAGCACTCTCCACGATGCTGCTGCCCAGCCAAATGAGAATAACACACACGATAATGGTAGTTACATTGCTGTCCCTGATGGCTGTCCAGGCACGGTTAAAACCAGCCTCAATGGCAGCTCCCAATGTCCGCTTTGCCCTCAATTCCTCCTTCATCCGCTCAAAGATGAGCACATTGGCATCCACCGCCATGCCAATAGACAGGACAAAACCGCCAATACCCGCCAGGGTCAAGGTGACCGGCCATAGCTTGAATATCGCCAGCACCACCACCCCGTAGAAAATGAGCGCCAGGCTGGCTAGAAAGCCGGACATGCGATAGTAGACAATCATAAACAGCATGACCAGAATTATGCCGATAATCCCCGCCATGAGGCTCATGGTAATGAAATCGGCGCCCAAGAGTGGTGATACCGTTTGGTCATAGATTATTTCCAGAGGGACGGGCAAGCGCCCGGCATTCAATTGCTTGGACAGGGTCTGGGCTTCCTGCAAGCTCAGACCCTGAATCTGACCGCTGGTTGTAATAACCGACTTGACAATCGGTGCTATCGGTTGACCATTATCCCCTAGCAGCGGCTCATCCCCTTCAAAAATACCCAGCGGCTTACCGATAAGCCGCCCCGTAACCTGCTCTGATAGCTGACTCCCTTCTTCATTCCACTCAAAAACGAGTAAGACTCCACCCAGCTCGCTTGTACTTACATAGGTATTCTCTTTAAAGTAACTGCTGTTGAGCACCTTCTCTTGCCCATCAATCGTCCCCGTTGCCGGAACCCAGGTCACATTGCCGTTCTCATCCGTTTTCTGTTCTCGAAATTCAAGCAGAGCAACCCGCCCGAGGCGTTCTTTTTCAGCGTCGGTGATATTAAGTCCGGGCAACTCCACCATTATGCGGTCATCCCCCTGTATCTGGATGACGGGCTCGGTCACCCCCAAGGGGTTAATCCGGTTTTCAATAACTGCCATCACCCCTTCAAGGGTTGCCTTTTCCTCACCCGGCGTCACTGAAGACAGGTCAGCCCGATACCCGATGTGAAGCCCACCCTGCAAGTCCAGCCCGAGGCGAATACCCTGCCGCCCAAACCTTTCCCCATTAAGAGGAAAAACTACCCACAGGGCAAAGGCGAAGATAACTAAAACTATTATTAGTATAATCGTGTTTGTTCTCCGCATATTTATCCCGCTTTCGTCAACAAGTATTCACGAATATAAGATAGAGCTTCCTCCCTAGTAGCTATCTCTCCCGAGGCTTGCGCCTCCCGCACCGCCTCCAGTAGTTTACCAATCTTTGGTCCCGGCTTCAAACCAAAACTATTAATTATATCATACCCGCTAACCAATTTGGGTGGGGTGGTCACTTTCTCCTGCTCAAGATGCTGGGCTAAGACATACTCCACCATGCGGGCATGCTCCTTGTATCCCGCCAGGTCTAACTCTGGTCCCCGGCTGGCGAGGTGGTCGGCGAGGCTTAAAAATAGTATATCAATCCCCGCCCCTTCAGTGTCACGAAAGTAACGGTAAATAGCGCGATGAGTGGGAAGTCCCTGCTGACTCATCTGCCCCGGTCTGAGGTGCTCCCTGACCATAACCGCCACCAATTTTACCTCCTTGCTGCTAAACCTCAACCTTTCCAGGATACCAGCCGTCACC
>CAZDHX010000019.1:0-24779 GCA_964505425.1 uncultured Dehalococcoidales bacterium | reverse complement strand
TCCGCCCCCCTCAGATAAGCCTCCCCCCTCTCCTCCGCCTTGGTCACACTATCTATATTCTTGTCCTCAAGCTGCCTTAGCCGGTCGTAGAGCCTGTCTATCTGGTCCCAGCTAAAGCAGTCAACCACTATCGTCTTGTCCTCCACCGGGTCATAACCCTCAACCTGGACGCGGTTAAGCTCCTGAGCCGCCTTTTCATAGCTACCACCCAGAATATAATGCGAGAGACCATAGCTATAGACGGAGCTATCGGTGGCTAGGGGGTTCACCACGTAGGCTGTATTGCCTTCAATAAATAAAATGTCCGGGACGAAGGACAGGAGGCGGCGGATAATGGTGTCACCGCTATTATTGGGGTTGATGGTGAAATCGGGGTAGTAGCCGGTTAAAACCGCCGACTGGGACTTCGCCTCAAGCCTCAGCCCCACCCTGGCGAGCACAAACTGAAGTATTTGTTTAACATTCAGCTCATCACCTTCCTTGTTCCAGCGGAACTGGTGCCTGGCTCTCCAGCCCTGAATCAGGCTCCAGCCGTCGGCGGCATGAAGGATCAGACTCGCCTTACCGCCGGCGCTGGTATGCTCATAGGCATTGAGGGTGAAGGCAAGCCCGGAGCCGGTCTCACCTCCCTGAGAGGTAGCATAGCCGGGGCCGAACTCAAGCTGACCGCCGATGTCAAGGGCAGAAGTCTCCCCCTCTCCCGGCGAAGCATACCTCCCATCGTCATTCCTCAGCTCCACGGTAAGACTACCCCTGGTCTCAGCAAGCTCCAGCCTTGATGAGAGGAGGTCGGCGGATAAGTCCAGGCTCTCGGCGGTCAGCTCAGCCCGCCACACGCCGTAGGGGGTAGACAGCCAGCAATACTCGCCATGGTGGGCGATAGCCATGCCATACTGGCTGGAAAGATTGAACGGCACTGGCTCATACCAGAGGTTGTCAATAAACTTACCACCCACGGCTGAGTGCGACCAGAAGGGACGGCTATACGGCTTGTCGCCGTTGAACTTCTCAACAAAGAAGCAGCGATAGACATCGGGCTTATCCATAAAGGGCGTCCGGTACTCAAAGCTGCCGTCTGATGGGGCGGAGGCAAACTCCCTCAGCTCCGACCAGGCGCCAGCCGCCACATCCCCGCCATCACCATAGACCAGCGACCACAATTTAAAATTACCATCTGAGTCCTTGCCGGTAACAAAAAGGTTCCAGTCATCACCATAAACGGTGGCGACACCGGAAAGGTCGCCGGTGGACTTGTCCCAGGCGACCCTATCCCCCCAGCTACCGTTTATTCGCTTCATTATGTAGAGGGTCGCCTGGTCAGCGAAAAAGAGGGCGATATCGCCGTTGGGCTTATACGAGGCGGCAATGCCATTGATGGCGGGGGTGGGGGTATAGCCAATGAGTTGAGGGCTTCCCCAGCTAGCGCCGTAGTCAGTGCTCTTTAGCTGGTAGACCTTGCGGTCGCTCTTAATCCAGAAGATAGAGACCTCAGCCCCCAGGGAGCAACAAGCGACGGTAACCGCATCATACTGGTTGGTGTAGACCCACTGGCTGAAATCGGACTGGGGGTCTGGACTGGGCACCCGCTGGCGATACAGTTTTCTGGAATCACCGGTGGGCGTTATCCTGACCCTGATGAGGGAACCATCCTCAGGCATGGTCACAGCGTGGAAGTAATCATCCTCCGAGCCGGTATAGAGCCTTGCCCAATGCAGGTTAACCACCCCGCAGTGCTTATCGGATGCTTCCACCCTGACATAGGGGGCATAGGTAGCCTCCTGCTGGGCGGCAAGCAATGTTGATGATAGACTTCTCATAGCTTCACCCCCTCTATTACCTTCGCTTGACCCCTGGCTTTAGCCCGGCTAGTAAGGCACCGATGATGACCAGGATTAGACCGGCAGTCCCGTGGTCAGGGAAGGTAAAATGCAATGTGCCGCCATAGTCAATATAGTGAACTAGGATGAGACCAGCCCCGCCAAGGACCAGAGCCAGCCCCAACCAGAACCTCTGGGCCAGCAAGTATAGCAGTATCTCTTTCAACCTAATCATTTTTCTTTAAGCCTTTTGACGGCTCTTTCACCAAAGTATTCCACGATAACCGCCGAGACCAGCCCGGCTAATAGTGCTGGCACCTCCACCTCAGTCAAAATGCAGATGCCGTAGAGGGTAAAGCCGCTGACGACGATAAAGGGTCTGATAAGGCTCTTGATAAGCTGCGCTAAATCCTGCATTTCTTTAACCTCTATACCAGTGCCGCCAGGGTATCGGGTAACGGCCTACCGGCATGGCGGTAGTGGTCTGCCAGGTGCCTGGCTATCTGGAGTATCTCCTCGGGGCTGGCATCAACCCTCCTCCCCCGGTAACCACCCCGGGATATAGCCGCCACCGCCGCCGGCATCCGCTCCCAGTCAACCGTCTTCTCAATATCAAGCTTCCCCTTCAGGGCTCTGAAGATGGTCTTCTTATGATGGGGCAGCTTCCAGGTATCAGGGTTATCAGGGTCGCCGACGAGGGCAAATGCCTCCTTGGGCAAGCCCTCTTTGGTCTTGAGTGATGCTTCTTTCACTGTCATCATAGCCTCCTTTATATCCTGTAGAGCTGGCGGATTCTGACCTGATTTCTCCTCCCCAGCCTCTTTAGCTCGCTCCTAAACTGCTTTAGCTTAGCATTGCCCCAGTTGAGGAACTCCCCCGGGGTGTCGGTGCCGCCGAGGCTAACCTTATTGATGGCATAGCTCGCCCAGCCCACAGCGGCGTAGCCCCCGGCGCCGATAGCAATCAGGTCCTCATGCTTGGCGGGGACGGTAGACCCCTGGGCGTCAAGGGTATGGAGCATACCGTAATAGACGATGCAGTTAGAGCCATCGGGGACTTCATCGCCAAAAATGGTCAGGGCATGCCCCCAGAGAGCAAACCTCTGGTAGGCGGGTGGGAAATTGCCTATGGGATACTCCGCCGCCTCCACCATAATCCTATCGGTGAGGGATGATATATCAATCACCCTGGAACCCGGGGTGGTGGGCAGGGTGGCTTCTGCCGGCAAAGGCACCGCTTCCGAGAACTCTTTTACCGCGTGAGCGATGTGCCTGTCCAGCTCGTCATCGCTCCAGCGGTAGTTCGCCGGGTCCTCATCCTTCAGGTCGCGCCTGAGGATATCTCTCATCGTGTTTAGGTCCATAATCTAAAACCTCCTCTCCGGGCTTAACTCGCCCGATGTGGGGGCTTGTGCCCCCCACCAAAGAACTTCGTGCCTTCACCGCCAGCAGATATGCTCCTCCTGACAACGAGGGCGTCCACGCCTTGCCCCAGCTCAGCGACAAACAGCTCCTTGACCAGCCCGACGAGTTGAGCGGCTTCAACACCATAGCCAGCATCAGGGGAAGCCAGTAAACGGGCAATAATGGCGTCAATACCGGAGCCGCTTTCACTGCCCGTCAAGAGCGCGGTCGGCACCGGTGCGCCCTCTACCCCCGAGCCAACATCGGATGAAAACCTGGCTTCAAAGATTACCAGCGAGACATAGGCATCAGCCCCGGAGCCAACCTCAGCTCCTCCCAGCATTGCCTGAGCCTGAGCCACCACATCTAAGCCAGCGCCAGTCTCGGTTAGACCCAGAATTCTTGCCAGCAAAGCCTCTAAGCCGGTGCCAGCCTCAGCCTCGGTTAACGCCGCTGCTTGCGTTGATGCTTCAGTACCGGAGCCGGAATCAGACGAGGTCTTAGCCTCCGACTGCTCCAGCGAGGTATAAGCATCTACCCCTGCCCCCGTCTCTGCCCGGGCCAGAACAGCCAGAAGGGAAGTCGGGGCATCAACGCCAGCGCCGCTCTCGGCTTTGACCAAAGTTGCCGCCGGATTGCCCGAAGTCAGGGCATCGGCACCGGAGCCAGTATCGGATGAGGTCTTTTCAGCTACTGCCTCCTCCCCCCAGTCCTCAAACATAAAGTCAATACTGGCATAGGAAGTCCAGCTTGACCCACCATTAGAGCTGAATTCTGCGTTTCCACCACTGTAGGTAGGAGAACCATAGTGCATCCGCCACGCAACCCAATTCTCAGTATCCCCGCCAAGTGCTCTTACCACTATGGCATACTTCGTGCTTGCAGAGAGGTCATAACCAGCGCCAAGGGTTATCTCATACCAAGCACCGGCAGTATTAGTAGTGAGGGTATTCCCATCAATAGTGCCAACACATAAGTCACCGCCAGTGGGGTGTCCGCTACCATCGGTAGCTCTGATACCAACAGTAACAGTGCCTGGCGAGCCAAGACGGTAGAGCTTTAGTTTGACGCTGGTGATTTTATGGGCTGTGGCTGGGGTAAAGGTCTGGGCACTCCAGTTTATGTTGCCATAGTTTGGGTTATAACTATTGTCACCAGTGTTATAGTATTCATACAAGTTCGGCATTTACCCCCCCCCCAATAGGACAAGGGGGAAAGCTTAAGTCTTCCCCCTCATCCAAAGTCAATAAAGAGCTCACTAGCTCAAGGTGATACTAACCTCAAGAGTCCAGGTACCGCCTGACTTTGTCCCCAGAGCGTCAACCTTCCGGTTAAGGCACTTGGCACTAGAGGACTGCTTCACCACCCACTCATTCCAGGTATAGTTGGCATCGCTTTCACCGAAGCTAGCCTTAAAGGTTGCCTTTTGAGAAGTAGAGGTGGGATAACTGGTCTCCATCCCCTTGTAGGTCTTACTGGCACCCAGAAGGTCGGTCTGGGAAGCATTAGCCGCCGTATTGGAGTTACCAACGCCAATCTGGGCGCTGGCGTTATTGAAGTGGTTAGACGAATCGCCGACAATTAAGTCCCACATCTCATCAATGCCGGTATTTAAGAGGCAGTTACCCTCACCCTCTATAACCTCATAAGGGCTGGTATTTCCCAAAAAGGCGAGTCTTTCCTCCGGCGACTGGCAGGCGTTTATATCGCCATCCCTCTTCTCAAGCCGATAACGACATTTCCACTGAGCTACGTCCTTGTTTTCCATTTTTTCTCCCCAAAATTTACTTTAGTCCTGAACGCCGATTAAAGCGGCCGCCTTGATTGAGCTGAACAGAGCCAGCGAGCAGTACCACTTAATTCGGGTCCGTGATGCGTCCTTGGTCTCAAGTGAGCCTATCGGCTCCACGGTGATATGTCCGGGGCCAGTTAAGCCGCATAGTGCCCCCTCGCCTATCTGGAAGGCATAGATGGTGGAGCATTCGCCGCCGGTGGTGTCCGTCTCCACCCCACCGCTAAGGACATGGGTATCCAGAATCCAGTCATTGACGCCAATCGTGATGCCGTCCCACAACTGGATGAAGTTGCCCCAGTTATCCCTATCGGTCTCAATCATGCCGCCGGCAGCCCTGACCAGGGCGTTAATCTTGCGCCTTGAGCGCCGGCTCATCAGCAGCAGGGCGGGCTTGCCACCCTTTACGGCGTCAATAAGCTCGTCCAGTTTCGCCAGGGTAAGGGTAGCCCCACTGTCCCCCATGGCAATTACCTGGTCAGAGGCGGTGGTGGTATCAATCAGCTTCCTCAGACCATCAAACTGCTTGTTATCTGAAGCATCGCCGTAGATAAAGGTATCCTCAAACTTGTCCTTGAGCGCCTTAGCCTTGAGTTCGACCACGGCTGCCTCTAGGTCCTGGATATTACTCCTGGTCGCCTTGAGGAAGTTATCAACATCGGCATCACCACCCATAATCTTCAGGCTTGCCGTTTTCTGCTCAAAGGTTGGGGTTGACTCAGCCCAGGTATCACCAACGTTATAGAAATCTATGGTGGGCAGGGTCTTTTCCTGGTTATAGGTAAGGACATTGCCCACAATCTCAATGAATGGTAGCTGCTGAAGGACGGGTGAGTCCTTGACTATGGTCTCCACCACCCCCTGCAAAAGCATATCGTTTGACAGCTTGGCTGCCTCATCTAATGTTAATGGCATTTTTTATCTCCTTTCTCCTATTGCGTATTGAATCTTCTCCTTTGGGGATAGCGCCGAGAAGTCCAGCGGCGTCCTCAGTGGCGCCCCCGCCGGGATTTTTGCGGCGGCGATTTCAGATTCCAGCTCCTGCCTTACCCTATCAACAAGGACCTGGGCATTAGCCAGAGATTGGTCAATCCCCTCAATGCTGTCCCCGCTTATCAGCTCCTCGGGCACAGCCGGGTTTGCCTTGACCACCAGCACCCGATAAGCCTCCACCGCCTGAGATAACCGGCTTTCAAGCTCAGGCATAGACTGGTTGAGGGCAGCAATCTGGCTATCCCTATCAGCTACTGCCTGCTCAAGCTCGGAGATGCGGGAGTCCTTATCGGCAAGCTCCCTCTCCTTTTGAGCGATAAGCTGCTCAAGCTCGGCAATTCTAGTGGCGGTGCTTTCCTCTTCGGCGGGACTCTGGTCTTGATTATTCTTTTTCGGCAATTTTCACCCTCCTTACGATGAAGATTCGCTAGCGTCTACAGCCTCGGCGGCTAAAGCTCTCTCTCCCTCTCCGCCGCGAGTTGACTTAGCGTTATTCGGGTTCCCAGAAAAATCAGAGATTTTTCTGGGTGAATTAAGTTGTCTATTCATTCTGAGGATTGTCTCCCTCTCCTCCAGCCAGCGCTTAAACTCGTTCTCCGGGTCTTCAATCCCCACCTCCTCCATAGCCCCCCGCCGGGAATGGATACCACTCTGGACCAGTGTCTGCTCATTAGATACCAGCCGGCTTAAATCCTGGGGCAGTATCGGACTCCAGATTATGCGCAAGCGGTTTTCACCAAACTTCACTCCGTGGTATTTCTCCAGGAGGTTGAGAATCATGCGGTTTCTACGGTTATAGACGACAGTTCTAATGATTCTCTTCCGCCTCACCTTCTGAAGCAGGGGGTTAAGCTCAATCTCAAGGGCTACCCCGGATAAGTCCCTCTCGGTGCCGCCAAAGGCAGCCCGTGGAGACTCGGCGATATCATGCATCGTCCGATAGAGCAGATTGATATAATCTATGTGTAGCCTCACCCCACCACCCTGCAGCAGGTCAAGGAGATAAGCCTTAGCCTCCTCGGGGATAGTCCACACCACCCCCGGTTTGACGGCAATATCCTCCGCCTCTTCCACATTCTCCAAGACGGCGATGGGATTGCCCGATAGCTCCAGTATCCGCGAGAGTTGCGACATCGCCCGATTAAGCTCCCGCTGCGACTCCATAATCTGCGACAGGTCGGAGATACCCCAGAACCTCTTCGGCTCCCTGAGGTTGGGGTAGATAACAAAGGGGATAAAGCCGTAGGGGTTGGGCTTCTTCTCAAGCAGGGTGTCATCCAGGTAGAGCTCAAATTCAGCGTCGGTCCACAGCTCAACGACAGTCGCCGTCTTACCCTTGGGCTTTACCTGATAGAGGAACTCGCTCTCCTCAGCGCTCAGGCTGTATTTAGAAGCCACCCGCCACATCCTTGAGGTATCATCGCCCAGCCACCAGGCATAAATTCCCTGGACATCGGGGGCGGTAACCCTCACCTTCTTCGCCTCCCCGTCCCAGGTAACCTTATAGCAAGCATCGCCAAGGATGGCGCAATCAATCTCGGTCTCAAGGTCAAGCTGCTCCAGGTTATTATCCTCATAGACCTGGCGCAGGGCGGCTTCGGCGCCACGGGCTTTTGTTTTGGCTTCGTCGGAATCACCGACGGCATCTACGGCAAAGTTAATGCCGGATATCAGGTATGAGGTAACCTTATCAATGAAGACCTTGGTATAGTTGAAGGTCAGCCGTTTCTCCCCCCACCCCTCTCTCCCCTCCCACTGCCGACCGTGGTAGAAATCGAGCAGCTCCCGATATCCTCTCAAGCGCTCAATGTCAAGCCGATTTAACTGTGCCATGATAGAAGTCTTATTCATTTCTAGCCCTCTTCAGTATCCGCTGGATGGTGCGCCGACTAACGCCGAAAACAAAAGCCAGCTCCTTCACTCCCTTGCCCTGAGCAGTGAACAACCTCAACACCTCCCTGTCTCTCAACTCCTTGAGCCACTGCTGTTTGCCGCCGGGCTGAGCATAGATACAGTCGGGAAAGGGACAGTCAAGACATGAGTCAGCAAGTTCGCAACCATCATCCTTGTAGTGGCAATACTCCGGGGGTAAATCCTGTCCCTCGTTCGGGGCCTCCGAAAATCAGGATTTTCGGAGTAAAGTCTCATCCCAACACATGGCGTATATCCTCAATAATCTCAGCGGTGCGATGTTCATAGTAGCACAAATGTTCTATATCAGTCAATACTACTTTGTCATCTTTTTGGGGAGTTGACAGCACATCAGAGCATAATTTACTATTTAGCTGACTTTGACAAAAATGCTGGAGGTAGATAGTGCAATATAAGAAGGTTTTTCGCACCCTGGCGTTCGCTCTTATCCTTTCCCTTTCTCTGCTGATGATAGCCATACCGGCGACACCAGCACTGGCGGCTTTAATGGGCTCAATAAGTTTATCTTCTTACAATGGTCCTGTGGGGACGTCGGTAACGGTTAATGGTCTAGGATTCACTCCGGACAGAGCCTACACTGTTACGTTCGGTACAATTACTGTTGCCACTGGTTACTGTGATGGTACTGGTGCTTTTATCACCGTCTTCTCCGTACCAACAAAAGCCAGAGGACAGTATGCTGTTACGGCAACAACGAGCGCAGGTGATGCTTGCAATTCTACAAATTTTACAATAAGGTCAAAGGTTACACTGAGTGCTTCATCAGGCTCTGTCGGGGACGCGGTTACAGTTGACGGCACCGGCTTCAAAGCCAGCTCAAGTGTAACCATCTACTTTGACGACACCAGTGTCGGCTCGGCTACTACCGATGCCGATGGCAGCTTTAGTGATGCCACCTTTACCGTGCCGGAGAGACTTGCCGGGACCTATAATGTGAAGGGAGAAGATGCCGATGACGATTCTCCCACTACCATCTTTACCATCTCGGCAAATATAATCATTACTCCCACCTCAGGGAGTGTTGGCGACACTGTTACCGTTAACGGCACCAGCTTTGCTATCAGCTCAAATATAACCCTCTACTTTGACGCCACCAATGTCGGCTCTGCTATCACCAATGCCACGGGCAGTTTCAGCAATATCACCTTCACTATTCCCTCAACCTCTCGGGGAGACCATACCATAAAAGCCGAGGATGCTAGCAGTAATGAGGCTACTACCACTTTCACTGTGGCACACAAAATAGCCATTACCCCAACCACCGGGGCTCCAGGCATGACAGTGACAGTTAATGGCAGCGGGTTTGGTGCCAGCAAGCCTATAACCATCAAATACAATGCCGCTGTTGTTACCACCACTCCGGCAACCGTAAATACTGATGCCACCGGCAACTTCACCACCAGTTTCACCGTGCCGGATAGTGTCGCTGGCACCTATGTAGTGGAAGTTAGTGATGGCACCCACAGCGCCAGCGCCAATTTCGCAATTACGATTAATCTCGTCCTCGACGAGACAACAAGCGAAGCTTCACCTGGTCATGTCGGCATGGAAGTAACCATTAGCGGCACTGGCTTTACGCCTAACACTCAGGTAAAAATCACCTACACCTCTACGCCGATTGTGGTCGCCACCGTTAGCAGTGATAGTGAGGGGGCTTTTTCGGCTACCTTCAAGATTCCCAAGAGCGAGTATGGGGCTCACACCATCACTGCCAGTGATGGCACCAACACTCTGGAAACCACCTTTTTTATGGAGCAAACAGCTCCAGCGACACCAAAACTGCAACAACCTCCCAACGGTGAAGAGGCAGAATCAAGGGCGGTTTTTGATTGGCAGGATGTTACCAAGGATATCACTGATGCCAATGAGATGAGCACGCCAGTAACCTATGACCTTCAGATCGCCACTGATGCCGAATTTACCAATATATTGCTGGAGAGGACCGAACTGACCGCGTCAGGATATGCCCTCCTTAAAGGGGAGAGTCTGGAGTCAACCGATAAGGAAGCCCCTTACTACTGGAGGGTAAGGGCAGTAGATGCCGCCTCAAATGCTGGCGCTTGGACTAGTGCCCGTACATTCTATGTCAGCGCCTTTGACTGGTTTCTATATGGCTTAATAGGGGCTGGCGTTATCATTGTCTTCTTCTTTGGCTTTTTGGCGGGCAGAAAAAGCAAGCGCAGCTCATATTATTGATGCCTAAGCTCTCATTGAAGAAGGGGATTGACAGGGGATAGATTGAAAGCTATTATTAGATAAATATAAACTCTTACTGCACCGGCAATAGCTGATGGCATTGGAGGTAAGTGGTGAGATTTAATAGATTTTTTGCAATGGCGGCGACAAGCGTCATCCTGTTGATGCTGGCGGTAACCATTCTCTCTACGCCAGCTCTTGCTGCCCCCACCATTATCCTCTCCCCGACCTCGGGTACCGTCGGCACCCAGGTTGAAATTAGCGGGGCAAATTTTGAATCCTATGCCGGCGACCAGATACATATATACTTTGCTACCACCGAGGTAGATGGCAGCCCAATAACCGTCCCTGGAAACGGCCAATTCATCCATACTTTCCTGGTTCCTGACACTGCTATGCCCGGAACAGCCCTGGTCACGATTAGGGACCAAGATGGTAACCAGTTGTCCAAAACGGAATTTGTTGTTCCCCAACCACACGTTACCCTCGATAAAGGGGGAGGCGTTATCGGCACCATGATAACAATTAACGGCACCGGCTTTCGTGCCAACCAAATGGTAACCTTCGTCTATTCCCCCCACCCTGAGATAGCGCTGGGCTCGGCAGAAGCTTCCCCGGTAGGTGAATGTACTTTCGTCTTTGATATTCCCGAGAGCACGGGCAAGGAGCATAAAGTTACCGCCTCGGATGAGTCGGGTAATATGGCTGAGGCTACTCTCAGCGTCATCCCGGCTATTGCCCTTGACCCAGAAGCGGGGGCTATCGGTGATAAGGTACAGGCTACCGGCACCGGCTTTGGCCACAATTGCCGGTTTAATATTGATTTTGATGGGAATCAGGTGAAGACCGATAGCACAGACGCCAACGGCAGCTTTGACGTTAGCTTTGATGCGCCAGACATGGCGCTCCAGACCTATAATGTGACTATAAGCGATACCGCAGGCAATCTTGCTGTCGCCGCCTTCACCATAAACGCCGGCGAGGCTAGCTTTGTCTTTCCTCAATGGGGTATTTATGCCCTGATGGGATTAGCCGGGCTGGGGCTCTTTCTCCTGGGCATCTGGATAGGCAGAAAATACGCCTATTCTTATTAGATTATAAGTAACCCCATCCCCTTTATCCCCTTCCCCTTAGATTAGGGGAAGGGGAATTTGTTTATAAAGAGAGGGGGCTTACGCCCCCTTTTAAACACCCTGCGGGAATATTGGTTATAACAACTACAAAAGGCCTTTGGCTCGAAGAATTTTAATATAATCTTGACGAGTAAGGGTACAACCGATGGCTTCCCTGAACTGTTCCTCGTTGAGCTTCAGTTGTTGCCGTATGCTGTGCTGCATAGGCAGGTCACCAGAGCCCTTAGAACGCTTCGTACGCGTTATTATCTTACCTTCATATACAAACCAAGCCAACAAATCACCACTATCACGGGTCTTTAACTTGAGCTTACTAACTAAGTGATCAAACTCACGTGCCTTAATCGTCATCGCTTGTGTATCTTTTTCTGTAGGATAGCCCACACACTCCGCAAGTCCTTACCTAAGTGACCTTGTTCTTTCTCCAACGTAAAGTACAATTCAGCAATTGTACGCTGGAGGTCAGCTATTGCCTCTGATACATTTTTACCGAAGCCAAATTCATCGATTTCCACAGCTTCAGCTATGGTATGCTTGCCTTCTGTAGCAAATCTAACCTTGATTGGAGAATGAACCTTTAGCCTCCCATCTCTCAAGGAGCCAAGTAACGCCTCGCTTGGGACTACTGGTGCTATAGTGCTCACATATTCTATAGGCACAATAGAACCCGGAATAATATCTTGAAAGAGGATATTGTAAGCGCCCACATCACTATCTGATTGAATGGTTGGTGAGCCCCACGGTTTTATCTTTGTAACCATAATTTATACCCCCTAAGGTTTAGGCCGTGCCACAGCATCTATGAATGTTGCTCCCAGAAACATTGAGTTCGCCCAAACTTGAAATTCATAGCGTCCCTCCTTCGGAATTGGTAGAGGTGGAAACTCTATGTGTAAGTCGACAGATACAAGCCTATTCTCTGAGTGCAACTTACCCTCTGCCTGTGCTAATATTTTTCCTGAACTAATCTGTACATAACGTGCTTCGGTGTCATAATCTCCCTCAGCGTCTGTTACCTTCAAATATAAAGACATTGGTCGTATGGTAGGAAATTTCCCCACGTAGACTTTAGAGAAAATACCAATGAGATTTTTTTTGCCAGTACTAGGATCAGCTACTGCTACGTCGCAGACCAGTGCAGCTACCAGCACGGGGACGACGTTACTAAGACGGGACTGCTTCTGCGCCATGCTTCACTCCTCAACATAAAACCAAACTTAAGATGCTTGAACAGTAAAGCACCAAATAGCGACGTTGTCAACAGTATTATCTTTTAATTTGCCTACCTCCTATGAAGTATAACATTATTGAGTACCCTGTTACAAAAGTCTTAACAATCACCCTCCTACCCCCTCCCCCTCGCCCCCCTCGGCTCGTACTGCCTGCCCGCCTCAACCACCAGCGCCAGGCTCATCAGGAAATCGTCGTGCCCCTCGGAAGGGTCAACGTAAAAATTCATCGTCTGGGAGGGCCTGAATTGGCTCTTCGCCCGCTCCATCTCAAACCAGAACTGCTGATATTCGGCGGAGCCGTCGCCCTTATAGACCTTGAGCCTGCCGGAGTTAATCGCCGCCAGCAGGTTAAAGCCTAAAGCCGATTTTGACTGGGTGGTGAAGGTGAAGGGCAAAATCTTTGAGCCGAGGGCTTGCCTCAAGAACGAGCTTACCGGCTGACCGATGCCGGTGGCGTCAACCACTACCCGTCTGGCAATGCCAGACGTTCTTGAGGATATCAACCAGCTGGGAGTAAAGCTCGGCGTGCTTTTTGCCCTTCCAGGAGTAATGCTCAACGACACGTATTCTCGGCTGCTTCTGGATGTCGTCAACGGCAGAAAATTCCAGCTCCCCGATAGTAACCACCGTGGAGTCCTGGCGCGGCTTCGAATACTCCTCCACCTCAGCCTCCCCCGCCAGGTCAATCCCACCAACATAGACCCTGTCCGGGGTGGGGTGGTGCTGGCGGGCATGTTCTCCCTGCAATTGAGCCAGTTGCTGGCGGCTCAAGAACCCCCCGCCGCCGTGGATGGGCAGCAGCCGGTACTGGGTTAAAAACAGGGGGTGGTTCTCACCCAGGCGCCCCCTTTCCGCCTCAACGTAAGCCTGGTAATCGGGGTTATACTTGGCGATTTCCTCCCAGTCATAGCGGAAGTGGCGCTTGACGGCGTCCTTCCTCTCCAGCTCAAGGTTAGTCTGCTTCACCTCCTCAAGCAGAGTGGAGTCGTCCCAGGTGGTACCGTAGTGGACGGTGGTGACATTGGTGGCTGCCCCCATCGGCTTGAACTCCTTGGTATACTTATCCTTGCTCACGTCCTGAGACTCATCTATTTCCAGCAGGATATGGGCGGTATTGCCCACCACATTCGCCGACTCATCCGCCGAAAGAAATATCGCCCGCGCATTCCCCAGCCTGATGATATAGCCAAGCTCAGCCTCCCAGATGCCACTGAAGCCGGCATCGTTCAGCCTGTCCTTGAGCCGCATCACGGAGATGACCGTCTGCGGCTTAAATGTCGGCGAGCATTTTACCAGGTTCTTCGGCTGCGCCATATAAAGGGTTAAAAGCAAAAGCTCAAGCTGCGCCGACAGCTCATTCTTACCCCCCTGCCGAGCCATCTCCACGGAGAAGGTAAGCCCCTTTTTGCCAAAAACGCTGTCCAGTATAGCTGAAGCCGCCTCCCGCTGGTAGGGTCTCAGCCTATTTAGCGACGATTTCGCCGATTCCGATTCCAAGCGGGATGGCGATATCCTTGAGGACATTACCTATTGCCTCCTTAAGTCCCTTCCTCTCCTCTTTGCTGATGTTGTACTTCGTCCGGATAAGCCTCTCCAAGGCGTTGGTCGCTTTCACCAGAAGCTCCAGGTTTTTGGGGTCACCACCCGTAATTGCCTTCTTTATCTCAAGGCGCAGCAAGGCAATCTCATCATCAATCCCCTCAACGCCAGAAGCCAGCTCAAAATCGAGCTGCTCTGCCTCGTCAAGGACCCGAGAGTAAAAACCAGGCTTAGGCGCGTCTGCTTTGCCCTTTGCTTTGCCGCTTTTTCCTCTCACCTTTGCTGACATACGGTCTATCTCCATTCTTCAGTAGTCGGGCGGTAGCTAGAACAATGGTATGGGCAGCGAGGTCCCATCGCCGAATCTCTACAGCTAGCTTCAGTAGCCTCATACCTCCCCCTTTCGTGTATTTATAGTAGCACATATGTTCTAACATGACTATAGTTTTTTGTCACTTTTGCTATTAAAGCACAGCCATTGTAAAATGGGCTGGGGAAAAAATGAGCGCTACCAGGCAACTTTATAAGCTTCAAGAGCTTGACCTGGAGATTGATTCCCAGGAACAGGCGCTGAACGAGACTATGAGCCAGCTGGGGGAAAGCCAGGCGGTGCTCAATGCCCAGAGGCAGCTCCAGTCGGAGCAAGAGCGCCTTGAGGAACTGCAGCGAAAACAGCACTCCGCAGAGTGGGAGATAGAAGACATCTCAAATAAGCTCACCCCCGCCGAAAGAAAGCTATTCAGTGGCGACATTAAGAACCCGAAGGAACTGGCTAACCTCCAGCATGAGGTTGAGATGCTCAAAGCCAAACGCACCCAGACTGAGGAGAAAACGCTGGGGATAATGGAGCAGGTTGAGCTAGCTGAGGCCGCTGTCGCCAGGATAAGCAGCGAGCTGGAAACACTCAAAGCGGAGTGGCAGCGCCAGCAGCAGGAGCTATCCGAGACCGTTGAGCGGCTTAAAGCCATCCTCTCCGACCTCAGGGGTAAGCGACAGCTCCTTGCCGCCGAGATTCCTCCCCAGGCAGTTGAGCTTTATCAGGGACTCAGAAAAGAAAAGAGGACGGCGGTAGCCAGGGTGGAGCAGGGAATATGCCGGGGCTGCCGCATATCGCTGCCCACCACCGAGTTGCAAAAGGCGAGAAGCGGCAGCCTGATAAGGTGCAGTAGCTGCGGGCGTATCCTCTTTCTCGCCTGAGGGCTAGAAATTGACTTATAATGCCCTCTGTATTAGAGTGTAATTAGGTCAAGTAGACCGGGTGACCGCCCCTTCTCTGAAGGGGAGGAAAGTCCGAGCTCCACCGGGCAGGGTGCTGGGTAACACCCAGGAGGGGCAACCCTACGGAAAGTGCCACAGAAACATACCGCCCGCGGGCAAGGGTGAAATGGTGAGGTAAGAGCTCACCGCGCTGATGGTGACATCAGTGGCTGGGTAAACCCCATCCGGAGCAAGGCCAAATAGAGGGACACAAGGACGCCCGGCCTGTCCCCGGGTTGGTCGCTTGACCCTTTCGGTAACGGAAGGGCTAGATAGATGGTCACCGTCCTTCACTGGTGAAGGATACAGAACTCGGCTTACAGGTTTACTTGACCTTTTCAGCACCAACTCCCTCCCCGCCTTGAGGTTAAGAAAAAAGCACTTTAAGGGAGAGTAAGTCCGATGTCAAAAAAAATCAAGATTATAGTGATAACCCTGTCACTGGCAGCTATTATTGCCCTGTCCTTCGGGGCAGGCTGTGTGTTGAGCGTAAAAACCTCAACCTCCCAGCAGCTTCGCCTGGACATTGTGGAGGAGGCGTGGAACATTCTCTCCCAGGACTATGTGGACAGGGACCAGCTTGATGTAAACAAACTGACCCAGGGAGCGGTCAGGGGCATGGTGGAAGCGCTGGACGACCCTTACACCGCCTACCTTGATACCACCGCCTACGAGCTTTGGGTTAGGAACCTGGAGGGAAAGTTTGAGGGCATTGGCGCCTATGTAGAATCTAAGAACGAGCAAATAACAATTGTTGCCCCCATTCCTGATTCACCGGCAGAAGAGGCAGGCATCAGGACAGGCGATGTAATCCTGGAAATTGATGGCCAGTCTACCGAAGGGATGAGTCTGATTGAGGCAGTGCTCAACATCCGGGGTCCTAAAGGGACACCGGTTACCCTGGGTATTCTTCACCAGGGAGAGACCGAGCCAGTGGTAGTTACAATAGTTAGGGCTGAGATTGAGGTGCTCAGCGTCCACTTTGAGATGAAGGAGGACATCGCCTATATACAGATTACCCATTTTTCCGAGCGCACCGCCCAAGAGCTAGAGTCGGCGCTGGAGGTTTTAATCCCGCAGGCTACCGGCATTATCCTTGACCTGCGCAGCAATGGCGGTGGCTTGCTGGATACAGTGATTGATGTCGCCGGCTTCTTCCTGCATGAGGGGGTGGTGCTGGAGGTGGTGGATAATCAAGGGGAGCATACTGTTTACTCAGTTAAGAGTAACCCGCTAACCACCGACCTGCCTATGGTGGTTCTGGTCGACGGTTATAGTGCTAGCGGCAGCGAGGTATTGTCTGGCGCCCTGCAGGACTACGGTCGCGCCACCATTGCCGGCGCCAGAACCTTCGGCAAGGGCAGCGTCAATATCCTGCGTCGGCTTCAAGACGGCTCAGCGATATACATCACCACCGCCCGCTGGCTCACCCCCAATGGCCGCCTTATTGAGGGCGAAGGGTTAGAGCCGGACTATACGCTTGCCGAGGACATAGACGCCATCCAGTGGGCTATAGATTTTATAAAGAGCCAGTAAGAAGGTCTTTAGCCATGTAGTCACCGTCCAGCATGTAGCCGAACTCGGTGCGGTAGTACTCCCTGGCCCCAACGCCGCTCAAGATGCGCATCCTCTTTGCCCGAAATTCCTCACTGGCTATTCGCTCCGCCTCATGGAGCAGGGCTTTGCCCAGACCCCTATGCTGAGCCGCCTCTTCCTTCTGCTGGCTCAGTGGTACCTCAGGTCCGTAGACATGCAATTCCCGTACCAGGGCTGAATTTCCCGCTGGCTTGGCTTGAATCCTCATCCGCAAAAGCCCGAAGAGGGTTTCCGCCCCGTCCTCAAAGGACAAAAAGATTTCCCTCCCCCCCGATGCTTCATAGTCCATCCTCACCATCCGGGGCTCGCCTATCTCCCAGCCATCCCGCGCCCGGTGACCGTACTCCCGGCAGCGGATACACTTGCACTCAATTCCCCTCTGCTTCATTCGCTGCTTAATCACCCCCCTTAGCGAGTCCTTACAGCCGGCAGTGATGAAGCGGGGTGGTATATCGCGCATAACCCGCGATATGCGGACATACTTGGGCACGATAGACTTAATATCAACCATCAGGTTTATCAGTGTCCTGGCGTCATAGGGCTGGTAGCGGTTTTGCTGGTGCCACCTCTCCAGCTCGGTGCCCTCAACCACCATCGTCGGATATAGTTTTAAGCCGTCCGGCCTGAATCGCTCGTCATCAAAGAGCACCTCGGATAGTTCCAAGTCCTTCTCCGGACTTGAGCCGGGCAGTCCCGGCATCCAGTGGTAGTGCACCTTCAAGCCACTCTCCCGGAGCAAAGCGCTAGCCTTGACAACCTCCTCAACC
Organism: uncultured Dehalococcoidales bacterium; assembly: GCA_964505425.1. GTDB lineage: Bacteria > Chloroflexota > Dehalococcoidia > Dehalococcoidales > BS750m-G39 > CAVTZP01. The sequence goes on along the minus strand of CAZDHX010000019.1, from coordinate 7,122 downwards.
CCGTGCCCCCTTCTTACCAACTGGTAGATTTCATCATCCAGAGTCTGCACTCCAAGCTCCACCCTGGTGGTGCCAAACTCAAGCATGCGCGCAATCTCCCCCTCCCCACACCAGTCCGGTCTGGTCTCAATGCATAAGCCGGTACAGCGGTGCTTTGCCGTCTCATTAAGTCGCTTTGCCTCCTCCAGGTCGGCTGATTCTTCGCCGTTCAGCCCGTCAAGGCAGTCCTTGATAAACTGATACTGGTAATCTTGAGGGTAAGCCAGAAAGGTGCCCCCCATTACTATTAGCTCAACCTTATCGGTAGGGTGTCCCATCTCCGCCAGAGCCTTCAGCCTGGCTTTAATTTGCTTCTTGGCGTCAAAGTCACACCTTACCGCCCGCAGCACTGCCGGCGACCCCGGGGTATAGCTCTGTGGTACGGCTGAATAGGTGGGGCAGTATATGCATTGCCCCGGGCACTTCAGGGGCTGGGTCATCACCGCCACCGGGGTAACGCCGGAGATAGTCCTTGCAAATTTCTTCATAGTGTGCCATAAACAGTGTAGCAGATTTAAGCTATGAACAGAAATGTCTTCAATGAAATAGCCCCAAGCTGGTATAACTTCAGGCACTGGACTAGATTCCCCGCTGAGCTTGAGGCACTGGCAAAGCGGTGGCAGAAGGGGAAACTGCTAAACGTTGGCTGTGCCCATGGGCCAGACTTCTTGCCTTTCAGACAGGGCTTTGAATTATATGGGGTGGACTTCTCATCTGAGATGCTAAAATTCGCCCGAAAATATGCTAAAAAATTCGACTTCTCGGCGAAGCTGAAACTGGCTGATGCCAGACACCTCCCCTACCCAGATGAGACCTTTGACTGGGCAATCTCGGTGGGTGCCTACCACCATATAAAGGGCGGGGAGCATGAGGCGGCGCTGAACGAATTAAAACGGGTATTAAAACCCGGCGGCGAAGCCTTTATTACGGTGTGGAACGGGGGGCAACCGAGGTTCTGGTTCAGGGGCAAGGAGTTAAAAGTCCCCTGGCGGAAGCGGGGTAAGACGCTATATCGCTACTACTATCTTTTCTCCTACCCCGAACTGGAAAAGCTGGCAAAGAGGGCAGGCTTTGAGGTAATAAAATCCTTCCCCGAAAGCGCCTACCGCTTTCCGGTAAAGCTCTTCTCCAGGAATATATGCCTTCTAATAAAGAAGGGCGGTTAGAGCCGCCCTTTTACATTTTCTTCCTGAGTATCATGACAACGATTGAGCCAACGCCAAAAGCAAGGGAAACAGCAAAAAATACCGGTAGTACCATGGGTGGCTCACTGCCATACAGATTCCCAGTGATTATGCCCATCACTGCGGTACTGAGCCCTATTATCCAGGCAATAATGTAGAGACCCCAAGCCATTACTGTTGCCATAGGTTTAAAAATCTTCGGCATTTCTTCCTCCTCTAATTTTTATACTATGCCAGCATTATACCACAGGCTGTCAATCAACTAAGGAGGGTGATAAACCCCTTTGCGCTCATTATAAGCCCTTGGTGTAATCTATAAACTCGCCGCGGCGGAAGCCCAGATGCTTAAACAAGCCCACAAGCTGACTATCACGCTCGTTAATCAGAATCCGAACTGCGCTAAGATTCTTTTCGCGGCAGGTATCCAGGAAGGCATTGACCATTTTGGTGGCAATGCCCTGGCGCTGATGGTCAGGGTCAACACCCAACATCTGAATCAACCCCACCTCGGTAGGCTCCCCAACATACGCCCGACGTGCCAGAATAAAGCCCTGCACCGTACCATCAACCTCGGCGACAAGATTGAGGTCAAGGACTCCACCCAGGTCTCCGGTAATCAATTCGGTATAAGTAACCGCCCTCCGCACCCCGGTAATCTTCCGGTCAATGGCTAAAATACTGTCAATATCCTCATACTCCATGGGGCGGATTCTTAACTTGGGCTCCCCCCGTTCCAAGCTAGTCATTTAACTGCTCCCATCCTAATAGAATACATTGCATCGTATTATCGTCATTTTTTAGTGTTTGTCAAGGGGGTCCTGGTGGCAGGCGGCACATAAGGAGCTACTCCCCACCTTTCAAGATGGGCCTCTTTTAACCGCTGAAGGTCTGCCTGAACCGGGGCTGAGGTAATATCCCCCAGGGTCATTAGCACCCCATCCTCCCGGTTATCGGTATAGTAGCCACGGCGCACCCCAACCCTGGCAAACCCGTACTTGGCATAGAGACCCTGGGCAGCAGTGTTGGAGGCTCTGACCTCCAGGGTAATGAGACTGGCGTCCAGCCCTGTTGCCAGGTTGATGAGGGATATAAGCAACAGCTCCCCTATCCCCTGGCGGCGATGGCTTTCCCTCACCGCAATGTTAGTTATATGTACCTCCCCAGCCATAATCCAGAAGCCAGCGAAACCGAAAGTATACTCCCCGCCGCTTGGGGAAACTTCACGATTAAGCAGACGCCTCAGCCAGGATAAAAACCCGGAGGAGCGCTCCCCTTCTTCAAGCGTGTTATCGCAGGCGACGATGTAATGGGCTAAGCAGTTTTCCAGCTCACGCCGATAGTTAGGCGGTGGCCACAGACCGGGGAAGGCTTCATGGTCAATCTCAGTGACCTGGGGGATATCCCCTTTACCCATTAACCGTACATAGCAAGCCAACTTTTCACCCGAGCAAGGTTTTATAATTATTGTAACATATTCCCTTCGCCAGCGTAGCGTTCCCACTCACTATAGACACAGCCACAGTACTGCTGGCGGTAGAGCTCCAGCGGCTTGGTCATACGCCGGCTATCCGAGTAGCGTTTTCTGAGGTCGGCATAGAGGAAATCTATACCCTTTTCCTTTGCCAGCTCGTTACCAATCTCTTTGATGAGGTCATGCTTCTGGTGGGGGCTGATAAGCAGGGTGGTGGTGAAGGCGCCAAAACCATTCTTCAGGGCAATTTCCGCCGTTTTTGACAGGCGAAGGCGGAAGCAATACCGGCAGCGCTCGGCTTCATGCCCCACCACCCGCCGAAAATATTCGGGCATGTCATAGCCCTCGCTTACTATCAGGGGCAAATTTATTTCCTGAGCCAGGGACTGCATTGCCTCAAGGCGGTGCTGGTGCTCAGTATAGGGGTGGATATTGGGGTTATACCAGAGGGCGCTCGTCTCATGCCCCTGCTCCCTCCAGTAACTGACAGTGTAGGCGGCGCAGTGGGCACAGCAGCTATGAATCAGAACTTTCCTCTTCACCGCCGCTACTATCTTGCCAGAGGGTGGGCTGAGCCGATTTGTCTTTGTTATAGGGCAGACCGAGGTGCTCATATGCCAGCTGGGTGGCTAAGCGCCCGCGGGGGGTTCGCTCCAGAAAGCCAAGCTGTAGAAGATAGGGCTCGTAGACATCGGTAATGGTATCAGCCTCCTCGCTGATAGAGGCAGCGATGGTATCCAGCCCCACCGGTCCCCCACTAAACTTGTCAATGATGGTGTGGAGCACCTTATGGTCTATCTCATCCAGACCGATCTGGTCTACCTCAAGCTTGGATAGTGCCTCAACGGCTACCTTCTGGGTGGCAACACCGTCCGCCATCACCTGGGCGTAGTCCCTGACCCTTTTTAGCAGCCGGTTAGCCACCCGGGGTGTGCCTCTAGCCCGGCGGGCTATCTCTTCCAATCCCTCCCCCTCCGCCTTTACCTGCAGAATCCGGGCTGAACGCTGGAGGATTTTGCCGATAGACGGCTGGTCATAGAAATCAAGGCGATAGACAGCCCCGAACCGGTCTCTGAGGGGCGGGCTGAGCAAGCCAAAGCGGGTGGTGGCGCCAATCAGGGTAAAGGGGGGCAAAGGCAGGCGCATGCTCTTAGCACCGGGACCTTTGCCGATAATAATGTCAAAGACAAAGTCCTCCATCGCCGGGTATAGCTTTTCCTCCACCGGGCGGCTTAAGCGATGGATTTCATCAATAAACAAAACGTCATAGTTGTGGAGGTTGGTCAGGATAGCCGCCAGGTCTCCGGTGCGCTCTATCGCCGGACCTGAAGTAACCCTGATGTTTACCCCCATCTCAGCGGCAATGATATAAGCCAGGGTTGTTTTTCCCAGCCCCGGTGGACCGTAGAGCAGGATATGGTCTAATGCCTCATCCCTGCCCTTAGCCGCCGAGATAGCTATCCCCAGGTTATCCTTAACCTTATCCTGCCCGATAAAGTCATCAAAGCGCCGGGGGCGAAGGCTGCTGTCAAGGGATGCGTCCTCGGTGCCGGGTTTACCTGATATAATGCGCTCTATTTTAACCCTCCCAAGTCAGCCTATTATACCACATCTTAACACGGTTTAAGGGCGGGTGGGTGAGAAAAAAGACGCCCCAAAAAAGATGGGGCGACTCTCCTATCATTAAAGTAATCAGTGGCAGATAATTAGCTGGCTTTTTCCTCCGGATTCTCCTCGGTTACCGCTTCCCCGGTGGGCGGACCTGGCGTCTCCTCAACGCCTGCTTCCTCTGCCGCCGGACCTGGTGCCTCCCCAGCGACTGCTTCCTCAGCAGCTGTCTCACCCGCTGCCAAACTTGGCGCTTCCTCAGCGGCTGTCTCTCCTGCTAGCAGAGCCGGGATTTCCTCAGCAGCTTCTTCCTCGGTAGCCAGCTCCTCAGCGATGGGGTGGCAAGCCGGAATCAGCTTACCAATAATCACATTTTCTTTGAGCCCGACCAGCCGGTCAATCTCGCCCTTGACCGAAGCCTCGGTGAGCACCCTAGTGGTCTCCTGGAAAGAGGCTGCTGCCAGCCAGCTCTCGGTGTTCAGCGAGGCCCTGGTTATACCCATTAATACGGCGTGGGCAGTAGCCGGCTCACCCCCTTCCGACAGCACCTTGGCGTTAATATCCTCGTAGCGGAAGATATCTATCAGCTCCCCGGGCACTAAATCGGTATCACCTGAGGTGTCAATGCGAACTTTGGACAGCATGCGGCTGACAATAACCTCAATATGCTTATCGTTTATATTCACCCCCTGGGAGCGATATACCTTTTGCACCTCATCTACCAGGTACTGCTGGGTCGCTTCCTTACCCAAGATACGCAGAATGTCCTGGGGGTTAATTGAGCCATCGGTAAGCTGCTGTCCCGCCTTCACCCCCTCCCCACTCTGGACCCGGATATGGGCGCTAGCCGGAGCCACATACTCCTGCTGCTCCTCCTCCAAGTAGCTAATAAATAGCTGCTCACCGTCAATAGTTACCTCCCCGGCGACACGCGCCTGAAGAGGTTTAGCCTCGGTGGTCAGCGCCACTTCCTCTGCTGAAGCCTTAGCCTTGGTCTTGGTCTTTTTCTCAGCCGGTGGCTCGGCTAAGACCGCTCCGATATCCACCTGTTGCCCGTCATTTACCACAAACTTAAAGCCTGGCGGCAGTTGATATTCGTCACGGTACACCTCAGAGCTGGCGACCTTTATCACCCTTCCCCCCTCGTCCTCGGTCACCTCAGTTTTGCCGTCTATTTCTGAGATAATCGCCTGTCCCTTAGGCGCTCTTGCCTCAAATAGCTCCTCCACCCGGGGCAGACCGCTGGTAATATCAAGCCCGACCACACCGCCGGTGTGGAAGGTACGCAGGGTTAGCTGGGTACCCGGCTCACCAATGCTCTGAGCGGCAATTATCCCCACCGCCGTGTTGAGGTCAATCAGCCTCCCCCGTGCCAGGTCTCGCCCGTAGCAGTGGCGGCAGGCGCCATGCTTGGAGCAGCAGACAAGTGGAGAGCGGACATGGACCCGGCTTATGCCAGCGGCAATAATCCTGTTCGTCTTATCCTCGTCAATCTCCTCATTTCGCTCAACGATTACCTCCCCGGTTTTGGGGTCGACCAACTGGCTAGCCGCCAGCCGCCCGATTATCCGCTCAGCAAATGAGGGAAGTAATTCCTTCTCACGCGGCTCCGATATCCATAAACCATCGGTAGTGCCACAGTCATCCTCGCAGGTGATAACATCCTGGGCGACATCAATAAGGCGTCTGGTGAGATAGCCCGAATCCGATGTCCTCAGGGCAGTATCGGCTAACCCCTTTCTGGCGCCATGGGTAGAGATAAAGTACTCCAGAACGGTAAGCCCTTCGCGGAGCCCCGACTTTATGGGGAAGTCTATTATCTTGCCCGCGGGGTCAGTCATCAGCCCCCGCATCCCCGCCATCTGCCTTATCTGGGAAATATTACCCTTTGCCCCTGAGGTTGCCATCATGTAAATGCCACCGTAGTGGTCAAGGGTCTGGGAGATAATATCGGTAATCTTATCTGTAGTTTCCATCCATACCGTTATGGTACTATCATACTTTTCGTCCTCGGTAATTAGACCGCGGTTATACTGGTTTTCAATGATAGCCACCCTCTCCCCCGCCTCCTCCAGCAGCTTGGGCTTGCTATCCGGGACCTGGATATCCCCCATAGCAATGGTCGTCCCTGACCTGGTGGCATAGCGGAAGCCCAGCTGTTTGATACTGTCCACCACCTTAGCCGTCTCCTCGTTACTCAATAGCTTGTGAGAATCAGCCACCATCTGCTTCAAGCTTCCCTTATCAACGGCTTTATTATAGAAGCCGAGCTCTTGGGGCAGAACGTCGTTAAAGATGATGCGCCCGACGCTGGTCTTAATCCTCTGCCCGTTTTCCTGCTGCTTCCTGACCTCAATCTCAGCCCTGAGGTCAATGCGCCCCAGTTCATAGGCGAGCTTTGCCTCGTCAAAGCTACCGAAGATTGCACCTTCCCCCTTAGCCCCGGGTATAATCGTGGTCAGGTAATAGCAGCCCAGGACCATGTCCAGGGTTGGTGTTACTATCGGCTCCCCGGAGCTTGGCAGTAGCATGTTGTGGGTGCTGAGCATGATTTCCTTGGCTTGCGCAACCGCCGCCCTAGAGAGGGGAACATGCATTGCCATCTGGTCGCCGTCAAAGTCAGCGTTGAAGGCGGCACATACCAAGGGGTGAATCTGGATGGCACTGCCATCAATGAGCACCGGTTCAAACGCCTGGATGCTGAGGCGGTGCAGGGTGGGGGCACGGTTAAGTAATACCGGCCATCCCTTGACTACATCCTCCAGTATGTCATACACTTCCGGTTTGGCTTTTTCCACCAGACGTCGGGCACTCTTGATG
>CAZDHX010000018.1:0-27890 GCA_964505425.1 uncultured Dehalococcoidales bacterium | reverse complement strand
GCTGGGGGGAAAGCCGACGCCGGCTATTGGCTTTGCCGCCGGCATTGAGCGCATAATTTTAAACCTGAAAAAGCAAAAGGTCGCCGTCCCACCCCTGCCCAAGCCCCAGGTATTTATCGCCTACCTCGGCGAGGCAGCCAAAGAAGAGGCGTTAAAACTGGCGTCTTCGCTGAGGGGGGCGGGCATCGGGGTAACCGAGGCTCTGGGCAGTAAGAGCCTGAAGGCTCAAATGAGGCAGGCAAACAGCCTCGGCGCTCGTTACGCGGTGATTATCGGGGAGGAGGAATTAAAGGAGGGGACGGTGATTTTGCGGGATATGGAAAGCGCCGAGCAGGAGGCAATTCCGGCAAAGGAACTGGTGGGGCGGCTAGCTTCACCTCGTAGCTAAATTATGCTATAATAATACAAATGGCTGCCTTACTATCATCTAAAATCGTCTCCAACAGGGTAGCCTCTTCCAAGCAGTCTAGCCCACTATCTTTGTGCCCGCACCGCTAGCAAGGAGTGAAGCACCTTCATGACACAGGGTATGCTTTTTGATGAGCCGAAGGACAAAGAGCCGAAGGCTAATAAAGCGAAAACTGCCAAGCCGAAGGCTGATAAGCCAAAGGTTGACCAACCGAAGGCTAAAGAGCCGAAGGTAAATAACGAATATAAGGCCGAGGATATCCAGGTTTTGGAGGGGCGGGAGGCAATACGCCGCCGCCCCGGTATGTACATCGGCAGCACCGACCAGCGGGGACTGCATCACCTGGTATATGAAATCACCTACAACAGCATTGACGAGGCGATGGCTGGCTGCTGCGACAAAATCTGGGTTACCCTCAGCGAGGATAATACCGTCAAGGTTGAGGATAACGGGCGGGGCATTCCGGTAGACATTCACCCCACCACCAAGATGTCCGCCCTGGAAACGGTAATGACCGTTCTCCATGCCGGGGCAAAATTCGGCGGTCATACCTACATGGTATCGGGGGGCTTGCATGGGGTGGGCGCCTCGGCGGTAAATGCCCTCTCCGCCTGGCTCAAGGTTAACGTCAAGCGCGACGGCAAAATCCACCAGCAGGAATATAAGCGGGGCATACCAGAGGGGGCGGTGGAGATAATTGGGAAGGCGAGCGATACCGGCACCATCATCACCTTCCTCCCCGATGAGAAGATATTCGGTAAGGCTGAATATGATTTTAATACCATAAGCGAGCACCTGCGGGAGCTTGCCTATCTCAACCGGGGGCTGGAGATATGCATCAGCGACGATAGAAGGGACCGGGAGAAGACGTTCTACTTCGAGGGCGGCATCTCCGGCTTCGTCCGCCACCTTAACCGAAACCGCCTGGTCCGCCACCGCCGTCCTATCCATATCTCCAATACGGTGAACGGCACGGTGGTGGAGGCAGCCCTCCAGTATAACGATGGTTTTGCCGAGTCCACCTTTAGCTTTGCCAACTGTGTTAATACCATAGACGGCGGCACCCACCTTACCGGCTTCCGCACAGCACTAACCCGCGTTCTTAACGACTACGCCCGTAAAAACAAGCTGCTAAAAGAGGATGAGCCTAACTTAATTGGGGAGGATGTCAGGGAGGGTCTTACCGCCGTCATCAGCGTCAAGCTCGCCGAGCCTCAGTTTGAGGGACAGACCAAAGCCAAGCTGGGCAACCCCGATGTCAAGAGCGCCGTGGAGAGCGCCGTCGGCGAAGGCCTGGCCCTCTACTTTGAGGAGCACCCCGATGACGCCAAAAAAATCATTGAAAAGTGCCTCCTCGCCGCCAAGGGCAGAGAGGCTGCCCGCAAGGCTAGGGATTTAATCGTCAAACGGGGAGGTCTTGATACCGGCACCCTGCCCGGTAAACTGGCTGACTGCTCGGAGAAAGACCCCTCGCTGTGCGAGCTATTCATCGTGGAGGGACCTTCCGCCGGCGGCTCCGCCAAGGAGGGGAGGAACCGCCGCTTCCAGGCGATTTTGCCCCTTCGCGGCAAGATTCTCAACGTGGAAAAGGCGCCGCCGGATAAGATGCTCTCCCACGAAGAAATCCGCGCCATCATCACCGCCCTGGGAACAGGCATTGACGATGAGCTTGACCTCTCAAAACTCCGCTACCACCGCGTCATCCTGATGACTGACGCCGACGTTGATGGCTCCCACATCCGCACCCTGCTGCTCACCTTCTTCTTCCGGCACATGGCGGAGCTAATCAATAACCAGCACCTCTTCATTGCCCAGCCACCCCTCTACCGGATTAAGGCGGGCAAGCTCGAGCAGTGGGTCTACTCGGAGCCGGAAAAGGAAGAATTATTAGCCAAGCTAAAAGAAAAGAAGGCGGAGATCCAGCGCTATAAGGGTCTGGGGGAGATGACCGCCGACCAGCTCTGGGAGACGACGATGAACCCCACCACCCGCACCCTGCTTGAGGTATCGGTAGATGATGCCGCCAGAGCTGACCGCATCTTCCACGTCCTCATGGGGGATGAAGTCCCGCCGCGAAAAGCCTTCATCCAGGCGCACGCCAAGAGCGTCAAGAACCTGGATATTTAAGCCTGCTTCCCGGCATACAACTTGTGCTCCTTGATATACCTTTCCACCGGCTCGGGGACGAGGTCTTGAATGGACAAGCCGTCTCTAACCATCCGCCTGATTCCCGAGGCATTAACGTCTATACGAGGCTTTTCCAGCAGGATAACCCTCTGCTCCAGCCCGGGGATAGCTGCCTCAAGGGAGGCAAGGTCGGGAGGAGAAAAATCCACCCTGGGGACAGCCACCAGCCGACATAGCTTTACCAGCCGCGACGGCTCATGCCACTGGGGGAGCTGGGTGAGGTTATCCCAGCCCAGGATAAAGAATAGCTCATCCCCCTCGCCAAGCTGGCGGCTAAGCTCAGCCATGGTGTCAACGGTATAGGTGGGACCGGGCCTTTCTATCTCCATAGTAGATAGCTTACAATTAGCCCTGCCGGCAAGGGCGAGGCGCATCATCTCCAGGCGGTGCTCCGCCGGCGAGATAGCGTTATTTATCTTCAGCCAGGGCTGACCGGCGGGCATAAAGATAACCTCGCTCAAGTCTAGGCTGGCAGTTACCTCCTCCGCCACCTTGAGGTGCCCGATATGAATGGGGTCAAATGTTCCTCCCAAGACACCAATCTTCATTCTACTCCTCTTTCTAAAGCCGGGGTTTGGGCTGGAAGACCTTCTTTACCTTAGCCGCCTCAGGCTTGGGCACTGACTGCAGTAACCTCATCGCCTGAGCCATAAGCTCAGCAGTTCCCTCGCCAGTAGCCGCCGAAACGAAGAAGGCTTTGGCGCCAATGCTGTTAAAGCTGTCCTTTATCTCGGCCAGGTGCTCCCTGACCTGGGGCAAATCAATCTTATTTACCGCCACCAACTGCGGCTTTTTCGCCAGGGACAAGTCAAACAAGCTGAGCTCGTTATTTACCCCTATCATATCATCAATCGGGGAGGGAGAGCTGCCGTCTACCAGGTGGATGAGCACCTTGGTGCGCATAATGTGGCGCAGGAAATCGTGCCCCAGACCCCGCCCCAGGTGAGCGCCATCTATCAGCCCGGGAATCTCAGCCAAGACGAAGCTCAGCCTTCCCACCTCAACCATACCCAGAATGGGCTCGCGGGTGGTGAAGGGGTAGCTGGCAATCCTTGGTTTAGCCGCCGAGACCGCTGCCAGCAAGGTGGACTTGCCGACATTGGGGTAGCCAATAAGACCAACATCGGCGATGAGCTTTAGCTCCAGTATTATGGAATTCTCCTCCCCCGCCTCCCCCTTCTGCGCCGTCTGCGGCGCCTGGTTGGTGGAGGTGGCAAAGTGGGTGTTGCCAAAGCCACCCTTCCCCCCCTTCGCCACCACCACCTGCTCGCCGGCTTGGTCAAGGTCGGCGATAATCGTCCTATCCCCCATCTGCGACTTATATGAGACCACTGTTCCCACCGGCACGACTAAGCGCAGGTTCTCCCCATTCTTGCCATGCCTCTTTTTACCCCCCCCATTTTTGCCGTTAGCCGCCCGGTAATATCTTTTTCTGGCCAGCATCTTTAAGTTTGTTACCGCCGCCTCCGCGATAACAATCACATCTCCACCATCGCCACCATCGCCACCATCAGGACCACCGAAAGGAACATATTTTTCCCGCCTGAAACTCACTATCCCGCTACCGCCGTCTCCCGCCTTTACCACTATCCCTACCTTATCAAACATGTTAACACCCTATATTATAATACCCTTTCAGGTTGTTGTATCCAGTATAATTAATTATAAGATGCTTGGCTAGCAACTGACTAGCTGCCGAGAAAAGAGGCTTAAATCAAGGCTAGCTTATTCGGACTTATTAACAGGGAGGAATAGTTATCCACCATCGGTGAGGGCGGTTGGTTGATAAATGGTGGGCAGGGTGGTTAATAAGTGTTGGCTTTCTGCTTGAGGTATATCCCCTGCTCAATCTTGGAGACCTTGCGCTTTAAAGGGGGGTTGTTGTCAATATCGCTGGCTATCTTCTGACAGGCGCAGGCGACGGTGGAGCGGTCTCTGTTCCCCAGCTCCAGCCCTATCTGAGCCAGCGAGCAGTTGGTCGCCTGTTTCAGCAGGTACATGGCTACCTGGCGGGCAAGGGCGGTTTCCCGGTCTCTTTTTCGGCTCTTTAAGTCGGACAGTTTTAGCCCGAAACTGCTGGCTACTGCTTCCAGCACCAGGTCGGGGGTGAGCAGGGCGCCTTTTTGCTCCTTGCTGGCAATATCCTCAACTGCCTTAGCCGCCAGCTCGGGGGTGAGCAGGACGCCGAGCAGCTTGGCGTAGGCAACCGCCCGGTTCAGGCAACCCTCCAGCTCCCTTATGTTGTGTTCCACCTGGCGGGCGATGAACTCCAGCGCCGCCGGGGTCACATCCTCCTGCCCCGCCTTAGCCCTCAGGATAGCCAGGCGGGTGTCAAAATCGGGCGGTTTAATACAGGCCATCAGCCCCCACTCAAAGCGGGAGCATAGCCGGTCGCCGAGATGGGGCATGGACTTGGGGGGACAGTCGCTGGTGACCACAATCTGGCGGTTTGAATTATGCAGTTCGTTGAAGGTATGGAAAAAGCTTTCCTCGGTCTGCTCCTTGCCGCTGATAAAGTGGATGTCATCTATCAAGAGCATGTCAACACTTCGGTACTTGGTGCGGAACTGCTCAGTGCTCTGCTCCCGGAGGGCGTTGACAAAGTCGTTGGTAAAGTGCTCGGCGCTGACATAAAGGGCATTGATGTCGTTTGCCTGGGCCATATTATAGATGGCGTGCAGAAGGTGAGTCTTGCCCAGACCAACCCCGCCAAAGATGAACAGGGGGTTATAGCTCTTCCCCGGGTTTTCAGCGACGCTTAGTGCCGCCGTATAGGCTAAGCGATTGCAGTTACTTACGATAAAGGAATCAAAGGTATATTTTGAATTGCCGCCGGGGTGGCTTACCCGGCGGGCATCCGCCGGTTTACCCGGGCTGATGCTAAAGACGACCTTCATCTCAGGATGGGTAAGACCGATGAGCGTCTTTTCAATTAAGGAGCGCTGGTTCTGGTCTAAATATTCAGCAACGAAGACATTGGGCACCCCGACAACGAACTGGTTGCCCTTATAATTTAAGCCTTCGGTTTTTTCCAGCCAGGTGCGGTAGTTCGATTTGGTTACCTGGATTTGCAACTCGCCTAGGGCAGCTTCCCAGATTTCGTGGGCTGACCTGGATTCCATAAAAATAACCTCCCAAAGATAAACAGCCTTAACTTATCGTCAAGTTGGAGTCTTGACCGGAGGGATTGACAGCAAACGTTAAAATAATAACACGCCGTAATTCTTTCGTGGCAAACTTTTTGATGTTGATATTTCACCCCATTCCTCCCTTGCGAACTCTGCCATGCTTATCTTTTTGCCCGATATCAGAGCGGTAGATATGAGATTATCTCTTGTTGGCAAAATTTTTTAGTGGTAAAATTTAGCGCTGGGAGGTACCCGAATTGCGAGTTGTTTTTATGGGCAGTCCCGAGTTTGCCGTCCCCCCTCTTGAACAGCTCATCCTCAATCAGTACCCGGTGGTGGCTGTTTATACCCAACCGGATAGAGCGGCGGGGAGGGGGAGAAGTTTAGTTTCTCCCCCGGTAAAAGTGGCGGCCAAGTCCCTGGGGCTTGAGGTGGTGCAACCACCAAGCCTTAAAGAAGCGGGGGTGGTGGCAGAACTTGCTCAGTTCCGCCCCGACGTTATCGTTGTGGCCGCCTTTGGTCAGCTCCTGCCCCGCTCGGTCTTGGAAATCCCCCGCCTGGGGGCGGTCAATGTTCACCCTTCACTGCTCCCCCGATTCCGCGGTGCCTCACCGGTGGCGGCGGCGATACTGGCGGGCGATGAGTTCAGTGGGGTCAGCATTATGCTGATGGATGAGGGTATGGACACCGGGCCGGTACTGGCCAGGGCACAGGTCCCTGTTTCCGCACTTGATACCACCGGCTCGCTTACCGCCAAGCTTTCGTTAGTCGGCGCCCGGTTGCTCTTGGCCGCTTTATGTCATTATTCACGGGGCAAGCTCACCCCTCAGCCCCAGAATGAGGCGGAGGCTTCTTACTCCAGTCCCATCACCAAGGAGGAGGGCGAGATTGACTGGCGTCTGCCGGCAGTGGATATATGGCGGCGGGTGCGGGCTTTTTATCCCTGGCCGGGGTGTTATACTAGATGGCAGGGAAAACAGCTTAAGATTATTGAGGCACTGCCCTTAAGCGGAGAAAAAGCCCTTGAGGCGGGGGAGGTGGTGGCGCTGAGCTCAACGGCGGCTTTTGGCGTCGGTACCGGGGACGGCGTCCTGGGCATCTCTCGGCTCCAGCTGGAGGGGAAGCGAGCGATGTCGTCGGCTGAGTTTTTGAGGGGGCAGAGGGCGTTTATCGGCGCCCTCCTGCCATCAAGTTAAGGAGGAGGCTTTTTTGCCCGAACCAGAGAAACTGGACCAGTTGGCTACCTTGGTGGACATTATCGCCCGGCTGCGGGCGCCTGATGGCTGTCCCTGGGATCGGAAGCAGACCCACGCTTCCCTGCGGGAAAACCTGCTTGCGGAGTGCTACGAAGTGCTGGAAGCCCTTGATGGGGGGGACCCGGAGAAGCTCTGCGATGAGCTGGGCGACCTCCTGATGCAGGTTGTGCTCCACGCCCAGATTGCCGCCGAAGCCGGGGAGTTTGAGCTCGGCGATGTCGCCCGCAGCATCAACGCCAAGCTCGTCCACCGCCACCCCCATATCTTCGGCTTAAAAAAGGTGAAGGACGCCGACGAGGTTGCCCATAACTGGGAGCTGCTTAAAGGGGAGGAGCGGGGAGCGGATACCTCTATACTGGAGAGTGTGCCCCGGCAGATGCCGGCGCTGGGTTACAGCCAGGAGGTCCAGCGCCGTGTTGCCCAGCTCGGCTTTGACTGGGAGGATGTCGACGGCGTTATCGACAAGCTGGTTGAGGAGGTCAGGGAGCTCAAGCAGGCCGATAGCGATGAGCAAAAGGCTGCGGAGTTCGGCGACCTCTTGTTTACCCTGGTCAATGTTGCCCGCCGCCAGGGGGTAGACACCGAGGCGGCGCTGAGAGAAGCCAACCGGCGCTTCTATAAGCGCTTCACCTACATGGAAGATGCCTGCCGCCAGCGCGGGCTAAATTTTAGCAAGCTGTCCTTTGATGAGCAAAACGCCCTCTGGGAAGAGGCGAAGAAGAATACAGGATAGCCTTATTAAAAGGGCAGAGCTTTTCTGCCGAGCATATCGTTTATCAGGATAGCCGCTGAGTCATACCAGGCGATTAAGGCAACGATAATTCCTAGGTATCCCCCGGCTAGCTTGAAATAGATAGAGAACTCGCCAGCCGCCAGCAAGAAGAAGGTAATGGTTAGCGATATAAAAAGGGCTAAGATTGCCCTTGACGCCTTGGTCGCGGCTATGGTGGCATAAAGGGTAAATAACCCCCAGGCGCCGAGGAAAATAGCTAATCCCGCCGGCGGGACTTGGGATATTATACCCGCTGTCTCCAGGACTACCATCAACGCCAGCCCCATCCAGAACGCCCCGAAGGAAGTAAAACAGGTGGCACCGAATATGTTGTTGTTCTTAAATTCCCACATCCCAGCCAGTACTTGAGCCAGCCCCCCGTAGAAAAATGCCATGGGGAGAACCACCCCAATGCTTTCCGGGGCAACGATGCCAGCGTTTATCATACTTAACAGGAATGTGGTCAGGGCGAACGCTCCCAGCCCGAGAGCACCAGGATTAGCCGTTTTTTCTTGCATAAAAATTTCCTCCTTACTATCTCTTTTATGCTATAATGAGCGGCAAAAAGGCTGTGAAAAATCGGGGCGAGTGGATTTGAACCACCGACCTCAGCGTCCCGAACGCTGCGCGCTAACCAGACTGCGCTACGCCCCGACGGCTTTATTATAGGCGGATTTAACTTATTCGGCAAGAATCAAAAGAAGAGTTGAAGAGAGGCGAAGCCTCTCTTATAATAAACCTTTCCCTCTTTGGGGGATGGGGTTAAAAAATGAAATACTGCGTGGTAATAATTGACGGCGCCTCCGGCTTACCACTGCCCGAGCGGGGCAACAAGACCTGCCTTGAGCTTGCCCGCACTCAAAATCTTGACGCCATGGCTAAAGAAGCTGTCCTCGGGCTGGTGCGCACCGTGCCGGCGGGGATGGAGCCGTCAAGCGCCTGCGCCTGCATGTCGGTGCTGGGCTACGACCCGAAGCGATACTATAAAGGGCGTGCCGGTATTGAAGCCGAAAGTTTGGGCGTCGGTGTTGGCGAGGGGGAGGTCGTCTTTCGCTGCAATCTGGTGGCTATCCGCGATGGCAAAATGTGGGACTATAGCGCCGGTCATATCAGCAGCCGGGAGGCAAAGGAGCTGATTAGCGCCCTGAACGAGAGCCTGGGCGATGACCGCGTTCGCTTCTACCCCGGCGTCAGCTACCGGCATATCTGCAAGCTCAGGGGCAAAGAAGAGACGCTCTCGGCTATCTGCACCCCGCCCCACGATATCCCCGATAAGCCGGTCGAGGATTTTCTCCCCCGCGGTGTGGGGAGCGACATTCTTAAGGACCTGATGAAACGCTCGGAGGCGGTGCTCAAAGACCACCCGGTTAATATTAAGCGCATCTCCCGCGGCGATATCCCGGCGACCTCAATCTGGCTCTTCTGGGGCAGTGGCAGGGCGCCCGAGATGCCCCAATTTAGGGAGGTCTACGGTCTTGGCGCCGCCCTCACCTCCGGGGTTGACCTCTTGCGCGGCTTGGCTAGAATGTTGGGGATGGAGGTGCTGGATATAGCCGGCGTAACCGATGGTCTGGACAATGATTATGCCGCTCAGGCAGGCGGCGCTCTTCAGGCGCTTGAAAAACATGATTTAGTTATTATGCATATCGAGGCGCCGGATGAAGCTGCCCACGGCGGTTTAATTGATGATAAAATAGGGGCAATTGAGATGGTGGATGGAGAGGTTTTAAGCCGTTTGCGCTCTTGGCAAGGAGATGGCTTGCGGTTATTAATTCTCCCCGACCACCCCACCCCGATAAAGACCCGGACCCACAGCGGCGAGCCGGTCCCGTTTATGTTGTGGGGGAAAGGTTTTAAGTCCAACGGGGCAAAAAGATTTACCGAGGCTGAGGCAAAAAGCACTGGTCTTTTTATAGGCGATGGGTATAAAATAATGGATAAGCTGATCGGGGGTGGGGTTTAAAAGATGGCGCTAATTGTGCAGAAATACGGCGGCTCGTCGGTGGCGGATGCCGAAAAGATAAAGAACGTCGCCAAACGTATTGCCCAGACTAAAGATAAGGGCAACCAAGTGGTGGTCGTCGTCTCGGCGATGGGGAATACCACTGACGAGCTAATCAAGCTCGCCTACCAGATTAACGAGCGCCCCGATGAGCGGGAGCTTGACATGCTCCTCTCTACCGGCGAGATTATCTCCTGCACCCTGCTGGCAATGGCGCTTGAGGCGATGGGCTATGAGGCAATCGGCCTCTCCGGCGCTCAGGCGGGGATAAGGACGGATGCTGTTTACAGCCGCGCCCGAATCCAGAGTGTTGACCCGGAGAGGATAACCAAGGAGCTGGACAAGGGGAATATCGTCATTGTTGCCGGCTTTCAGGGAATCACCGACGAGATGGACATAACAACTTTGGGGCGGGGTGGCTCGGATACTACGGCGGTAGCTTTAGCAACCAGCCTGGGGGCGGAGGTCTGCCAGATATACACCGATGTTGAGGGGGTCTTTACCGCTGACCCCAGAATTGTCCCCGGAGCCCAAAAGCTATCTGAGATTGGCTATGAGGAGATGCTGGAGCTGGCAACCTACGGGGCTAAGGTGACGCACCCGCGGGCGGTTGAGTTGGGGGAGCTATTCAATGTCCCCATTCTGGTTACCTCCAGTTTCACCGACAGCCCGGGCACACTAATTCATGGAGGGGTAGCTATGGAAGTAAGAAATAAGGTGAGAGGTATTGCTCATGACCTTGACGTGGCTAAGATAACCGTGGTCGGTGTCCCCGACCGCCCCGGCATTGCCGCTTCTATCTTTGAGCCGCTGGCCAAGGCGAACATCAGCATTGATACCATTGTCCAGAATGCCAGCATCAATAACATTACCGATTTGACCTTTACCGTAGCCAAGAGCCAGCTAGGTAAGGCGATGGAGGTGGTCAAGCCCATCGCCCAGTCTATCGGCGCCAGGGAGTGCGTCAGCGACGCCGAGCTGGGCAAGGTGAGCATTATCGGCACCGGGATGCAGAATACCCCGGGCTATGCCGCCAGGATGTTCGGCGCCCTCAAGGAGAAGGGGATTAACATTGAGCTTATTACTACCTCGGAGATAAGGATAACCTGCATTATTGATGAAGCCAAGGTCAAGGACGCAGTCAAGGCTTTGCACCGAGCTTTTGAATTAGAAGGGTGAGGATGGCATATCAGGAAGAGGAACAGGTAAGGATAAGACGCCAGCGCAGCAAGAACGCCATCGCCCTGGCGATGGAGGGGCGGTGGCGGGAGGCGGTGGCGGCTAATAAAGAGATAATAGAGAGCTTCCCCAACGATGTTGACGCCTATAACCGCCTGGGGAGAGCTCATATTGAGCTCGGCGAGTACGCCCTGGCCAAGGAAGCCTACACCAAGGCGGTGGAGCTTGACGCCTATAATATCATCGCCCAGAAGAACCTCCGCCGTTTGTCCTATTTAGGTGAGGCGGCAGTCAGCCTGCAAGCTGATTCGGATAAGGCGAGGCCGGAACATTTTATTGAAGAGACAGGCAAGGCGGGGGTGGTCAACCTTCATCGCCTGGCACCGCAAGGAGTCCTGGCGAAGATTGTGGCTGGTGATAGGGTATATCTGAAGGTTAACGATTCCAGCCTGACGGTGGAGAATGGGCGCGGTGAGTATCTGGGGCAGGTGGAGCCAAGGCACGCCCAGCGACTTATTAAGCTAATAGCGGGGGGTAACAAGTATACGGCGGCTATTGTCAGCTCCGCCGAGGACAGAGTAGCCGTCATTATCCGGGAGGTATATCAGGACCCCTCTCAGGCAGGGCAGCTTTCCTTCCCGCCGAAGGGGGGCGAAGGTTTCCGTCCTTATCTTAGCGAAAAAATGCTCCGGCGCGGCCTTGAGCACGTAGGGGCAGCGGAGGAGTCTACTGAGGCTGATAGTGCCGACGAGGAAGATAATGAGGAGTAGGAGGTTTTAAGTCAGCATGGTTTTTGGCAAGACCAGACCGGTAAATATAGAAGAGGAGATGAGTAGCTCTTACCTTGATTATGCCATGAGCGTCATCGTTTCCCGCGCCCTGCCCGATGTCCGTGACGGGCTAAAGCCGGTGCAGCGGCGCATTCTTTATTCAATGCAGGATATGGGCTTAACTCACTCCGGTCCTCACCGAAAGAGCGCCCGCATTGTCGGTGACGTTCTGGGTAAGTATCATCCTCACGGCGATGCCCCCGTCTATGAAGCCATGGTGCGCCTGGCGCAGGACTTCTCCATGCGCTACGTCCTGGTTGATGGACAGGGCAACTTCGGCAGCATGGACAATGACCCCCCGGCGGCGATGCGCTATACCGAGGCACGCCTGACCAAGATTGCCGGGGAGATGCTGGTTGATATTGATAAAGAGACCGTCAACTTCATGCCCAACTTTGATAATAGCCTCAAGGAGCCGGTGGTCTTGCCCACCCGCCTGCCCAATCTGCTGGTTAACGGGAGCGCTGGTATCGCCGTGGGGATGGCGACTAGCATCCCCCCTCATAATCTCGGCGAGGTTTGCGACGCCATCTCTTACCTCATTGATAACCCCGACACCACCGTTGACGAGCTTACCCAGTTTGTTAAAGGACCCGATTTCCCCACCGCCGGCCTGATAATGGGCGGTGAGGAGATTAAGAACACCTATGCCACCGGGCACGGGCGGGTGGTGGTCAGGGCGAAGGCCATCGTTGGCGACATGGTTGGGGGGCGGCGGCAAATAGTTGTCACCGAGCTTCCCTATCAGACCAATAAGGCGGCCCTGGTGGAGAGGATAGCCGACCTGGTCAAGGACAAGAAGATTGAGGGCATCAGCGCCCTGCGGGATGAGTCAGACCGCCAGGGTATGAGGATTGTCATTGAGCTGAAGCGGGACATTGAGCCGCGGAAGGTGCTGAATAACCTTTATAAACATACCGCCATGCAGTCTGCCTTCTTCATCAATATGCTGGCTTTGGTTGACGGCCAGCCCCGGGTAATCAGCCTTAAGGAGGCGCTTCAGTACTTTATTGACTTCCGCCACGAGGTTATCACCCGCCGCTGCCGCTTTGACCTTGAGGTGGCTAAGGCGAGGGCTCATATTCTGGAGGGGCTTAAAATCGCCCTGAGCAATATAGATAAGGTGATTGCTATCATCAAAAAGGCGCCCACGGCTGAGGCGGCTCGCAGTGAGCTTATGAGTGGCTTTGGACTGTCCCAGACTCAGGCGCAGGCGATTCTTGATATGCAGCTCCGGCGCCTGGCTAATTTAGAGCGGAAAAAGCTGCTTGATGAATACGCTGAGGTGGTGAAGACCATTGCCTATCTGGAAGACCTTCTGGCCAACCCGAAGAGAATACTTCTCCTGATAAAGGAGGAGATAAGCCAGTTAAAGTCCGAGTATGCCGACCCGCGGCGGACGGAGATAAGCGGGGAGGAGATAGTGGAGTTTCGGGAGGAAGACCTTGTCCCCCATCAAGATGTGGTGGTTACCCTCAGCAACCGTGGCTTCGTTAAGCGGGTGCTGGCTAAAAGCTATCGGTCACAGCACAGGGGGGGCAAGGGTATCATCGGCATGGTAACCAGGGAGGCGGATGCGGTAAGACTTCTGGAGGTGGCTGATACCCATGACAACCTGCTCTTCTTCACCAATCGGGGGCGGGTCTTCCACCTTAAGTGCTATGAGATCCAGGCCGATAGCTCCCGGGTGGCTAAGGGGACGGCGGTGGTTAACCTTTTCTCTATTGCTGGTGAGGAAAAGGTTACCGCCATGGTAGTGCTGGCTGATTTCACCCCGGGCGCCTATCTGCTGATGGCTACCCGTAGCGGGGAGATAAAAAAGACAGCCGTGGATAGCTTTGCTGCGGTGCGCAGTAGCGGGCTTATTGCCATGGACCTGGAGCCAGGTGATGAGCTGGTGGCTGCCTGCTTAGCCACCGACAAGGACGATGTCCTTTTGGTCACTGAGGGAGGACAGGCAATCAGGTTTCCCGTATCTGAGCTGAGGGCTGTCTCCAGAACCGGTGGAGGGGTGCGCGGTATCCGTCTCAGCCCTGGAGACCAGGTTGTTAGTATGGATGTTGTCTCTCCCAAAAGCTATGTATTAGCCGTTACCAGCGGCGGTTTCGGTAAGCTGACCCCGCTTACCGCCTATCCCCGCCAGCATCGGGCGGGGGGTGGGGTGAGGACGTTTAAGCTTACTGAGAAGACGGGTAAGGTTGCCGCCGCCGGCGTCGTCTCCCTGTCCCAGCAGGCAATGATTATCTCGGCTGACGGGATTATCCTGCAGACGCCGGTTAAGGAGAAAGACCCCAAGCAAGGCATTACCATTCTGGGGAGGAGCACTCAGGGGGTGAGGCTGATGAAGCTTGAGGAGGGTGATAGGGTAGTGGCGATTGCCTCTTTTGAGCGGGAGTCTAAGTAGCCCCCAGCCTCTGCTGGCAATCGGCGCTCAAGCGCTCCAGTCCGCACTCATTGCACGCTTGATAGCGGCAGTCGGGGGTTTCCTTGCCCTCTTTAGCCCGCTGGTATTCCCGTTTGAGGAAATCTGGGGTTACCCCGACGTCAATGTGAGCCCAGGGCAGGTGCTCGTCTAAAGGACGCTCCCGCCGGGCATAAAAGTCAGCTTCAAGCCCGCTCTCAGCAAAGGCGCGGAGCCATTTTTGATAGTCAAAGCATTCATCCCAGGCGTCAAAGGTCGCCCCCAGCTTCCAGGCATTATGGATGACCTTGCCCAGCCTTCTGTCCCCCCGCGAGAGCACCGCCTCAAGCTGGCTTTCCTTTGGCTCCTGCCAGGAGACCTGACCTCCCTTTCGGCGCAGACCCCTCTTGAGCAGTTCGTGCTTGGCGTTTAGCTCCTCTTCACCTTCTTGAGCGACCCACTGAAACGGGGTGTGGGGCTTGGGGATAAAGGTTGATAGGCTCACCCTCACCCGGGGCATCCCCTTCCCCGCGGAGCGGATTTTATCCACCAGCTTAACAATGCCCTCAACATCCTCGGTGGTCTCGGTGGGTAAGCCGAGCATGAAATACAGCTTGAGGCTCTTCCAGCCGTGAGCGAAGGCAGCGGCGGCAGTTTCTATGATTTCATCCTCGGAGGCGCCCTTGTTGATGAACTGGCGCAGCCTTTCACTGCCCGCCTCCGGGGCGAAGGTAAGCCCCCCCTTGCGGCGGGGGAGGGAGTCCATCAAGCTTACCGAAAAGTTGTCAATGCGCAGGCTGGGGAGGGAGAGGGTGAGGTTGGGATAATTACGTACCAGGCTGGCTACCAGTTCCTCAATTTGGGGGTAGTCGCTGGTGCTCAGCGAGACCAGGGAGATATCATTATAGCCGCAGTTAGCCATAATCTCCCCCACCGCCCCGATAATCTCCTCCTGGGGGCGGAGGCGCAGCGGGCGGTAGATAATCCCTGCCTGGCAGAAGCGGCAGCCGCGAGTACAGCCCCGCTGAATCTCCACCGCCCCCCGGTCGTGGATGACCTCAATGTAGGGGACAACCGGTCTGGTGACCGGGGGGGGGAGCTTGTCCACAATCCGGCGCTGGATAACCGGTTTCGCCTCAGCGGCGGTGGGGGTGATGCTCTTCACCACCCCGTCAGCCCGGTATTCCACCCGATAAAGGCTGGGCACATAGACGCCGGGGATTTTAGCTACCTGCTTTAGTAACTCTTTCTTTGGTGCTGCCTTGACCTTCCAGTCTCGCAAGCAGTCAGCCAGCTCAAGCACCACCTCCTCCCCATCCCCGATAACGAAGAAGTCGATAAAGTCGGACATCGGTTCGGGGTTCAGCACCGAGCTGCCGCCGGCGATTACCAGGGGGTGAGAATCACCTCTTTCTGAAGCCAGGACTGGTATTTGCCCCAGGTCAAGGATATTCAAGACATTGGTGTAGGTAAGCTCGTAGTCCAGGGAGAAACTGATAACGTCAAAGTCCTTTAGCTGGTGTTTGGACTCAAGGGTGAGGAGGGGAATACCTGCCGCCCGCATGGCCGCTTCCATGTCTATCCAGGGGGCATAGACCCTTTCGGCGAGGACATCGGGCTGGCGATTTAATATGTCGTAGAGGATGGGCAGAGCCATATTGGACATGCCTATTTCATAAAGGTCGGGGTAGCAGAGGGCAAACTTTACCCTGGTCTTGCCCCAGTCCTTTATAACGCTGTTCCACTCGCCGCCGGTATAGCGAGCCGGTTTCGTTACCTGATGGAGAATATTATCAGGGTAGGTCAAATTGTTCCCTTCCCTTTCTTATTAGCCCTGTGAGTTGAGAGGTCCCTTACGCAGCAGCTGGCGATAGTAAGGGGAATGAGCCAGATACAAGCCCATCACCGGGTTATGACCGAAGACCCTGTCCTTAGTCACCAGAACAGTGGTCGGGGCTTTGGCGTGCTTGAAGAACAGTGAATCATGCCCGACGCAAAGTCCCACCGCTATGTTAAACTCCGCTCCCTCATTATTCAGAATCTCAGCCTGGCTTATGGGGTTGCACATCGCTTCAAAGGAACCCGGGCCGGCTATCTTCTGCTCCTCGGTAATACCAATCCTCTCCTTTGGTATCGCCCCTGTCTTACAGCAAACAGAAACTACTTCAAAGCCCCTATTTTCTAAGATTCTAACCAGTATCTTGGTCTCAGCCATCAGACCAACGCAAAAGGCAACTCCCAGCTTTTTATAGCCCATCTTCTTGGCAAATTGTGCCACCTCCTCCACTCTGGGGTAGCGCGGGGTCCGTCCTTCTGGCAGGTTAATATAACCCTCAAATTCCTGGATGGAGGCTTTTCGGGCGAATTCCCTGGTCTCCGGGTCGTCGTATTTAGTCAACGCCTTCTGGATAATTTCCTTTTTGGTCTTTGTCGGGCAGTTTGGTGGCCCTTTAAGAAACGCCTTGCTGGTGCACACCACCCTGGGGCACTTGGCGCACTCTGTTCTCTCATCCATAGCCGCCTCCTTTATAGCTCAAACCCTGTGCCTCTAACTATAGACGATGGCTTTAGTTTTTACAATTGCTTCCCACCCAGCTCACCACTCACCACTAGGGTTCTTTTTCCCACCCTCCCGCCCATTAGGTCTTGCTTCTTAGCCCCTCTTTTTTATTATCTTCCCCCTCTCCTTTGAAGGAGAGGGGGATTAAGGGGGTGAGGTAGAATAATTAACCCCTTTGACGGCTGAGGGCTATACGGCTAAAATAGCACTAACCAGCGGTAAGGAGAATAAGATGAAGCAAATTTGGGCACCGTGGCGGATAAAGTATATCCAGATGGGGAAGGAGGCGGGGT
Organism: uncultured Dehalococcoidales bacterium; assembly: GCA_964505425.1. Taxonomy (GTDB): domain Bacteria; phylum Chloroflexota; class Dehalococcoidia; order Dehalococcoidales; family BS750m-G39; genus CAVTZP01. The sequence continues at coordinate 10,873 of CAZDHX010000018.1, read as the reverse complement.
GCTTTCTCTGCGAAAAGTCCGGAGAGAATAACGACGCCCAGAACTACATTCTGCACCGGGGTAAAAAGAACTTCGTTATTTTGAATAGCTACCCCTATAACCCCGGTCACCTGATGGTAGCCCCCTACCGCCATGTCGCCACCCTGGAGGGGCTGACCAAGGAGGAGCTTTATGAGCTCTTTGAAATGGTCAGCCTGAGCCTGAAGGTTTTAAGGGGAGTATTCAAGCCGGCCGGCTTTAATATCGGTATAAATATGGGGAAGGTGGCTGGGGCTGGGCTTGAGGAGCATGTTCATACTCATGTTGTGCCGCGCTGGCAGGGGGATACCAACTTTATGCCGGTACTATCTGACGTACGGGTATTGCCTGAAGCCCTGGCTGAGACCTATGATAGACTAAAGGGCAAGTTCTGAAAAGGGGGTTAGAAAATGCCACCAATATTTAAGGCTCTGGCGTCAATAACTGTTTGGGTACTGTTTCTGGTTGGCTGGGATATGCTGTTCGGGGCGTACTTCCGTATATTCGGCATTACCAGCCTTGGCCCGATATCCACCTCGGAATGGCCATCAGCGGCGCTTTGTTTTACAGGTGCCATTGCTTGCTTCATTTTGTCGGTATGCGCCATGAAATTGAGAAAGATGCTGGAATAAAGCGATAGCCTTATTCTTTGCCCCTCTCTGATTCTATTTGCTGTCTTCTTTTTTCAAAGTCCTCTTGGCTGAGGGGTTCGCAGGACTCAAGCTTGTTGTTTACTATCTTGATTAGGAAGGTCTCCTTGCATTTCCAGCAACGGTAGGGACCCTCGAAGACCGTTTGCGTCAGGGACATACTGCTCTCCGTCCCGCATTTAGGGCATGTTATCTTCGTCATGATGCCAACACCTCAAAAGATAAATCACTGGTGCCCCCAAGGGAATTCGAATCCCTGTTTACGGCTTGAAAGGCCGCTGTCCTAGGCCTCTAGACGATGGGGGCGCACCTTTTAGAGTATAGCAGAGACCAACCTAGCCGACAATATCGGGGACAAACTTAGCTCACAGTGTGCTACAATATTACACAGTGAACGAGATAACTGGCAAGAAAGCCTGGCTGAAGAAGAGGCTTATTCCCCTCCTCGCCTTACTCCTTGTGCTAGCCATTAGTGTTGCCCTCTTTTTCCTTGGGCGTAATCCGGAGCTAATTGCCGAGCTTGAAGGTTACGGCTATTTTGGTGCCTTTCTGATTAGCCTCATTGGAAATGCCTCCATCCTCTTACCAGCGATAGTTCTTCCCTTACTTACTGGCTTGGGCATTGTTTTTTACCCGGCTAGCGGGCTATTCGGTCTGGTTATGGTGGGGCTGGCTGGTGGTATCGGGGCAGCTATTGGTGAGATGGTGGGGTATATGGTCGGCTACAGCGGGCGCGGCATTGTTGAGAATAGAAAGCTATACTGGCGGTTAGCCGGTTGGGTGAAGAGGTGGGGGGCTTTAGCTATCTTTATTTTTGCCATCTTCCCCCTGTTTTTTGACCTGGTTGGTCTGGCTGCCGGCGTGCTGCGCTTCCCCTTATGGAAGTTTGTTCTTTTCTGCTGGCTGGGCAGGACGATATTGTATGTGGCTTGTATCGTGCTGGCTGCCCTGGGGTGGAATGTGGTGCTACCCTACTTTGGTTGACGGGCTCTTAATTTTCATCAGCAGCACAGAGCCGGCGATAAAGCAGATAAAGCAGATAATAAACATCGCTGAATAGCCCATCCCCGCTTGATAGGCATTAACCCAGTCAATTACTGGCCCGACGAGTCGGCCCAGGGCGCCTCCCCCAGAAGTGGCCAGGTTGGTCAGCCCCAGGTATCTTGCCTCCTCACCCTTAGCCACCAAATCGGTAGCCAGAGCCCAGTTGGTGCTCATAAAAGCGCCGAACGATATTCCCAGCAGTCCCCCGGAGAGCATTATTATCGGGTCGCGGGTGGCGAAGAGGGATAACAAGCCAACGCCCAGGGCGCCAATGAGCCCGGCACCGAAGACAATAGGTCGGCGCCCCACCCTGTCCGAGAGGTGCCCCGCCGGGTAGACGGCGGCGAGCATGCCGCCAACCGCTACCAGGGAAAACCTGGCGGCGGCTGCCGCCGGACTGGTGACACCGGCAACGTCCCGCAAGAAGTATAGGGCAAATGTCTGCACGGCGAAGAAGGCGATAAAGAAGAGGAGGCGGGAGAGAAGGAACCAGATAAAGTTGCGGTTTGCTCTGATGTCAATCTTAAAGCTTCGGCTCAGGGCGGATAGTAAGGATAGTTGAGTGCCACCTCTGGGTTGCTCCCTGATGGTGAGCATGGTTATCGTCATCGCCACCAGCAGGACAAAAGCCAGTATCGCCAGGGCCGACCATAAGCAGAAGCCCCCCTCGCCGGTGGAGTAGCGGTCCATAAAAAGGGCTACCGGATAGAGCAGGGCGACCCCGCCCAGTATCTCAAGAAGACTCTTTACCCCCGAGGCCAGCCCTCTCTTTTTCCCTGGCACGAGGTCAGGGATAAATGCCTGGTACGGGGCGTGGGCGATGTTAGAGCTGATTTGAAGCAGACAATAGGCGATGAGGATGGTAAGGAAACTATTGTAGAGCCCTATCCCGGGGAGGAGGAATATGGTCAACATGGCACCGAGCAGGATGTAGGGCCGCCGGCGCCCCCAGCCGAAGCCAGAGCGGTCGCTGATGGCGCCGGCGATGGGCTGGACGAGCATGGCGATAATTAAGCCGGTGAAGGTGAGCAGCCCGAGGTAGGTGTTCTTCTGGGACTCGGCGACAAAGTCCAGTAGCCGTAGCGGCAGAATAATGGTATGCAGGCTGCCCCAGAGGGCGGCGATGGCAAAACCAAAGACGGTAATCTTGACATAGTCTGTACCGCCAAAGCGGTTACTATTCACCATCCAGTCAAGCATAGCAGAGCCAGGACGCGGAGGCAATTTTTCACGGTGTTGGGTTTTGGGGTATTTTGGCATTAAATTGTAAAAATGGGTGGCTGGAAGTATTGACAAATTATGGTATAATGTAAATAGAACATTTGTATTATAAGTGAGGTATGTCAATATGTCAATATTGACAATTTGTATAGACTTGTTACAATACATAATAAGAGGGCATAATCAAAGGGAGGCAAAAATGGCTAATGTCTTTGATGTAGCCCAGTATATCCTCCACGAGCAAGGCCCAATGACCGCCATGAAGCTACAGAAGCTTGTTTATTATTGCCAAGCATGGTCTGTCGTGTGGGACCAAAAACCCATATTTGGTGAGGAAATACAAGCTTGGGCAAGTGGGCCTGTAGTGCCGGACTTGTATCAACATCATAAGGGCCAATATCAGATTTCCACATTACCAAAGGGAGCTGAGGATAATTTGGCTCCGCCAGAGCAGGATACCGTAAACGCTGTATTAGCGTGCTATGGAGATAAGAGTGCTCAGTGGCTAAGCGACCTAACTCACATGGAAGACCCGTGGGTAAAGGCTCGTGGGGGAATCCCCGAGGGTGAACATTGCGAGAATGAGATAACGCTGTCTTCTTTGGAAGAATATTATAGTTCGTTATGAGTAAGAAGGCAGGCAAGAAAAAGGCACGTTATGCGGTTGAGCCAGCGATAACCAAACAACCGAGAATCAGAGAATCACCCCCTTCTGATGCTATCAGTAAATTTGCTTGGCGTGTAAGTGAACGGTATTTAGATTATGACTTCCACAAGTTGGGGTGGTGTAATTGTGATTCTCGGACTCTCCTCTTAGATGTCATAAGGGAATTGCAGTCCTATGAAGGGTTAACATGGCAAGGGGTAAGAGAAAAAAGCATACACAATCACTCCTGGAAGTTTGATAGGCTACCGAGAGAATTAAAAGAACGATTAAGGGAGCGCAGGTTAGAATACCTGCCAGAATTATTTCAGATTTGTTTAGCTTGCAAGCCGAGAATATGGGGGTTTAAGGATATTACGACGTTCTTCATGATTTGGTATGACCCCCACCATGAAGGATACAAAACAAGGGTAAAATAATTTCCCTGTTTACCCCGCCTAGCTCTAGCTGCTCTTTAGGCCGTTTCTCTGCGTTGTTCCGGCGTTAGCCTCTCAGTCCTAGCCTTGCCACCCCTCTTTAAATTTCTCTATTCTGTCCTTATCTTTATCGGTGTGGTATAATCTGGACGATTATTTACCACAGAGGAGGGAATATGCCCGAAATTCCATTGATTTTTTGGGTGGTGCCGGCGGCGGGGATAGTAGCTATACTCTTTGCCGTATGGCTGGCGAGGAGTGTTCTGAAGCGCTCCCCGGGGACCCGGCAGATGGAGGAGATTGGTGGCATGATTTTTGAGGGGGCATGGGCTTTCTTGAAGCGCCAGTACAGCACCATCGGCTGGCTATCAATTGTAGTCGCGGTGGTAGTCGGTGCCCTGGTCGGTCTGCTTGGCGGGCACCGGGGGATAGAGGGGATTACTGCCTTCGGCATTGGCTGGAGGACGGCTATTGCCTTTATCGCCGGGGCGGTGTGCTCCGCCGTCTCCGGCTTTGTCGGCATGCTTATTGCCGTGAAATCTAATGCCCGCTGTGCCAGTGCCTCTCAGCGTAGCTTGAAAGAGGCGGTGGATGTTGCCCTGCGTGGCGGTGCCGTCCCCGGCTTTCTCATCGTGGCGCTATCCCTGCTGGGGGTAACCGCCATCTACTTCGCCTATGGCGGGGCAAGCACCCCTGATATTGCCCCCCACCTTATTGTCGGCTTTGGCTTTGGCGCCAGCTTCGTCGCCCTCTTTGCCCAGCTCGGCGGTGGTATCTATACCAAGGCGGCTGACATGGGGGCTGACCTGGTGGGCAAGGTTGAAGCCGGCATCCCCGAGGACGACCCCCGCAATGCCGCCGTTATCGCCGATTTGGTGGGGGACAACGTTGGCGACTGCGCCGGGCGTGGTGCTGACCTCTTTGAGTCCACTGCCGCCGAGAACATCGGGGCGATGATACTGGGCATTGTTATCTATGCCATTACCGGCAATGTTGCCTGGATTTTATTCCCTCTGGTAGTCCGCGCCTTCGGCATTATTGCCAGCATGGTGGGTATTCTCTGCGTGCGCATTCGCGGCGATGAGAACCCGATGAATGCCCTTAACCGCGGCTTTTATGTTGCCATTGCCCTATCTATTATCGGTATGTTCTTCACTGTAACCAATATGCTGGATAGCTACTGGCTCGTCGGTGCCGGGGTGGTGGGCATACTCACCAGCGTGGTGGTTGTTTTTGTCACCCAGTATTACACCGAAGCCAGATTCAGACCGGTGAGGTCCATCGCTGAGGCATCAAAGACCGGTCCGGCGACTAACATCGTTACCGGCACCGCCGTCGGCTTTGAGACCACCCTGGCTACCGCCGTGGTCATCGGGGTGGCGCTGCTGCTTTCCTACTGGATGGGGTCAATGACCGGGCTGCCCGGTGCCGGCGCCTTCGGCACGGCGGTGGCGACCATGGGCATGCTCATGACCTGCCCCTACATCCTTTCTGAAGACACCTTCGGACCGATAACCGATAATGCCAACGGTATTAACGAGATGGCCGGGGCGGGGAAAAAGGTACGCCGCATCACCGACCGCCTTGATGCCGTGGGCAATACCACCAAGGCACTGACCAAGGGATACGCCATGGTCTCGGCGGGGTTGGCGGCCTTTCTGCTCTTTCAGGCATATCTGGATAGGGTTGCCTTCCTGCGCGGTGTTCCTGTTTTCAACGATGTCAATATTGCCCGGATTGAGGTCTTTGTCGGCGCCCTGCTGGCGGTGATGCTCGTCTTTCTCTTTAGCTCCTTTGCCATACGGGCGGTAAGCAACACGGCCAGCAAGATAATTGAGGAGGTGCGTCGCCAGTTCCGCGAGTTTCCCGGGATTCTCACCGGCAAGACCAGGCCCGATTATGCCCGGGCGGTTGATATTACCGCCCGAGCCTCGCTGCGGGGGATGATTCTCCCCGGCTTGTTGCCGGTGGTTGCCCCGGTAGTTATTGGCGTTATCTTCAGACCCTTTCCCGGCTATGACTCAGCGATGGTGGTGGCGGCTCTGCTCATGGTGGGCACCATCGCCGGTATTATGATGGCGTCCTTTATGAACAACGGCGGCGGCGCCTGGGATAATGCCAAAAAATTTATTGAGGACGGTCAGCTCAAGGACGAGAAGGGCAAGCCAATCGGCAAGGGCTCTTTTACTCATGCGGCGGCGGTGGTTGGTGATACCGTGGGCGACCCCTTCAAGGATACCGCCGGACCCTCACTTCACGTGTTGGTCAAGCTGTTGAGCACCATAACCCTGGTGATGTGCCCCTTATTTATCTAGGGGTAGACGGCTGGTGATTCTAATCCGGTAGTTTCGGGCAGGCCGAGCATTAGGTTCATATTCTGGACGGCTTGCCCGCTCCCCCCCTTGACCAGGTTATCAATAACGCTGATAACGATGAGCTTTCCCGCCCGCTGGTCAACGGTGGGGTAGACCAGGCAGAAATTACTCCCCAGGGTGTGCTTGGTGTGGGGTGGGGAGTCAACCACCCGCACAAAGGGCTCGTCCTGGTAGAAGTCAGTGTATAGCTTTTGCAGCTGCTTTTCATCTTTGCCTGAGGCGAGGGGGGCATAACAAGTAGTCAAGATTCCCCTGGTCATGGGCACGAGGTGGGGGACAAAGCTGACCGCCAGCGACTTTCCCCCGGAGAGCAGCTTTAGCTCCTGGACAATCTCAGGTAGGTGCCTGTGTCCCTCTAAGGCGTAGGCGCTGACATCTTCGTTGGCTTCAGCAAAATGCGTTCGCAGGTGCAGGCTTCTGCCCGCCCCGGAGATGCCGGACTTGCTGTCAATGACGATACCCGGCTCAACGATTTTTGCCTTTAGCGCCGGGGCTAAAGCCAGGATAGCCGCCGTGGGGTAGCAGCCGGGGTTAGCTACTAATTTTGCCGAAGAAATTTTGGGTCGGTATAGCTCGGTCAGCCCATAAACCGCCTGCCCCAGCAACTTGGGGGCGGGGTGGGAAAAACCGTACCACTGCTTATATTCTGAGGCGTCTTTGAGCCTGAAATCGGCGCTGATATCTATTATCTTAATCCCCTTATCCAGCAGGGGTATTACCTCTTTAGCGCTCTCCTTGTGGGGCATAGCCGAGAAGACCAGTTCCACCTCCCCCAGCTCGGCACTGATAGTTAAGTCTAAGCCAGCCAGGTGGGGGAAGACCGTCCCCAGCTTTTGCCCGGCAGCGCTCCGCCCGGTAACCGAGGCAAGCTTCACCTCCGGGTGCTGAGCGAGCAACCTTGCCAGCTCAACGCCGGTATAGCCGGTAACATTGATAATGCCTACTTTCATTTGCTCTTTCCCTCAAAGATACTTTCCAGAGCCGCCAGCCGCTCTTTAGTGCCAATGACAATCAGCCGGTCTCCATCCCCGATAGTCTCTTCCCCTGGCGGGTTTGCCAGCAGTTTGCCGCTTTGCTTACGCATTGCCAGGACGGTGATTCCAACCTGCTTTCTGACTTGCCCCAGGGCCTGACCAATCAGGGGGGAGCTGCTGGCTACATCCACGTTTTCCAGCTGTAACTCGCCGCCGGGACGATAGGTTACGGTATCGATAAAGTCAACCACCGCCGGGCGCAGGGCTAACAGCGCCATGCGGCGACCGCCGATGGCGTGAGGGGATATAATCCGGTCGGCACCAGCCCGGAGTAATTTGCTCTCTGCCTCACTGCCGGAACAGCGGGCTTCGATAAATAAATCCGGCTGCAGCTGCCGTGCCGAGAGGGTGATAAAGGTGTTATCGGTGTCATTACCCACTGCCGACACCAGACCCCTAGCTCGCTCAATGCCAGCCTCCTTTAGCACCTCATCGCTGGTGGCATCAGCATGCAGGCAGATATATCCGTCTGCCTCGGCCTTAGCAAGGCGCTCTTCATTATTGTCAATGACGACAAAGGATGCCTTCTCTTCGCTAAAGGTGCGGGCTATCTCCTGCCCCACCCTCCCGTAACCGCAGAGAATAAAGTGTCCCTTCAGCTTGGCAATCTTAGCTTTCATTCTTCGCCTCCCCATGGTGATGCCGAATTGTCCCTCCAGTATGAACTGCACGGTTGCTGTTAAGATATAAAGTGCGCTGCCCACACCACTGATAATTATGAAGATACTGAAGAGCTTTCCCCCCTCACTGAGGGGGTGAACCTCGGCAAAGCCAACGGTGGTTATGGTAATTATGGTCATGTAGAGGCTGTCAATAAATGACCACCTCTCAATGAACTCGTAGCCAATCACCCCGATGGCTACGATAAGAACAAGAGCACCTATCCCCCAGAGCGGTCTTCGTATCGGGCCCATATCGGTAAATATATTGTAACATAAAAGAAGCTCGGACTGAATATGAGCCGAATTTCTTGCTAGGGATGCCCAATATATGCTATTATTAAGTTTCGCAGGAGTAATCAGATGCCCAAGATTTATCTAATTGACGTAACCAATAGAGACGGCGTACAGACTGCCAAGCTTGGTCTTTCCAAGCTGGAAAAGACGATGATAAATATCTACCTCAATGAGATGGGGGTATTTCAGTCCGAGTTCGGCTTTCCCACCACCAAGCACGAGTCCCATTATCTGGAGGCAAATTTGGAGCTGGCGGAGATGGGGGTGCTCAAGCCTATCCGCCTTGAGGGCTGGCTGAGAGCCATCACCAGCGATGTTGAGACGGCGTTTAAGCTGGTACCGAAAATCCGCCATCTGAACCTTTCCATATCAACCTCAGACCAGATGATTAATGGCAAGTTCAAGGGGAGAATGACCCGGGACGATGTTATAAAAGAGATGGTTGATGCAGTAGATGCCGCCTGGGAGCTCGGTGCCGAGAGTGTCGGGGTCAATGCTGAGGATGGTTCGAGGACAGAGCTGGATTTCCTCATCAAATTCGGGCTTGCCGCCAAGGAGCATAAGGCGGATAGACTCAGGTACTGTGATACCCTCGGTTATGATAACCCCTTCACCATCTATGAAACCTGTAAGGCACTGGCGGAGAATGTTGGCATATCTATTGAGATTCACTGCCATGGCGACCTGGGGATGGCGGTGGCTAATTCCATCGCCGGCGCCAGGGGGGCGATAGACGGTGGACAGGACGCTTATATCAATACCACCATCAACGGCATCGGGGAGAGGGCGGGTAATGCCGACCTGGTAGCTACCATTCTAGCGGCGACTAAATCAAAGGGGTTTGCCGATAAGTACCCGCTGGCTGGTGCGATAAAACTGAAATCAGCTGCCAAGATAGCCAGGTTTGCCAGCTATGCTTTCAAGGTGCCAATCCCGATTAATCAGCCCGGGGTTGGGGCTAATGCCTTTGCTCACGCCTCGGGTATCCATGCCGATGGAGTACTAAAGGACCCAGAAAACTACGAGCTATATAGCTATGAGGAGCTGGGCAGGGGTGACCCGGAGCAGGTGGAAACGGGGAGGGAAATCTGTACCGGGGAGTATGGTGGGGTATCCGGCTTCAGTCATGTCATGAGCAAGGTGAGGGGACCGATATCGTTCAAGGATAAGGAAGAGGCAAGCGAGATTCTGGAGCTGGTAAGATATGCCAATGTCGAGGCACAAAAGCCTCTGGTTGAGGATGAGTTGCTCTTTATCGCCAAGTATCCCAAGATTGCCAAGAAGCTGTTAACCCTCGCTCCACTGGAATAGCTACACATTGGATATGATGACCTTAAAGCCTATCGGTGTGGTTAGAAACGAGGTCAAGCAACCAAGACGGCATGGCTGGAGAGAAATCGTTTCTGAAATCATAGTTGATAGCGATTTAACTGAAGCCCTAGATAGTCTGGACGAGTTCTCCCATATTATAGTGCTCTACTGGATGCACGAGCTTCCTGCTGGGAGGCAACTCCCGCTTAAGGTTCATCCTATGGGCAAGTCAGAACTTCCGCTTGTCGGTCGTTTTGCTACGCGCTCGCCGAGCCGTCCTAATCCGGTGGGGCAGTCTACGGTTAAACTTCTGGAGCGCCGCGCTAATGTACTGAAGGTTAAAGGGCTTGATGCCATCGATGGCACGCCGGTGATTGATATAAAGCCCTATCTGCCGGGGTATGATTCCGCCGACGATGCTAGAGTGCCTCTATGGATAACCAATCAATAGGTAAAAAATTACAAGATATTTATCGCCGACTCTTAGCCCATTATGGCCCCCAGCACTGGTGGCCGGCAGAGGAGCCTTTTGAGGTAATAGTCGGCGCCATACTCACTCAGTCCGCCGCCTGGGGCAACGTGGAAAAGGCTATCGCCAACCTGCGGGAAGCCGATGCCCTTTCGTCCAAGGCGCTCCGCTCACTCTCCACCCCTAAGCTGGCTAAGCTGGTCCGCCCCTGCGGTTACTATAATGCCAAGGCACTGAAGCTCAAGTCCTTTGCCTATTGGCTGGGGAATCATCATGATGACGACCTCGACAGTTTGTTTGCCAGCAGTGTTGAAGACCTGCGCCAGAAGCTCCTCTCCATTAATGGCATCGGGCAGGAGACCGCCGATTCAATAATACTTTATGCCGCCGGTAAGCCAATCTTCGTTGTTGACGCTTATACCCGCCGCATTATCAGCCGCCTTGGTCTGGCGCCGGCTAAAAATAGCTATGCCGACTATCAGGCCCTTTTTATGGGGAACCTGCCCCCCGATGCCGCCCTATTTAATGAATACCACGCCCTCTTGGTCTGTCTGGGTAAAAAGGTCTGCCACCCCCGCCCCCTCTGCCCCCAGTGCTGTATAAGTGAGCTCTGTCAATTTTCTAAAAACCCATCCCCCTGACTCCCTCCCCCCTGTGCGTCTTTTTCCCACCCAGCCCGCTACTTCCCAAGGTCTTCTTTCCCACCCTCCCGCCC
>CAZDHX010000017.1:0-28057 GCA_964505425.1 uncultured Dehalococcoidales bacterium | reverse complement strand
CGGGGTTGGAGTTGACCAGCACCGAGGTTACCCCCTCCTCCCGCATCGCCTTGCATGCCTGAGTGCCGGCGTAGTCAAACTCCGCCGCCTGCCCGATTATGATGGGTCCTGAGCCGATGATTAGGACTTTAGATGGTTTAGACATATGTGGCAGTTCCTTTAACTGGTAAATTAGGGTAAATGAAAGCCATATCCAATTTTTTACCCACCAGAAATATGACGTGATCTAAATACTCATAGGCGTTTTTCTGTTCTTTCCATATTGCTTCAGTAACCTCTTTGATTCTCTCTGGAAACATAGTAAGGTCACGTCTTGCATTCTTAGTCACAAAATAGTCTCGCCCAAAGGAGATGGCTAACACCCCCTTATAAATCTCATGCCTTGTCTGGCGGAATTGCTTAATTTGTGGATATTTTGCATCAATGGCATCATTGATAGTCTTGTTAAACGTGGGAATGTTATCTTTACCACTAATCAGAAACCAAGTGACGTCATGTTCACCGTTTCCCAACCGAATACGCGTAGTATCCTCAGCTAATAATATAGATTTTTTCTTGGTTGACTTAGGTAAACCAATGCGTGTTACTTCAACTGCATAAATATCGTTATCCATATGGGTAGTGAAGTCGACAGTACTACTCTTACCCTTCTGGGGGAGGTAGTTAATATGTTTGAAATTATTAGCTGTTAGAAACTCGATTGTTCTTACTTCAGCAAGCATATCCAGAATTCTAGCGTCTGCAATATCTTGGGCTTGGGGGAGTTTCCCTATGTGAAAAATCCTCTTAAAATATTCGCAGTTTGATTCGCCAAGTTTAAGAGCATCTTCTAGTCTCTGCAAATCAGATTTAGAATGTTCGTCTAGAAGCTGAGCAGTTAGTATTCCATGCTCGCAATCTTCGATAGTTAATCTTTGTTCAATAACTTTGCCTAAATATTTATTTATGTAGTTGTATTCTGAAAGATTGTTCATTACTCTTTCTTTAAGGGTCATTGTTCTACCTCACCCCCTCAATCCCCCTCTCCTTTGAAGGAGAGGGGGAAGATATTTTTAGGTAATTATCCCTTAGCGCCAAGTAACTGAAACCTCCGTTTATTTCCCCAAAGTAAGCATGGAGTAGAGCAAGTAAGCAACAACAAGACAGAGTAAGACAACACCGTACCACTTCATGCCCCAACCTCTATTTCGCCTTTTCTTTGCTGGTGCCTCCAGATATCTCCCTATGTAGAATATGCCCGCTCCAATGCCCAAAGCAACCAACGCTATGCCCATACATATCAACCGACAAACCACCACCATGTTCGTCATTTGCTCCTCCTACTTGCTTTTAGGGTATACTTACCTATTTTTAAAAGAGGGGCTAACGCCCCTCTTAAACTCCCTATTTTTCTCCCTTCACCATATCCACAAACTCGTTGAACAGGTAGGTGCTATCCCAGGGGCCGGGGGAGGCTTCGGAGTGGTACTGGATGCAGAAGATGGGCAGCTCCTTATGGCGCAAGCCCTCCACCGTGCCGTCATTAAGATTAATATGGGTAATCTCAAGCTCGTCTTTTAGAGTATCAGGGTCAACGGCGTAGCCGTGATTTTGCGCGGTGATATAGACCTTGCCGGTGGCGAGGTCGCGGACGGGGTGGTTAGCCCCGCGGTGCCCGAACTTCAGCTTAAAGGTCTTGGCGCCAAAGGCTCGGGCGATAAGCTGATTGCCCAGGCAGATGCCCATAATCGGCTTCTTGTCAATGAGCTTTTGGACTGTGCCCACGATGTAATCAAGTAGCTCGGGGTTGCCGGGACCGGGGGAGAGGAGAATGCCGTCGGGTTCTAGCTCCAGGATTTCCTTGGCTGACATGATGCAGGGGACGGCGGTCACGGCGCATCCCAGACCCCTCAGGATGCGCAGGATGCTGTATTTCAAGCCGCAGTCCAGGACAACTATACGGTGGCTCGGGGCAGTCTCGGTTGGTTCCCACTGGTAGGGGGTGGGGGTGGATACCTGCTTGACATAATCTATTACGCCGTAGTTGGGCAGGCTGGTTATCTTTTCCAGCGCCTGCTGTGGGGTCTTGGTACTGGTGAGCATGCCCATCATTACCCCGGCGGAGCGCAGTTTGCGGGTGATGGCGCGGGTATCAACGCTGCTTATCGCGGGGACGGCGGATTCGGCGAGGTATTGATTGAGGGTCTTATTGCTCAGGTAGTGGTTGGGCTCAAGGCATTCCTCCCTGACGACGAAGCCGCTTACCTGTATTTTGTTTGATTCGAAGTCCTGCTCGTTGACGCCGTAGTTGCCGATGAGGGGGTAGGTGGGGACGACAATCTGCCCGGCATATGATGGGTCGGTGAGCATCTCCTGGTAGCCCACCATGCTGGTGTTGAAGACTACCTCGCCAACGGCGTCAGCTTCGGCACCGAAGGAGAAGCCTTCATAGACCGAGCCGTCTTCTAAGACTAGGATTGCCCGCTTTGTCATTTTCTTTTTACCTTAATAAGAGTCGTCTTTATAGGCCAGCTTTCCCCCGTATATGGTTGCCATTATCTTGCCCTTAAAACTTTCGCCGGCGAGGGGGGTATTCTTGCCCTTTGAGGCAAAGTTCTTGGGCTCTACCACCCACTCCAGGTTAGGGTCAAAGATAGTGACATCGGCGGGGGCGCCGATAGCCAGCGTTCCCAGCCCGCCATACTTACTGCCGATAATCCTGGCTGGCTCATGGGTGAGCTTGTTGATGAGGGTAGCCAGCTTTATCTCCCCGCCGTGTACCAGACTCATCAGGCAGGCAAAGGCGGTCTCAAAGCCGCTGATGCCGAAGGGAGCGAGGTCAAACTCGCAGAGCTTATCGGCTTCGGTGTGGGGGGCGTGGTCGGTGGCGATAATATCAATGGTATTATCGTTAAGCCCCTGAATCAGAGCTTTTATATCCTCTTTGGTCCTGAGCGGCGGGTTTACCTTGGCGTTGGTGTCATAGCCCAAAACCCTTTCCTCGGTCAGGGTGAGGTGATGGGGGGTAACCTCGGCAGTAACTTTAATGCCCTTTTCCTTAGCCCGGCGGATGAGCTCCACCGAGCCCTCGGTGCTGACGTGGGCGATGTGCAGCCGACCGCCGGTCAGCTCCGCCAGAGCCAGGTCGCGGGACACCATAATCTCCTCGGCGGCATCTGGTATCCCGCGCAGCCCCAGCTTGGTTGATATTACGCCCTCGTTCATCTGCCCGCCCTCGGTGAGGGCTTTTTCTTCGCAATGGTCAATGATGGGCAGCTCAAAGGCTCGGCTGTAGTCCAGCGCCTGGCGCATAAGGTACGAGCTTTTGGCTGGCTCGCCGTCATCACTGAAGGCAATCGCTCCCGCCGAAGCCAGGTCGCCCATCTCGGCTAATTCTTCTCCCTTTCTCCCCTTGGAGATACAGCCTATGGGCAACACCCGAACTATCCCCTCTGAGGCTGATTTTGATTTTATAAACTCAATCGCCGCCTGGTTGTCCAGTGGGGGGTTGGTGTTGGGCATACAGCAGACGGTGGTAAAGCCGCCCCTGGCGGCGGCAGCCGTCCCGCTGGCGATGGTCTCCTTCTCCTCATCGCCGGGCTGTCTCAGGTGGCAGTGGAGGTCAATAAGTCCGGGGCAGACGACCAGTCCCTTGGCATCAATGATGTCGTAATCGGGCTGGGGTGGGGTTTCCTCCCCCCGCCATGAGATTTTGCCCTCGCTGATAAGCAGATTGCCAACGGCTTCTATCCCCTGGCCGGGGTCGATTATCTTTCCACCTTGAATAAGCAAAGACTTCATTGTTTTTGACTCCCGCTGAGGAGGTAGAGTAATGCCATGCGCACGGCGACGCCATTGGAAACCTGCTCGCTGATGACTGATTGCTTACCGTGAGCCACCGCCGGGGAAATCTCGACCCCTTCGTTTACCGGGCCGGGGTGGAGGACAAGGGCGTCCGGCTTAGCCCGGGCCAGCCTTGCCTCGGTGAGCTGGTATAGCTGTATATACTCACGGGTGCTGGGCAATAACCCGCTTCTCTGCCTTTCTCGCTGCAGGCGCAGGGTCATCACTATATCAGCCCCGTCTAAAGCAAGCTCAATGTTGGGCTCGGTCTTGACCGGAGGCAGCCTTTCATCGCCCAGCCCGATGGGGAGGAGGGTATGGGGGCAGCACAGCGTGACCTCTATGCCCATGGTGGTCAGACCCCACATGTTGGAGCGAGCCACCCGGCTGTGCATAATATCGCCGATAATGACCGCCTTGAGCCCCTTCAGGTTGAGCTTATGCTCGTAGATGGTGTAAAGGTCAAGAAGGGCTTGCGTTGGGTGGGCATGCCAGCCGTCTCCGGCATTGACGATGCTCGCTTCTGTGTTTCTGGCGGCGATATAGGGGGCGCCGGAGTGGGGGTGGCGCATTACTATGATATCAGCCCCCAGCGCCTGTAATGTACTGAGGGTATCAACCAGGGATTCCCCCTTGGCGATACTGCTGCTTGAGGCACTGAGGTTAGCTGCATCGGCGCTCAGGTACTTGGCGGCAAGCTCAAAGGAGAGGCGGGTGCGGGTGCTCGGCTCATAAAACAGGGTTATAAGGGTCTTGCCCCGAAGCGTGGGCACCCGTTTGATGGGGCGAGACAGGACCTCCTTCATTGCCCTGGTGGTCTGGAAGACAAGCTCTATCTCCTCGCTGGCGAAGTCGTCAATGTCGAGGATGTGGTGGTGCCGCCAGACCATCGTCTCCGGCACCTCAGGCGTTACCTGGGTTGTCTTCATCGCCCCTCCTTAGCCGCCGACATAGAGACAATAGCTACCTCGTCTACGCCGTCGGTCTCTTTTAGATTGACCTTTATTTCCTCGTGCCTGGAGCTGGGGATGTTCTTGCCGACATAGTCCGCCCGGATTGGTAGCTCGCGGTGGCCACGGTCAACAAGCACCGCCAGTTGAATTACCCTGGGTCTTCCGAGGTCAATAAGGGCGTCCATGGCGGCGCGGATACTGCGCCCGGTATAGAGAACGTCGTCAACCAGGACTATGGACTTGCCGTCAATGGTGGCGGTAATATCGGTGAGCTTGACGACGGGTTTCAAGTCCAGCGAAGAGAGGTCGTCGCGATAAAGGCTGATGTCCAGGATGTCCACCGGTGTCTTGACCTTGGCAAAGCCTTCTATGTTGGCGGCCAGCCGCCTTGCCAGGGGCACACCGCGGGTTTGCACCCCGACCAGTATCAGCTCTTTGAGCAGCTCATTCTGCTCAATAATCTCGTGGGCGATTCGAGCCAGGGTCCGCTTGATGTCCTCTTCAGTCATGATGACTTTTTTTGACATAAAAATAACCTCCTGCCGTAGCTGACAAGAGGTCTTGCACCCTGACTTCGTTTTTCCCTTGCCAGCCTCTCGGGACCGGCTTAAAGGTTTACTATTCTATTAACTAAATATTATATCACTTTTCTCTGAAGATTGCAAGGTTTTGTATCTGGGGTTATTCAGCAGCCTAACCCCGACCATCTTTATTTATCGCTCAATCTGCTTAATCTGGTATTTCAGCCTGCCCAGCGGCGCCGTTATCTCCACTATTTCCCCCTGGGTTCGCCCCAGCAACGCCTTGCCGGTGGGTGAATTGTTTGAAATCCTGCCCCTGGTCGGGTCTACCTCTCTGGGACCGACTATGGTGAAACGTAGCTCCTCGCCGGAGACTACATCACTCAGGACAACGCTGTTCCCCACGCTGACCTTAAGGCTGGGCTTTTGTCTTTCCTCAATGATGGTGGCTGATTTCAGGGCTTCCTCCAGCTCCATAATCCGCCCCTCAATATGTCCTTTTTGCTCTCTGGCGGCGTCCAGAGGCGCATTCTCGCGGAAGTCCTTATCTGCCGCTGCCTTGCGTATCTCATCAATGAGCTGGTGGCGCTTGCTCTTGAGGTCAACAAGCTCAGCCTCTAGTTTAGCGTACCCCTGTTGCGTCAGCGAGGTAGCCGCTGGTGCTCCCCGCCTTGCCTGAGAGGGCAATTTTGCCTTCGCCTTCTTGGTCTTGAGGTGGGTCGCCAGGTTAACCTTGCTCCAGCCCTGCTTCTTGGCGTAGAGCAGAAAGGCTCGTATTATCTCGAGGTTCTGGGCGTAAGAGGTCTGCGCCCGTGACAACCGCTCAGCGTAGTTAGCTATCTCGTGGGCGGCGAGTTCGGCGAAAGGGCGCCCCCAGCCATACCAGCGAACAAATCCATATACTGCCTGCTGGCTTCTTCCCCCTTCTTCAGCCGACAGGCTGGCCAGAAAACCACTGGCTGCCTCGCCCAGGGTTGGGCTCTGACTGCTACTCATCTTTTACCTCCGGGGCGGAAAATGCCCCCTATCTTCAACTCGGTCCGGGTGCGGAGAAACCTGAGCAGGCTATCCCGGGTGACCAGCCCGATAACCCTGCCTTCGCTGGCTACCGGCATTTGATTTATTTCATTCGCATCCATCTGCTCAACG
Organism: uncultured Dehalococcoidales bacterium; assembly: GCA_964505425.1. Classification (GTDB taxonomy): domain Bacteria; phylum Chloroflexota; class Dehalococcoidia; order Dehalococcoidales; family BS750m-G39; genus CAVTZP01. The sequence goes on along the minus strand of CAZDHX010000017.1, from coordinate 21,612 downwards.
ATGCTCAGGATGTCCTGGTCAGGGCTGGCTACCTTTAACCGCTCGGCGGGGATCATTATCTTCTCAACCTGAGTCATATCCCATTTTGACTGAGGAAGGGACTTGATGTTTTGCAGGGTCAAAATCCCCTTAAGCCGGTCACCCTCAGTTACCAGGAAAAGGTGATGCCCCTTGGGCATGACATACTCCTGAACCAGCTGGTCGATAGTAATACTCGGTGGGATGGTAATATAGTCGGTGGTCATTATCTGTGAGGCGGTAAGCCCGCGGAGGGCTTCACGCCATTGAGTCTGGCGATAGCTCATTGAAGCTGTGCTCTGGAGGAACCAGCCGATAAACGCCAGCCACAGACCACTCAACCACTCACCGAGGAGGAACATTATCACGATACCGCCGGCGATAAAGGCGTAGCCTATGCCTTGACCCAGTCGGGTGGCAATTTGTGTTGAGCGCTGGTAGTCACCGCTAAACCGCCACACCAGGGAGCGGAAGACGCGCCCGCCGTCCAGGGGGAAGCCGGGAATCAGGTTGAAGGCTGCCAGCGCTACATTTATAATAGCCAGCCAGCCAGCCATTTCCTCTATAATGGGGACAGCGCCCCGGCTAAGCCACCAGATTATGCCGAATAGGATGCCGAGTGCCAGACTGCAGGCGGGTCCAGCAGCCGCCATTTTTAGCTCGGCACTGGCTTTGCTTGCCTCCTTGGTCATATGAGCTATACCGCCGAAGATAAACAGGGTTATGCTTCTTACCGGAATGTCGTTGGCTCTACCCACCAGGCTGTGAGCTAGCTCGTGGGCTAAAACCGAGGCAAAGAAGAAGAGGCTGGTAATTATGCCCACCACCCAGCTGAACCAGTCTGACCAGTTGGGTGCTACTAAGGAGACGGTTACCAGCAGGAATATGATGAACCAGCTGAAATGCAGTCCCACCTGGATGCCGAATATCTTGCCTAGATTAAGGCTACCACCCACTTTTGCCTGCCTTTTAATATAATTTGCCTATTAAGGGACTGCTGACCTTGGTACAATCTTTGTGGCTACCTCAGCGGCTCGTTTCCCTGAGAGGAGCATACCGCCGAAGGTTGGGCCCATACGGGGTAGCCCGAAAACGCCGGCAACCGCCATGCCGGTGACGATTAAGCCGGGATAGACCTCGCCGGTATGCTCAACCACCGCCTCCTCTGATTTATTAATCCACAGTGCTCCCTCTCCCGCTATCTTGAGCGCTCCCCGCTGGGCTAGTTTCTTAGCTACGCTGGCGTCGTGACCGGTGGCGTCAATCACCACCTTTGTTTCCAGGGGGATGGGGTCAAGGGCGGAGACCTCTTTGGGCAGATGGACTATCGGGCTCCAGTTGACTACCACCCCGGCGACTCTATTATCTTCACGGACTACTATATCCTCAACGATAGTCAGATTTAGGAACTTAGCCCCGGCGTCGCAGGTGGCGGCAATGAGCCGGGAGCAGGCGTGGGGGGCATCAGCCACGTATAAGCCTTCACTGGCTGGGGAGTAGGGCACGCCAAGCTCATCTAAAATCTCTTGGGCTGGCGCCCTCAGTGTGACCTTATTCATAAAATAACCGCCAATCCAGAAGCCGCCTCCAAGGTAGTTATTCTGCTCAATAATTAAGACCTTGAGCCCGGCCTTAGCCAGCTCCCTGCCGGCTATCAGCCCGCTGGGTCCGGCGCCGACGATGATGACATCGCTATAAGCATACTCCTCAAGTTGGTGCAGGAAGTTCCGGACAATAGCCCTGGTTATCTCTCCTTCACTTACCGGGTGGAATAGCGTCATCCTCTGCCTCCTTTTAACACCTGGTTACCGAGATGCCTAAGTATTTTTCCACTAACTCCATGGCGCAGAATTTACCGCACATGCTGCAGGCGACTCCCGCCGAGGCATGCTTGCCGTGGACCAGGCGCGAGCGCTCACGGTCCAGGGAAAGCCTGGCTTGCTCCTCCCAGTCGAGTTTCTTCCGTGCCATAGACATCTTTAGGTCCCATTCCTGGGCGCCCTTTACCCCTTTAACGATGTCGGCGGCATGGGCGGCAATGCGCGAGGCGATAACCCCCTGCCTTACATCCTCGGGGTCGGGTAGAGATAGGTGCTCGGCGGGGGTTACATAGCAGAGAAAATCGGCGCCGGCGGCGGCAGCCACCGCCCCACCGATGGCGCCGGTGATGTGGTCGTAGCCGGCGGCAACATCGGTTACCAGCGGACCGAGGACATAAAACGGAGCTCCCTTACATATGGTCTTCTCCAGTTGGACGTTAGCCTCAATCTGGTTCAGGGGCAGGTGCCCCGGACCCTCAATAATTACCTGGACGCCAGCCTGCTGGGCTCTTGGCACCAGCTCGCCCAGGGTAATTAGCTCCTGTACCTGCGCCCGATCAGTGGCATCAGCCAAGCAACCGGGGCGCATGCCGTCGCCAAGGCTGAGGGTAACATCAAACTCATGGGCTATCTCCAGCAGGCGGTCGTAATGCTCATAAAGGGGGTTTTCCCGCTCGTTGTGGAGCATCCAGCCGATTAGAAAGGCACCACCCCGCGAGACCACATCCGCCACCCTCCCTTGCTCTTTGAGACGGGCGATGGCTGACTGGGTGACACCGCAGTGCACCGTCATGAAATCAACGCCGTCGCGGGCATGCTCCTCAATCGTGGAGAAGAGCTCGTCAACGGTCATCTTGACGATAGCGCCATGGCCGGCGATGGCTTCAATCCCTGCCTGATAGATGGGGACGGTGCCTATGGGTAGGGGGCTGGCGTCAATAATCGCCCGCCTGATGGCTGATATATCACCGCCGGTTGATAGGTCCATGACGGTATCGGCGCCGCAGTCAATAGCCACCCGCAGCTTCTCCAGCTCGGTGTCCATATTGCCAAAATCAGAGGAGGTGCCGATATTGGCGTTGACCTTGGTCTTAAGCCCCTGCCCGATGCCGCCGGGAACGAGGTTTTTGTGGTTGATGTTGGCGGGGATAACTATCGTCCCCTCAGCCACCCCACGGCGGACAAACTCCGCTTCTATCCCCTCACTTTTTGCCACCAGACTCATCTGGGGGGAAATAGTCCCTTCTTTTGCCAGCTCCAGTTGTGTCATCTCTACCTCTACAAAAATAGAACCAAGGGCTCGGCTCGCTCTAAACCCTTGGTCTCAGTTTTGCCGCTTCCCTCCGCTCGCATTACCGAGTTCAGGTTCCAAGGGTTGGCTTCAAAATGCCTCTCAGCCTTTGAGCACCCCTAGCGGTAATTTATTAAGTTTACCTATTTAATGTAACACAGGGGAGTCTAAAATGCAAATTTTAAGAAGTGATATAATTCAAATATATGGAAAAACTAAAGTCTGGCGCTAAAAAATTAGGGCTTCAGCTTACGCCAAGCCAGCTCAGCCAGTATGAGACCTACTATCAGGAGCTAGTCGCCTGGAATAAGCGGGTGAACCTTACCGCCATCACCGATTACGAAGAGGTGCAGATAAAGCACTTTTTAGATTCGCTAACGGTGATCTTAGCCTGGCAGGTCAATAAGGGCTGGCGCCTTATTGACGTCGGCACCGGCGCTGGCATCCCTGGAGTCCCGCTTAAAATCGCCTTTCCCGCTCTAAAACTGGTCTTGCTTGAGGCAGTAGCCAAAAAAGCCGCCTTTTTGCGTCATATCACCCAAAAGCTCGGGCTGGACGATGTTGAGATTGTGGTCGGGCGGGCGGAGGAGGTGGCTCACCGGGGTGAGTATCGCCAAAAATTTGACCTGGTGCTCTGTCGGGCGGTTGCCCCGCTTCCCACCGTGGTTGAGCTTGCCCTGCCCTTTTGCGCCGTTGGCGGCGGCTTCATTGCCCAGAAAAAGGGGGATATAAAATCAGAATTAGATAACGCTACCAGGGCAATTGAGGTATTAGGGGGCGAATTGCGTGATGTGAAGCCGGTTGAACTCTCAGAATTTGCCGATGAGCGCTTTTTGGTGGTTATTGATAAGCTCTCGCCAACACCCCCCAAGTACCCCCGCCGCCCGGGCATGCCGGCCAAGAGACCGCTTTAGATTGCTAAACAAGTAAGACAGTAGTAAAATACACTTATAAGAGGTGATGACTATAGGTAAGGGGAGAGTTAGGTGAGCATAGTATGGATTATCGTTAGCGTAGTCCTTTTCATCGTTGTAATTGCGCTTATATATCGTTTGTTCAAAGCGGGAAGAGAATTTGAGCAGTGGCGGGCAGAGGAAGAACGGAGGCTGGCAGAGGCTCGTAAGCAGGCAATCGTCCAGAGTAGAGCCGTCCTGGGGGGCAAGTTTACCGAGCAGATGGCTCCGTATCTCCCCGAATTCAAATATGACCCCACTGAAGCACGCTTTATCGGCACCCCGATTGACCTGGTCGTCTTCCCGGGACTGGCGAAGGGTGAGCCTGAGGAAATCGTACTCATTGAGGTGAAAAGCGGTCGGGCGGCTAGGCTTACCCCTCAGGAAAAAAGGATTGAAGAATTAGTTGAGGCTGGTATGGTAAGGTGGGAACTAATCCATCGGACTTCGACGGAGGAAGAAGTAAATCATGAGCTCAAATCAGGGTAAAGAGAAAAATATGGAGACTGGCACCTGGAAGGTCAAGACCGGTCTGGCTCAGATGCTGAAGGGTGGGGTGATTATGGATGTCGTCAACGCGGAGCAGGCTAGGATTGCTGAAGAAGCTGGAGCTTGCTCAGTGATGGCGCTGGAGAGGGTTCCGGCGGATATCAGGGCTGCCGGCGGGGTAGCCCGTATGGCTGACCCAACGGTTATTGAAGCCATCATGAAGGCGGTCTCCATTCCGGTAATGGCTAAGTGCCGCATCGGGCATTTTGTTGAGGCTCAGGTGCTTGAGGCTCTTGGTGTGGACTTTATTGATGAGTCTGAGGTGCTTACCCCGGCTGATGAAGCTCACCACGTCTGGAAGCATGACTTTAAGGTCCCCTTTGTCTGCGGCTGTCGTGACCTGGGTGAAGCCCTGCGCCGCATCGGGGAGGGGGCAGCCATGATCAGGACCAAGGGTGAAGCCGGCACCGGCAATGTTGTCGAGGCGGTCAGGCATATGCGGGCGGTGATGGGTGGCATACGCAAGCTGGTAGATACCCCTCAGGATGAACTGATGGCTATCGCCAAGGAGATAGGGGCACCCTTTGAGCTGGTGGTTGAAGTGCACAGAACGGGAAAATTGCCGGTGGTCAACTTTGCCGCCGGTGGGGTGGCGACCCCGGCTGATGCCGCCCTGATGATGCAACTGGGCGCTGACGGTGTCTTTGTTGGCTCAGGCATATTTAAGGCTTCAGACCCTGAGGTTAGGGGCAAGGCTATCGTCAAGGCAACCACCCACTTCAAAGACCCCAAGATTATCGCCGAGGTCTCCAAGAACCTGGGGGAGGCTATGCCCGGGCTGGATATAAAGCAAATCCCATCTGAAGAACTGCTGGCACCCAGAGGGTGGTAAGATGAGAATCGGCGTCCTTGCCATGCAGGGAGCCTTTATTGAGCATATCGCCGTATTGCGCCATCTCGGCGTAGAAGCCCTGCCCATCCGCCTGCCCGCCGAGCTCGAGGGGCTGGATGGGCTGGTCATTCCTGGTGGAGAAAGTACCTCAATTGGCAAGCTGATGCAGGACTATAACCTGCTGAGTGAGGTAAAGGCCTTGGGCGAAAATGGCTTGCCCATATTTGGCACCTGCGCCGGCATGATTCTTCTCGCCAGCCGGACTTCGGACTCGGAGACAAGACCGCTGGGGCTTATTGATATTACCGTCAGACGCAATGCCTTTGGCCGGCAGCAGGAGAGCTTTGAAGCCGAGCTTTCAGTACCGGTGCTGGGGGAAGAGCCGTTTCATGGTGTCTTTATCCGGGCGCCGGTGATTGAACGGGCAAATAGTGGCGTGGAAATTCTGGCAAAGCTAAATAATGGCACCAGCGTTGCCGCCCGGCAGGGAAAGATTCTGGTCTCCGCCTTTCACCCCGAGCTGACCACTGACCCCAGGTTCCACCGCTATTTTCTGGATATTGTTTAGGAGGGGCTATTGCAGAAGGTAATCACTGATGATTTAGACGCCCTGCTCAACATCTTGCCGCCGCATATTCGCCAGCCACTATCTCAGCAGGAAGATATTAGTCAGTTGCTGGAGGTAGTCCTTGACCTGGGTCGCCCCCCTGAAGCCCGCTTCCCACAGCGGGAGATGGTCCTCAACTCCAAGGAGGTTGATGAGGAAGACATTGATTATGTGGTTTCCCGTGTCAGCAGCTTCGGCGATGACAACCGCGCTGGCATTGAGCGCACCCTGCACCGCATCTCCGCCATCCGTAACCGCAAGGGGAGAATCGTTGGGCTTACCTGCCGCGTGGGCAGAGCCGTCTTCGGCACGATAAAGGTCATAGATGACCTTATTCAGACCGGCAAGAGTGTTCTCCTTCTGGGTCGTCCCGGGGTGGGCAAGACGACCATGCTCCGTGAGGTCGCCCGGGTGCTGGCGGATAACCTCGACAAGAGGGTGGTCATCGTTGATACCTCCAATGAGATTGCCGGCGACGGCGATATTCCCCACCCCGCTATCGGGCACGCCCGGCGGATGCAGGTAAAGACGCCCACCATGCAGCATGCGGTCATGATTGAAGCCGTGGAGAACCATATGCCCGAGGTCATCGTCATTGATGAGATTGGCACCGAGCTTGAGGCTCAGGCGGCGAGGACTATCGCCGAGAGGGGCGTCCAGCTTGTCGGCACCGCCCACGGTAACACTTTAGAGAACCTGATGATGAACCCCACCCTGGCTGACCTCGTCGGCGGTATTCAGTCGGTAACCCTGGGCGATGAAGAGGCGAAACGCCGGGGTACGCAGAAGTCGATACTGGAGAGAAAATCGCCCCCCACCTTTGATATCGTTGTTGAGATTCAGGAGAGAGATAGGGTGGCTATTCACCCTGACGTTGGTCAGGCGGTTGATGCCGTCCTGCGCGCTCAGCCGGTAGCCACCGAGGTCCGCTGGCTGGATGAGTCGGGGGAGGTACGAGTAGAAAAGCAAGCCCCCCTGCCCACCATGCCGAAAACTGCCCGGAGAAGGCAGACCAGGGAGGGTGAAGCGCCCCGCCTTTACCTCTTTGGCGTAAATCGGGGGAGGATAGAGCAGGCGGCAAAGGAGCTGAGACTTTCTCTGGATATCGTCAATAACCTGAAGGACGCCAGTCTGTTTGTGACCTCCAAAGGCTACTATCGGCGGAAGCCGCAGAGGGTCAAGGAGGCGGAAAGCGCCAGCTTGCCCGTCTATGTCCTCAGGAGTAATACGCCGGCTCAGGTGAGGCAGCTATTAGATAATATCTATCCCAGCGTCAGCCCCGGCAAGGCTGACCGCCTGAAACTTGCCCTTGGTGAGGCTGAGGAAGCAGTTGAGCGGGTGAAAGACGGGCGGGGGGTGGTGGAGCTCAGCCCCCAGAGCGCCTATATTCGGCGCTTACAGCACCTCATCGCCGAGAGAGCCAGCGTATCCTCAAAGAGCCTGGGCAAAGACCCCCATCGGCGGGTGACGATTTATAAGTAGAAAGGGTGAGGGGTTTATAAATGTCTCTATTTATCACCTTTGAGGGGGGGGAGGGGAGCGGCAAGAGCGGTCAGGCGAAGGCGCTATATCGAAGGCTAAAGAAGTCAGCCATCCCGGCAGTCCTGACTCAGGAGCCTGGCGGCACCCCCTTTGGCAAGAGGCTCGGGCGCTGGCTAAAATGGTCTCGAGGCACGGAGATACCGCCGCTGGTTGAACTGATGCTCTTTAATGCCTGCCGCGCCCAGTCAGTAACCGAGGTAATCAAACCCGGTCTAAAAAGCGGTAAGGTGGTTATCAGCGACCGCTATGCCGATTCCACCACCGTTTATCAGGGTTTTGGGCGGGGGCTGGACTTAGAGAAGGTCAAGGCGACTAACAATACGGCTACTCAAGGGCTGAAGCCTGACCTGACCATTCTGCTGGATATATCAGCCGAAGACGGGCTTGCCCGCAAAAAAGATAGGGAGAAAGACCGCTTTGAGCAGGAGGAATTAGCCTTCCACCAGCGGGTGCGGGATGGCTATATAAAGCTCGCCGCTGATGAGCCAGGGCGCTGGCTGGTAATTGATGCCAGGCAACCCGAAGAGGAAATAGCCCGGATTATATGGCAAAGGGTAAGCCAACTGCTTTCAAGTGGAGGCTGATAGATGCGAGTTGCCGTCGCCATGAGTGGCGGGGTGGACTCATCGCTGGCCACCGCCCTTCTCAAACGGGCGGGCGATGATGTCTTTGGCGTTTATATGCAGCTGTGGGCAGACCCCAGCCGGGCGCAGACCATGTCAGATTTAGAGCATACCTGCCAGATTTTAGATATACCTTTATATAAACTTGATCTGGAAAGAGAGTTTCAGCATTTGGTCGTTGACTACTTCTGCCGCGAGTATAGCCTGGGGCGGACGCCAAACCCGTGTGTCGCCTGCAACCAGCAGGTAAAATTTGGTCTTCTCCTTGATAAAGCGTTGGGGATGGGGGCTGATTTTATGGCTACCGGGCATTATGCCCGAATTGAGCATTCGGCGGATGGCTACCGCCTGCTCAAGGCAGCCGACCGGAGCAAGGACCAGTCCTATTTCCTTTATACCCTGGGGCAGCGCCAGCTTGAGCACCTGCTCTTTCCCCTGGGTGAGCTTAGTAAAGAAAGGGTCAAAATGCTGGCTGGTGAGCTTGGTTTATCTGCCACCAGCCGGCGTGACAGCCAGGATGTCTGCTTTATCCCCGACAATGACTACCGCTCGTTTATAAGCGGGCGCATCTCCCTCAAGGGAGGGGAGATAGTTGACATAACAGGTAGGGTTTTGGGAAGACATAGTGGCTTGGCGCGATATACCGTAGGGCAGAGACACGGCTTGGGGCTCGATTCAAGCGGGGAGCTATACGTGCTCAAGCTTGATGCCGAAGGCAATCGGCTGGTGGTGGGTACTAAGGAGCAGGGTTTACATAACGCGCTTACCGCCACCAGATTAAGCTGGGTATCGGGGGAGGCGGCTAAAAAGCCGGCTACGGTAACGGCTAAGGTCCGCTATAAGGCGTCTGAGGTAGCCGCCGAGCTTTATGCCGCTGATGGCGGGGTGGAGGTGCGTTTTATAAAGCCCCAGTCGGCGATTACGCCGGGGCAATCGGTGGTATTCTACCAGGGCGATGTCGTCCTGGGTGGGGGAGTAATAGATGCCGTCCTTCGCTGAAGAAGAATTATTTATCGCCCAGGGGTATGAGCGCATTGCCGGCATTGACGAGGTCGGGCGGGGGGCTATCGCCGGTCCGGTGGTCGCCGCCGCCGTTGTTTTGCCCCGCCAGATAGACGTTCCCTGGTTTAGCCAGGTGAGGGATAGCAAGCAGCTGACTCCCGCTCGGCGCGAGCTTCTCTTTCACCGCATCCATGAGGTAGCCATCTCCATCGGTATCGGCTTAACCCCGCATAACCTGATAGATACGCAGGGCATAGTTAAGGCAACACGCCTGGCGATGAAGATGGCGGTGGAGAAACTTTCGCCGCCAGCCGAGTCTTTGCTTATCGACTATATGCGCCTTCCCGAGGTCAGGCTACCACAGAAGGGGATAACCAATGGTGACAGTTTATGTTTCTCTATAGCCTGCGCCTCTATCGTTGCCAAGGTGGCGCGAGACCGGCTTATGGTGGAGTTTGACGAGGTCTATCCCGGCTATGGGCTGGCGCGACATAAGGGCTATGGCACCAGGCAGCACCTTGAATGCTTATATAGACTCGGTCCCTGCCCCATCCACCGCCGCTCATTTAAGCCAGTGATGTATATTACGCAGGGATTTTTTGGAAACCTATCCCCCTGACCCCCTTCCCTTGGAAATTAATAAAGGGAAGGGGGAGTAGAGAGGAGAGGGGGGGGGAGCCCCCCACACCAAAACCAAATACCCCAAAACGTTGTAAAGAGAGGGGGATAAATGGGGGGTGGGTGGTTTATTATTTAAATAGGAGCTAGGAGGGAGGTTTATAAATATGAAAATTGATCAGAGGGATGACGAGATAAGAAAAATTTATGCTGATTTAGTGGATAAAACCAAACCACAGCTAAGAAGATATAAGTGCGTGGTTAGTATTCTCTCGGGGGTAGTATTTTTAATCATATTAGGCGTAACAATACAGTATTGGATAATGCCTACGGTGGCTTATAGTACCAGCATTTTGATAGGAGGGCTATTATGCTCACTGTACGGGGCGTTATTATTAGCATTGAGAGCTTTTTCAAGTCCGTCTACACTTGGGCTAATGTGTGTGACATTCCCTGGCGGAAATCCTAGGTTGTTTGTAGAACTTATGAAGGCTCGCTTTAGTGCCATTGTCGGTGTCTACTTCGTAGTGGCTGGATTTTCTTTACAAGCTGCAGCTATGTTAGCGTTTGGAAGTTGATGGAAACATGAGGCGTAAAGATACCGGCATGCTGGGTGAGAGGCTGGCGGGGGATTTCCTCAGGAAGCATGGCTACCGCATCCTGGAGGCTAACTACCGTTGTCCTGCGGGTGAGATTGACCTCATCGCCGAGCATAAAGACTTTCTCGTCTTTGTTGAGGTGAGGACTAAAAGGAGCCGTGATTTCGGCACCCCAGAGGAGTCAATTACACCGACTAAAAGGAAACGGTTGATAACTGTCGCCGCTCACTACCAGCAGAGCCACCATAACCTTCCCCAGCTATGGCGTATTGATGTTGTCGCTGTGGAGCTAGATAGAAAGGGGAAGCCATCGCGAATTGAACTGATTGAGAATGCGGTAAGCCTGTGCTAGAATTAGCTATGGCTTCAGAAGCAAGGGCAAGATTGCGCGTCATTGATGCCAACCTGAACCGTGCCGGGGAGGGGCTTCACCTTCTTGAGGATGTTGCCCGGCTGATGCTCAATGACGCTGACCTCACCCAGCAACTAAAGACCATGCGCCATGAGATACTAAAGGGCGACTGGTCGTTTAACCAGCAGCTTGTTCAGTCCCGCGACTCGGAGGGTGATGTCGGCGTTGATACCGAAGTCTCCGGAGAGGAGAAACAGAGGGACTTGCCCATAACGGTGGTGGCTAATTCCCGGAGGGTCCAGGAATCACTGAGAATTCTGGAGGAATTAGCCAAAGTCCCGGGCGCCACCCCTAAGCTTGACCCGCAAAAATTCAAGCAAGCTCGCTTTGCCCTCTACACTATAGAGCAGAAGCTGCTCTCCAGGTTATTGCGTCTGGACAAGGCGAGGCGATTAACCGGGCTTTACGCCGTCGTTGATAGCGATTCTCTGGGCGGTCGCCCTCATATTGAGGTCGCCGGGGAGCTAATCCGGGGTGGGGCTAAGATAATTCAGTTTCGGGATAAAAGTCGGGACAAAAGCGAGCGCCTGTCAATAACTCAGGGACTGAAAGACTTATGTTCCGAGCACGGCGCCCTTTTTATCGTCAACGACTATATTGGCCTGGCGCTGGCGACCGATGCCGATGGCTTGCACCTCGGGCAGAAGGACCTGCCGGTCTCGTTAGCCCGCAGGATATTAGCCATTGACCAGATTATTGGATGCTCGGTGAAAACCGTAGAACAGGCGAAAGCTGCTGAGGCTGCCGGTGCCGATTATATCGCCGTCGGCTCAATCTACCCGACATCGTCCAAAGAAGGGGCAGTGGTGGTGGGTATAGAAGGGCTACGCCAGGTTAAGCAGGCGGTGAGCCTGCCTATCGTGGCTATCGGCGGCATCAACAGGGGCAATGCGGCTGAGGTTTTGGCTGCCGGCGCTGACGCGGTGGCGGTGATCGGCGCTATCTTAAAGGCGGAGGATATAAAAGAGGCAACACGGCAGATTATAGCCGCCTTGGGGGCAGAAAAGTGAGTGGACTGACTGATAACCTGGACTCAATCGCCGACCGCATTCGCCAGACCTTCTCTTCCAGGGATACCGCCAGAGAGAGGGTAATACCCCTCTGCCGGGAGACGATTCGTCACTCTGGCAATGCCATCCGCGCTATCCACCGCCAGGAGTTTGACCAGGCAGCCAAGTTGCTCAAATCAGCCCGCAGCCGCTTAAGTGAGGTTGAGCCGGGTATCTCTGGTGCCGGCGAGCTTAGCTATGCCAGCCTTGTCCGGGATGCGCAGAAGGAGTTTGCCGAAGCCAGTATCACCCTTGCCCTGGTAAGGGGAAAACCTCTCCCCGACCCCGATGAGCTGGGTGTTGACGCCGTTGCCTACCTCAATGGAATGGGTGAAGCCGTGGGCGAGCTCAGGCGTTATCTTCTGGATAGTATGAGGCAGGGCGACCTATCTCGGGGGGAGGAACTACTTGCCGCCATGGACGATATCTACAGTACGCTGGTCACCATGGACTTTCCCGATGCCATAACCGGCGGCTTGCGCCGTACTACTGATATGGTCCGCGGGGTGTTGGAGAGGACCCGCAGCGACCTGACGCTGGCTATAAGGCAGAAGGACCTGGCAGATAAGCTGACGGATTTTTCAACTGATAAATAGGGGCATTTTGTCTTGACCGTAGCATCTCCCTATGCTAATATAGCTTAGTTTGACAACTAACCCCCCTTTTATACCTGCGCTGGTCATAGGAGGACGAAGTGGAACCTAAAATTGGTGTTTACATCTGTCACTGCGGGACCAACATTGCGGGTAAGGTCGATGTGGAGGCGGTTGCTGAGTTTGCCTCTAAATTACCCTTTGTGACCATTGCTCGCCACTATATATATATGTGCTCTGACCCGGGGCAAGACCTTATTCGGCAGGATATTAAGGAACTGGGGATTAATCGGGTGGTGGTGGCTTCCTGCTCCCCGACCCTGCATGAGCGGACCTATCGTCGGGTCTGCCAGGAATCAGGGTTAAACCCCTATCTCTTTGAGATGGCTAATATCAGGGAGCATTGTTCCTGGATAACCGAGGACCCTGCCGCCGCCACCGAGAAAGCCAAGGCTCTGGTCAGCGCTGCCGTAAGGCGTGTTGCCTTTCAGGAGCCTCTGGAGACTAAAAAAGTCCCGGTCAACCCCAATACCCTGGTGGTGGGAGGGGGTGTCGCCGGCATTCAGGCTGCCCTGGAGATTGCTGATTCCAGGCATAAGGTCTATCTGGTGGAGAGGGAGCCTTCTATCGGCGGGCACATGATTCAGCTTGACAAGACCTTCCCCACCCTTGACTGCTCGGCTTGTATTTTAACCCCCAAGATGAGTCTGGCGGGGTCTCACCCCTTTATTGAGCTGATGTCCTACAGTGAAGTGGAAAATGTCTCCGGCTATGTTGGCAATTTCAAGGTTAAGATAAAAAAGAAGGCAAGATATGTGGATGTTGACAAGTGCACTGGCTGCGGCGAGTGCTCTGACGTTTGCCCGGTTACAGCCCCGAACGAGTTTGACCTCGGGCTGGGGCAGAGAAAGGCAATCTATAGACCGTTTCCTCAGGCGGTGCCCAACGCCTTTGTCATTGATAAGCAGGGCTACCCGCCCTGCCGCGCCGCCTGTCCGGCGGGGGTCAATGCCCAGGGTTATGTCGCCCTTATTTCTCAGGGCAAGTTCAAGGAAGCCCTTGAGGTGCTGCGGCGGACCATGCCCTTTGCCGGCGTCTGCGGGCGTGTCTGCACCCACCCCTGTGAATCGGAGTGCGAGCGAGGGAAGGTTGACGAGCCGGTTTCCATTCGCGCCCTGAAGCGTTTCATGGCTGATTACGAGCGGAAGGTGGGCAGGAAGAAGGCAACCCCGATTGAGCGGACGAAGGAAGACAAGGTAGCTATTATTGGCTCCGGTCCGGCGGGCTTAGCCTGCGCCTACGACCTGATACGGGAGGGATACCCGGTTACCATCTTTGAGGCGGCGCCCAAGAGCGGCGGTCTGCTGCGCTATGGTATCCCGGAACACCGCTTGCCGAAGAAGGTGTTGGATAATGAAATCGGCTATATCCAGGAACTGGGGGTGGAAATAAAGACCAACACCCCGGTGAAGAATATTGAGGATATCTTTAATAAGGGCTATGAAGCCGTATTCCTGGCTACCGGTGCTGTGGAAAGCGTGAAGATGGGGATACCTGGCGAAGATGCTAAGGGTGTAATCCATGCCCTGGACTTTCTAAAGCGGGTGAACTCAGGGACTAAGGTTAGCCTCGGGGGGAGGGTGGCGGTTATCGGTGGAGGCAATGCCGCCGTAGATGCCGCTAGAGTAGCCTGCCGCCTTGGGGCAAAAGAGGTCTCCATTGTCTATCGGCGCTCCCGGGCGGAGATGCCGGCGGTTGCCACTGAGGTGGATGAGGCGGAGCACGAGGGGGTAAAACTCCATATCCTGGCAGCGCCGGTCAAGGTCTTGGCCAAGAACGGGCGGATAACTGGTATCCAGTGTATTCGGATGAAGCTGGGTGAACCCGATGCCAGTGGCCGGCGGCGCCCGGTGCCGACTAAGGGCTCGGAATTTGAGATGGATGTTGATAACGTAATTATGGCCGTCGGGCAGGCAATAGATAAGACAGCTCTTCCCAAGGAGCTTGAATACACGTCGTGGGGAACCCTGGCTGTTGACCAGGTAACCCTGCAGACAAACATTGAGGGTGTTTTTGCCGGTGGCGACCTGGTTTCTGGTCCTGCCGATGTCATTGCCGCTATTGCTGCTGGCAAGGAAGCTGCCATTTCAATTGACCGCCACCTCAGGGGGGTTGATCTGAAAGAAGGGAGACCAACCCCCATCAACAGGGTGAAAGAGGTGTCAAAGGAGGGGGTAGTGTCTCAGGCAAGACATCCCGTGCCCACCCTTGACCTTCAGAAGCGGAAGGGCTTTGCCGAGGTTGAGCTCGGCTTTGATGAAAAGGCAGCCATTGAGGAAGCTAAGCGTTGCCTGAACTGCGGCGTGTGCTCGGAGTGCCTGGAGTGTGTTAAGGTCTGCCAGGTGGAGGCAATCAATCAGGAGATGAAGGAGGAGGTAGTGGAGGTGGAGGTGGGTAACATAATCTTGGCTACTGGCTATGACGCCTTTGACCCCACTCCCCTCTACCAGTATGGCTACGGGCGTCTTGATAACGTTGTCACCGCCCTTGAGTTTGAGCGGATGATTAACGCCTCAGGACCAACCGCTGGCGAGGTCTTTCTCAAGGACGGCTCCCACCCCAAGACGGTGGGTATTATCCACTGCGTGGGCAGTCGGGACAAGAACTATCACGAGTATTGCTCGCAGGTGTGC
This sequence comes from uncultured Dehalococcoidales bacterium, assembly GCA_964505425.1. Taxonomy (GTDB): domain Bacteria; phylum Chloroflexota; class Dehalococcoidia; order Dehalococcoidales; family BS750m-G39; genus CAVTZP01. The sequence goes on along the minus strand of CAZDHX010000017.1, from coordinate 6,411 downwards.
TGCATGTACTCTATGAAGCTCAGCCACCTGATAAGGGAGCACCTGCCCGGTGCCCAGGTCACTGAATTCTACATTGACCTCAGGTGCGTGGGCAAAGCCTTTGAGGAGTTTTATAACCGCGTTCTTGAGGAAGGGACGACATTTATCCGTGGGCGTCCGGGCGAGGTGACCAATATCGCCGAAAGCTCCGAAGAAGAAGGCAAGCTTATTATCATCGGTGAGGATACCCTCATCGGGCGCAAGCGTCGTGTCCCGGTTGATATGGTGGTATTGAGCACGGCTCTCCAGCCGAGGGCAGGCGCTGACGAGGTCGCCCGCTTATTCTCCATTAGCCGCAGCGCCGATGGTTTCTTCTTGGAGAAGCACCCCAAGCTTGACCCGGTGGCTACCATGAACGACGGCATCTTCGTTGTCGGCTGCTGTCAGGCGCCCAAGGATATTCCCCAGAGTGTGGCTCAGGCTTCAGCGGCGGCTGCCCGGGCTTTAGCCACCATCACCGCCGGCGAGATAGAGGTTGAGGCGACCACCTCCGTGGTTGATGAAGAGCTCTGTTCCGGCTGCAAGACCTGTAGCGACCTCTGCCCGTTCAATGCCATTTCCTTTGATGAGGAGAAAAAGGTTTCCCATATTAATGATGCCCTTTGTAAGGGCTGCGGGGTTTGTGTTGCTGCTTGCCCCAGTGGCGCCATTACCGGCCGGCACTTCACCACCAAGCAGCTTATGGCTGAGATAGAGGGAGTACTGGTATAAGAAGGAGAAGTCTAAATGGCTGAGGTGAGCTTTATTGATGAGGTGTGTTCCGTCCCCGGTGGCGAAGCCATTCGCTCCTGTATTCAGTGCGGGGTGTGTAGCGGCTCCTGTCCTACCGCCTATAAATGGGACTACCCACCGCGGAAGGCTATCGCTATGGTGCGAGCGGGGTTGAGGGAAGAGCTGCTATCAAGCAATTCAATGTGGTTCTGCTCTTCCTGTTATACCTGCACGGTGCGTTGCCCGCGAGACATTAAACCCACCGATATTATGCATGCCCTGGAAGTCCTGGCTACCAAGCATGGCTTGAGCACCCGGCGGAGCCGGACACCGGTGATGTATCAGTGCTTTGTTGATTCAGCTAAGGACAATGGGCGGGTATATGAGTTTGGCATGATGCTCAAGCTCTTCCTGAAGACAAATCCCTTTGCCGCCCTCAAGCTGGCGCCGGTGGGGCTGGGGATGCTTTTGCATGGGCGCCTGCCGCTAAAGCCAAGCCGAATAAAAAGGGTAGGTGAGCTTAAGGCTATACTGAATAAGGCTAAAGCCCTGGGAGGTGCCAAGTGAAAAATTACTCCTATTTCCCGGGTTGTTCCGCCGAGGCGGCAGCTTCACCCCTGGGTATTTCCGTTCTGCCGGTTGCCAAGGAATTGGGTATGGACCTGGTTGAGCTTGAGGACTGGAATTGCTGCGGCTCCAGCCCCTATGGTTCAGTAGATAAGCTGGAGGCGACCTGTATTGCTGCCAGAGATCTGGCACTGGCAGAAAAGACTGGGCTTGACCTGGTAACCCCCTGCTCCAACTGTTACGTTGTCCTGGATACAACCAACGACAATCTTAAGGAATACCCTGCCCTAAAGGAGCAGGTAGGTAAGGCACTGGCGGTGGCTAAGCTGAGCTATAAGGGAGGAGTCCGCGTTCGGCACCTGGCTGAGGTCTTATACAGCGATATAACCCCCGAGGTTATCGGGTCTAAGGTAACCAAGCCCCTCAAAGGGCTTAAGGTAGCTTCGTACTACGGCTGCCAGCTGGTTCGTCCCGACGGCTTTGATGACCCGGAGTCTCCCCACTCGCTGGATGAGCTGGTAGCCAGCCTGGGGGCTGAAGTCGTTCCCTGGCAGATGAAGGTCCAGTGCTGCGGCAGCTCATTGGTTATGCCCGAGGAAGAGGTGGCTTTGGGGCTGGTTAATAAGATTCTGCGCAATGCCCAGGAGAATGGCGCCCAGTGTCTGGTTACTCCCTGTCCCTTGTGCCAGATTAACCTTGATGTCTACCAGAGCCAGGTCAACCGCCGCTTCAAGACCAAGTATAACATTCCCGTCCTCTTTCTTACCCAACTGGTCGGCGTTGCCCTGGGTATCAAGCCTGACGCCCTAGCTCTGTCACGAAACGTTGTTTCACCGATGAGGGTATTAGCCCCGTATCTTTAATAAGATAAGCATGGCAGAAAGATTGTCCTTTCGCTGGAGCTATATTATAGCGCCGCTAGCTGTTTTTATTCTCTCTTTAATTCTTGCCGCCTACTTTTATCACCTGCTTCCTGCCGAGCTTGCCTGCCACTTTGAGTTTGATGGCACCCCGGATAACTGGCTGAGCCGCGAGGCGACCATGCTCTGGATGCTCCTCCCCCAGCTTGTTTTTGTCCTTCTTGCCTGGGGTGTTGCTCTCGGGGTAACCAGGTTTAGCCGCCGCTTCGGGCAGATAAAGGGCGGTGGGGTGAGGGCGGAGAGGGTAATCTTATTTATGGGCAACCTCATTGCCCTGCCCCAGCTCCTGCTCTGCTTTGCAATGGTTGATATTTTCAGCTACAATCTTTACCGAACACACCTTATGCCGATGTGGGCATTTCTATTAGTTATCCTGGGACTGGTTACCATTGCCCTGGGGGTATTTCTGGTCTACATTTTCTCAAAGGTGAGAGGAGGACAGCGTGGCTGAGCCGACACCGCTTGATATGGCGAAGCTTGTCTCTCTGTGCCAGCGGCGGGGCTTTATCTTCCCCAGCAGCGAAATTTACGGGGGCTTGTCCAGTTGCTGGGACTACGGGCCGCTGGGCGTGGAGCTGAAGCAGAATGTAAAACAGGCCTGGTGGCGGGCGGTAGTCCGGGAGCGCGATGATATCGTCGGGCTGGACGCCAGCATCCTGATGCACCCCGGAGTGTGGGAAGCCAGCGGGCACGTTGCGGGCTTTAAAGACCCCCTCGTCGAATGCAAGAATTGTCACTTGCGCTGGCGCGCTGATGATTTGAAGGGCGACAAGTGCCCTTCCTGCGGCGGCGAGCTGACCGAGCCCCAGTTGTTTAATCTGATGTTTAAGACCTTTATCGGTCCGGTGGAAGATGAGGCGAGCGTCGTCTATCTGCGCCCGGAGACGGCTCAGGGGATGTTCGTCAACTTTGAGAATGTGGTCAATACCACCAGAAAGCGGCTGCCCTTCGGCATCGCCCAGCTGGGCAAAGCCTTCCGCAACGAGATTACCACCGGCAACTTTATCTTCCGCTGTCGCGAGTTTGAGCAGATGGAGATAGAATTTTTCGTCAAGCCGGATAGCGCCAAGCAGTGGTTCGATTACTGGCTTGAGGAGAGGCTCGGCTGGTACGTGAAGCTGGGCATCAAGAAGGAGAACCTCAAGCTTCGCCAGCATTCTAAAGAAGAGCTGGCTCACTACGCCAAGGAGTGCTCGGACATTGACTATCTTTTCCCGATGGGCTGGGCTGAGCTGGAGGGTGTTGCCAACCGCGGCGACTTTGACCTGGTGCAGCACGCTAAGTTTAGCGGCAAGGCCCTGAGCTATTATGATGAAGAGACCAAGGAGCATATCATCCCTTATATCATCGAGCCGTCGGCGGGGGTTGACCGTTCTGTGCTTGCTTTCCTCTGCGATGCCTATGACGAGGATGTAGCTGATGGTGAGCTGAGGGTGCTGCTCCACCTCCACCCCGACCTGGCACCAATCAAGGTGGCGGTATTGCCCTTGAGTCGTAACGAGACCCTGGCTCCTCTGTCCAGGGAGATTTACGCCGACCTGCGTCGGCACTTTATGACCCAGTATGACGATGCCCAGTCAATCGGGCGGCGCTACCGGCGCCAGGACGAGATTGGCACCCCCTTCTGCGTTACCGTTGACTTTCAGTCTTTGGAGGACAAGCAGGTCACTATAAGAGAGCGAGATACCTTGAGACAGATAAGAGTCCCCATCGCTGAGCTGAAGAAAACCCTCCAAGCCAAGCTTGAGGGCGAAGACCTGTTTGTTTTGCCCGAAGGGGGGAAGATATGGAAAGAGGGGAAATGACAAAGAGGGCAATCACAACTGGACGAAAATATTCCGATTTGCGCATTAGTGCCTACGAATGTGAGATAAGCCCATCAGGTATCTCATATAAACTAGGGAAAAGTGGTAAACCGATATATGTATTGGGGCGGTATGGATTGCTTGATGAGCATAGACTACAAAAAGAAATCATGCGAAAACTAGCCGAGTATGTAGAAAACAGAGAATGCTCATATCCCTTTCTAATCACTCAGCACTGCCTAGAAAGTAAAACTACAGCTCATATCACTATTCCGCAAGATGTTAAGTTTGACCCTCGCAAGCCAGCTACTGGGCATACTTGGTACGCTGTCGTTTTATCCCGCACAGAATATAAGCGCTTGTCGCTTGGAATAAATTGATATGAGGAGTTTGAGGGGCGCTAGCCCCTCATAAAAAATAATTCCCCCTCTCCTTGCTAAGGAGAGGGGGATGCAGGGGGTGAGGTCAAAACTTGAAAATCCTCCACTTTGCCGACCTTCACCTGGGCGTTGAGACCTACGGGCGGCTTGACCCGGCTACGGGACTGTCCTCGCGCCTGCTTGATTTCTTAAGCGCCTTAGACCGGGTGGTGGACTTTGCCATTGAGAATAAGGTTGACCTTGTCCTCTTCTGCGGCGATGCCTACCGAAGCCGCGAGCCAACCCAGACCCACCAGCGGGAGTTTGCCAAGAGAATCAACCGCCTCTCCACCAGCGGCATCCCGATTTTTCTCCTTGTCGGCAACCACGATTTGCCCAATGCCATCGGCAGGGCGACCACCACCGAAATCTTTGATACCCTGGCGGTGAAAAATGTCTATGTCTCCAACCGCCCCGATATTTACCGCATACCCACCAGCAGCGGCACTATTCAGGTTGTTTCTCTGCCCTGGCTGAGGCGCAGCGCCCTGATGACCAGGGAAGAGAGCAAGAACCTGACCTTTGAGCAGATAAACCAGAGGCTGGAGCAGGCATTGAGCAGTGTCATTGCCACCAATATCTCCAAGCTTGACTCCAAACTGCCGGCGATACTGGCGGCGCATGTCTGGGTCTCCGGCGCTACGGTAGGCTCGGAGAGGTCAATGACCATCGGGCAGGAGCATGCCTTGCTGCTGAGCGATGTTGCTCAGCCCGCCTTTGATTATATTGCCCTGGGTCATATTCACCGGCACCAGATCCTGAACAATGACCCGCCGGTGGTCTATCCCGGTAGCCTGGAGCGACTTGATTTCAGCGAGGAGAAGGACGACAAGGGCTTTTATCTGGTGGAGATTGACCCGGATAAAGAAGCCGGCAAGAGGCTCACTTCTTTTGACTTCCATCAGGTGGAGGGACGGCGTCTTCTCACCATTGAGGTCAATGTTGAGCCGGCGGATGCTGACCCGACAGCGGTTGTGCTCAAGGCTATCGCTGAGCAGCAGGACAAGGTGAAGGACGCCATCATCCGGCTGAGCATCAGCCTGTCGGCTGATGGTGAAGGCAGGCTCAGGGACAATGAAATCAGGGACGGCTTGAAGGATGCCCATTATTTAACCATTGCCAAGGAGATTAAGCGGGAGGCCCGCCTCAGGCTGGGGAAGTGGACGGCGGAGGAAATAGCCCCCCTTGACGCCCTTAAAGCTTACCTCGAATCAAAGAAGATAGCCGCCGAGCGAGCCGAGCTCTTGCTCGAGTATGGGGAGAGGCTTATCCAGGGGCAGGGGACTAAATAAAAGCAACTGCAATTGCTTGACTTCACATTTGCCGATAAGCTATACTACTTATAGTTCAAGGGCTTAAAATCTAACGCCGGCAACATACGCTCACCAGTGGGCGAGGGGCAGAGCTAAGCTTGAGAGTTTTTCTCCCCAAGTCTTAGCTCTATATTGTGCCTGGAGCAAGATTCCGATGAAGATTGCTATTAGCGGCAAAGGTGGGGTAGGGAAGACCATGCTAGCCTCCCTCCTCTCCCGGTCATTCGCTGGGGCTGGTTACTCCGTTTTGGCTATTGATGCCGACCCCAATTCTAACCTGGCGACTACCCTCGGCTTCCCCCATCCTGATGAAATAACCCCAATATCTGAGATGCGCTCTCTCATTGAGGAACGGACGGGGGCACCACCCGGCAAGTCTGGCGGCTTTTTCAAGCTAAATCCCAAGGTTGATGATTTGCCCGATAAATACTTCCAGAAACACGACGGCATCAAGCTGATGGTTATGGGGCGAATCAAGAAGGGGGGCACTGGTTGCTATTGCCCGGAAAATTCCCTGCTGCAAGCCCTGATTAGCCATCTTTTGCTGGAAAGGGATGAGGTAGTCGTTATGGACATGGAGGCGGGGGTGGAGCACCTGGGACGAGCCACTGCCAGGGCAGTTGATAGGTTGATTATA
>CAZDHX010000016.1:0-34071 GCA_964505425.1 uncultured Dehalococcoidales bacterium | reverse complement strand
TAGTGATAAGGTCAATAGGTATGGGGAAGATTACGGTGCTATTTTTCTCACTAGATATTTCGACCAGCGTTTGCAGGTAGCGGAGCTGTAATGTTGTTGGCTCCCTGGCGATAACAGCACCAGCTTCAGCCAGCTTCGTTGAGGCTTGAAGCTCACCCTCAGCGTGGATAATCTTGGCCCGCCTCTCTCTTTCCGCTTCAGCCTGAGCTGCCATAGAGCGCCTCATCGTTTCTGGTAATTCCACCTGCTTAATCTCAACGATGCTGACCTTCACCCCCCAGGGGTCGGTCTGCTCGTCAATTATCTTTTGCAGCGCCTGATTAAGCTTTTCCCTCTGCGTCAGCAGTTCATCAAGCTCGTGTTGCCCCAATATATTCCGCAGTGTTGTCTGGGCTATGAGCGAGGTAGCCCTGATATGGTCCAAGACCTTAACCACCGCCGCCTCAGCGTCAACCACCCGGAAATAGATAACAGCGTCCACGCCGACGGTAACATTGTCTTTAGTGATTACATCCTGTCGCGGGACATCCATAGTCACCACCCGCAGGTCTACCTTTATCATCCGGTCAAAGAAGGGGATGATTAAAAACAACCCCGGACCCTTGGCTCCAACCAGCCGCCCCAGACGAAGAATGACCCCCCGCTCCCACTCCTTGACAACCTTAATTGTCATCGGGAGAAGTATAATCAAGGCCAGAATAATTGCTCCGATTGTGATTGGGTTCATTTGTTTACCTCCTTTTTCTTATCTTCTTTACATACAGTTTTAAGCCTTCAACCTTAGTTATAATCACCTCCTCCCCGGGTTCCACCTTACCCCTCTCCGATACCGCCGTCCAGCGTTCACCCTTGAACAGGACCATGCCCTCAGGGTCCAGGGCTGCCTTAACAACGGCAGTCTTTCCCACGAGCTCTTCCCTACCAGTATATGCCTGGCGGCGGTGGACTCGGATTACTCTCTGAACTACAAAGGCGAAGAAAGCGGCAACCAGGATAACAACTATAGCAATCAGCCAGGGACTTACCTGAAACAAGGCACCACCTCCCGGAAACAAGATTAGCGAACCGAGGACTAAGGCAACTATACCCCCGATGGTAAACATACCAAAGGTGGTGGTGAGCACCTCCCCAACAAACAGACCGAAGGCAAGCAAGATGAGTAATATTCCCCCCCACCTGGCTTCAAGGACATTCAGGGCATAGAAGGCAAGAAGCAGGCTAATAGCGCCCGTAATTCCGGGAAAGAACATCCCGGGGTTGTAAATCTCAGCCATAATGCCCAAACTGCCGATGCTGAGCAGAATATAGGCAATGTTAGGGTTGCTGATAGCATGCAAAAAGCGCTCGGAAAAGCTCATCTCCCGTCTCGCCAGCTCGTAGTCGGTGGTGTCTATGGTAACCTCCCGACCATTAGCCAGGGTAACCTCCCAACCATCTATCTGAGAGATAAGGCTATCCAAGTTATCAGCCCTGAGGTCAATGATATTGGCATCAAGGGCATCAATGTCGGTGAAGGACCTGCTTTCGGTTACCGCCAGCTTGGCTTCATCAATATTACGACCGCGCTCCTGGGCAATGGTCTCCATCCACTTGGCGGAGAACTCGGTTATCTTCTTCATCTGGTCCTCCGGTATCTCCTCCCCACTACCAGACACCGGATGGGCAGCGCCGATGGTAGTCCCCGGCGTCATGGCGGCAATATGAGCCGACAATGTAATAAAGGTCCCCGCCGAAGCCGCCCAGGCACCCTTGGGAGAAACATAAACAACCACCGGCACACTAGCGTTCATAATCCTCTTGACTATCGTCTCGGTTGAGTCCAGCAGCCCTCCCGGCGTATCCAGTTCGATGATGCAGACGGCGGCATTCTCCTTCTCAGCCTGGCTGATACCGCGGTCAATATAATCAGCCACAATGGGGACAATGACGCCCTCAACATGCAGTACCCGGACTGGCTGGCTGCTGGCACTGACGGCAACTGATAGCAAAACGCCAGCCAGCAGGGCGATAAAGAAGGCAAGGCGCAGGACTTTAAATAATTTTTTGCTCATGGCGGTGCCGACAAATTAAATTGTATATTGATTATAACCGCATTGCAAATAAAATCTGCAGTTGAATAGCCATGTGTAGTAGTGTTAAAATCTACCCACTACCGAAATGAAAATCCAGAGGTGCAAAGGGACCAGAGACCTGTCCGCGGAGGAAATGGCTACCTTCCGCCTCATTGAGGGCGTATTCCGGGACTGCTGCCTCAAGTGGGGTTATAAGGAGGTGAGGACGCCAACCCTTGAGTACCTGCACCTGTTCACCTCTACCGGCACCCTCACCCCGAGCCGCTTAGGCAAGGTGTACTCCTTCCTAGACTGGGACGGCTGGAGCGGGGAGAGGGTGGTGTTAAGACCGGACGGCACCATCCCCATCGCCCGGCTTTACATTGATAGTATGGAAGCAAAAAAGCTGGCCAGGCTATTTTATGTTGCCAATATCTTTATCTTTGAGGAGACGGGAAAGGAAAACAGGGAAAGATGGCAACTCGGGGCGGAGCTTATCGGCGTTTCCTCCCCCCTCGCCGATGCGGAGCTGGTAACGCTGGCACTTGAGGTCCTGAAACGGCTGGGGCTTAAAGGCGTTGAGCTAAAACTCTCCCATGCCGGCTTAATCAGGGCGCTCCTGGCAAAGCTGGAGCTAAGCCCGGGGGAGCAGACTAAGCTCTTTGACCGGATTCTGGACGGGGACACAAAAGCGCTGGCTAAGCTCAAGCTGGAGAAGGGGGAGCTGGGGGGCATTGACGACTTCCGGGATATCGCCCAGCTCCTTGAGACCCTTGACTGTGATTACCAGATAGACATCGCCTCGGGGAGGGGCTTTGAATATTATACCGGTATCATCTTCCAGCTTTTCCAGAACGGGGAAAAGCTGGGCGGCGGGGGCAGATACGATGCCCTCATTCCGCTAATGGGGGGGAAAGATATCCCCGCCTCCGGTTTCGCCCTCTACCTTGACCACCTGATGAAGCTGGTAAAGCCTGAAACCCTGGCTGAACGCCAACCCCAGAGAATACTAGTCCAAGCGGAGCCAGAAGCGGTAAAAGACGGCTTTAACACCGCCAGCCGCCTGCGTGAAGCCGGCTATACGGCTGAAGTTGAGCTTGGCGGGCAGAAAGGGGCTGATTTTGAGTGGAGGCTCGAGGTTAAGGGCAAGCCGCCGCTATTTATTCTGACTGACCAGGCAAAGCACCAAAAATTCGAGGCAAAAACTGTTGACGAAGTTCTGAAGTTATTACAGGGGATGGGGTGAATAAAGAGATAAAAGTGGCTCTGCCTAAGGGCAGGCTTCTAGCCCAGACTGCCACCCGGCTCGAAGAAGCGGGGTGGGGACTCAGCGGCTACCAGGAAAAAACACGCCTCTACCGCATCGGCTCCCAGAAATTTCCCAACCTCAGCGCTAAGGTCTTCCACGAACGGGATATTCCTATCCAGGTCGCCATCGGCAACTATGACCTCGGCATCTGCGGCTCGGACTGGATGGAAGAGCTGCTAATCAAATACCCGAGCAGTGCCCTGCTCAAGGTGGGGAACCTGGGCTACGGGGACGGCGTCCTCTACGCCGCCGGCAGTTCCAATGGGCTATCTACAATAGAAGAAATAAAGACCAAAGCAGGCATTATCCGCATTGCCAGCGAGTACCCCAACCTGGCGGAGTCCTTTGCCCTGAACCTCAGGCTGAGGCGGTTCGGCATCTTCCCCCTGTGGGGGGCGGCTGAGGTCTATCCCCCGGAAAGCGCCGATTTAGCCCTCGTCTGCGGCACCATAAAGGAACTCGCCGGCTATGGACTGGTGCCGGTAAGCAAAGTGCTCAGTGTTAGCGCCTGTTTAATCGCCAACCGAAGTAGCTGGGAAGCCAAAGACATGGGTGGGGTTACAACCCCCCTCCTTGATAAGGCGATGGCTCAAGAGACCGCCGAGCCTGAAATTTCGGAATACGCCGGGCAGCGCCCCCGCCGCACTACCACGGAGGACGTGGCCTGGCTTGCCCTGCCCGACGGGCACCAGCAAGAACACGCCCTTCGTCTGCTAAGTAAAGCCAGCATCCCCGTTGACGATTACCCGTCAGCCAGGGGAAACCGCCGCCCAACCACCACCCTGGAGGGTGTCGCCATCAAGGTGATTAGACCTCAGGATATGCCGCTACAGGTAGCCAACGGCAACTTTGACCTGGCAATCAGCGGCCGGGACTGGCTACGCGAGCACCTATATCAGTTCCCCTCCAGCCCGGTGAAGGAGCTCCTTGACCTGAAGCTGGGCGGTGTTAAAATAGTGGCCGTGGTCAGCAATACCTTATCTATAAGCGACGTCAGCGGCTTGAGAGAGTTTAATACCAAGCAGTCAGTGCCGCTCAGGGTAGCCTCGGAGTACGTCAACATCGCCGACAGGTACGCCCGGGACAACCACCTCGCCTACCGGATAATTCCCACCTGGGGGGCGAGCGAAGCCTTCCTGCCTGAGGATGCCGACCTGCTGATTGAGAATACCCAGACGGGGCGGACTATCGCCCGGCATAACCTGAAGATTATCGACACCATTTTTGAGTCCACCGCCTGCCTCATCGGCAATGCTAAACGAGTATCAAGCCCGACCAAGCAAAAGAGGATAAAATCAATTATTCAAACCCTGCAAGCAGCGGTAAAGGAACTATAAAGTGAAAATTATTGAAGGTCTTGAGACGGCAAAGGCAATGCTTTCCCGACAAGCCCCCCAAGAGGTCTTTGGTGACAAGCGGGAGCAGGCAGTCAGGCAGATAATTGACGAGGTGCGCACCAAGGGAGATAAGGCAGTCCTTGATTACACCCTGAGGCTTGACGGAGTGAAGCTTGTCTCGCTGGAGGTGGGCAAAAAGCAGATAAAGGATGCCTACCGCGAGGTGGACAAGGAGCTTGTCTCTGCCCTCAAGCTGGCCGCCAAGCGGATAAGCTCCTTCCACCTGAAGCAAAAGCGGCGCATCTGGCGCCTCGCTGCCGCTGGCTCAGGTCAGCTAATACGCCCGCTGGAGCGGGTCGGCGTCTATGCCCCCGGCGGGACGGCTTCCTACCCCTCAACGGTGCTGATGACCGCCGTCCCGGCTCGCGTTGCCGGAGTCGAGGAGGTTATTCTGGCAACACCGCCGAAGAAAAATGGCGCTATACCAGCGCCAACGCTGGTCGCCGCCGATATTGCCGGCGTTGACCGCATCTTCTCCGTCGGTGGCGCCCAAGCAATTGCCGCCCTCGCCTTCGGCACCAGGACTATCCCCAGGGTGGACAAAATCTGCGGTCCAGGCAATATTTACGTCGCCTTAGCCAAGAAATTGCTCTACGGGGTAGTTGGCATTGACGGTCTAGCCGGACCGAGTGAAGTCTTAATCATCGCCGATGAGACAGCCGACCCCGGCTATTGCGCCGCCGACCTTATCGCCCAGGCAGAGCACGACCCGCTAGCCACCGCCATCCTGATAACCACCTCAAAGCGGTTAGCCGAGGGGGTCAATCAAGAGATAGAGCACCAGTTAAAAGACCTGGGACGCCAGGCAATTGCCTCTGAGTCCCTGAAAAAGAGGGGGCTGATAGCGGTGGTGGCTAATATAGATGAGGCGATAGAACTGGCCGACCTCTACGCTCCGGAGCACCTATATTTGATGGTGAATAAGGCGGCTTCCTTTATCAACCGAGTCTATAATGCCGGCTGCATATCCATCGGGGAAAGCTCAACCGTTGCCCTGAGCGACTATGTCTTCGGGCCGAGCCACGTCCTGCCCACCGGGGCTACCGCCCGATTTGGCTCGCCGCTCAATATACTTGACTTTGTAAAACTTATAAACCTGGTCGATGCGGACAGGGCAAGTCTGCTCAAACTGGGCAAAGCCGCCGCCGCCATCGCCAGAGCCGAGGGACTGGAAGCCCACGCCCGCGCCATTGAAAAGCGGCTGAAGAAAGGGTAACCCTACTTTGAGAAGAAGACTTTGCTTAGGAGTAGCCTGTTTATTATGCCTGCTTTTAACCCCACTAAGCGGGTGTTTCTCCACACATACCGCAAATCCCGCAGCCCAAAGAGAAACCCTAGTTCAAATATCCACCATAGATGCTCTCCTTAACGGAGTTTATGATGGGGTGATGTCCTTTGAGACCCTGAAAGAATATGGTGATTTCGGGATAGGGACCTTTGCTGCTCTTGATGGAGAAATGGTGGGGTTTGACGGCGATTTCTATCAGGTAAAGGCAGATGGTAACGCCTATCCGGTAAGCGACTCTATGGAGACACCCTTCGCCTCCGTAACCTTCTTTGATGCCGACCTCAGCCAGCTGGTGCCGGAGGGTACGGACTATGCCCAGCTAGAGGAATTCTTAGACGGAATTTTGCCCACCGCCAACATCTTCTATGCCATCAGAATGGAGGGGACCTTCGGCTATATGAAGACGCGGAGCGTGCCGGGGCAGGAGAAGCCGTATCCGCCACTGGCTGAGGTCACCAAGAATCAGCCTACCTTTGAATTTAACAATATTGAGGGAACGATTGCCAGCTTTCGCTGCCCGGCTTATGTCAGCGGAGTCAATGTCCCCGGCTATCACCTGCACTTCCTGACCAGGGACAAGGATGCCGGGGGGCATGTGCTTGAGTTTGAGGTGGCAGAAGCCGAGGTGTCCGTAGACTACACCTCGGAATTCCTGATGATACTACCCGGAGAGGAGAGCGACTTTTACAAGCTGGACTTGACCCCGAATAGACAAGAGGAACTGGAGGAGGTAGAAAAATAAGGAGAGCTATTGACAAGACTATACTGCTTATGTTAAACTCCCCCGAAAGAAAATGCTAGCCTATACTGCTTCCCATAACTCTTATTATCACTTCACCTTTACCGGGCGCACGAGATGCGCTTGGGGGGTAGCATAGTACAAATAGATAAACCAATAATAAATTAAAAAACTTAACCAAAACCCTCCAGGCGGAGGGAATTTTGTTTATCAGGAATATAGAAAAAGGGAGATGAAGGGAATGTCTGAAGAAGGAATAGATAAATTAATACGGCCGGAACTGGCTGGCTTTGGCGGTTACGCTGCCAGCAAGTCGCCGGAGGCGATAGCCGCCCAGGCTAAGATTTCAGTGGAGGACGTCATCAAACTGGATGCCAACGAGAACCCTTACGGCTGCTCACCAAGGGTAAGGCAGGCGCTGAGCGCCTACCCCTATTTCAATATCTACCCCGACGCCAGCCAGACCGAGCTGAGGAAGCTGTTCCAGGGTTATACCGGCATTGATGCCAAACACATTGCCGCCGGTAGCGGTAGTGACCAGCTTATAGACCTTATCTTACGCCTCTTTCTTAGTCCCGGCGACGAGGTGATAAACTGCATCCCCACCTTTGATATATTTCGTTTCAGCACCGGACTTTGCAACGGCAAGCTGGTTGAGGTGCGACGGGATGAAGATTACCGCGTCAATGTAAGCGCGGTAAAGAAGGCGATAAGCAAAAGAACCAAGATGATATTCCTGGCTAACCCCAATAACCCCACCGGAACCCCCACCCCCAAGCAGGATATACTGGAGCTGGTAGATACCGGCGTGCCGGTGCTGGCTGACGAAGCCTATGTGGAATTCAGCGGTGAGACCGTCACCGACCTGGTCCCCCAGTACAAGAACCTGCTAGTGTTAAGAACCTTCAGCAAGTGGGCGGGGCTGGCTGGTTTCAGGATTGGCTACGGCATAATGCCGCCCCAGATTGCCGAATACCTGCTGAGGATAAAGCTGCCCTACAACGTAAATGTCGCTGCCCTGATCGCGGTGAGGGAATCTTTAAAGGATATTGACTATCTCAAAAATAATGTAAAGGCTATCGTCGCTGAGAGAGACAGGCTGCTCGGCGAGATAAAAAAGCTGGGGTGGTTGAAACCCCTCCCCTCCAAGGCCAACTTTATCTTCTGCCATGTCCTCAAGGGCAAGGCAAGCGAAATCCAGCAAAAATTGCAGGCCAGGGGGATACTAATCCGCTACTTTGACCTGCCGCTATTGCAAAATTCCCTGCGCATCAGCGTGGGCAAACCCGAGCACACCGATGCCCTGATTAAGGCGCTAAAAGAGGTGGTTTCTTAACCTATTCTCCCTGTTAAGCTTTAAGAGGGGGGCTTTTACCCCCCTCTTTTTTGCTCCCCACCGAGGGAGTGAGCTTGTAAATCAATTTAACAATTAGAGCCGAAACCTATTGACAAATCCAAAATATATGTTATAATAGTTAACAAATACGCTGCAAAAGGCTATTGACAAATGCGCAAAAGGTGTTATAATAGTTAACAGGAGGCTAAAAATGGAAGAGCTGGTTGAGACACTAAAAGAGATACAAAAGAAAAATGGATATACTGACCAAGAGATGGCAGAGAAAATAGGCTGTAGCAGACCGTATTACAATCGAATACGTATGGGTAAGGTAGCTATAGGTCCCGTCTTCCGCCTTAAAGTAATTCAGGCTCTTCCCCTACTGGCTGTTAGACTGTCCACTATAGAACGAAAGACGAGAGAAACAGATATCAGCCTGGAGCTCAACCTTGACGGCAGCGGCCAGTGGGAGATAAATACCGGCATTAAGATGTTTGACCACCTCCTCTCCCAGCTTGCCCGGCACGGCAGGTTTGATATAAAGCTCTCCGCCAGCGGTGATGACCAGCACCACCTGATAGAGGATGTGGCTATCTGTCTGGGACAAGCTTTTAACCAAGCCTTAGGGGAAAAGAGGGGCATTATCCGCATGGGCGATGCCACCGTGCCCATGGATGACGCTTTAGCTATGGTGGCGGTGGATATAAGCGGTAGAGGTTACACCA
The DNA here is from genome assembly GCA_964505425.1 of uncultured Dehalococcoidales bacterium. GTDB lineage: Bacteria > Chloroflexota > Dehalococcoidia > Dehalococcoidales > BS750m-G39 > CAVTZP01. Next base: position 25,226 of record CAZDHX010000016.1, on the reverse strand, counting down.
TGCTAGAGCTAAACTTTAGCCAAAACAGCGCAAAATGGCAACTGCTTGGCTTCCCTCCCGACCTTATCCGCCACTTTTTGGAATCGTTTGCCGCTGAGGCAAAACTCAATCTCAATGCCAATGTCACTGGTAGAGATGACCACCACAAGGCGGAGGCAATATTCAAAGCCCTGGGCAGAGCCTTAGATATGGCGACGGCAATTGATAAGAGAATTTCCGGCGAGCTGCCCAGCACCAAAGGCTTGCTGGAGAGTTAAGCCCCTAGCTTCTTGCCCGTCAGTCTTTCGTAGGCCTGCTCGTATCTCTTGGTGGTAGCCGCAATAACATCTGGCGGTAGCTTGGGGGCGGGGGGTTCTTTATTCCACCCGGAGGCGGCGAGCCAGTCCCTGACCGGCTGCTTATCATAGCTGGGCTGGGACTGACCGACCCTATACAGCTCAATATCCCAGATGCGGGACGAGTCCGGCGTAAGCAATTCGTCAATGAGAATAAGCTCATCACCGTCCAGCCCGAACTCAAACTTGGTATCGGCGATAATAATGCCCCTAGCGACCGCATACCCGCGGGCATAGCTATAGATAGCCAGGCTCTTCTCTCTTATCCCCTCCGCCAAAGCCGCCCCGCCCACCAGCTTCGCCATCTCGTCCATAGACAGCGGCTGGTCGTGCCCGCTCTCCGCCTTGGTGGTGGGGGTGAAGATGGGTTCGGAAAACTCCGCGCTCTCCTCCAGGTCTTCGGGCATCGGCTTTCCGGAGACGGTGCCACTTTCTTTATATTCCACCCACGCTGAGCCGGAGATATAGCCGCGCACCACGCACTCAACGGGGAGGCGCTTGACCTTTTTCACCACCATAGACCGCCCAGACAAATATTCGGGGTAATCAAAGCGGCTTTCGGCAGGGAGATAAGCGTCAAGGCGGCGAACATCCTCCACTGCTTCCACCAGATGATTGGAAACCAAGTCCCTGGTCTGGTTGAACCAGAAAGCGGAGAGCTTGTTTAGCACCATGCCCTTACTGGGGATGCCGGCGGGCAGGACGACGTCGAAGGCGGAGATTCGGTCGGTGGCGATAATGAGCAATAGCTCGCCCAGGTCATAGGTATCACGCACCTTGCCCCGAATAAAAACTGGTAAGGGCAGGGCGGTATTGAGCAAGACGTCACCAGCCACTATATCGCCCTCGGTGCCAGGTCTGACGGCTTGGATATTTCTCCCTTCCACTGCGCCTCGGTCAACCCCAGCCGCTTAAAGACGTCATCTACATAACGCAGGTAATACTGCTCGTCAAAGTGCTTCTCCAGCTCTTTAGCCGGCAGGACCTTGGTAACCTCCTTGTCAGCCTTGAGCAGGCTAAGGAAGCTCTTATTCCCCTTCCACGCCTTCATGGCATTCCTCTGCATAAGCTCATAGGCTTTCTGCCGGCTCAGCCCTTTATTGATAAGGGCGAGCATCACCCGCTGGGAGAAGACCAAACCCTTGGTGAGCGCTAAATTCTGCTTCATCCGCTTGGGATAGACCTGCAAATCCTGCATTATTGAGGTGAAAATGCCCAGAGTATAATCTACCACCAGGCAGGAGTCGGGCAGTATAATCCGCTCCGTGGAGGAATGGCTTATATCCCGCTCATGCCACAGGGCGATGTTCTCCATCGAGGTCAGGGCGTAGCCCCTCACCAGCCGGGCTAAGCCGCAGACCCGCTCGCAAAGCTCCGGGTTGCGCTTATGGGGCATTGCTGAAGAGCCGGTCTGACCGGCGCCAAAGGGCTCCTCCACCTCCCGTGTCTCGGTCCTCTGCAAGGCTCTAATCTCGGTGGCAAACTTCTCCAGCGAGCCTGAAATTATCGCCAGAGTGGTCACGAACTGGGCATGGCGGTCGCGCTGTAAGACCTGGCTTGAGATTGGGGCGGGGACAAGCCCCAGCTTGGCGCAAGCCTTCTCTTCAACCTCAGGATTTAGAGTGGCGTAGGTGCCAACGGCTCCGGAAATCTTGCCGACGGCGATGGCTTGGGTGGCTTCACCCAGCCTCTGCGAATTCCGCCTCATCTCCTCAACCCACAGCGCCAGCTTAAAACCAAAGGAGATCGGCTCGGCATGAACCCCGTGAGTGCGACCAATCATCGGGGTATATTTATACTTTATCGCCTGTTGCGCCAGCACTGAGATGAGCTCCTTTATATCCTGACTGAGCAGCTCCGCCGCCTCAATCAACTGCAGGCTCAGAGCGGTATCAATCACATCGGAGGAGGTAAGCCCGAGGTGGATAAAACGGGACTCCTCCCCCACACCCTCCGCCACCGCCCCCAAAAAAGCGGTTATATCATGGTGGGTCTCCTTCAAAATCTCCTCCATGCGCTTAAGGTTGACCCGCGCCATCTTTATCTTGGGCAACGCCTCCCTGGGAACGACGCCCAATTCAGCCCATGCCTCGCAGACGGCAATCTCCACCTTGAGCCATTTATCAAACTTATTCTCGTCCGACCACACCCGCTTCATCTGAGGTCTGGAATAGCGCTCAATCATGGCTTTTCTCCTTGCAGCCCGGCTCTATATTTCTGGTAGGCTTTTCGTATCTTATCATATTTTAAGCCCAGGATTTCAGCCGCCAGATAGGCGGCATTCTTCGCCCCGGCACTGCCGATAGCCACCGCCGCTACCGGTATCCCGGCGGGCATCTGGACTATAGAATAAAGGGCGTCAACGCCCTTCAGCTCGCCAGCGGCCAGTGGCACGCCGATGACAGGCAGGGTCGTCCAGCTTGCCAGCACTCCGGGCAGGTGCGCCGCCCCGCCGGCAGCGGCAATTATAACCTCAATCCCCCGCTCCCGGGCTTCCATGCCATACTCTCGAGCCTTCTCCGGGGTGCGGTGGGCGGATATCACCGAGACCTCGTAATCAATGCCAAGCTCTTTTAACAAATCAAGCGTTGGCTGGAGGGCTTCAGCGTCTGATTTCGAACCCATGACGACAGCAACTAGCGGCATTTTATCTACCTCACCCCCTGTATCCCCCTCTCCTTATCAAAGGAGAGGGGGAAATTAGTTTTATAAGAGAGGCTTCGCCTCTCTTTAACTCTCTTCCTTAAGGGCGGCGGGTGGGAAAAGATATAAAATATATTTGGGGCTTCGCCCCTTCAACCATTCCCCTTTATTTTAGCGATATCCTGGCGATAATGACAGCCCTCAAAGTGAATGCGAGGGATATTTTGATAGACCTTTTCCCTGGCTTCAGCCAGATTTTTGCCGGTAGCCACCACGGTGAGCACCCTCCCCCCATTAGTCAATACCTGCCCCCCCTCCAGCTTGGTGCCGGCGTGAAAGACCAGAATATCCTTGTCCACCTCGTCCAGCCCGCCGATAGCGAAGCCGGTCTTATAGCTTTCGGGGTATCCCCCCGATGCCATCACCACCCCGACACAGGCACCATTGCTCCAACCTACATCTACCTCCTCAAGCTTGTTATCAACCACTGCCAGCATAATATCCACCAGGTCACTCTTGAGCAAGGGGAGGGTAACCTGCGCCTCCGGGTCGCCAAACCTAGCGTTAAATTCCAGCACCCTCGGCCCGTTACCGGTAATCATCAACCCCCCGTAGAGGACGCCCTTATACGCTCTTCCTTCATCATGCAGCGCCGCTATCGTCGGCTCCATAATAGTCTCCGTTACTTTCTTAGCCAGCGCCGGACTCATAAACTGGGGCGGGCTGTAGCTACCCATACCACCGGTATTGGGTCCCTCGTCTCCGTCACGTAATCGTTTATAGTCACAAGCCGCCACCATGGGGACTACGGCATGGGCATCAGTGAAGGCAAAGGCGCTCATCTCCCTTCCTGAGAGACACTCCTCAATCAATACCCTCCCCCCGGCAGCGCCGAAGGCTTTAGCTTCCATTATATAGGAGAGGGCGTCCAGCGCCTGGGGGATTGAATCAGCCACAATTACCCCCTTCCCCGCCGCCAGCCCATCGGCTTTGACCACAATCGGCGGTTTCTGCCGCTGCAGGTATTCCTTTGCCTTATTATAATCAGAAAAGCTGACGCTTCTGGCGCAGGGGATTTTATATTTTTGCATCAGCTCCTTGGCAAAGACCTTGCTCGACTCAATCTCGGTGGCTTTCTTGGTCGGGCCAAAGATCTGAAAGCCCCTGATGAGGAACTGGTCAGTAATACCCTCCGCCAAAGGAGCTTCGGGACCGACAACGGTGAGATCAATCCTCTTTTCCTGGGCTATTTTAGTCAGCCCATCAATATCAGTGGTCTTTATATCCAGGTTTTGGGCGAGCTTAGCCGTGCCGGCGTTGCCCGGCGCGACATAGATTTCTTTTACCCGGCGGCTCTGGGCTAGCTTCCAGACCAGGGTATGCTCCCTAGCCCCACCACCAACGACTAAGATTTTTATCTACCTCACCCCCTGTATCCCCCTCTCCTTGATAGGAGAGGGGGAAGAGTTTTTTGAAGGGGTGAACCCCTTCAAACTACCTCAGAAACAATCGGGTCTTCAAGGAATTTCAAAATAGCGGTCAACACCTAAGCCACAATTCCATATCAAGACCAAATTGGTCTCTTGCCCCTCTACTTCGTAGACTAAATCACCAGATGTTGTAGCTCCACCATAAAATTCCCCGCTTTTTAGTGGGGCATCGGTTTCAACAAGCCACTCGGCGTCATAGATGTGCCCACCGCTATCAACAACTCTGAATTCAGACGTAGACAAGTAATGCTTCTTTTCAGTCGGGTCACCAAGAAAGTCAACTTTAACGTTGACAATTAAGAAGATGTTACCTGCATCGGGAGTGCTCCATCCTATCTCGGTGACTCGCTTTGAATTAACGACTGTTACCTGCTCATCCACATAAGTCACAGATGAACCAAATGGGATAGGATTGAGACGAGATTCTCCCACTTCGACTGTAGGGGGCGCTTCCTGAGTAACGCCGACAACGACCCCCACTACCGCTAAAATCAAACCTACTCCGCCTATGGCTAACGACCTTACAACCCCCCAGCCACTTTTTCTAACCAAAGCCACAATTAACATCACAATTCCAGCTATAATAGCCAGAATACCGATTAGAAAAAGTGCTACTCCCATTTTAGCCTCTTCTTCTTATCTTTACTCCCACTCAATAGTGGAGGGGGGTTTGGAGGTTATGTCATAGACGACGCGGTTGACGCCGGGGACCTCGTTGACGATGCGGCTGGAGATGCGAGCCAGCACCTCATAGGGGAGGCGCGACCAGTCAGCAGTCATGGCGTCCTCGCTGGTGACGGCGCGGATGGCAACCAGATAGCCGTAGGTCCGCTGGTCACCCATTACACCCACGCTCCTGACATCGGTGAGGATGGCAAAGCTCTGCCACAGCTGGCGGTAGAGACCTGCCTGCTTAATCTCGCTCATCACAATCCAGTCAGCGGCTCTCAGTATCTCAAGCTTCTCCCCGGTTACCTCGCCGATAAGGCGAATCGCCAGCCCTGGACCGGGGAAGGGCTGACGCCACACCATCTCCTCAGGCAGCCCCAACTCAAGCCCAACCTGCCGCACCTCATCCTTAAACAGGTTGCGCAGGGGCTCAAGCAATTGCAGGGTCATCTTGGCGGGCAGTCCGCCGACATTGTGGTGGGTCTTTATCTTCGCCGAGGCTGTGCTCCCCGAAGAAGCGCTCTCAATGACATCGGGGTAGAGCGTCCCCTGAGCCAAGAAATCAACCTTGCCTATCTTCTTCGCCTCCTCCTCAAACACCAGGATAAACTCCTCACCTATCACCTTGCGCTTAACCTCCGGGTCGGTGACACCCTTGAGGCGATTAAGAAATCTTTCGCTGGCATCAACGTAGACGATGTTCATCCCCAGATTAAGGCGGAAGGTATTAAATGTCCTCTCCACCTCCTCGCGGCGCAGCATGCCGTGGTTAACAAAGATGCAGGTGAGCTGGTCGCCGATGGCGCGGTGGACGAGGGTGGTGGTTACCGCCGAATCGACCCCTCCGGAAAGAGCGCTAATGACCTTGCCCCTGCCCACCTGCTTCCTGATTTTGGCTATGCTCTCCTGAATGAAGTTAGCTGTTGTCCACTTCCTCTGGCAGCCACATATCCGATAGACGAAGTTCTTCAGTATGGTCTTTCCCTCCGGGGTATGAACGACCTCAGGATGAAACTGGAGACCAAACGTCTCTTTATCATTGCCCATAACAGCAAAGGGCGAATTCTCAGTATAGGCAAGGGTGGCAAAACCGGGCGGCAGTTTTTCAATCCGGTCGCCGTGGCTCATCCATACCGGGGTGGTGGAGGGTAAGCTATAAAATAGGGGTGAATCTAGATTGCTCAGGTGAAGGATGGCATGCCCATACTCCTGCTTTGCTCCGCGGGCAACCTTCCCGCCCAGCTGGTGGGCGAGGACCTGCATCCCGTAGCATATGCCCAATATCGGCAGACCGCTCTCATAGATATACGCCGGAGCCTGGGGAGCGCCAGGTTCATAGACGCTGGCGGGACCTCCGGAGAGGATAAACCCCTTGGGATTCAGCGAGGCTATCTTCTCCCAGGGGGCATCGTAGGGCACCAGCTCGCAATACACCTCGCATTCGCGCACCCTTCGGGCAATGAGCATGTTATATTGCGAGCCAAAGTCAATGACAATTATCGCCTCGCGCTCGGCAGGGGGTACCAGCTCCTTTGACGGCGCCGGCTGCTCGCCCCCCATCTCCTTGGCGATCTCCAGATAGGTGGAGACCTCAATATCGCCGCTGGTGGCGACCCGGTGGATGCTCTTTGCCCTCGGCTTTGCCTTGCCCTTAGCCATGTATAGAACATAGCATATCACTGTGATATACTGGGGTCAAGAAGAAATTAAGATGCCAAATAAGCTACTTTCATCTATCCAGAAACAGGTTGAGCAGGCAGTATCCATCCTCAAGGAGGGGGGGATAGTCGCCTTCCCCACCGATACCGTCTACGGGCTGGGGGCAAGTATAACCCTTTCTCAGGCGGTGGCGCGGGTCTACGAGGTAAAGAAAAGACCAAAGAATAGGCCCCTGCCCCTGCTTCTGGCGGACAAATCCCAGCTCGGCGAGGTCGCCGAGGTGGTGCCGCCAGTCGCCTGGCTTCTAGCCGAAAAATTTCTGCCCGGCGGCTTGACCATGGTGCTATTTAAGTCCAGAGTCGTCCCCGATATCGTCACCAGCAGCGGTAAAACGGTTGCCGTCAGAGTCCCCGCCCACCCCATCCCCATCGCCCTCATCAAGGGGGTGGGGACGCCTATTACCGGTACCAGCGTCAACCTCAGCGGCAAGCCCAGCGCCCTGACTGCGGAGGAGGTCTATAATCAACTAAATAATAAGGTAGACTTAGTTATTGATGGCGGCAAATGCCCGGGGGGCAAAGAATCAACCATCGTTGATTTGACCGGGGAAACTCCCCGCATTTTGCGGGAGGGGGCGATATCAAGAGAGGAGCTAGAAAGTGCGTATCGCCATTGGCGCTGACCACCGGGGGCTGGAGCTCAAGCAGTTCATCATTGAGCTACTCAAGCAGATGAGGCATAGCTACGAGGACCTCGGCACTCATACCGCCGAGCCGGTGGACTACCCCGATATTGCCCAAAAAGTGGCGGAAAGGGTGGCTAGGGGGGATTTTGAACTCGGCGTATTAATCTGCGATACCGGTATCGGCATGTGCATTGCCGCCAATAAGGTAAAGGGAATAAGAGCCGCCCTAGCCCATGACGCCTTCGGTGCCCGCCGCGCCCGCCTCCACAACGATGCCAATATCCTCTGCCTGGGAACAAAAGAAACGCAGGATACAGTGCATGAAATCGTTGAGGTTTTTCTTAATACCCAGTTTGAAGGCGGGAGGCACCAGCGAAGGCTGGATAAGATAAAGGCTATGGAGGAGATTTCTTGACAATAAATAGGAACTATGCTATCTTATCTTATAATGAACGAGCAGAATGTTATCCTGGTCCTTATTGTTATGAAACAGAGCCCGTGAGGGGGCTTTCGCTGCAACATGAGCCGTCCCCACGGGACGGCTTTTTTTATAAACAAAAAAAGGACAGGCAGGCTAAAAAATGAGGAGTGATACCGTTAAACGAGGCTTAGAGCGTGCCCCCCACCGGGCTCTACTCCACGCCCTAGGGTGGAGGAAGGCTGATATAGACAAGCCCCTTATCGGGGTGGTCAATAGCTTCAGCGAGATTGTCCCCGGACATATGCACCTGAGAGACATCGCCGAGGCGGTCAAGGCGGGGGTGTATAGCGGCGGGGGTGTCCCCTTTGAGGTAAACACCATCGCCATATGCGACGGCATTGCCATGAACCACCCCGGCATGAAATACAGCCTCCCCAGCCGCGAGCTAATCGCTGACTCGGTGGAGACAGTGGTTGAAGCCCATGCCTTTGACGGGTTGGTCTTCGTCACCAACTGCGACAAGATAATCCCGGGTATGCTCATGGCGGCGGCAAGGCTAAATCTGCCGACTATCTTCATCAGCGGCGGTCCCATGCTTGCCGGGCGCCGGCAGAAAGACGGCCAAGAGGAAACGCTTGACGTGAGCACCATCTTTGAGGCAGTGGGCAAGGTAGCCAGCGGGAAAATGGGTGAGGAGGAACTGGAACAGTTGGAGGAGCTCGCCTGCCCCAGCTGTGGCAGTTGTTCCGGCATGTTCACCGCCAATACCATGAATTGTATGACCGAAGCCATGGGAATGGCGCTGGTCGGCCACGGCACCATTCCTGCCGTTGACTCAAGGCGATTGCAGCTCGCCAGAAAAGCCGGCGAGCAGGTTATGGAGCTTTTGGCTACCGATCTTCGCCCCAGGGACATTATAAATAAGGACTCTATCTATAACGCCTTTACCGTTGACATGGCGCTGGGTGGTAGCACCAATTCTGTTTTGCACCTGATGGCGATAGCCCATGAGGCGGGGGTCGATTTCCCGCTGTCAATGGTAAACAAAATCAGCCAGCGCACCCCCCACCTCTCCAGGATAAGACCTGGCGGCGAATACCACCTTGAGGACTTAGACCGCGCCGGCGGCATCGCCGCCGTGATGAAAGAGTTGAAGGGGCTACTAAAGGTGGGGGCAAAGACGGTATCGGGGAAAACAGTGGTCGGCATAATCGCCGAAAGCCGTAATATGGACGAGGAGGTCATCCGACCCATGGCTAACGCCCACTCCCCCAGCGGGGGCATCGCCATTCTCTCCGGCAATCTAGCGCCGGAGGGGGCGGTGGTAAAGAGGTCGGCGGTAGCCCCGGAGATGATGGTCCATCGGGGAGCCGCCCGGGTCTTTGACTCCGAGGAGGAAGCGACCAAGGCAATTATGGATAAGAAGATAAAGGCGGGCGAGGTGGTAGTTATCCGCTACGAAGGGCCCAAGGGCGGGCCGGGGATGAGGGAGATGCTCACCCCCACCTCCCTTCTAAGCGGCATGGGGATGGATAAAGAGGTCGCCCTTGTCACCGACGGGCGCTTCTCCGGAGCCACTCGCGGGGCGGCTATCGGGCACGTCTCCCCGGAGGCGGCAAGCAAAGGGCCGATTGCTATCATAAAGAACGGGGATATCATCAAGATTGATATTCCCAATTATAAGCTTGATGTTGAGCTTAGTACTAAGGAGATGTCCAGCCGCTTGTCACAACTGGCTGAGTTTAAGCCTAAAATAAAGACCGGCTACCTTAAGTATTACATAGAGAGGGTAACCTCAGCCAGCACAGGAGCGGTGTTTAAATAAGGGGGCAATTATGAAGTTGACCGGAGCACAAATGGTATGCGAGAGTCTGGTAAAGGAGGGGGTGGAGGTTATCTTTGGTATCCTTGGCGGGGCTCTCCTGCCCCTCTATGATACCCTCCCCCACTACCCCCAGCTCCGCCATATCCTGGTGCGCCATGAACAGGGGGCAGCCCATGCCGCTGATGGCTATGCTAGAGCTACCGGCAAGGTCGGGGTGTGCCTGGCAACCTCCGGTCCGGGGGCGTCTAACCTGGTAACCGGCATTGCCAATGCTCACCTTGACTCGGTGCCGATAATAGCCATCACCGGTCAGGTAGCCAGACCGTTTATCGGTAAGGATGCCTTCCAGGAGATTGATATTACCGGCATCACCCTGCCCATTACCAAGCATAACTACCTGGTCCTTGACGCGGCTTCGCTGCCGAGGACGTTCAAGGAGGCTTTTTACCTTGCCCGCACGGGGCGACCGGGCCCGATACTTATTGATCTGCCGAGGGATGTCCAGATAGACCAGGCGGAATTCCACTACCCGAACAAGCTTAATCTGCCCAGCTATAAACCGACGCTCCAGGGGCACCCCGCCCAGATTAAGAAGGCAGCCAAGCTCATAAACGAGGCTCAGCGTCCCGTTATTATTGCCGGCAGGGGGATAATCATCTCCTCAGCCTATGCCGAGCTAAAGGAGCTGGTGGAGAAGGCACAGATACCGGTAGTTACCACCCTGCTTGGTATCAGCAGCTTCCCCGAGTCCCACGCCCTGAGCTACGGGATGATAGGCATGCACGGCATGGCTTACGCCAACTTTGCCGTTGACGGCGCTGACCTTATTATTGCCATCGGCATGAGATTTGATGACCGGGCGACGGCTAAGGTAAGTGCCTTCGCTCCCCATGCCAAGGTCATTCATATTGACATCGACCCGGCGGAGATTGGCAAAAACGTGAGCGTTGATGTGCCCATCGTCGGTGATGCCAAAGCCGTCCTGCAGAAACTAAATAAGCAGGTAGCTACCGCCCAGCATATTGAGTGGGTGCGGCAGCTTGACGACTGGCGAAGGGGGCACCCGTCGCTAGTTATCAGGGACAGCCAGGGGCTCCTGCCCCAGTACGTCATTCGCCAGATATATGAGGTAACCAAAGGCGAGGCAATTGTCGTTACCGGCGTGGGGCAGAACCAGATGTGGGCGGCTCAGCACTACTATTATGATAAGCCAAACAGCTTTATATCATCAGGTGGGCTGGGGACGATGGGGTTTGAGCTCCCCGCCGCCTTCGGCGCCAAGATCGGGCGTCCTGATGATACCGTCTGGTGTATCGCCGGCGACGGTGGTTTCCAGATGACAATCCAGGAGCTAGCCACCATCGTTCAGGAAAAGGCGGCGGTTAAGATAGCCATCATGGATAACGGCTATCTGGGGATGGTGAGGCAGTGGCAGGAGCTTTTCTATAGAAAGCGATACGTCGCCACGCCGCTGAGCGGTCCCGACTTCGTCAAGATTGCCGAGGCATACGGGCTACCCGGCTTAAGGGTCAAACACAAGGAAGAGGTGGTGCCGGCTATCCAGAAGGCGATGGCGGAGCCAGGCCCATTCCTGATAGACTTTAGGATAGAACCGGAGGAGAATGTTTATCCCATGGTGCCGCCGGGGGCAGCCTTAAAAGAGGTTATCGAGGAACCCAAGCAAGAGGCAAAAAAGGCAAAGGTTGCCGCCGATTCGGCAAAGCTTCCGGTGAGCAATATCTAAAAAGGGGTGACATTATGATAAAGCATACCCTAGTTGCTCTGGTGGAGGATAAACCCGGGGTGCTTAACGAGATGGCAAGCCTTTTCCGGAGGCGCGGCTTCAATATTGAAAGCATTGCCGTCGGGCACAGTGAGGTGCCGCATCTATCGCGCATGACCATCGTCGTCAATGGCGCCACTACCATGGTGGAACAGGTGAGAAAACAACTGGATAAGCTAATTGATGTGGTAAAGGTCTCCGATATTACCGGCGATAATATTATTTGCCGGGAGCTAGCACTTATCAAGGTAAAGACCACTCCCACTAGCCGAAGCGAGATTATTGAGATTGTTGATATCTTCCGGGCAAATATTGTTGATGTCGGCGCCGATTCGGTAACCATTGAGGTTACCGGCGACGAGGACAAGGTTAACTCCCTGCTCAGCCTGCTGCGCGGTTTTGGCATCCGGGAGATAACCAGGACGGGCTCTATCGCCATGACGCGGGGTGGCGTGGCGCCACCCTCAACCGAGAAAAAGTCGCCTAAAACTAAATAAAAGGAAAGGGGCAGATTATGGCCAAGATATATTATGATAAGGACTGTAACCTGAAACTACTGGAGGGGAAGGTAGTTGCCATCATTGGCTACGGAAGCCAGGGGCATGCCCACGCTCAGAACCTCAGGGAAAGCGGCTGCCAGGTAATAGTGGCTGAAGCCAAGGGGACGCCGGGCTGGAAGAAAGCCCAGGACGGCGGCTTCAAGGTAGTGACGGCGGCGGAGGCAGCCAAGGAAGCCGATATTATCGCCATGTTGGCTCCGGATACCCTGCAACAGGAAATCTATTGCGGGTCAATTGAAAGCGGGCTAGCCAAAGGCAAGATGTTGATGTTCGCCCACGGCTTTAACATACACTACGGGCAGATTATCCCGCCGCCCGAGGTTGACATTACCATGATTGCCCCCAAGGGACCCGGTCCCATGCTGCGGCAACTTTATACCGAAGGCATAGGACTGCCGGCGCTGGTGGCGGTCCATCAGGATGCCTCGGGCAAGGCGAGGGATATTGCTCTCGCCTACGCCAAGGGCATCGGCTGCGCCCGGGCGGGAGTCCTTGAGACCACCTTCGCCGAGGAGACCGAGACTGACCTCTTCGGCGAGCAGACGGTGCTCTGCGGCGGAGTCACCGCCATGGTCAAGGCGGGGTTCGAGATACTGGTTGAGGCCGGCTACCAGCCGGAGATAGCCTACTTTGAATGCTTCCACGAGCTCAAGCTTATCGTTGACCTGATGTACAACGGCGGGCTGGGCAATATGCGAAAATCGGTCAGCGATACCGCCGAGTATGGCGATTATACCCGCGGACCGCGGGTGATTGACGACCTGGCCAGGGATGAGATGAAACAAATTCTGGCTGAGATTCAGGACGGGAGCTTTGCCAAGGAGTGGATTTTAGAAAACCAGGCGGGGCGCCCGGTATACAAAGCCCTGAAGCGTATGGATGAAGAGCACCCCATTGAGCTGGTGGGCAGGGAGCTACGGGCGATGATGCCGTGGTTGAAAGGTAAGTAGTTATGAGTAATGGAGAAACAGAAGACATCGGCAAGCGGCTGGAGGCGATAGAAAAAGCCATAGATGAACTGCGTAAGTCTGTTAAGGACCTCAGCGATTATGTCAAAGGGGAAGCAGTTAAGCAAGCTACCGCACAACCCAAAGAGGAGGTAGCTGCCGCCAAGGCAGCAGAGAAGGTAGATAAGGCTGAGGATGCTATGGAGATTGCTAACGCCTTTATGAAGAAGGATAACCCGGTGGCTCTGCCGCTGACGACAGTGAGACGAGGCGATGTCTGGCTGGTAGATGTAGATGTGGGAGCAGTAAGGATGGAGATAGTCAGGGTTACAATAGACGCCGAGACAGGCGAGATTCTAAGCCACGAAACAGTAGAGAGGAAATGAACCGAATTACTAAAGGGACCTTTTGATGGACAAGGTAATAATCTTTGATACCACACTGCGGGATGGGGAGCAGGCGGCGGGTGGGGCATTAAATATCCAGGAGAAGCTGGGGGTAGCCAGGCAGCTGGAAAGGCTTAACGTTGACGTTATTGAGGCTGGCTTTCCCATCTCCTCCCCCAGCGACTTTGAGGCGGTAAGGCTTATTGCCAAAGAGGTCCGCACCCCCACCATCTGCGCCCTGGCGCGGGCTCATCCCGAAGATATAGACCGGGCGTGGGAGGCAATTAAAGAGGCGGAGCATCCACGAATACACGTATTCTTGTCAGCCTCGGATATACACCGCATTCATCAACTAAAAAAAACTCGCGAGGAAGTTTTAGAAGCCTCTCGTGCCATGACAGCGCGAGCTAAGAGGTATACTGAGGACATAGAATTTTCACCGATGGATGCCAGCCGAGCTGAGCCGGAGTATATCTATCAAATCCTGGAAGCGGTCATTGATGCCGGCGCTACTACAGTAAATATCCCCGATACGGTGGGCTATGCCATCCCCGACGAGTTTGGCAACCTCATTGCGGGAATCATCAAGAATGTGCCCAACATCAAGAAGGCGATAATCAGCGTCCACTGCCACAATGATTTGGGGCTAGCCGTGGCCAACAGCCTAGAGGCGGTGAGGCGAGGCGCCCGGCAGGTGGAGTGCACCATTAACGGCATCGGGGAGAGGGCGGGCAATGCCTCGCAGGAAGAGATTGTCATGGCGATTAACACCCGCCAGGACTTTTTCAACCTGAAAACAGGGGTCAACACCGCCCAGATATATAAGACCAGCCGCCTGGTCAGCGAGCTGAGCGGCTTCGTCGTCCAGCCCAATAAAGCCATCGTCGGGGCAAATGCCTTCCGCCACCAGTCAGGAATTCATCAGGACGGCGTAATTAAGATGCCGATAACCTACGAGATAATGAACCCTAAAACGGTGGGCATACCATCTTCGAGCCTGGTGCTGGGCAAGCTCAGCGGGCGGCACGCCTTTAAGGAGCGCCTGGCTGAGCTGGGCTATAGCCTGAACGAGGCGGAATTCAACCGCGCCTTCGCCGCTTTTAAGGAGCTGGCTGAAAAAAAGAAGGAAATCACCGACAGGGACATTGAGTCCCTCATGGCTGAGGAGCACCGTACTATCGCCGAGGCCTACCACCTTGACCAGGTTCAGGTATCCTGCGGCGACAGGGGTATCCCTACGGCCTCGGTGAGGCTTATCGGACCCGATGGCAAGACCCTTGAGGACGCCTCTCTGGGCACCGGTCCGGTTGACGCCGTTTACAAGGCGATAAATAGAATAGTGAAGGTGCCCAACGAGCTCACCGAATTTTCAGTTAAATCAGTGACTGAGGGCATTGACGCCATCGGTGAGGTGCTGATAAGGCTGGAGAGCGAGGGGATAACCTATACCGGGCGTGGTGCCGATACTGACATCATTGTCGCCAGCGCCAAAGCCTATATGAATGCCCTTAATCGGCTGCTGGCGACTAAGAAAACGACTAAGTAGAGGTGCGGTGAGATGGGCATCGGAATAGAAATTGAAATGATGCTGCGCCTGCTGCTGGCAGCCGCCCTGGGAGCCATTATCGGCTACCAGCGTGAGAGAGCTAAAAAGCCCGCCGGCTTGAGGACTCATACCCTCATCTGCACCGGTGCTGCACTATTTACCATAGCCTCTGTTTACGGTTTCGGTATCGGGGCTGACCCCGCCCGGATTGCTGCCGGGATAGTAGCCGGCATCGGCTTCATTGGCGCCGGGGCTATCTTCGTCAGGCAGGGGGGTATTGTTGAGGGATTGACCACCGCCGCTACCATATGGGCAGTAGCCGCCATCGGGCTGGCTGCCGGCGCTGGTCTATACATAATCGCTACCCTTACTACGGCGGTAGTATTGATTATATTGCTCCTCCCCCGCCCTATTCGCTAATAACCGGTCTTGAGTCCGATTTTCGGTCACCGGGAAAGGAACTATATTGACCCTAGCCGAGAAGATACTAGCTGCCCATGCTGGCAAGAATAGAGTTAGCCCGGGCGAATTCTTAAACGTCAGGGTAGACCTGATTTTAGCCAACGACATTACCGCCCCCATCGCCATAAGGGAGTTCAAGAGACTGGGCGTAGACAAGGTCTTTGACCCCAAAAAGGTGGTGATGGTGCCCGACCACT
The DNA here is from genome assembly GCA_964505425.1 of uncultured Dehalococcoidales bacterium. Lineage (GTDB taxonomy): Bacteria > Chloroflexota > Dehalococcoidia > Dehalococcoidales > BS750m-G39 > CAVTZP01. The sequence continues at coordinate 9,618 of CAZDHX010000016.1, read as the reverse complement.
TCGTCCCCAATAAGGATATCGCCTCCGCCGAGCAGGCGAAGCTGATGCGAGAGTTTGCCCATGAGCAAAAAATCATATACTTTGAGGTCGGTGAAGCCGGCATTGAGCATGTGCTCCTGCCCGAGCAGGGTTTAGTTTTGCCCGGGGAGGTGGTTATCGGGGCTGATTCCCATACCTGCACCTACGGCGCTTTGGGCGCCTTCGCTACCGGCATGGGCTCAACCGATATCGCCGCCGCTATGGCTACCGGCGACATCTGGATGAAGGTGCCGCCAACTATCAAGCTGGTCTATAACGGAAGTTTGGGGGAATGGTTAAGCGGTAAAGACCTAATCTTATATACCATCGGCGATATTGGCGTTGACGGCGCCCTCTATTCGGCGATGGAGTTCACTGGCGAAGCCATAGACTCCCTGTCCATGGCCAGCCGGTTTACCATGGCTAATATGGCCATTGAAGCCGGGGCAAAGGCGGGCATCTTCGGGGTGGATAACAAGACACAGCTTTATGTAAAGTCAAGGGCTCAACGCCCCTACCTGGTATACGAGCCAGACAAAGATGCTGAATACGCCAGGGTCATTGAATATAATGTCTCTAATATTGAGCCCCAGGTTGCCCTGCCCCACTCCCCGGCTAACGCCAAGCCGGTGAGCCAGGTAAAGAATATAGAAATCAACCAGGCGGTGATTGGCAGCTGCACCAACGGTCGCCTTGAGGACCTGAAAATCGCCGCCGGGATACTAGCGGGGAAGAAGGTTCACCCGGGGGTGCGGTGCATTATTATCCCCGGCACACCGCAGGTCTACCTTGATGCCCTGGCTGAGGGTCTAATAGAGATATTTATAAGAGCCGGGGCAGTGGTCAGCCCGCCGACCTGCGGTCCCTGCCTTGGCGGGCACATGGGAGTCCTGGGTGACGGTGAGCGGGCAGTCTCCACCACCAACCGCAACTTTGTTGGCCGGATGGGCAGCCCGAAGTCGGAGGTCTATCTAGCCAATCCCGCCGTTGCCGCCGCCAGTGCTATAATGGGTAGGATTACCAGCCCGGAGGAGGTAAGCAGTGGCTAAAGGACGCAAAAGCTGGAGAGAGAAACTGGCTGATGATAAAGACCTGCCCAAGGTGGTGGAAATCACCCCCGATATGAGCCAGAGGTGGGGGACGGGGACGGTGGTCATCCCCGCCCCCAGAGAGGTGAACGAAATCATGGGGAGCGTGCCCCGGGGCAAGCTGATAACCATCAACATAATCAGGGAGAGGCTGGCCAAGAAGCACGGCGCCACTATCGGCTGCCCGATAACCACCGGAATTTTCGCCGGCATTGCCGCCCGCGCCGCCGCCGAGGATGCCGCCGAAGGGAAGAAGGATATTACCCCCTACTGGCGGACGCTGAAGGTCGGCGGGGTGCTCAACGAGAAGTACCCCGGCGGGGTAGAAGCCCAGGCTAAACTCCTGAGAGAAGAAGGGCACACTATTGAGCCGGACAGGAGCGGCAAGCCGAAAAAAGTGAAGGATTTTGAGAAGAAGCTGGTGGAGGGATAATTATGGAGTGGGTACAAATATTATTACCTTCTTTACTTGTAGTAATCGGTGGCATTGTCGGATGGATTGTGAGGTCACGTACAGAAGAATACCGAGCTGTGCGAGAAAAATTACGGGCAGAACAACGGGCAATATATCATGCGATTCTAGAACCTTATATTGGAATCTTTGCTGACTTAAAGGGTGAAGGCGTCTCTAAAGCTACGCAAAAAATTGTTTCGTACGACTATAAGAAAACGGCTTTTGACCTAAACCTGATTGGCTCCGACGAGGTAGTGCAAGCTTACAACAAAATGATACAACATGCATACAAGGCCGAGGAAACAGGGAAACAAGACCCAAAAGAAATGATGCATCTATGGGGCAGTCTTCTACTTGAGATTCGTAAAAGTCTTGGAAATAAAAATACTAAACTTGATGAATGGGACATGCTGCGAGGTATGATTAAAGACATTGATAGGTTTACAAGGTAATAGAATGCTCAAAGGTAAAGTCCATAAATACGGGGCTAATGTTGATACGGATGCCATTATCCCCGCCCGCTACCTTAATGTCTCCGAGCCAGCGGAGCTGGCGAAGCACTGTATGGAGGGCATTGACAAGAATTTTACAAACAAGGTTAAGCCCGGGGATATAATCGTGGCGACGACTAATTTCGGCAGCGGCTCCTCTAGAGAGCATGCGCCCCTCGCTATAAAGGCGGCGGGCATTTCCTGCGTCATCGCTCAAAACTTCGCCCGCATCTTCTTCAGAAACGCCATAAATATCGGCCTGCCCCTGCTTGAATGCGATGAAGCCGTAGCTAAAACAAAGGCTGGAGACGTCTTGGAGGTCGATTTGTCCAGCGGCAGGATAAAAAATCTGACCAATAATATGGAGTTCAGAGCAAAATCCTACCCCGACTTCATGGCGGGACTTATCTCCGCCGGCGGGCTTATTAAATATACTAAAAAGAGGTTAGCAACGAGGAGGAGTTAGGTGCGATTTAAGATTGCGGTTTTACCTGGCGACGGCGTTGGTCCCGAGGTCGCTGCTGAAGCAGTCAAGGTCATGCAGACGATAGCGAAAAGGTTTGACCACAGCTTCAAGCTGAAATACGGGCTGGTGGGCGGGGTGGCTATTGACGAGACGGGCACCGCCCTACCCAAGGACGTCCTGAGAATGTGCAAGAGGTGCGACGCCGTGCTCCTCGGCGCTGTCGGCGGTACCAAGTGGGACGACCCCAAGGCTAAGGTTCACCCGGAGGACGGCCTGCTGGCATTGAGGAAGGGACTCGGACTTTTTGCCAACTTGCGTCCGGTCAAGGTCTCTCCTTTTCTGGTTGACTATACCAACCTGAAGCCTGATGTTATCCGGGGGGCGGACTTTATCTTTGTCCGCGAGCTTACCGGCGGGCTTTACTTCGCCCGACCCAAAAAGCGGTGGCAGACAGCCAAGGGGAGGCGGGCAACTGACTCAATGACCTACTCCGAGCAGGAGATTGAGCGTATTGTCCGCGTCGGCTTTGAGCTGGCAAGAAGCCGCCACCAGAGGTTGACCTCGGTGGACAAAGCCAACGTCCTGGAGTCCTCGCGGCTATGGCGCCAGGTAGCCATGGAGGTAGCCAAAGACTACCCCGACGTTGAGCTTGACCACATGCTGGTAGATGCCTGCTCCATGCGGCTCATCCAGAACCCGGCATACTTTGACGTGCTCGTTACCGAGAACATGTTCGGTGATATCCTCACCGACGAGGCGTCAATGCTGGCTGGTTCTATGGGGATGCTACCCTCAGCCAGCCTCGCCGGGGTGCCCCTCGAGGGAAGCAGAATATTCGGCATGTATGAGCCGATTCACGGCAGTGCCCCCCGCCGCGCCGGACTCGACATGGCTAACCCCATTGCCACTATTCTCAGCCTGGCGATGATGTTGCGCTATTCCTTCGGCCTGGTAAGAGAGGCACAGACCGTTGAAGCCGCCGTGGAATCAGTCCTCGATGAAGGCTATCGCACTTATGATATAATGAGTGAAGGCAAAGTAAAGGTGGGGACGAAGCAGATGGGAGACTTGATTGCCAAGCAGGTGGAGGGGGCAAGAATTGTCTAAGGTCCAGCTTTATGATACCACGCTACGCGATGGCGCCCAGAGCGAAGGTATCTCTTTGTCGGTGGTGGACAAGCTGAACATTGCCCGCAAGCTTGACGAGCTCGGCATCCACTTCATTGAGGGCGGCTGGCCCGGCTCCAACCCCAAGGATGTTGAGTTCTTTGCCAAGGCTCGAAGCCTCAAGCTCAGGAATTCGCTGCTGGTGGCTTTCGGCAGTACCCGCCACCCTAAGGCTAAAGCCGATAGCGACGCCAACCTTCTGGCGCTGGCTAAGGCGGGAACGAAGGTGGTGACCATCGTCGGCAAGAGCTCAGCCCTCCAGGTAACCCAGGTGCTGGAGACAACCCTCGAGGAAAACCTGAAGATGACCACCGACTCCGTAAAATACCTCAAGGGCAAGGGGCTCCAGGTCTTCTTTGACGCCGAGCATTTCTTTGACGGCTTCAAGGCAGATGCCGACTACAGCCTGCGGGTAGTTGAGGCGGCGGCTGAGGCGGGAGCTGATGTGGTGGTATTGTGCGATACCAACGGCGGCTCACTACCCGATGAAATAACCACCGCCATTAACGCCGTCGGAAAGCAAACTAAAGTGCCCCTGGGCATTCACGCCCATAATGACGGCGAGCTTGCCGTCGCCAACAGCCTGGCAGCGGTGAAAGCCGGCGTCATTCAGGTGCAGGGGACTATCAACGGCTACGGCGAGCGCTGTGGCAACGCCAACCTCTGCTCCATTATCCCGGCGCTAAAGATAAAGATGGGCATTGACTGCATCAGCAAGGAGCAACTGGCTAAGCTAACGGAGGTATCACACTATATCAGCGAGGTGGCTAATTTAATCCCCGCCGCCTTCGCCCCTTATGTCGGCGTCAGCGCCTTCAGCCACAAGGCGGGGCTTCATGTTTCCGGCATGGCCAAATGGGCGGAGAGCTACCAGCATATAGACCCGGCTCAGGTAGGAAATAAACCGAAGGTGGTGGTCTCCGAGCTATCGGGGAAGGGGAACATTTTATATAAAGCAAAAGAGCTGGGACTGTCTCTGCCCCCGAAGGGCAAGCAGGCACAAGAGCTACTGGAGCAGGTCAAGCTGCTGGAGAGCCGTGGCTTCCAGTATGAGAATGCCGAGGCATCCTTCAAGCTATTGATTCACCGGGCTAATCCTGATTATAAACCCCCCTTTGAGCTGGTTGATTTCATGGTGGTGGTGGAGAAGAGACGACGCCCCCCTACCCAGAAAAACCCTGAGGAAATGCTGTCCGAGGCAATGGTCAAGGTAAGGGTGGGCAGGGAGGTCATGCACACCGTGGCTGAGGGTAATGGTCCGGTTAACGCACTGGACCAGGCACTGCGTAAGTCTCTACTGCGCTTTTACCCCAACATAGCTGGCGTCAAGCTGGTTGACTATAAGGTCCGCATCCTGGAGGAGAGTGGCGGCACCGGCTCTCAGGTCCGCGTCCTTATTGAGTCCAGCGACGGGGTTGATGAGTGGCGGACGGTTGGCAGCTCAACCAACATCATAGAGGCAAGCTGGCTGGCACTGGCTGACAGCCTGGAATACTGGCTACTAAAACAGAAAGGGGGGTAAATAAGATGGACTATCCGGTAACTCTAACGGTAGAATTCCCGCAAAGGCTCTCCCGGCTGACCACCTTCTTCCGACTTTTCATGCTCATCCCGCAGGTCTTCGTCTTTATATTCGTGTCCATAGCTGCCTGGTTTATCATGTTTCTCTCCTGGTGGGCAATTCTATTTACCGCCAGATACCCGGAGGTATTCTTCAATTTCGTCACCTGGTGGTTGCGCTGGTATACCAGAATTATTGGCTATGCCTATCTCCTGACTGATAAATACCCGCCGTTCAGCGGCCGGGAAGAAGCCGGTTATCCCGTCGTTCTTCAGGTTGAACCTCCAGGAAAGCTCTCCCGCCTGACTACCTTCTTCAGATTCCCCATTATTCCCATGCCCTCATTCACCCTGGGTAAGGGATTGGGGATTATGTGGCAACCATCGGGCGGTATGCCAATGACCATACCCCACATCATAGTATTATATTTTATCAGTATAGCTGGCTTCTTTATCCTGTTTCTTGCCTGGTGGGCGATTTTATTTATCGGCAGGTATCCTAGGGTGTTCTTTGACTTCATTACCTGGTGGTTCCGCTGGGGTGTGAGGGTTTATGCCTATACTTTTCTGGTAACCGATAAGTACCCGCCGTTTACCGGGAGGGAATAGAAGCTGGCTTGCCTACAGGCATAATATATAATGGCTTATACTGCTTATCCAGCCGCAGTACTTCCCTGACCTGCTCGTCAGAGAAGGCGCCGATAGCCACCGTCGCCAGACCGAGGGCAGTAGCCTGGAGATAGATATTCTGCCCGGCATGTCCCACCTCCGCGTGGACGTACCTCTCCCCCCTGCCCCCGTAACCCGAAAGCGTCCGGCTATATAGGGCGCAAATGACTATGTCAACCGGGGCAACACAGACGAAGTCCTGGTCCAGTGCCGCCAGGGCAAGCTCTCCTCTGACATCCCCCTCAAAGCGTCGCCTCAACGAGTGGCTTTCTACATTATATTGGTATACACCGTCGCCGATGCCGTCAACGCCGTTTCCGCCGCAGGCAACGAAGATTTCGAGGGGATAGGTTGCTCCGGCGCTGGGGACAGTCCGGTATCTCCCCCCGGCATCGCTGATACCTTGAGCCGCCCACAATATCCGCGATAGCTGCGATTGGGAGATAGGCTCAGGGGCAAAATCCCTTATAGACCTCCGGCGGGCAATGGCTTCCTCCAGCGACATTCTGCCCTTCTGGGATGGCGGCGGCAGAGGGACTTGTTCCTGCTTCTTCATCAACCCTTGACCACACCCAACGGCCTTGCCCTTGCCACCTTACGAGAGATGCCGGCATTGTGGGTTACCTCAACCACCTCGCTCACGTCCTTGTAGGCTTCAGACGCCTCCTCAGCCAGGGACGCCATGCTTTCCGCCTTAACCATAATCCCCCTCTTCGCCAGTGCCCGGGCAACATCAGAACCCCGAAGGCTGCGCTTGGCTGCCGCCCGACTCTGCACCCTGCCGGCACCATGGCAGGTAGAACCGAAGGTCTCCTTCATCGCAGCCTCGGTGCCTACAGCGACATAGGAGAAGCGCCCCATATCCCCGGGAATGAGGACCGGCTGGCCCAGACGGCGGTAATTTTCGGGGACATCAGGGTGCCCCGCCGGGAAAGCCCTGGTCGCCCCCTTGCGGTGGACGCAGAGCCTCTCCTTCTTGCCGTCGATGGTATATTCCTCAATCTTGGCGATGTTATGGCAAACATCGTAAATCTGCCTCATGCCCAGCTCCCGCTCACTCTTGCCGAAGACCTTGGTAAAAGCCTCCCTGACCCAGTGCAGGATAAACTGGCGATTCGCCCAGGCGTAATTAGCGGCGCAAGCCATAGCCGCCAGGTAGTCCTGCCCTTCCGGGGAATTTATCGGGGCGCAGGCAAGCTGGCGGTCGGGCAGGCTAATATTATATTTATGTACCGCCTGCCCTAATATCTCAACATAGTCAGTACAAATCTGGTGACCGAAGCCCCTGGAACCGGTATGTATCAGGATAAGCACCTGCCCCAAGTCCTCAATACCCATCGCCTCGGCCGCCTCACGGTCGTAGAGCTCATCCACCACCTCCACCTCAAGGAAGTGGTTGCCCGAACCCAGGGTGCCCAGCTGGGGGATGCCCCGCTTCTTAGCCTTAGCGCTGACCTTATCCGGGTTAGCCCCCTTCATGCACCCCGACTCCTCGGTGACGATAACGTCCTCAGCGTCACCATAGCCCTTCTCCACCGCCCAGCGGCTGCCATTTGCCATGACCTCATTCAGTTCCTTCTCGCTCACCCTTATCTTCCCCTCCGACCCCAGCCCGGAAGGGACATTGATGAAAAGCTCGTTGACCAGTTGCTCAATCTTGGGCCTGACCTCACCCTCGGTAAGATTGGTCCTGAGCAGCCTGACGCCACAGTTAATATCAAAGCCGACGCCTCCGGGCGATACCACGCCGTCCTTGACTCTGGTGGCCGCCACCCCACCGATGGGGAAGCCGTAGCCCCAGTGAATATCGGGCATCGCCAGCGAGTACTTGACAATGCCGGGGAGAAAGGCAACATTAGCCACCTGCTGGAAGGCATTCTCCTCCAGTATATGGGTGAGCATGGCCTCGCTGGCAAAGATGAGACCGGGCACCGCCATGCCCGCCTTATAGCCGGTGGGAATCTCCCAGCGGTAGTCGTCTATCTTATTCAGTATTCCCTGCCAGGGTGCCCCCATTTTTAACCTCAAATATCAAACAATACCTGGACCTTGGCGCCGTCACCCCGCTCAACCTTTAGCATGTGGTAGGTGGCGGCTTTGACCCCCGTCTTCAGCCGGTGCCTTGACTTATCTACCTTCTCCCCATAGCTCCTCGCCTTAAGGCGGGTATTATCAAGCCGGGCGATATCAAAACGCTTGAAGATAATGCCCTCGGTGTCAAACTGATAGATAAGCTCGTTCAACCATTCCACCAGCAGGCTTTCCTCATCGGTGGCAGTCAGCTCGGCGTCCCGATGGAGGACCTCCTTCACCTCGTCAAGGTCGGTTATCAGGCTGAATAGACCTTTAGCCGCATTGGCAAACGCCTGCTTCAGGTCAGCCCCGTAGGCGATAATGCCAACGTCGGCGGTGTGGTTCAGGATTTCAAAGTCCTTCTTCTCAGCCATCCGAAAATTAAATTATAGCATAATCGTTTATCGCCATAAACTTTGAGCTTTGACCACTATCTAGTATAATATTAGGGGGACTTGAGATGAGTGATATAAAGAGCGCCGCCGAGATAGCCCAGGAAAAGCTAAAAGAGATAGAGGGCGCCACCGACGAGGAGCGGCTGAGATGGAAGTACGTCCCCGAAGGGGAGAAGTTAGCCGCCAAGTATCTAAAGCAAAACATAAACCTCACCGCCGAGCTGGGTAAGTACGAGGAGAAGGTACGCGGCTATATCAAAGAGGGCGCCAGCGAGATACTAATCAGGAATATCAACCTGCCCACGAGCGACCTTGCCCGCCGGACTAATAAAAAGGCGATGGAGGGCTTAAAGACCCTGAAGAACGATAAGGTAGGCGTGGAAAACATCTTCAGCAGCATAAGGAATATCTTTAAGCACTATGCCGAGCAGGGCGAGCAACAGAGAAAGCAGGCTTACGCCAGCCTGAAGACTGAGTTTGAAGCCAAGGTTCGAGAGGCAATGCAACAGCAGTTAAGTCCCCTCATCGGGATGAAGCTAGATGTGGAAAGACAACCCCAGTTCCAGGAGGAGTGGCGTCGGCTCCAGATTCAACTGGATTCACAATACGTAAGACTCCTGGATGAATATAAGCAGGAGCTATCAGCCAGCGCCTAAAATATTATGGATATTAATGACGAGAGGATTCAAGAGGCAGTTAAGCGCACCGAGATACTAAGACCGCCCAAGCAGAGCCTGGCTACCTTCGGCACGACCAATATCTACTACTACCTAGTTACCGAGCCCGCCTACTCGGAGCTGGTGGAGAGCGGCAGTGAGACGGTTATCAGGGAAGGCAAGGTGATTGCCGAGAGACCAAGGATTGTAACCCCCTATTACCTCTCCAAGATTGAAGGCTTTAGCACGGACGCCAGAAAATACTTTGATATACTGATTAAGACCCATGGCGCCAACGCCCCGGGGCTGTTTTACAGCTACAAAAACGAGCCCGAGGAGCTTAACATTGTCTCTGATAATCTACGAGCGGTAGTAGATAAGCTAAATCTAGACATTGATAAGAGTGGCAACCCCCTGACCTCCATTATCAAGGGGCTGGACGAGCTGTGGGACGTATCACTGCTCAAGTTTATTTACGAGCTGACCAGAAGCTCTTTATCCGATAACCTGTTGCAACTGGGAAGCCGGGGACTTCTGGAGATAGATTCCAGGGGTGTCCCGGCTGATGCCAGGGTAAGGAT
>CAZDHX010000015.1:11436-36222 GCA_964505425.1 uncultured Dehalococcoidales bacterium | reverse complement strand
ATATAAAACCACCAAACCCCCCGGTTATATCTGGGGGGGGCGGGGGGGGCAAAGGAAAACACCTTTGAGGGGGAGGTGGTCAAGATTTCAGATACCATCGCCTACATCAACCACGACATTGACGATGCCATAAGAGCCGGCATGATTACCGAGGGCGATTTGCCCATCGCCGCCATCGCCAAACTGGGCAATACCCACTCCCTCCGCATCAATACTATGGTCGGTGATATTATCGACAACTCCTGGGGGGTGAGGGGGGAAAGTAAGGAAAAGCCTAAAATAACCATGAGCCCTGATGTTCTTGAGGCGACCAATACCCTACGCCAGTTCCTCTTTGAGCAGGTATACAATATCCGCTCCGCACAAGAAGAGTCAGAACGGGCACGGCGCGTGATTCGTTCCCTGTATAAATACTTCAATGAGCATATAGACAAGCTGCCTCCGGAGTATAGCTTTTATAGCGATGAGCCGGAACAGAGGGTGGTTGACTATATCGCCGGCATGACCGACCACTATGCCCTGAGAACGGCGGAGGAGCTTTCTCTAACCAAAACCAAGAGTAAGGCTAAATAGAAGGATGTGCTATCACTGGTAATATATAATATAAATAGTGGGGGCAGTTGCGAAGCCTCTAGAGGATAAAGAGGCGACGCAAAAAGAATAAAACCGGAAGGGGGAAGTCAAATGGCACAGATGTCACCGGAGCTCATGAATATGATAAACGGAGATCCCTACTGCTACGTGGCTACGGCGTCCAAGGATGGTATGCCCAATGTGGCTATCATCGGCTCGGTTAGAGCCGTAAGCCCGGACACTATTATTATGGCAGCCGGCTTCATGAACAAGTCCTTTAAGAATCTTCAGGAGAATCCCAAGGCATCGGTAATATTCTACTCAGGATTACCAGCCCAGAAGACTAAAGCTTCAACAGAAGACCTTGCCAAAATCACCGGCGGGCAGGTAAAGGGCAATGTTTCTTTACTGACCTCGGGGGATGTGCATGAGAAAATGAAGGCCGCCATGAAAGAACGCTTCGGCCCTGAGATAGCCCAAATAGTTAAGGCGACGGTGATGATTAAAGTAGAGGAGATATACACGGTGGGTCTGGGGCCTGAAGCGGGCAAGAGAATCGCCTAGCATTCTTTTATTTGAGGGTTTCGCAACTGCCTATATTATTGAATAACTGCATATGAGCGCTATCGACGAAATTAAACAGAGGATAGACATTGTAGACGTGGTCAGCCAGTACACCAAGCTGACCAAATCCGGGCGGACTTTCAGGGCGCTATGCCCCTTTCACTCGGAAAAGAACCCCTCTTTCTTCGTCTACCCTGAACAGCAGAGCTGGCACTGCTTCGGCGCCTGTAACACCGGCGGCGATGTCTTCTCCTTCGTTATGAAAAAGCAAAACATTGACTTCGGCGAGGCATTGAGGCTCCTTGCCCAGAGGGCGGGGGTAACTCTACCGTCAAGAGCCGAAGCCGGGGGCGAAAGCAAGGAGAAACAGAAGCTATTTCAGGTCAACGAAGCCGCCGCCCAGTATTTTCATAATCTGCTCGATTCTAAGGCGGCGGAAAAGGCGAAGGCCTATCTCCTGAAAAGAGGCTTATCACCAAAGACCGTCACCGATTTCCAGCTTGGCTACAGCCCTGACAAGTGGGAAGACCTCAAGCAGCACCTTATAAACACCGGCTACGCCGAGGCGGAACTGCTGAGCGCCGGTCTAATCATCGAGGGGGAGGGGGGAAAGACCCATGACCGCTTCCGCAACAAGCTGACGTTCCCCATATCTGATGCCAGAGGGCGTATCACCGGCTTCGGAGCGAGGGTGCTTGACGACTCGCTGCCCAAATATATTAACTCGCCGCAGACGCCGCTCTTTGACAAGAGCGGCACCCTCTACGGGATAAACCTGGCTAAAGACGCCATCAGGCAGCAAGGGCTGGCGGTGATCGTCGAGGGCTACATGGATGTTATCACCGCCCACCAGAACGGTTTCCAGAATGTGGTTGCCTCCATGGGGACCTCAGTCACCGAGAAACAGGTCAACACTCTGAAAAGGCTAAGCAAGAACATGGCTCTAGCCCTTGATGCCGATGCCGCCGGAGAGGAAGCCACCCTGCGGGCGGTGGGCTACGAAAACACCCTTGATGCCGAGGTGAAGGTTATCATCATGCCCAAGGGCAAAGACCCCGACGACGTTATCAAAGAAGATGCCAAAGCCTGGCAAAGGCTACTTGGAGAAGCCCTGCCCATAGTTGACTATACCTTTAATATGGCTACCGCCGGGCTTGACCTGACTACCGCCAGCGGCAAAGCCCAAGCCGTGGACAAGCTCCTGCCCATCGTCGCTGAGATAAAAAACCCGATACGCCAGGCACACTACCTGCAAAAGCTGGCGCAACTGCTCAAGGTCAGCGAGCGGAGCATTGAAGCAGCCCTCGCCAGAATTAAGCCCAAACCAGGCAGAATTAAGCCGCTAAAACCAGAGGCTCCCGCTATCAGCCACCCCCTCCTCTCCAGCCCGAAAGAGGAATACTGCCTGGAATTACTCCTTCGGCATCCGGAGCTCAGGGAGAGCGCCCAGGGGCTTCTACCCGAATACTTTGAGAATAGCGAAAACCGTGAAATCTTTATTGCCTGGCAGCAGAGTGATAAAATAGAATTAGTCAAGGAAAAGCTTGAGCCTGAAATTCATGAACACCTGGAGTCATTATTAACCAGGGAACTATTAAGTGATAAAATAGAGCAAAAGTATGCCGAGTGTGCCCTTGATTTGCAGGAAAAACATTACCGCAGCCTGATAAGGAAAATAGGGGCGGTATTAGCTCAAGAAGCCGAGTCAGGGGGCGGGGCGGCGGAGCTGGCTAAGCTCAAGGAGCAAGGGATTGAAGCCAATACCCGGCTGGCTGAGGTCCTGGCTCAAAAAAATCGGGTAAAACTGGGGCAAAAAGGGGTGAGGTGATGGGTCGGCGCAGAAGTGAAGATATAGACAAAGACGAGGAAAAGACACCCTTTGACGAGCGGCTAAGTGCTGAAGAGGAGGAAACGGCTGATTTACGCAGCCTCTTTCCCGAATCTGATGAGGACGAGGAGAGCGAAGAGCCAATCGAATCAGACGCCTTCTGGCACGAGGCAAGACACCTTGAGCTTGAGATTGAAAAACCAGAGTCGTCATCAGATGCGGAAACGCCGCATGAACACCCGGAGGACCAGGAGGTAGCCGACGACCCCGTTCGCATGTACCTTCATGAAATTGGCCGGGTGCCCCTCCTCACCGCTGATGAAGAGAAGGAACTGGCCCGAAATATGGAGGAGGGCAGACGCATCAGGGAAATCAAGCAAAGCTACCTCCTGAAGCACGGGCGAGAACCATCGGCAACTGAAATAGTACTTGCTATACTCCAGGAGCTAGCTCAAGCTGCCTCCGTCATCCGCACCCTTCAGGAACACCTCAAACTGAAGCCGTCTGGCAGCTTTGTTGAGGAAATCTCCATCGCTAAACTGCGGGCTAGCATTGATAGCGAGATAAGCCCACAGCTAATCCTGGCAATATCTCACCAGACCAAAAAACCCATACCTGAAACCGAGGTGCTTGTCAACGAACTGTCGCTAAATATCAATCTCCTACCGAAGGAAATCCTTGATGCCATCGGGGATAAGGTCTCTGCGCCTGGAATGGAAAAGCTGATGAAATCAACCAAGTTCATCAACTCAATCAAGGCTTATGATAAGGAGCTCCAGGTCTACCTGGAGAATATCGAGCATGAGGCGGAAAAGTCAGAGACCCATCTCATTGAAGCCAACCTCCGCCTGGTGGTCAGCGTCGCCAAGAAACACATCGGGCGGGGCATGTCGCTTCTTGACCTCATCCAGGAGGGGAATATCGGACTAATCAGGGCGGTGGAAAAGTTTGACTACCGCAAGGGCTATAAATTCAGCACCTATGCTACCTGGTGGATTCGCCAGGCTATCACCCGCTCTATTGCCGACCAGGCTCGGACGATTCGCATCCCCGTCCATATGGTGGAGACCATCAATAAACTGCTGCGGGTAAGCCGCCGTCTGGCTCAGGAATACGGAAGGGAGCCTACCACCAAGGAAATCGGCAAGGAACTGGAGATGCCCCCGGAAAAGGTGGGGGAGATAGTCAAGGTGTCACAACTGCCGGTATCGCTTGAGTCCCCGATGGGCGAGGAGGAAAACAGCCACCTCGGTGACTTTATTGAAGACCGTGATACCCTCCCCCCCGCCGACGCCGCTTCCAGACAACTGCTCAAGGAGCAGATTGATTCCGTCCTCTCCAGTCTCAGTCCCCGCGAGCAACGGGTGCTCCAGCTACGGTTCGGGCTTGAGGACGGGCGGAGCCGAACTCTAGAAGAGGTGGGCAAGGAGTTTAACGTCACCAGGGAGCGAATCCGCCAGATTGAGGCTAAGGCACTGAGAAAATTACGCCACCCCAGCCGCAGCCGACGCCTAAAAGATTATCTAGAATAACTACCCGAAAATTCCCCTTAAATTCCGGGGGAGTTTACCGTCCATACCCATCTTCATCAGCTTCTGCATCTGACGGAACTGGTTAAGCAGCTGATTTATATCCTGGGGCGTCGCCCCGCTCCCCCGGGCGATACGCCGCCGCCGACTGCCACCAATGATATCCGGGTTACGCCGCTCCTCGGGGGTCATGGAAAGCATCATTGCCTCAACCTTCTTCAGGTGCTCCTCCTGCATGCCCGCCGGCAGCTGGCTAGCCAGCTGTGATGCCCCGGGTAACATATCCACCAGCTGGTCAATGGGACCCATCTTCTGTATTTCTCTAAGCTGGGACAAGAAGTCCTCCAGGTTGAAGCTGGCAGTTTTGACCTTCTTCTCCAGCTCCTTGACCTGCCGCTCATCAAAGGTCTTCTCCGCCTTCTCAACCAAGGTGAGGACATCACCCATACCCAGAATCCGCGATGCCAGACGGTCGGGGTAAAACGGTTCAAAGGCGTCAACCTTCTCACCGATACCGATAAATTTTATCGGCACGCCGCTAACCCAGCGGATGGAGAGAGCCGCCCCACCCCGGGCATCACCATCCATCTTGGTCAGGATAAGCCCGGTCAAGCTCAGGCGAGAATTAAACTCCTCCGCCATCCGCACTGCGTCCTGCCCGGTCATAGCATCAACCACCAGCAATATTTCGACCGGCTTTAGTTCCTTCCTGACCTGAGCCAGCTCCGCCATCATCGGCTCATCAATATGCATCCGCCCGGCGGTATCAACTATTAGCCAGGTAGTGGCTAGCTCCTTCGCCTTGGTCAAGGCATGGGCACAGACGTCCTTGCTCTCAGCCTTAACTGTCTCCCGATAGACCGGTATGTCAAGCTGCTCGCCGAGGGTAACCAGCTGCTCTATAGCTGCCGGTCGGCGGTTATCGGCGGCAACCAGGAGCGGGCGCTGCCCCGAGTGTTTCAGATGGAGGGCTAGCTTGGCTGAAGTGGTGGTCTTGCCCGAACCCTGCAACCCCACCACCATGACTACCGAAGGGGGGTGGGGAGAGGACGTGAGGCGGCTTTCCCCCTCCCCCAGCGTTTTAATAAGCTCCTCGTTGACGATTTTAATTATCTGCTGGGCTGGGGTCAGGCTCCGCAACACGTCAGCGCCGATAGAGCGCTCCCTCACCCGGCCAAGAAAGTCCTTGACCACCTTAAAATTTACATCCGCCTCAAGCAGGGCTAAACGCACCTGGCGCAGGGCGTCATCAATATCCTTCTCGGTAAGTTTGCCCTTGCCACCCAGCCCCCGAAATACCTTAGCCAGCTTTTCGGTGAGGACCTCAAACATAGTTTTATTCTAAGGGGGGTAAGCGAAGACGTCAAGCTTAAAGCTTATGTGGATTATTACAATAAAAGAGAGGGGCTTTTAGCCCCTCTCTAAAATCTCAAAAACGTGAACTTCACGCCCTTCTTCTAACCAGCATGACGATAACCAAGATCACCACTATTGCGGCGACTATAATCCCAATTATTGCCCAGGTGTTTAGTGGCGCCCCTTCTGGCGCTGTGACGGTATGAGCAATAATGGCAAAGGTAGTAAAGTGGCTGGCTGAAGCTGTTATGGTATGGGTTGCCGTGTCAACCGTAGATGGACACGCTACCCATTCACCAGCACTCTCATCGTAGTATTCTACAACGAGGTCTTCTTCAGATATACCTTCAGGCAAAACAGCAGGGTCATAGCTCCAGGTTAAGGTCATCGCCGGGTTAAAGGTAGCCCCGTCAGGCCCAAAGTCATAGGCCCGCCCGATAATATAGCTAGGTGGCGAGGGTGGGCTTAAATCAACTCTCGCCGTCAGGGAGGAAAGCGGGTCCCCATTCATATCCAGGGCAATCGTGTCAACGGGGATAGTAAGAGTTAGATTGCCATCGTCCGAGGTGCCCGTTATCGCCTCCAGAACCTTCCCGGTATCACTAATAGAAAAGCTCTGTGAACTACCGAAGAGGTTAGCCTGTACAGCTGGAGGGGGTGAAGGCGGTGGAGCTGGTGGAGCTGGTGGGGCTAGAGAGCCTGTAGGGCCTCCTCCTCCAAAGGTGGGAGCGATAACATTAAAGGCGTTAGAAGTGCCTGTCTTGCCTGAGACAGCTCCAGTAAAGGTGACGCTCTGTCCATTTTGAACTACCGTCATCACTATGTACACCGTGGCTGTACCATTAGCGGTGACGGTTGAGATTGGCGTTGCCCCGGCATCGGCAAGACCAAAGGTGATGTTAATATTTTCAGCAGCATCAGCGCCCGCAGTGATATTATTGTTGTACACATCCTGAGCTTGAATGACGCCGAAAACCGCGTCTTCTAAGGCTCTCAGAGGTGAAGCAACAGCCGCTACCGTATAGTGGTCAATGCCGGCTGGGTCGACGACAAAGGCGTTAGAGGTGCCCGTCTCGGCGCCTGTGCCCAGCCCGCCACCACTGTCGGTGGCGGTAATCGTGGCGGCAGCACTAGTCTGGGTCAATGTCATTGAGTGGTTGTTCAGCACGCCGGCGGTGAAGGCAGCCGTCGTCCCGCCGCCAGCCGAGATGGTGACATTGCTGGTGATGTCCACCGTGTTGAGAGCGCCGTCGAAAAAGTTGGTCCCGTCGTTGAGGGTATTGTTGTATTGGTCCCGCGCCGTAATCTGGATTAGGAAGGCTGTGCCAGCGGTCTGGGTGCCGATGTTACCGCCGCCCTGCGCTTCTACGAGGAAGTTGTTCAACGCTCCGGGAACATGGTCAATAGGATGGGCGTTAGGGCTATCAAAGGTGGTGACGTTACCCGCAATCGTGACATTAGCCGTGCCGTCACCGACAATCGTGGTTTTGGCTGCGGTAGGCCGGAGCTCCATCCCGGAGATAGTGATGGTGCCTACCCCGACAGTGCCAGCGGCGGTAACCGTCCACGTGGCAACCGTATTGCCTACGCTGTAAACGGGAGGCTGGGCAACGCCTGCGCCACCCCCAAGGTCAATTATAACCCCCCCTGCGTAGCCGGTTCCTACAGCCTGGTCAGCTGCGGCGGTGGGATTGAACTCGAACCCGGCAGGCGCCGTCAGGTAGAAGGTGTTTGTGGCAACCAGCTCTGGTGTGTCAGTGAAGGAGATGTTGTTAAGGGCTGTGTAGGCACCGCCATTCGTGTCGGCATCAATATCGACGCTGGCGCCAGGAGTAAGCGCATGAACTGCGTATACCGGCGCTGCCATCATCAGGCTCACACCAAGAGCCAGCACCAAAGCAAACAGGATAGATACAAACCTTTTCACTTTACATACCCCCTCGTAAAAGTGACTCTTCTATTTTTACCTACGATAAACCCTCACTTGTGCCCAAAGTCCACAAATGACACGCAATCTGCCTTTATCTTACCCCCGTTCTACCACCAATTCCCCTATTTGTCAACCCCTGAGATGATAAATAACCCCCCAATTATGCTAAAATAAGCTCATGATTCCCGTTAAACTGGCAATGCACAACTTTATGTGCTACCGGGACAATGTGCCGCCGCTATACTTTGACGGCATCCACACCGCCTGCATCTGCGGCAATAACGGCAACGGCAAATCGTCCCTGATTGACGCCATGACCTGGGCGCTGTGGGGGAAAACCAGGGCAAAGAGCGACGACGAACTCATTCACCTGCACGAGGCTGAGATGCAGGTTGAGTTTGACTTCGCCGTCGGCGAGCAGACATACCGCATTATCCGCAAGCACTCAAGACCAAAGCGGCCGGGACGTTCGGGACAGACCATACTTGAGCTACAGATTGCCACCGAAGACGGTTTCAGGTCAATTAGTGGTGACAGCAAAGACCAAACCCAACGGAAAATTATTGACGTCCTGCACATGGACTACGCCACCTTTATCAACAGCGCCCTCCTGCTGCAGGGTCGGGCTGATGAGTTCGCTACCAAACGCCCCGTTGAGCGCAAGCAGGTACTGGCTGATATCCTCGGGCTTGACTTCTATGATGAGCTTGAGGGACGGGCTAAGGAACTGGCAAAAGAGCAGGCAGCCGACGGGGCTCAGCTTGAGAGCACCATCAAGGAAATTAAAGACGAATTAGCCCGGAAGCCGGCCTACGAATCGGAGCTGGAAGAGGCAGAGGCTGGGCTCAGCCAGATAGAGAAGGTAATCACCGAGCAGGAGTCCAGGCTAAGCAGTCTGAGGCAGGAAAAAGAAGCCCTGGAAAACAAGAAACTGCAACTAACCCTGCTTGAGGAACACCTGACCGCCACCAGGAGAGAGCTTGAGCGCTGGGATGACCAAACCAGGCAACATCAGTTGCGGCTCAAAGAATATGAGGCGCTTATCGCCAATCGCCCCACTATAGAGGAAGGCTATGCCCAGCTAACCAAAGCCAGAAAACAAAACGACGAGCTAAACCAGAAGCTGGGGCTGCTGGTCAAACTAAGGGACAATACGAGCCAGCTAGAGATGGACATAGAGCGGGCACAGGCAGCCCTGATTACGGAACATAAACTGGCTCAAAGCAGAATCACCGAAATAGAAGCCGTTGCCCAGAAACTGCCCCAGCTCAAAAGCGAGCTACAGCAGGCGGAAGCCCGGCTAAGCCAGCTAGCGGAAGAGGAAAAGGCGCTAAACAGAAAAAAGCAGACCAGCCAGGAGTTGCGCCAGCAGGTGAACTATATGGAGTCCAGCCAGGTTAATCTGGAACACGAAATCGCCGAGCTACAGGAGAAAATCAACCTGCTATCGGCTCAGACTGAAGCTAAATGCCCCCTCTGCGAAACCGAACTGGGCAAGGATGGCTTAAACCGGATTGAAGCCAAATACGCCGCCGACAGGGAACAAAAAGTTGAATTCCTGAAACGGAACCTGTCTGAGCTCGTCAGCCGAAAGACCGAGCTTGAGGCGATGGAGACTGAAATACTAAAGCTGGAGGCGAAATTAGCCCGAGATAAAGCCTCGGCGCAGGGCAGGGTCAGCCTCATTAACCAGACCATCACTCAAGCCCAGACGGCAGATAATCAGCTAAACGAGGAGAGGAAAAAGCTCAATGATATTGAACAACGCCTCGTCAGGAAGGAATTTGCCGCCAGCGAGCAACAGGCGCTGGCCAGGGTGGAGGAGGAACTAGCCAGGCTTGACTACGACTCACAGCAGCACGAGCAGATTCGCCACCGCCTCACCGAGTTAGAAAAACATGAAGCCCCAAAGCTAAAGCTTGAGGAAGCCGATAGGCTTACCAGCCAGGAGACGAAGGCGCTTGGTAAAGCTGATGAGGCAAGCCAGGAGCTACGGCTAAGGCTGGAGACGGAAAATCAAAAGGGGCAGGAACTAAATAAGGAGCTTGAGGCGCTCCCCCAACTCGCCAGCGAGCTAACTCAGGCTGAAGCCGAGCACCAGACGCTCGCCGCCCAGCAAAAGCAAGCCCAGGAACTGGTGGGGAATGTAAAGTCAAAACTGGAGCGCTGTGCTGAGCTGGAGGCAAAAAAGGGAGAAAAGGAAAAAGCACTCAGCAAGGCATCAAAGGAGGGGAAAATTTATAATGACCTCGCTCAGGCCTTCGGCAAGAAAGGGGTACAGGCGATGCTCATTGAGATAGCCCTCCCCGAGATTGAGGCTGAGGCTAACCGCCTGCTGGCACGGATGACGGACAATAGAATGCATGTCAAGATTGAGACCCAGAGGGAGACCAAGAAGGGCGACTTAATGGAGACCTTAGACATCACCATCAGTGACGAGCTGGGGACACGAAACTATGAAATGTACAGCGGGGGTGAAGCCTTTCGCATCAACTTTGCCATCCGCATCGCCCTCTCCAGGCTGCTAGCCAGGAGGGCGGGGGCACCTCTCCCCACCCTGATTATTGACGAAGGTTTCGGCACGCAGGATATCGCCGGCATAGAAAAGATTAAAGAAGCGATAAACTCCATTCAGGACGACTTTGAAAAGATACTGGTCATTACCCACATGGAGGAACTGAGAGACGCCTTCCCCACCCGCATCGAGGTTATCAAGACCGCCAACGGCTCAACCCTCGAAGTGAATTAAAGACCCAGCTGGGGGGCAATTCCCTTCATTGCCTCAAGCCCAATGCCAAGAAACTCATCAAGCTCAAGCCCGAGCTCAGAACACTCAGCAATTTGCTCCCTGCTGGCGCCGGCGGCAAAACTCTTCTCCTTAAACCGCTTCTTCACCGAGGTCGCCTCCACCCCGGCCAGTTTCTTGTCGGGGCGGACGAGAGCCGCCGCCGTTATCAAGCCGGTCAGGGGGTCGGCGCAAAAGAGGGCTTTATCCAGCTTTGTTTCTAAAGGGACGCCGTGGGCCGGGTTATGGCACAGTATGGCATGAACCATAGCCTCGCCTGCCCCCAGCTCCCGCGCCAGGTCAGCGCCGAGCTTGCTGTGGGTGCTCATATCGCCCTCGGTGAGCTCCACGTCTATATCATGCAGCAAGCCGGTAAGCCCCCACTCCTCCTCATCCTCGCCAAAGCGCCGGGCTAAAGCCCGCATAACCGCCTCGGTAGCCAGCATGTGCTTTATCATGTTCTGGTTCTCAATATTAGCCTTGATAGAGTCAAGCGCTTCTTTGCGCGTCACCTTAGCCTCCTTTGCCGGTGAGGGCATACTCCTTGGGCAATAAACGACCCAGATACTGCCCGGTGGCTGAGGGCTTGCCACCGACTATCTCCTCCGGCGTCCCCGTAGCGACGATATAGCCACCCTCCTCCCCTGCCCCCGGTCCGAGGTCTATAATATGGTCGGCGTTCTTAATGACATCAAGGTGGTGCTCAATGACAACCACCGTATTGCCAGCGTCAACCAGGCGCTGCAACACCCGCAGCAGAGCCGCCACGTCCTCAAAGGAAAGCCCGGTGGTCGGTTCGTCAAGGATGTAGAGCGTCCTGCCCGTAGAGCGCTTGGAAAGCTCCGTGGCCAGCTTCACCCGTTGCGCCTCGCCGCCGGAGAGGGTGGGTGCGGGCTGACCGAGACGAATATAGCCCAGCCCCACGTCCCGCAGTGTCTGGAGCTTATTTTTTACCTTGGGGAAGTGCTCAAAGAAGGCAAGGGCTTGCTCCACAGTCATATCCAGCACCTCGGCGATGTTCTTCCCCTTGAACCGTATCTCCAGCGCCTCGCGGTTATAGCGCTTCCCCTTGCACACCTCGCAGGGAACGGTTACATCGGGCAGGAACTGCATCTCAATCTGGATAAACCCCTCCCCGCGACAGGCTTCGCAGCGCCCGCCCTTAACATTAAACGAGAAACGCCCCGGAGCGTAGCCCCTCATGCGGGCCTCGGGGGCGGTGGCAAAAAGCTCACGGATAGGGGTAAAAGTCCCGGTATAGGTGGCGGGGTTAGAGCGCGGGGTGCGCCCGATGGGCGACTGGTCAATATTGACCACCTTATCAACATGCTCAATGCCGGTGATGCCGTCACACTCCCCCGCCCTCTCCCGCGAGCGGTAGAAGAGCTGCGCCAGCCGGCGATACAAAATCTGGTCAATGAGGGTGCTCTTGCCTGAGCCGGAAACGCCGGTGATGCAGACAAACTTGCCCAAGGGGATGGGGACGTCTATATTCTTCAGGTTATTCTCCCTCGCCCCCTTTATTACTATCTCCTCGCCGGAGCCGGGGCGGCGCCGGGGTGGGAGTGGAATCTGCTTAGCCCCACTGAGGTACTGCCCGGTTATCGATTCTTTACAAGCCATAATATCAGCCAGCGTGCCGGCAGCCACAATCCACCCTCCGTGCTCCCCAGCCCCAGGCCCCATATCAATAACATGGTCCGCCGCCCTCATCATGGCTTCATCATGCTCAACCACCAGTATGGTATTGCCCAGGTCTCTCAGGCGCTTCAGAGTCTCAATCAGGCGAAAATCGTCGGCGGGGTGAAGCCCGATAGTCGGCTCATCACAGATATACAATACACCCATCAGCCCGCTGCCAATCTGGGTCGCCAGACGAATTCTCTGCGCCTCGCCGCCGCTGAGGGTAGCCGAGGCGCGCTCAATGGTAAGATAGTCCAGCCCGATATCCCTGAGGAAGCTGAGGCGGGCAGAAATTTCCTTAATAATCTCGCGGGCGATTACCTGCTCCCGCTCGGTAAGCACGCCGCCAATCTTCTCAAACCAGCTCAATGCCTGAGCGACCGACATGGCGCTAACATCCATAATACTCTTCTGGTCGATGGTCACCGCCAGCGACTCCGGCTTGAGCCTTTTGCCCTGGCAGACCGGGCAGGGCTTGGAAACCATATAGCGCTCAATATTAGCCCGGGAGTTTTCCGACTCCGTATCCCGGTAAAGCCGCTCCAGGGTGGGTATCACCCCCTCAAAGCCTTCGTGGTAGCGCCTTACCCTGCCAAAACGATTACGATAGACCCTTGTCTCGCCGCCCTCGCCATAAAGTACGAGGTCAAGCTGTTTCTTGCTCAGATTCTTTAGCGGGGTTTTGAGGGAAAAGCCGTTAGAGCGGGCTAGGGATTCCACCTCATACAGGTACCAGTTATGGAACTGCCAGGGGCGGATGCCCCCCTCCAGGATAGACAGGTTTTTGTTCAGCACCAGCTCCGGGTCAATCTCCAGCTTCATCCCCAGCCCGGTGCAGGCGGGGCAGGCGCCGTGCGGCGAGTTAAAGCTGAATGTCCTGGGGGCAATCTCACCGAGGCTGATGACGCAGTGGACGCAGGCGAAGTGCTCCGAGAACAAAAGCTCTTCGCCGCCGGTAATAGATACCAGCACCACTCCGGCGCCAAGCTTCAGGGCGGTCTCCACCGAGTCGGCGATGCGGCTCTGGCTCCCCGACTGCCCCATTATTAGTCTATCCACCACCGCCGCAATGGAGTGCTTCTTGTTTTTATCAAGCTTAATCTTCTCGGCAAGGTCATGGAGCTGCCCGTCAACGCGGACGCGGGCATAGCCCGACTTGCGCAAATCGTCAAAGACGGTCTGGTACTCGCCCTTGCGGTCTCTTATCAGCGGCGCCAGAATCATAATCCGGCTTTTAGCGGGGATATTTTGGATAGCGTCCACAATCTGCTGGACGGTCTGCGCCGTTATCTCCCGCCCGCACTGGGGACAGTGAGGATGACCGACGCGGGCAAAGAGCAGCCTGAGGTAATCATAAATCTCGGTTACCGTGCCCACCGTGGAACGCGGGTTCTTGCTGGGACCCTTCTGGTCAATAGAAATCGCCGGGCTCAAGCCCTCAATGTAATCAACGTCGGGCTTTTCCATCCTGCCCAGAAACTGGCGGGCGTAAGCCGACAGTGATTCAACGTAGCGGCGCTGCCCCTCGGCGTAGATGGTATCAAAGGCAAGCGAGCTCTTGCCCGAGCCGGAGACGCCGGTAATAACCACCAGCCTGTCCCGGGGAATAACGACATCTATATTCTTGAGGTTGTGCTCCCTCGCTCCTTTGACAACGATACTATCCAGCGGCATCCCCACACCCCTCCTAGTGGACAACTTTTATTGTAACACTCCGTCCTGAGCCAGTTCAAATTTCGTTCTTTTCTTTCCCAACCCTCCCACCCTCGGAGGCTCTGCTCCCAATCCCCCCTTTTTCGGTGGGGCGTTTAAGAGGAGCACCAGCCCCAATGGGAGGAAAACAAGCCGCAAAGCTTATGAGGGCGGGGTAAGCCGCCGACGCCCATAGGGCGGGCGGGTGGGAAAAAGAACCATAGTGGGGAGTGGTGGGGAGGCGCTATGCCAGCAACTCCATGATATGCATTACCTTCACCGGCAGCTTGTTCCGCATCACACCGTCAATCAGCTGAATCTCACAGCCGGGGCAGCTGCTGACGACAATATCAGCCCCGCTCGACTTCACCGCCGCCATTTTCTTATCGGCAATCTTCTTAGACAGGTCGTAATAATACAGGCTGAACGTCCCCGCCATGCCACAGCACCTATCGGCATTGGGCATCTCAACAAACTCAACGGTAGGTATTGACTTTATAATCTGCCGCGGCTGTGAGGTTACCCCCAGATGACGGCTGAGATGGCACGGGTCATGCCAGGTAACCTTCTTGCCCCTAACCTTAGGCGAAGGCTTATAAGCCGACGGCGGCAGCTTGAGCTCAACAACCAGGAACTGGGAAATCTCTCTCACCTTGCCCCCGAACTCGGTGTAAGCCTTCTTCCTCTGCGGCGTATCGGCAAGAAACTTAGCATACTCCTTAAGAGCGGAGGCACAGCTGGCGCAGTCGGTGACAACATAATCAAAGTCCTCAAATGCCCTGACATTGGCATCAGCCATCTTGCGCCCGGTTTCAAAATCGCCCGCCCCGCCAAATACCGGCAAGCCGCAGCAGCCCTGCTCCCTGGGCACCCACACCTCAACCCCGTTTCTGGTGAGGAAGCCAATTATATGCTTACCCAGCTCGGGGAAGACAAAATCGGTCATACAGCCGCTAAAATAGCCAACCTTCATCCTGGTCTTAACCCGGGACGGGGGCTTATTCACCACCGGCACCATCTGCCTTAAAAACTTGGGGGCAATCTGGGGTATATTCCTGCCCTTCCCCAGAGCCGATAGAAAGAGAGATAAATGCCTGATGGTGCCCTTGGTCTTGGGCAGAAAGATGCCCTGGAACCAGGAGGCAAGGCGGACCACGTTGCCAAAGAGGTTGCGGCGTGGCAATAACCAGCGGTAGATAATATTAGAGGGAAACCCCAGTCCCCTCGCCCTGACCGTATCCGCCCGGGCAGCAACGATGACGTTGGGGATATTGGCTTTGGCGGGGCAGTTGGCGGTACAGACCATGCACAGGGTGCACTTGTTCAGGCGCTCGGCGAACTCGTCGCTATATTCCAGCTTCCCGTTCAGCAGCCCCCTTATCATCATATTCTTGCCCCGGGCGACAGAGGACTCCACCCGCTCCTCCTGATAAACCGGGCACCAGAAGGTGCAGAAGCCGCACTTCATGCACTGGCTAAGGTCAGCCTCAAACCTCTTTATCTGCTCATATCTATTCTTTCTGGTCTTCGGCATATCATACCCTTTCCTCTTCCCATATTTTGCCCGGGTTGAGGATGTTGTTGGGGTCTAATATTCCCTTTATCTTCCTCATCAAATTTAAAGCTACCGGGTCCATGGCTCGCTTAAGAAAGCGCTGCTTCTCCAGACCAATGCCGTGTTCCCCGGAGAGGACACCGCCTAAAGACATTGCCGCCTCAAATATTTCCTCCATCGTCTTCTGGGCTTTAGCAAACTCCTTCTTCTTCCTGATGTCGGTAAATATAGACGGGTGAAGATTGCCATCGCCGGCATGCCCCAGGTAACTGATAAAGAAGCCGCTCTTCTGGGATATCTTTTCCAGCTTGTGGATAAACTCAGGCAGCTTGTCCCGGGGGACAGCCACATCCTCAGCCATAACGGTATGGGCGGCACCGAAGGTAGCGGCAAAGCCGGCGCTCCTCATCTTCCAGTACCGTGCCGCCTCAGCGGCGTCCTTGGCTACCTTAACCTCCTTAGCCCCGCCCTTCTTCAGAAGGTCAACAATCTGCTTGGTCTCCGCCTCCACCGCCGACGGTAAGCCGTCAGTCTGGATTAGAAGCAGAGCCTTGGCGTCCACCGGCAGGCCCATGGGGGTCATCTCCTCAATGCGGCGGAGGACAAAGTTATCCACAAACTCAATCTTCGCCGGCACCACTCCACTCGCCATAATACTAGACACCGCCTCCCCACCTGCCGCCATATCATCAAAAACAGCCATCAGAGTTTTATTCGCCGGCGGCATGGGCAAAAGCCTCAGGGTTATCTTGGTTATTACCCCCAGCGTCCCCTCCGAGCCGGTGAAGAGCATCACCAGCTCATATCCGGTGCGGTTCTTGACCGTCACCCCGCCGAGCTTCATCACATAGCCGTTGGCTAAGACCACCTCCAGCCCGAGGACGTATTGCTTGGTCACCCCGTACTTAACGCAATAGGGACCGCCGGCGTTCTCCGCCACGGTACCACCGATGGTGCAACCCAGAAAGCTCTGGGGGTCGGGCGGGTAGAAAAGTCCCTGCTTAGCCAGAGCCATATTAAACTCCTGAAGGACAACGCCGGGCTCAACCACAGCCGTGAAATTAGCCTTATTTATATCCAGGATTTTGTTCATTCTGGTGGTGCACAAGACAATGCCACCCTTTATCGGGATGGAGCCACCGCTGACATTGGTGCCAGCGCCTCTAGGGGTAACCGGAACTTTCTTTTCGTTAGCCAGCTTCAGAATCTCGGACACCTGCTCGGTGGTTGTTGGCAGCACCACCACATCGGGCAGATGAGTCCAGGTAGTGGTACCATCGTAGGAATAGGCATTAAGGTCCTCCTTTGAGGTTAAAACTGCCTCCTTGCCGACAATCTTCTCTAGCTGCGATATAACCTTCTTCTCTATCATATCCATACCCCCTAAAATTAGTGGGAAATTTTTTCCCCGGCAATTAAAGCGGCGCCAAGAGCAGCCACAATCTGCGGCTCCTCAGGAACTAGTAGCTTCCGCCCCAATCTTTCCTCTATACTTTTTACCAGCCCGATATCCTTAGCCCCACCACCAATCAGGGCGCAATCAGGCTCAATTCCCACCCTCTCCGCCATGGTCTCGACTTTGGCGGCTAAGGTGCGGTGAAGACCGGCTAAAATATCTTCTTTAGCCACCCCCTCAGCAATGCGGGATATTGCCTCCGACTCAGCGAATACGGCACATCCGGTATTAAAGTCAACCCTTTTCTTCGACTTGAGGGATAGCTCCCCGATATCCTTAAGCTTAACCTGCAGCACCCGGGCGATAATCTGGAGAAAACGTCCGCTGCCAGCAGCGCACTTCTCGCTGAGCAGAAAGGCGGTAGGCTTTCCCCGCTCATCTATTTTGAATACCTTGGTGAATTGCCCACCAATATCAAACACCGTCCGCGCCGAGGGGAAGAGATAAATTACCCCCCTGCCATCAGCGGATATATCGCTAACTACCTCACCGGCAAAGGAGACGTTGGCGGCACCATAGCCGGTAGCCACCGTATAGCCCACATCGGCAAGAGACGACTTCACCTTGCCCAGGGCTTTAACGGCGACCTCGTCGGCGGCAAGCTTATAATCCCCCGCCGAGGGTATCACCTGGTATGATTTAATCTTGCCTTTTGCCATGACCACTGCTTTAGAGAAAGCAGAGCCGATGTCAATGCCAACTACATAAACCATAGATATTTTTAACCCTATCCCCCTTTATCCCCCTTCCCCTTGTTAAGGGGAAGGGGGAGATTTTTTCTTAAGAGGGGCTTCGCCCCTCTTTCACTCCCCATAACTTATTTGGGGCTTTGCCTCTTTTTAACCTTCTCTCGACCTTAGTGGGCGGGAGGGTGGGAAAGAATACCCCGGGCGAGTGGCGGGTGGGAAAAGATATATTCAGCTAAAGATGCTCGCCTCGGTCAGGCGGCGTTCGCTTCTGGGCAGGGTTTCGCCGCTC
Source organism: uncultured Dehalococcoidales bacterium (assembly GCA_964505425.1). Classification (GTDB taxonomy): domain Bacteria; phylum Chloroflexota; class Dehalococcoidia; order Dehalococcoidales; family BS750m-G39; genus CAVTZP01. The sequence goes on along the minus strand of CAZDHX010000015.1, from coordinate 18,293 downwards.
TCCGCCGCCTTTTTGACCATATCCTTACCCAGCAAGGCGGCACCGATAGCCCCGGTAAGCAGAGGCTCCGGCGGCACCAGCACCGAATAGCCCAGTTTAGCCTCCAGCGCCCTGACCAGGCCTATATTCTTCGCCCCGCCGCCGGTCATGGCTACCTCCCGCTCAATCTTCAACCGCCGCGCCATCCCGTATACCCTTGAGGCAATCGCCTCATGCAGACCGGCGATGATATCCGGTAATGCCGCTCCTTCCGAAAGTTTAGATACCATCTCCTGGGCGGCAAAGACAGTGCAGGTACTGCCGATTTCAACCTTATTCTTAGCCTTCAGAGATAATTTACCCATATCCTCCAGCTTCACCCCGAGACTCTCCGCCGTCACCTCAAGGAAGCGGCCGGTGCCGGCGGCGCACTTATCATTCATGACAAAGTCCACTGCCCGCCCGTCCTGGAGCTTAATCGCCTTGCTGTCCTGCCCACCGATGTCAATTACCGTCCTCACCTTGGGCAGCAGGTAGCTGACCCCCCGGGCGTGGCAGGATATCTCGGTTATCTGCTTGTCGGCGAAGGGGACATTGATTCGCCCGTAACCGGTAGCCACCACATAGGTTATCTCATCAAAGGAAAGCCTTGCCTTGGCTAGAGCTTCCTCCATTACCCGGTTGGCTAACTTCCTGTGCTCGGGACCGGTAGGCCCGATGACCGAGGCAAGAATCGCCCGGTTCATAATCACTACCTTGGTCATCGTGGAACCAATGTCAACCCCGGCAAAATACTGGCTTGTCATTTTTGCTTGCTCTTAAATGCTTCCAGAGTATCAATAAAGGCGTCTATTCTGGCTCTGGTGTCAGCTTCGTTATAGGAACTGATATCAACGATATCGCTCTCCAGAACCAGCGAGGGTATATCCTTATATACCTTCTTCAGCAGATTTAGCTGCCAGATTAAGCCGACATGCCAGCTCCGACAGGAGAAGGCTTCATGCATGACAATGCCGTCTATCTGATAGTCTTCAATATACTGAATCAGCCGCTCAACATCGGGGTGGGAGCCGGGACGCTGCCTCGCCTGGTCATACCAGTAAGTCCAGTACTTGACCCACCTCCAGGCGATATGCTCCAGCGGGTCGGTGACCTTGCTCAAGTCAATATCAAAATTATAGATTGGCTCCACCATACGATAGGTAGTCTCCACCGGAAAGACGGCTCCCTTGCTATTAAAGTAATTGAAGTCGGTCAGGGCAAACCACGATGGTAAGCCGCCGCCCCAGATTAGTCTATACTTCTCATCGGGGACCTCGCCCTCCTTGTTGGCTATCTTGCGCTTCAGCTCCTCGTTTAATTCCTTAAAGAAGTCGTAGCCTTCCTGGGTTGCCATCATAAAAACTATTGGCACCATGGTATTCATGCCATCCCCCGTACCCATGGGAGAAGGCACCGCCCGGCGCAGCTCGTAGGTCTCCCAGATTAAATTCCACGTCCTATCGGTGAGGTCAACCAGCTCACTCAGCCTGTCCCAGTCCATCTTCTTGCCGGTATGCTTTTCTAGAAACTTGACCAGACCCTTTAACTGCTCAACGATATACTTCACATAGTAGTCCTGGACCTCGTGGTAGTCATGGTCATGCTCATACGGCGGCCAGGGAAGCCCGACATCATAGACGGGGACATCGGGCATGTAGTGCTGGGCGGCTTGAAACCACTTGTTCCTCGGGTCACAGAGTATCTGACCGCTCCCGAGCATCATGTCCGGCTTCACCTGCCCTCCCCACGGGGATTCGGGGGGCATCTCCCCCAGCTCCTCGCGCCAGGCGTCAAAGCCCAGACCGCACAGGGCGTAGGTGCACAGAGAACGGGAAAAGTTCTCCGACTCCGCCCTCTCCAAAAATCTCTGGGCATCACGCTTGGCGCCACAGATGCCGGAGTAGTTCTCAACCCAGTGGGGGACAATATCCATCGCCCGGATAATTTCGTCGTAACAGCAGCAGATAAAGCTGTAGGCGATGGGCTTGCCTTCCTCTTTAGCCTGCGCCACCCCGATAGTCATCGCCTTAGCCATGCCGCCTATCTTGGCGGCCGCCTCGGTGGCTGTCCTTCTCTTCTTTCTTTCCTCTGGTTTCTTCTCTTCAGTCATAACATTCTCCCCCAAAATATCTATTTCAAGCTAATTAGCTCCAGGAAAGCCTGAATCCTGGTCCTCAGCCGACCGATGGTCGACATGGAGTACTCATCTTCAACATAGAGGACGGGGACACCCTTGGCTTCAAGGTAGCTCTTCATCTCGGGCACCTCAAAGCCGAAGGGGTCGCAATACTTATAGATATAGAGGATGACGCCGTCAACCCCAAAATCCCTAACCGAGCGGGCGATATGACCAAACCGCTCCTCCATATACTCCTGATAGCTCCCCTTCCTCTCACGGTATGTCCGCCCGCAATATATCCTTCTCAGATAGCGCTCGGCGATGCCGTCAACAGGGTCAGCGGTGACATTAACATCCGCCAGCGACTCCCTTGCCCCGGGGCAGAGGTCATCAGCCACCACCCAGGCGCCGCTCTCCTCCACCAGGTCAATAAAAGCGGCATTGTCCACCTGAGCACCAACCACCATCAACCGGGGTCTCGGCGCTGAAACCGCCTTTCTTTGCTTAACCTCGTCAATAACATTGCCGATAAGCTCGCTGGCTTCATCTACGGGCAGACTCACCGCCGCCACCAAAGTCTTGGTCAGCTCAACCCCCGATATCGACGGGGGGTTTGATTTCCGCAACTGGTATAGTTCCCTTACCCTTGCCCGGTTCTGGTTATAAAGCTGGACTGCCTCTTTCAGACTCTGGTCGGAAATCTCCCCGCCAGCAAATTTGCCCAGGCTCTTTATAAATGTATTTAGCTCCGCCTTATAAAACTCAAGCGACGAATCATCCGTCCCGTGGGGCATATTGATAAAATGGGAGTAGGGTAGGTTAAGGGTATATTGCCAGACCTGGTAAGTGCGGCAGATGCTATCACAGGCATGGGGTATAACTATACCATCAAGGAATTTATACCTGCCCTTCAGCCACATATCAAAGCAGCTGCGCACCAGGGGGCAAATAATGGTCTCCATCTCAGTGTCAGCCTTGGTAATCGGCTCACCGGTATCCCCTATTATGCGGAAGGGGATAAAGCCGGCGGCAGTGATTATCTCCAGGGGAACGAAGGCACAGAGGTAGCCCATTATCCCCTTCCCCTGCCCCTTCAGCTCCCCGGCTCTAGAGCCATAATCCCGATAGTACTTATCGACCAGCGATAAACCTGTATTCATCGTCCACTTCCTCAATTTTCATATTATACCATCTTGCTTCAGCCCGGCGACGTCATCCTGGCTGTAGCCCAGCTCAAGTAAAACCTCTTCGCTGTGCTCCCCCAACTCAGGAGCAAGCCGCCTCACTGATGTCGGCGTCTCACTGAACATCCAGGGGAAACCCACCTGCTTTGTCTTGCCACCCCCCGGCTCATCAACGGTGATGATATATTCATTGGCGATAGCCTGCGGGTCATCGACCACCTCAGCCGTTGTCTGAATAGGGGCGAAGATTACACCCCCCTTCTTGAAAATCTCCATCCATTCATCCCTGGTCTTGCTAGCCAGCTTCTTATCAAAGATAGACACCAGCTCCTCGGCATTTTTATGCCTGTCTTCTACTGTGCTGAATTTGGGGTCATGCTCCAGCTCTTCTAATCCCAATGCCTTGCACACATTAGGCCAGTACCTATCCGGCTGAAGGTGAGCCAGCACCAGCCATTTATCGTCCTTACACTTATAATGATTGTAAGTTGCGTTACCGGCTCTAGACCTATCCCAGCGAGGGTACTCCTCACCCAGAAAGGCGGGCGCCGACAGGGCAAGACGCTCCATGGAAATCAAGCCGCTCATCAGGGAGGTATCAATCCGCTGCCCCTTGCCCGTCTTCTCCCTGACGTAAAGGGCGGCGCAGACGGCATAGCCGCACATAAGCGCCCCAACCTCATCGCCCATCCCCGGGACAAGGCTCTGGGGCGGGCTGCCCCGCTCGCCGGCAAGCATCATCAGCCCGCAACGGGCGACGCCGGTATAGTCAAAGGATAGGGCGTCGGCATCGGGTCCCTTCCTCCCCCAGCCTGAGGTATGAGCATAGATAAGCCGCGGGTTTCTTTTGCGTAACACCTCATAGCCGATACCCATCCTGTCCGGGGCATTTATGCTCAGGTTATTGACGAAGACATCAGCCCAATCAATCAACTTAAAGAAGACCTCAAGCCCCTTCTCCTTCTTCAAGTCCAGAACGATGCTCCTCTTGTTGCGGTTGTGCCCCTCAAAGTAGTAGTTCCTGCCGGTTAAACCAGCATCCACCGCCACCAGTCTCATAAACCCCCGCGCCGGGTCTCCAGCCGGGGCTTCCACCTTGATGACGTCAGCCCCCAAATCCCCCAGCCTCATCGTTGCCACCGGCCCCTGCTGAAATTGCCCTAATTCCACCACCTTAATTCCATCTAAAGGTCCAGGCATTATCTTGTTTCTCCTTTCGTTAAATATATTATGCCTATATTAAAGAAGAACCCTCCCGCTTGGGAGGGTCTTGGCTTTCTACTTTGGCTCTTTATGCTTTGGCTACCTCATCTCCACGTTAAAGCCTCCCAAGCATGCTGGGTACGGTAAAATAGTAGTAGTAATAAGCCTGGAAAGCACTATAGTTTTTCATGACAACTATCTATTAAACCATAATAAGGCGGCGTTGTCAACTATTTAACTATCTCGGGGCCCCCATACAAAGAGCGCAGCGAATTTTTATGGAGAATTTCAGGGTATGACCTTATCATCCTTCAGTTTAGCAATATCCTCCCAGCTATAGCCAAGCTCAAGCAAAATCTCTTCGGTGTGCTGCCCGAACTCGGGGGCTTCCCTTCTCACCGAAGCCGGCGTCTGGCTGAAATCCCAGGGGAAACCAACCATCTTGGTCTTGCCCAGAACGGGGTGGTCAAACCAGGTAACATAGTTATTGGCAATAGCCTGGGGGTCATCGACCACCTCGGTAGGCGTCTGGATGGGGGTATAAATCAGACCCTCCTTCTTAAAAATTTTGAACCACTCCTCCCTGGTCTTGGTGGCAAAGGTCTTATCCATAAGAGTTATAAGCTCATGCCGATTTTCCCCCCTCGCCTCTATACTATTGAACCTGGGGTCACTCTCCAGCTCAGGCATACCCAGAGCGCGGCACATATTAGGCCAGTATCTATCCGGCTGAAGGTGGGCTAAAATAAACCATTTACCATCCTTCGCCCGGTAGTGGTTATAAATCGGGTTACCGGCCTCAGCCCTGACCTCCCTGGGGAATTCCTGACCCAGGATAGCCGGGGCGGACAAGACAAGGCTCTCCATACACGTCAGACTGCCCATTAGCGAGGTATCCACCAGCTGCCCCTTCCCCGTCTTCTCCCTGGCATAGAGGGCAGTGCACACCGCCCAGGCACAGACCATCCCCCCAAGCTCATCGCCAAGTCCAGGCAGAATCTGGGCGGGCGGGGAACCCCGCTCACCACAGGACATCATCAGCCCTGAGCGACCAATGCCGGTATAGTCAAAGGAAAGCTCGTTAGCATCTGGACCCTTCCTCCCCCAACCCGAGGCTTGGGCATAGATAAGCCGTGGATTTCTCTTCAGCAACACCTCAGGACCAATACCCATCTTCCGCGGGGCATCTATGCTCAGATTGGTGACAAAGACATCAGCCCGGTCAATCAGCTTGAAAAACACCTCCAGCCCTGTCTCAGTCTTCAAATCCAGAACGATGCTCCTCTTATTGCGGTTGTGCTGCTCAAAGTAGTAATTTCTCCCCTTCAAGCCGACCATAGTCCCGATAATCCTCATAAACCCCCGCGCCGGGTCTCCGGTTGGCGGTTCCACCTTGATGACCTCGGCACCCAGGTCCCCCAGCTTTGTCCCGGCGACCGGTCCCTGCTGAAACATGGTCAACTCCACTACCTTGACTCCGTCTAAAGGTCCAGCCATCTCTTTCCTCCTTAACAAGTAAAATACCCTCCGCCTGGAGGGTTATCTTTAGACTTTTCTGATTTGTTATCGGTTAAGTATTTCTAAATTTTCATAAAACTGTCCCCCAAGCGCACTAGAGTGCGCCGGTAAAGACGAAGTCAGCAAAAAATAAGGAGACAGTTCTTTCTAACATTATGTAACTCAGCTTCCTCGGGGTTGACTCTATCATATATAGATATAGTTTGTCAAGGCTGTCTTTTAACTCACTTCGAAAGAAAGGGGTTGAAAGATGGGACTAATAAAATGTAATATGGGGAAAGGAGGCTGGCAGTGATTATAGGGTTTTTGGTCTTTATGGTTTTCCTGGCCTGTATCCTCGCCCTCTGGGAAATCCAGATTGAGGGTAAGGATGGTTGGGCGGCAAAGGTGCCCTGCTGGCGCATAAAAAAGGGGTGGGTCGTCAGGGTAACCGGCGGACGTCCCCTAACCGGCTACCATGTCTTTATGACCCTCTTCTTGCTTGCCATAATTCACCTGCCGCTTTTCTTTGTCCCCTGGAGCTGGCGGCTGGAGCTTCTTCTCATCGGGTTTTACCTGGGAATGGTGGTGGTGGAGGACTTTTTATGGTTTGTCCTCAATCCACATTACGGGATTAAGCGCTTCCGCAAGGGAAAAATCTGGTGGCACAAGAGGTGGTGGGGACCAGTCCCTGATTTCTACTGGATTGCCATCATTGTCATTGCCTTACTGATTTATTTCGGCAGGACCGCTATCTAACCCCATCACCCCCTTATTACCCCGCCTCCATTCTTAACGATGGTATTACTTCCCACCCTGACCCACCCTCAAAG
>CAZDHX010000015.1:0-11426 GCA_964505425.1 uncultured Dehalococcoidales bacterium | reverse complement strand
CTCTCAAAGGCTGGGCCTTCAAAATCTCCCTAAATGGGAAGGGGGAGAGACGTAGAGAAAAGCGCAGCCTAATGAGCGGGTGGGTGGGAAAGATGACCTGTAGGGGAACGGGGGTAAGGCGGGAAGAAATCCAATTCATTGACACCTAGAAGGCGGCGCGGTAATATAGCCGGAAAGAGAACCATATTAGCAATGGAAATGGAAAAGATAATAGCATCCTTCATTATATTCATAGCAATGCTAGTAATGATTATAGCTGTAATACCATGGTTCGTTGATACTATTGATACCACTATTAAGCAATCAGAAAATTTCCCAATATTGGGCATATTATTGTCAATTCCTAACCCCGTAGAAGAGGTAATTTGGATGATAATAACTGCGGCTTTGGGTATATTTGGAATGGTCAAGATATGGATATAGTTGTTAGTAAGGGGGAAACTACGCAGTGCTAGCCAAGGCAAGGACCTGCGCTATAGTCGGGCTGGAGGGGGCGATTGTCGAGGTTGAGGTAGATATTTCCCCCGGCCTGCCCTCGTTCACCATCGTGGGACTGCCTGATGCCGCCGTCCAGGAAGCCAAGGAGCGGGTGCGCGCCGCCATTAAAAACTCGGGCTTTACCTTCCCCATGAAGCGCATCGTGGTTAACCTGGCGCCGGCCAACCTCAAGAAGGCAGGACCGGCTTACGACTTGCCCATGGCGGTCGGCATACTCCTCAGCTCAGAGCAACTATCCGCCGATGTCTCGGAGACCATCCTCCTAGGTGAACTATCCCTTGACGGCAGCCTGCGCCACACCAACGGCATCCTGCCCATGGTTGCCCTGGCCCACCAGGAAAAGGTGCCCGATGCCGTCGTCCCTGAGATTGATGCCCAGGAGGCGTCACTGATAGAAGGCACTAAAATTATCCCCGTTGCCTCCCTCTCCCAGCTGGTCAGTTGCCTTCGGGGAGAGATACCCACCCCGGAATATAAGCGCCGGGAAGTGCCCCCCGAGGAATACACCTCGCCCGCCATGCCCGCCACCGACCTTGCCTACATCAAGGGGCAGGAGCACGTCAAGCGAGCCCTGGAGGTGGCGGCGGCGGGAGGACATAACCTGATAATGATGGGGCCACCGGGCAGCGGCAAGACGCTATTGGCTCGCTCCCTCCCCTCACTATTGCCGCCAATGACCACCGAAGAAGCCCTGGAGGTTACCAAGATATACAGCATCAGCGGGCTGTTGCCGGCAGATACCCCCCTCATCAGGCAGCGTCCTTTCCGCTCCCCCCACTACACCATCTCCAACGCCGGGCTGGTGGGTGGCGGACACTGGCCCAAACCGGGTGAAATAAGCCTCAGCCACCGCGGGGTCTTATTCCTTGACGAGCTCCCTGAATTCGGACACGCCATTCTTGAGGTATTGCGCCAGCCCCTGGAAGACAGGGTAATCACCATCAGCCGGGCGCAGGGGAGTGTAACCTTCCCGGCTAACTTCATGCTGGTGGGGGCGATGAACCCCTGCCCCTGCGGCTATTACGGCGACCCCTTCAAGCAGTGCACCTGCTCCCACGGACTGGTCGCCCGCTATCAGAAGCGGGTCAGCGGGCCGTTTATTGACCGGGTTGATATCTTTGTTGAGGTGCCCCACATTGACTACGAGAAGCTGGCTGACGATAGGCTGGGGGAAGAATCAGAGAAGGTCCAAGCCAGGGTTGAAGCCGCCCGCCAGCTCCAGCGAGGGCGCTTCAACGGGACAAGGATGAGCTGCAACGCCGAGATGACGCCCACCGAGGTCAGGGAGTTCTGCAAAGTAGAGGATTCAGCCCAGAGTCTGCTCAAGGCGGCCATGAAACAGCTTTATCTTTCCGCCCGCGCCTTCCACCGCATCCTCAAGATAGGTCGCACCCTGGCCGACATGGAGAATGCCGATATAATTAAAGCCCATCACCTGGCGGAAGCCATCCAGTACCGGCCAAGAAGGATGATTATAAGCTAACAACATAATTATCCTCGTCTTGACCCCGTCTCTTTAACGAAGCAAAAAGCCAATAGTCCCAGAAGCCCGAAAGCCGCCCAGAAAAAGAAGGGGAAGCTTGAACCAGCCCCGGCCAGGCTGTTGCCCAGGGGAGGAGCGGAAAAAGAGCCTAAATTGAGAATAGTCTGCGCCAGCCCTACTGCTGTTCCAGCATATAATACCCCAATCCCCTTTGCCTCCGTGCTCATGGTGAGAGAGATTGCCATAAACCCGTCACGAGACAAGCCCACCACTATCATCAGCACCCAAACCATGACGTTACCGACCATCGGCAACAGAGCCACGCCGGCAACGGTAATCAGCAACACGGGGAAGAGGACTGCCTTCCTCAAACCAAACTTGTTGGCTAACAAAGCCAGCGGGATAGCCCCCAGGGTACTGAACCCGTTAAAAGCGGCTAAGGTGCCGTCAGCGGTGACTCCCGTCCAGCCGATTCCACGAAGATAGAGGGGCAGGTAACCAATCACCCCCTGAAGACAGCCGATATAACCGAAGAGGGTCAAACCGATAAGCCAGATAGCCTTGAGAGGAAACACTCGCGATACCGACTGGCGCAGCGGCACCCCACCGCCGGAACTAGCTAAGCCAAGCTGCTCAGGCCCCCTCACGGCGAGAAGCCACAGGAAGCCCATTATGATTGATATGCCGCCATACAAGAAAACCACGTTATTCCAGCCGCCAAGTAACGGCGACATTATGGTGGCGCTTATCATCGCCCCCACGGTATAGCCGAATCCCATGCCGGTTGACACGACACCGTTGGCAAGCACGAGCTGTCTCCCCGAGAACCAGGTGGCGGTGGTCTTAAAGACACTGGCTGGTATAACCCAAATCGAGAGACCAAACAGGAAGGTGGTGAATGTCAGGCTAGCGAAGCCCCCTGAGAAGCCCCTCATGGCACCGGTCAGTCCGGCAAGAATACAGGCAATGCCCATGACACGCTTTGCCCCATAGCGGTCAGACAGCAAACCACCAATCAAGACAGCAAACAAAGCAGCCAGGGCGGGCGCACCCCAGACCACACCTACCTCCACCAGGTTCAAGCCGAGGTCCCCTACTATCTCGTCGAAAAGAACCGTCATGCAAATCTGTTGCATGGCAACGGTAAAGGTGAAGGTCAGTGCCGCCAAGACCAGGACGTACCACCTGTAACTTGAGCCGCCGCTTTTACTACTAACAATGCTCACTGCTGAAACCGCTCTTCAACAACAGTCAGGGGTAGTATAAGAAAATAGCTTATCGCCGTGGGGTTATCACAGAGAGTATAGTAAAGAGGCTAAATATCAACCTTATTTAATCTCGGCGGTAGCACCGGCGGCTTCCAGCTTCTGCTTCGCCGTTGCCGCCTCCTCCTTACTGACCCCTTCCTTCACCGTCTGAGGGGCGCTCTCCACGAAGTCCTTGGCTTCTTTTAGCCCCAGGGGGGTCAGCTCCCGCACCGCTCTGATGACGCTAATCTTATTCGCCCCCACCTCCTTGAGAATAACGGTAAACTCCGTTTTCTCTTCCGCATCTGCTGCCGGGGCTCCTGCCTGGGCTTGAGCGGCTGGCGCCGCCATCATTGGGACAGGAGCACTAACACCAAACTCATCCTGCAGTGCCTTGACCAGCTCCGCTAGCTCAAGAACCGTCATCTTCCCCACGGCCGCTATTACCCCCTCAATGGCTGGAGACCTCTTTACCGCTGCCTTGGGGGGTTTCTTCGCTTCTGGCTTGGCTTCAGGTTCTTTCACCTCTGCTTTAGCTTCGGGTTCTTTCGCCTCTGCTTTAGCTTCAGGCTCTTTCGCCTCTGCCTCAGCTTCAGGCTCTTTCGCCTCTACCTTGGCTTCGGGCTCCTTCGCTTCTGCTTTAGCTTCAGGCTCTTTCGCCTCTGCCTTAGCCTTCTTCGCCTTAGCCTTTACTTCAGGCTCTTGCTTGACTTCCTCTTCTGACATCTTATCCTCCCTCTAGTTGTTGAATCCTCGCTTGAAGCGCCCCAATAACTCCCCGCATCGGGGCGCCGAGATAGGCGACCAGCGCCACCATAGGTTTTTGCACCTCAGCCAGAACCATAGCGATTAATGCCTCCCTTGATGGCAAGGTAGACAAGGTAGTTACCTCGTCTAAGGTAAGCAGTCTTTCCGGCAGAAAGCCTCCCTTTATACTCATCGCTGACTTGGTGGCCTGAATATAGTCAGCTAAGACTCTGGCTGGCTCAGCCATATCACCGTAACCAAAAACAATAGCTACCGGACCGTCAAAGAGGCTTACCAATTCCTCCCTGCCCGCCCTCTGGGCGGCAATCCGGGCCAAGGTATTCTTCACCACCTTATAATCGATACCCAATCCCCTCAGCCGGCGGCGCAATTCCGTCATCTCAAAGGCGGACAAGCCCCGATAATCGGTTAGAATGCCAATATTGCACCGGGAGAAAAGTTGCTCCAGGTTATCAATAACCTTAGCCTTCTTTTCCGTGGGCATCCTTCGTCACCCCCTTAAAAAATAAGCCCTTGCGCCTGCCGCACAAGGACTCATACTATCCAAGCCCTTTTCCTCGGCAGGCTAATTTAAGCCTCTCGGCACCCGCTGTCTCAGGAAAAACCAAGAATCAAGGTATTAGTATAGCACAGGAAAAACTAAAAATCAAGGCTTTTTGTCTTACTTATTTGCCCTCTGCTTTTACCGGCTCAAAAGCAAAAAACGTCCTTTCCACCTCCCGCATCACACCGCCCCTTTTCTCTACTATCATCGGCGGTACTTCAAAGACAGCCAGCCTGACAGTATCGCCTTCTTTAAGCTGCCCCTCCTTGCAATTAACGACGCGGGAGATAAGCTTGCGTCCCTCGCCCAGGTCAATTCGGGCATGAATCAGGGGTGCCTCAAAGCCAAGAGGGACGCCGGCTACCTCTTCAGTAAACGTAATCACCTTCCCTTGAGTGGGCAGGTCCACCCACTCCAAATCATCCGAATTACATTTAGGGCAAACGACCCGGGGCGGGAAGGGCACACTACCACATTTCTTACACTTGGTGGTGGTAAACCTCTTCCGCCTGAGGTTTTCATAAAACTGATGAATTCGGTTAAACTCCTTAGCCTCAAAGGGATAAAGGTCCAGGGTGGATGGATATAAACCTTCTAAAATTGGTACTCCCGGTACTGGCATAACTCCCCCCTTACGATTTAATTCTCAGGGTTCTCGCCCGTAAATAAGTATGGTATGCTCAACATTGAGTCCGCTCAAGTTGTGCGTCAGCCCTATCTCAGCGCCCTCCACCTGTCTTATGGCTCTTCCCTGCAGCTGATGAAGTATCTCCCGCGCCTGGCGGACGCCGGTAGCGCCAAAGGGATGCCCGCAGGAGAGAAGCCCGCCATCGGTATTCACTGGAATCTTACCACCGAAATCACTCCGTCCCGACTCAACAAATGGTCCCCCCTCCCCCTTCTTGCAGAAACCCAGGTCCTCCATCTCAATAATCTCGGAGATGGTGAAGCAGTCATGGGTCTGAGCAACATCGATATCATCAGGGCCAACCCGCGCCATCTCATAAGCCCTTTTAGCGGCCGTTCTCAGGTGGACCCAATCACCCAGATGCTCGCCGGACCAGTTCATCGACATGCTGTGAAGCGTTACCTGGGCCGTCCCTCTGACATAAACCAGGGGTCTATCGCTTAGCTCCTTCGCTTTATCTTCATAAGTTAATATCACGGCGGCACAGCCGTCGGTGATAGGGGTGCAGTCAAAGAGACTAAGGGGAGGCACTATCGGTCTGGCGGACATCACCTCTTCCAGTGTAACCTCCTTTTGAAATTGCGCCTTCGGGTTGGTAGAACCGTTTCTCCGGTTCTTGACCGAGACGGCTGACAATTGTTCCTTGGTAGTCCCGTAGCGTTTCATATGCTCCTTAGCCGTCATACTAAAGAAGGGGGGTGGCAATCCCATTCCCTGGGCTCCATCCCAATCATGGTCTATGGAAGCCATCTCGCTATAATAGGTCTCCCACCTCTGAGGTGTATAGAGCTTCTCGCCACCGGCTACCATCACAACATCGGCCAGCCCCGCCTTTATCAGCCCCGTCGCCAGGATAATGCCAGCACTACCGCCGGCACACAAGGTATCCAGCCGGGTACACATGCTGGTTGGCTTAACGCCGATACGCTCGGCTATTACCGGAGCTATATTGACCTGGAAGGCACTCCGCCCACAATAGGAAGAAGCAAACAGGAGGCCGTCTATGGCCTCCTTCTTAAGTGCTGGGACATCATCAAAACATTCCTTGGCTGCTTCCTGAGCCATATCTATTATGCTTGCCTCCCTCACCCCCCAAGAGCTCATGCCGCCGCCAATAAGACAAACGTTTCGCTCTGGCATATTAACCTCCTTCTAGGCTCGCCTGAATTCGTAGGCAAGCCTATCATTGGGTAATTTTAGCGGGCTTACTGTTAAGCTCATGCCAACCTCAATATCGTTCTCCCCGATATCCCGGCTCAAACGGGCAAGAATCTGAACGCCGTCAAACTCGCCCAGAGCCAGAATATAAGGGGCATCCGCCTCAAAACCGGTCGGACCGTAATTCACCTTGGTATAACTCCTCAGCTCGCCCTTCCCCTTAACCTCAAACCACTCCACCTCACTTGACAGGCAAGTGGGGCAATCCAACCTCGGCGGGAAGTAAGTGGCGCCGCATTTTTTACACCGGCTTGCCATTACCTTCCCCGACTCAAGGTAGTTTATAAATTCCGCCGTCTTCGCCTCGGTGGTAAAGCTGACCGTGCCAAAATTCTCAAAGCCCACTGGCTACCTCCCAAGAATGGTTACATTTCCGTACTGCCCGATGCCCCCGATATTATGCACCAGACCTATCTTCGCCGCCTTCACCTGAGCCTCGGTAGCCTGCCGCCGGAGCTGGCGGACAATGGTCCGAACTTGCGAGCCGCCGGTAGCACCGATAGGATGACCCTTAGACAGGAGACCGCCATCAACATTTACCGGTATCCTGCCGTCAACATAGGTCTGCTTCTCCTCAAGCAACTTTACCCCCTCACCGGGCTTGGCAAAGCCCAGGTCTTCATAAGCCAGAATCTCGGAGATGGTAAAGCAATCGTGGACCTCGGCGACATCAATATCTCTGGGTCTGATACCAGCCATCTTATACGCCTGCTTGGCTGCCTCCTGAGCGCACCTCAGTCCGGTAAGCGACTCCCTCCCCGCCATGCTCATAGTATCGGTGGCCGCCCCCAGACCGATAATCCAGATTGGGATGGCGCACATCCTCTTGGCGATATCCCCCCGAGCGACGATGATGCAGGAAGCGCCGTCAGCATTAGCGCAGCAATCAAACTTCTTCAGCGGGCTGGTGATGACCTCCGAGTTCAGAATATCCTCAAGGGTCAGCTCCTTGCGATAAGTGGCTTTGGGGTTAGCCGCCCCGTATTGCGAATTCTTGACCCGCACCTTAGCCAGTTGCTCCTCGGTAGTCCCGTACTTAGCCATATGGGCGCGGGCATAGAGGGCGTAACCGGCGGGCATGGTCAAGCCGAAGGGGGACTCCCAGATTATGTCCCCTCCCCTCCCCATCCTTTCAGCGGCATCACGGGAGGAGAGCTCCGACATCTTCTGGAAACCGATAACCGCTACTACCTTGTGCAGCCCGGCACGTATCATTGACCAGGCTACTCTCAAGCCGGTGGTAGAGGAGGAGCACACCGTCTCAACATAGAAGGTTGGCTTTGGGGTTAAGCCCAGATACTCCGATATCAAGCCGGCGGGCGAGCGTTGTTTATCATACTCTGGGGCGGAACAAACAATGGAGGCGTCTATATCCTCGACGGCAACATCCGCACCCTCCACCGCCTCCTTAAAGGCTTCAAAAGATAGCTCCCTGATATTGACCCCACACTGGCGGGTAAATGCCGTCTGACCGGCACCGACAATAGCAACCTCTGCCATAAATATCCCCTTTCTTCATTTTAAGCGCTGGTTTATGTTAAGCGCTGGTTAAAGATAGGGTTGGCTTAAGGTCAAGCTTCAGACCCGGCCCCATAGTGGTGGTTAAGGTAGCACTCCTAACATACTGACCCTTGGCACCAGACGGCTTAGCCCTCACCACCGCCTCGACCACCGCCGTCAGGTTGCCCATCAGCTTATCCTCTTCAAAACTAACCTTGCCCAAAGGCACATGGATGATGGCTGACCTGTCCAGCTTAAATTCAACCCGCCCCTTATGGGCTTCGTCTACTGCCCTAGATACGTCATCAGGAGCCACTACCGTGCCCGACTTGGGGTTAGGCATCAATCCCCTCTTGCCCAGAATCTTACCCAGCCGGCTTACCTTGCCCATCATATCCGAGGTAGCAATGGCAATATCAAAATCCAGCCACCCATCCTCAACCTTCTTAATCAACTCGTCGCCGCCGACGGCATCGGCTCCGGCGGTCTCAGCCGCCTTCACCGCCTCGCCCTGGGCAAAAACTATAATGCGCACCTTCTTGCCCAACCCGTGGGGCAGGAGGGCAACGCCACGAACCTGCTGGGTAGCATCACGGGAGTCAACACCCATCCGGAGGTGAAGCTCAACCGTCTCGTCAAATTTGGTATAAGCCATCTTCTTGGCCAGTCCAATAGCCTCCTTGGGGTCATAGAACTTTGTCTGGTCTAAATCTTTTACCGCCTCAAGATATTTTTTGCCGTGCTTTGACACTCTATTCCACCTCAATCCCCATACTTCGGGCGGCTCCTTCAATAATTCGCTCGGCGGCTTCAATGCTGGTGGCATTCAAGTCCTTGAGCTTAATCTGAGCGATTTCACGGAGCTGAGCCCGAGATAACTTGCCGGCACTCTCAGTACCAGTCGCCCCAGACCCCTTCTCTATGCCCAACGCCCTCTTCACTAAATCGCTAACTGGCGGGGTCTTGGTAACAAAGGTAAATGAGCGGTCCTCATAGACAGTTATCTCAACGGGAATAATAGAGCCAGCCTGACTGGCAGTGCGCTCATTATACTGCTTACAAAACGCCATAATGTTAAGCCCATGCTGTCCCAGGGCAGGACCTACCGGTGGCGCTGGGTTTGCCTTCCCCGCCTGAATCTGTAATTTAATTATTGCCTTAACCTTTTTGGCCATTAAAGCTTCTCCACCTGCAAGAAATCAAGCTCAACCGGCGTCTCCCGCCCGAAAAGGGACAAAAGCACCTTGACCTTGCCCCTGGCGGTGTTTATATCATCCACCACCCCGACAAAATCAATAAAGGGACCATTGGTCACCCTCACGCTCTGCCCCTTACGGAAACCGACCTTAACCTTAGGCGCTTCGGATGCCATCTGTTTTAATATCTGGTCAACCTCCTCCTGCTGCAGGGGCATTGGCTTATTGCCGCTACCGACAAAACCGGTAACGCCCGGGGTATTACGCACTATATTCCAGCTCTGGTCAGTCATCTTCATCTGGACCAGGATATAACCGGGCAATATCTTTTTATCCACATTACGCCTCTGTCCCTCTCTAACCTCAATCTCAACCTCGGTGGGTATAATCACCTCGGCGATTTCATCACCACCGTCCATAAGCTTGATGCGCTGCTCCAGGTTCTTCTTAACCCGCTCCTCATACCCGGAGTAGGTATGAACTACATACCAGCCTTTTTGATCCTTTGCCACCGATAACCTCATTCAGCCAAGAGTCTTAAAAAAGCAGACTCCCCCTTTAGTTTATATTAAGAATAAGATGGAAAGCAAGCCTTCACCTAACCAGAAAGAATTTTTGCACTATGTGATAAAAACCTAAGTCAGTAGACCCCAAAATTATGCCCACCACAACGGCAACGGCCAACACCAGAAAGGTCAAATAAGCCGCCTCTCGTCGGGTGAGCCAAGTCACCTTCTTGAGCTCGGCGATAATATCGCCAACGAATTTAAACCTGGAACGCTTTTGGGGAGCACCATGATAAGTCATTATAGAAGTCCCGCCTATCCCGAATTACCAGCCACTATTTTGTCTCCCGATGAAGGGTATAAGTACGACAACGGGGGCAATACTTTTTGAGTTCTAAACGCTGGGGGTCATTCCTCTTGTTCTTACTCGTCGTATATGTCCTCTCCTTGCACTCAGTACAGGCAAGGTGGATGATAATTCGCGCTTCACCCTTTTTTGCCATGTCTACTCAATGATATTGGTAACGGTGCCAGCGCCTACCGTCCTACCTCCCTCCCTGATAGCAAACCGCAGACCCTTCTCCATGGCTACCGGGTAGAGAAGCTTTATCTTCATCTTTATGTTGTCGCCGGGCATAACCATCTCCACCCCTTTCGGCAGCTCAATGGTGCCGGTAACGTCGGTAGTCCTGATGTAAAATTGGGGCTTGTAGCCGTTAAAGAACGGGGTATGCCTGCCCCCCTCCTCCTTACTCAAGACGTATACCTCGGCATCAGCGTAGGTATGGGGAGTAATAGAACCCGGGGCGGCAAGTACCATCCCCCGCTCTATATCTTCTCGCTCTACGCCCCGGAGCAGAACGCCAACGGCATCCCCAGGCTCGGCATAATCCAAGGTCTTGTGGAACATCTCCAGGCTGGTAGCCACCGTCTTTTTGGTCTCCTTCAAGCCAACTATCTCAACCTCATCGCCGGCTTTAACCGTCCCCCTCTCCACCCTGCCGGTAGGCACGGTGCCCCGCCCCTTGATGCTAAAGACATCCTCCACCGGCATCAAGAAGGGCTGGTCTTTCGGTCGGGTGGGGATGGGAATATAGCTATCTATGGCATCAAGCAATTCCCAGACAGCGCCACACCACTGGCAGTCCCGCTTACCACAGCCACACTCAAGAACCTTGGTGGCACTTACCTTAATAATGGGGGTCTTATCACCGGGGAACTTGTACTTGGTAAGTAGCTCCCTTACCTCCATCTCTACCAGCTCGAGAAGCTCCTTATCCTCCATAAGGTCTATCTTGTTAAGGGCAACCACAATGGAAGGCACCTCCACCTGGCGAGCTAGCAAGACATGCTCCCTGGTCTGGGGCATCGGACCGTCAGGGGCACTAACTACCAGGATAGCCCCGTCCATCTGGGCAGCCCCGGTTATCATGTTCTTGATGTAGTCAGCATGCCCGGGACAGTCAACATGGGCATAATGACGCTTCTCGGTCTCATACTCAATATGAGCGATGGCGATGGTCAGTCCCCGCGCCTTTTCCTCAGGTGCATTATCAATAGATAAAAACTCGCGGAATTCGGTGGGACCCGCCTTGGACAGCACCATGGTTATCGCCGAAGTCAAGGTTGTTTTCCCGTGGTCAACATGCCCGATAGTGCCCACATTGCAATGTGGTTTAACCCGCTCAAACTTCTTCTTTGCCATTTTGAACCTCCCTTTACTTTAAGCCCACAACCAGATTCGAACTGGTGACCCCGTTCTTACCAAGAACGTGCTC
>CAZDHX010000014.1:0-36396 GCA_964505425.1 uncultured Dehalococcoidales bacterium | reverse complement strand
CGAGATGCCCACTATTGCCCCCTCGTCCACTGACCCACCAACCCATTCTATCTCCAGGTTCTCAACTTCTCCCAGGTGGTCGGCAAACTGCCTCACTCGCTCAAAACCCACCGGCATCGGCACCACCAGCTCAAAGGTCCCCTCATAAACCTCCCCGCCAGCTTGCAGAATTTTCTCAGCCTCAAGTGCCTTCCCCGCCTCTTCAGCCGCCCTCACCCTCTCTACCTCTTCTTTAGCTAGACTCGCAGCTTCTTCTCTCGCTTTCCTCTCTGCTTCCTCAGCTTCCCACGCCCTCCTCGCCTCCTCCGCCTCTCTCAGCGCCTGCTCGCTAGCTAGACGCTCAGCTTCCTCTTTCGCCTTCTTCTCTGCCTCTCCAGTCTCCGCGGCTTCTCCTGCTTCGCCTAACTCTTTACCTGCCGGCTCACCAGCTAAACGCTCAGCTGCCTCTCTTGCTTTCCTCTCCGCCTCCTCAACCTCACGCAGCTTCCTTGCTTCCTCTGTCTCTCTCAGAGCTTGCTCTTTAGCCAGGCGCTCGGCTTCCTCTTTCGCCCTCTTCTCAGCTTCCTCGGCCTCACGTGCCTTTCTCGCCTCCTCCGCCTCTCTCAGCGCCTGCTCTCCAGCCAGGCGCGCAGCTTCCTCCCTTGCTCTTCTCTCAGCTTCCTCAGCCTCACGTGCCTTTCTCGCCTCCTCCGCCTCTCTCAGCGCCTGCTCTCCAGCCAGGCGCGCAGCTTCCTCCCTTGCTCTTCTCTCAGCTTCCTCAGCCTCACGTGCCTTTCTCGCCTCTTCCGCTTCTCTCAGCGCTTGCTCTCTAGATAGACGCTCGGCTTCTTCCTTTGCTTTCTTTTCCGCTTCCTTCGCCCGCTCTGCCTCTTCTTTAGCTAGGCGCTCGGCTTCCTTCCTCGCCCTCTTCTCTGCCTCCTCGGCTGCCTTCACCCTCTCTGCTTCCTCTCTAGTTAGACGCTTGGCTTCTTCTCTTGCTTTCTTCTCCTCTTCCTTCGCCCGCTTTGC
The DNA here is from genome assembly GCA_964505425.1 of uncultured Dehalococcoidales bacterium. Lineage (GTDB taxonomy): Bacteria > Chloroflexota > Dehalococcoidia > Dehalococcoidales > BS750m-G39 > CAVTZP01. Next base: position 35,388 of record CAZDHX010000014.1, on the reverse strand, counting down.
CTCTTCTTTAGCCAGGCGCTCGGCTTCCTTCCTCGCCTTCTTCTCTGCCTCCTCGGCTGCCTTCTCTGCTCTGGCTTCCGCACTCCGCTGACTACCCGCCATTACCGGGTAGCCACACCACTGGCAGTAATCACCACCGGTTTTCTGACCACAGTTAGGACATCTAACCATCAGCACCCCCAGAATTTAACTGCGCAAAGGCTATAACCTATTATATAACTTTATTCCAAGCAGTCAAACCCCATACAGATGACATGCCACCAGATGCCCCCCGCCCATATCCTTAAGATGAGGCTCAACCTGAGAGCAAATCGGCAGCACCCGGTGACACCGCGTATGGAAGCGACAGCCTGGCGGCGGGTTCAGGGGGGAGGGGACAGCGCCCGGGAGTAGAATCCTCGTCTTCTTCCTCTTCCTGATGCTAGGGATAGCCGACACCAGGGCTTCGGTATAGGGGTGGAGGGCATTTGCAAAAATCTCGCCCGCCTCAGCCAGCTCAACAATCTTGCCCAGATACATTACCGCCACCCGCTGGGACACCTGCCTTATCACCGACAGGTCATGGGCAATAAACAGGTATGCCAGGCTAAATTCGCGGCGCAAATCAAGCATTAGATTTAAGATTTGAGCCTGAATGGAAACATCCAGAGCACTTACCGGCTCATCGGCAATAATCAGCCTGGGACTTGGAGCCAGCGCCCGAGCAATGCCGATGCGCTGCCTCTGTCCGCTACTGAACTCGTGGGGGTAGCGCAGGGCATGCTGTGCCTCCAGCCCGACCCGCTCCAGCATATCGGTAACCTTTTGTCCCCGCTCCCTCTCATCCTTTAAGCCGTGGATGAGCAGAGCTTCGCCTATGGACTGACCGATTGTCATCCTGGGGTCAAGGGAGGACTGGGGATCCTGAAATATAATCTGGATTTCCTTTCTCAGTCCCCGTAATTCCTTCTTGTCCAGCCTGGTGATAGCCGTCCGGCGGTAGATAATCTTCCCCTCCGTTGGTTCCTCAAGTCTTAATATCGTCCTGCCCAGGGTGGACTTGCCACACCCCGATTCCCCGACCAGCCCCAGGGTCTCCCCTTCCTTTATATAGAAGGAGACGCCGTCCACCGCCTTAATATCGCCGAGGTGCCGATAGAACAGCCCACCGCTAACCGGGTAGTACTTCTTTAGATTCTCTACCGTTAATAATTTATGGTCTTTCATCGCCTTTTTAATAGAGGTGGCAGAAAACGCTGTGCTCCTTATTAACCTTGACCGGCGGTGGCTGTTCTTTTCGGCAGATAGCCATCGCCTTCTTGCACCGGGGGTTAAACAGACAGCCACCGGGGGGGTTATCCAGGCTGGGTACCGTTCCCGGTATGGACTCCAGCCTCTCCTTTGTCTGCGTTATGTCAGGTAGACACTTAATCAACCCGGAGGTATAGGGGTGTTTTGGATTTTTTAATAGCTCGGAGGCAAGGGCGGTCTCAGCGACCTTGCCAGCATACATAACCACGATTCTATCGCCAATCTCGGAGACTATCCCCAGCTCATGGGTTATGAAAATGATAGACATCTTTCGGCTTTCCTTGAGCCGGCGAAGAATTTCTATAATCTGGGCTTTTATAGTGACGTCAACGGCGGTAGTTGGTTCATCGGCGATAAGGAGCTGCGGGTCGCAGGAGAGGCTCATAGCTATCATCGCCCGCTGCCTCATGCCGCCGGATAACTGGTGGGGATAGTAGCCAGCCACTTCCTCCGGCGATGGTATGCCGACCTCTTTCAGCAGACCTATCGCCCTGTTTCTTGCCCCCGGCTGGCTCACCTTCAGGTGGAGCTTTATCTGCTCCACTATCTGGTCGCCAATGGTAAAGACCGGGTTTAGGGCTGACTGCGCATCCTGGAATATCATGGCAATCTCCTTGCCTCTAATATGCCTCAGCCGTTCAGCAGGGCATTCGGTTAAGTCCAGACCGTCATATAAAATCTCTCCCCCCACTATTTTGCCCGGCGGGCTGTCAATCAGACCCAGAATGGAGAGGGCGGTTACCGTCTTGCCGCAGCCGGACTCACCAACCAGGCAGAGGCACTCTCCCTTTACCAGGTCAAAGCTAACGCCGTCCACCGCCCGGACAGTCCCCCGCCGGGTAAAAAATCTTACTTTCAGGTCTTTGACGCTTAAAATTACCTCTTTCATGCTAGACGTTGCTCCTCGGGTCAAAGGCATCCCTCAGCCCGTCACCGACAAAGTTGAAGCCAAGAACGGTGAGGAAAAGCATAATCCCCGGCACCACCGCTACCCACCAGGTGACGTCAAGGCTCTGCTGCCCCGCCCTCAGAATCATCCCCCAGCTGGTTACCGAGGGGTCACCCAGGCCAATAAAGCTCAAGGCAGCTTCAGCCAGAATCACCCCGGGGATGGACAGGGTGGCGATGACCACAATCAGGCTGATGACATTAGGCACGAGATGAGCCAGGACAATCCTGCCATCGCTTGCCCCCAGGGCTTTAGCCGCCAGGATAAATTCTCGCGTCCTCAGAGAGAGGGTCTCGCTCCTGATTAAGCGGGCTGTCCCCGTCCAGCCGGTGAGACCGATGACGAGGACAATAAAAGCCAGGCTGGGACCGAAGATGAAAACGATAAATACCAGCAGGAGAAAGAAGGGAAAGGTCATCATAATATCGGTGAACCTCATCAGGATATTGTCCACCTTGCCGCCTAAATAGGCAGAGACGACGCCGATAAGCGTCCCCAGGGCGACGGCGATACCGGTGGCGAGCAAGCCAACCTGCAGCGAGACCCCGGCACCGGAGACGAGCATTGCCAGCAAGTCCCGGCCCTTATTATCAGTACCGAGGGGATGCTCCCAGGTGCCGCTCGCCGTCTTGGTAATAAACTGCCCCGTCTCGGCGTGATAAACTGACTCCTCAACACTAAAACCGACCGGCGGTATGTTCTTCTCCTCAAAGTTGACCGCCGTCGGGTCGGCGGTAAAAAGGGGACCCAAAAGAGCTAAAAGAATCAGAAATAGAATGAAGCCTAGCCCAACCACCGCCAGCTTATTCTTCTTCACCCTCTGCCAGTAGTAGTTTACCAGCCGCCGGCTCTTATAAAGTGGCCAGACTACATATATGAGAACCACTATCCCCAGGGCTATATATAAGTAGCCAAGGGGGTCAAAAATCTTCCCTGGGGTGAAAATATCCGCCAGCAGGGTTAAAAGCCAGAGGCTAGCCAGCGGTATAAGAATCAGGTTCTTAATACCGCCAACCCTCCCCGCCAGTTTATTGATGCGCTTCTTAGTCATATCTTTTAGTCATATCTTATTCTGGGGTCAAGGTAGGCATAGGCAATATCGGTCGCCAAATTTATTAGCAGTACCAGGAAAGCCGAGATAAGGGTTACCGCCACCACCACGGCGTAATCATCGGCGAAGATGGCATTAAAGGAAATCCTGCCCAGACCGGGAATGCCGAAGATAATCTCGGTAAGGTAAGCACCGCCAAAGACAATGCTGCCCAAATCAAACATTATGATAGTAACCAGGGGCAGGACGGCATTACGGAAGACATGCTTGCCGATGACCGTCCTCTCCGGCAAGCCCTTAGCCCTTGCCGTCCTGACAAAATCTTTCCTTAGATTGTCCAGCATCGCCGAGCGGGTATATCGGGTATAGCCTGCCATCATCGCGGTGCCAAGGGTAACCACCGGCAGGATTAACTGCTTGAGATTAGCCAGGGAGAGGAGGGGGACGCTGGTATCATAGTAGGTCTTGAACAGCCCAAACTGCACGGCAAAGAGCAGGATAAGCATCACCCCCAGCCAGAAATTGGGTATGGATATCCCAATGAAGGAGAAAAAGGTAGCGATGTAATCGGTCTTGCTGTATTGCCTGACGGCAGAATAGATGCCAATCAGGATACCGACTATTGCCGCCAGGATAGTACTCAGTAAAATTAGCTGGAAGGAGTAAATCCAGTGCCTCTTAATCAGCTCAATTACCGGCATTGAGGTGCTGAAAGACCAGCCCCAATCGCCGCGGACCAGGTTGCCCATATAATCAAAGTATTGCTCATGTATCGGCTTATCAATACCGTATCTAGCCTCTATCGCCGCAGTCACCTGAGACGGTTCTTCCCCCCGGGCGGCGAGGTTAGCCAGATACTTATCGGCGGGCGAACTGGGGCCGACCCTGACCAGGATGAAGGTAATGGTCAATACTCCCCAGGCAATAATTACGGCATAAAATAGCCGCTTAATGATGTAATCCCTGAGCCAGGTCTTCCTCATTAATTCTACCTAGAGATTGAAAAGGGCTACTCAAAATACCACAGATGGTAGTTATAGCCCATATTTACGCCTGGTTCTATCCCCCTGACATTACTCTGGAAACCGACGTTCGCTAGCGGGAAAACCAAAAAATCAACCGGTTGCTCTTCGGAAATAAGGCGAGATAGCTCGGCATATAATTCCTTCCTCGCCCCTTCGTCAAGAGCCTCCTCTGACTGCGCCCTTCCGAATAGCTCATCAACCTCGGTATTGGAATAGCCGAAGAAATTCAAGCCCCCCTTGGTTGAGTAGAAGACATCCTGACCGGAGGGTGAAAGGGGGTTGGTGCTGAAGCCCATCACCATCAGGTCCCAGGGCTCCTCGCTTACCGCCCCGGCACCGTTATTGTAGCCCGCTTCCTGGTTGGTGCCCGGCACCTTGTTCTTAAGGTATTTCCCCAAGAGGGTTGCCCAGGGGACAAACTTAAGCTCCACCTCAATACCAATCGCCGATAGCTCCTCCTTGACCAGATAGCCGATATTCTCCCGTTCATCGTTGCCGGCGTTAGTTACCAGGGTCAGCGTCAGCGGCTTATCATAGCCAGCGCCGAGGAGCAAGTCCTTAGCCTCCTCCTTATCCAGGAGAGGCTCTACCCCGTATTTGGCAACACCCTCATCCACATACCAGGGTGAAATCTTGGGAATAAAGCCGAAGGCAGGCTCGCCAAAGCCATAGAGCACCTGCTCTATTATCAGCCCCTTGCTTATTGCCAGGGACAAAGCCTGCCTCACCTCTTTTACTTTAAGCCCCTCCCAGCCGTTGTCCCTCAGGTTATAAGCCAGGAACAGGTAGCCGGTAGTGGGCACGGTATAGACATTTATCCAGTCCATCTTCTTGAACTTACTTACCTTGTCCGGGTCAATGCCGGAGTAGGTAATGTCCCCCGCCTCCAGGGCGGCATGGGCTGTCGACGAGGTGCCGAAGAGCTTCACGATATACTGGTCAAAATAGGGGGCACCGGTATCCTTGCCCAGATAGTAATCGGGGTTGCGCTCGACGACGAACTTGTCATTTCTCAGCCACTCCACGAACTTATATGGTCCCAGGTTCCCGGTATAGGTCAAATTGTTAAATTCCGGAGCCTGGGTAAAGGCTTCAATATCACCCTCGTATTTGACGGCAATGTACTTTGGGTAGGGGGTCAAGGGGCGCACCGTATAGATGAACTCCGGGTCAACCGTCTGGCGGGTTATGGTAAAAGTAGTCTCATTGACCACCTCGGGGGTGACCAACACCGTTTCGCCGCCGACCTCCTCCTGCCAGTCGCTCCGGTAGGGATAATTGAGCCAGTCGGAGAACATCAAATTCTTCAAGGTATAGACATAGTCTTCAGCAGTAACCTTGGAGCCATCGCTCCAGACCAGGTCGTCCCTGATGGTCACGGTATAAACCAGACCGTCCTCACTTACCTCAACATCCCTGGCGGCACACCGCAACTGAACACCCCACTCATTGTCATAGGTGACTAAAGAGTCCACGGTGTGTCCGGCATAGCTGAGGGAAGCACTATCGGCGGCTAGAATCCAGTTAAGCGTTTCGGCATCCCCGGCTGATGTCCCTGAGATAAAGACTCCCCCCGCCTCTTTGGCGGGCTGGCATGAAATAGCGAGCAGGCTTAAACCGACCAACAACAAAAGCAGGATTTTCAGTTTCACCTTCAATTACTGTTTCTCCCCTACCTTATATTTTATCCGCATTATAAAGCATTAATAGCCAAACTGCTACCACGCTAGTACTTTAGTAAGTATATAGGACTTTGGTATAGCTTAATAGCTGAATTTTTTGTTGACTATTGTCAACAAATTGCTATATTGTGGTCAACTGGCAGGACAGAAAAAGGGGGTAACCATGAAAGGATTACTGCAAAGGAGCCACCGGGGCAACAAGGGCTTCACCCTGATAGAGCTACTCATTGTCATCGGTATTATTGGGGTGCTAGCGGCTGTTGTTCTGCCCAATGTCAGCGGGCTAGTTGGTAGCGGCGAGGCAGAGGGGGCAAGGGCGGAGTTAGTAACCATCCAGACCGCCATGGACACCATGATGGCGAAGGAAGGTCTAACCTCAGTGACCGCCACCTCAGCAAGAAGTAATATGGCGGCTTTCCCTTACGGCAACCCGCTGTACCCGAACTACCTGCGGACGGCAACAAGTAAGGGCACTTACTCCTGTGATTCAACCGGGCTGGTTTCGCAAGCCACTACCGGCTACGAATAATTTTTTGCACCTTTGGAGACGTCTCAGGAGACTTTAAGACTACGAACAATTTTTGCCCCTTATTGAGACGTCTCAGGAGACTTTAAGACGTGGCAATAAAAATCAACGGTCAAACTTATTACCGAACCCTAGAAGCCTGCCAAATGGCTGGTGTAAGCCGGGCTACCCTCTTCCGCTGGCTTAAGGCAGGCATCCTTGAAGACGCCATGCCTCGAGACAGAAAGGGCTGGAGGCTATTTACCGAGGACGACATAGCTAGAATAAAGTCCGAGGCTACTCGGGTTATTCAGAGAGAAGCATTCCTTGATAAAACAAGAAGTGGTACCAGCCAAGAAAGTATCACAGGGGGTTCTTATGGGCAAGAAGATTCTGGTTATTGAGGATGACGCCATTGCCTTAAGGCTCATAGAGTACACCCTCCGCAAAGAGGGCTACGAAGTGCTCCTGGCAAAGGACGGGCGGGAAGGGATAAGCAAAGCCCGAAGCGAAGAGCCAGACCTAATCATCCTGGACATTATGCTCCCCGGCATAGATGGCTTTGAGGTCTGCTACCGCCTGCGCTCCGAGCCTCAGACTGCCCATTTACCCATCCTCATGCTCTCGGGCAAGGCCCAGGAGATAGACAAAGCCACCGGGCTGAAGGTAGGCGCCGATGACTACGTTACCAAACCGGTAGCCCCCCGAGAGCTGGTAATCCGGGTAAAGGCAGTGCTGGAAAAAAAGGTAGCCGACAAATTATTAGCTGAAAAAAGGAAAAGGGCATGAGCAGTGATAAGGGAGAGACCCCGGCCGCTAAAACAACCAGAAAAAGTCTGGGCGAAATGCTAATTGAGCAAAAGCTCATTACCGCTGAGCAATTAGACAATGCCCTTCAGTTACAGCGGCAGCAGGGAGGGAAACTCGGCGAGATCCTGGTAAAGCAGGGTCTAATCAAAGCTGAGGAACTGGCGGCAGTGATCAGCGTGGGGCTAAATATACCCTTGATTGACCTGAAAAGGCACATGGTCCAACCCAACGCCCTGCAGCTAATCCCGGAGGATATGGCTAGAAAACATACCCTTATCCCCCTGGATGTGGTCGGCGATGCTCTGGTAGTGGTCATGGCTGACCCGGAAGACATCCGCACCATTGAGGACATCAAAGCGCAAGCAAAGATGAGGGTTGAGGTAGCCCTCGGCGTCCCCTCTGACATTGAGCGGGCAATTGACCTCAACTACCGCTCCAGTGGTGAAATACAGAAACAGGTAAGCCAGTTCGCCCCTCCCCCAGTGGAAGAAGAAGCGGTCACCTCGGAACTCATTGCCCGGACACCCATTGCTCAAACCCTTGACCTGCTCGTCACGCAAGCGGTAAGGGATAGAGCCTCGGACGTTCACATTGAGCCGCGGGAGGACAGGTTACAAATCCGCTACCGCATTGACGGCATACTCCATGATATGTTTTCCCTACCCCTCAGCGCCCACACCCCGCTGGTGTCCAGGGTCAAGATTCTGGCGGATATGAACATCGCCGAGCAAAGGCGCCCTCAGGACGGCCAGTTCTCAGTTAAGGTGGGGGACAGGGATGTCGATATTCGCGCCGCCACCCTGGAAACGGCGGGCGGGGAGAGGGTTAGCCTGCGCATACTGGATAAGTCTATGTCTCTTTTCACCCTGCCTGAGCTTGGTCTGCTGCCTGACGCCCTCAAGAAATATCAGGAACTGCTGAAGTGCCCCTTCGGCATGATACTGGTCGGCGGTCCCACCGGCTCAGGCAAGACAACCACCCTTTATGCATCAATTAGTCAGCTCAGTGAGACGGAGCGCAATATCCTGACCATTGAAGACCCGATTGAGTACCGTTTTATAGATATCAACCAGACCCAGGTCAACACCAAGGCGGGGATTACCTTCGCCGGCGGTCTGCGGGCTATCATGCGCCACGACCCGGATATTATCCTCGTCGGCGAAATACGAGATAAAGACACCGCCACCACCGCCGTCCAGGCGGCTCTGACCGGCCACCTGGTGCTCTCTTCAATCCACGCCAATGACGCCGTTAGCGTTCTCTTCCGGCTGCTGGATCTGGGTATTGAACCCTATCTTATTTCCTCAACACTGGTCGGCATTGTTGCCCAGAGGATGATTCGCCGCCTCTGCACTCACTGCCGCGCCCCGTATCAGCCATCGGCAGAGGAGCAACTAGCCTACCGAGAGGAAATGAAGGAGCTGCCAGCCACCTTTTATGGTGGGGCAGGATGTAACCTCTGCGCCAACACCGGCTACCAGGGGCGGACCGGGCTTTTTGAGCTCCTGATTATGACCGAGGCAATTAGACGGATGCTACTGAGTAACGCCAGTGCCAGCGATATCAGGGCGCAAGCACTTAAAGAAGGAATGATAACCATGAAGCACGACGGAATGATGAAGGTGAAAGAAGGCATCACCTCAGTTAGTGAGGTGCTACGGAGCGTATTCTCCATTGGCGTATAGGGAGAAATTATGTACCAGTTTACCGCCTATACCATAGATAAAAAGATTGTGCAGGGCAGTATAGATGCCACCTCGGAGAACATGGCAGAGGAAGCCCTCTACCAGGCGGGATATCAGCGTGTCCTCAGCCTGAAAGAGATACGCCCGCGCCTGAGCCTGGAATCAATATTCCCCACCTTCTTCGGGGTTAAGACCCAGGACGTGATTGATTTCTCACACCAGCTAGCTACCCTGACTGAGTCCGGTGTTACCATCCTCACCGCCCTGGAGCTGCTCAGGGAACAGGCTCCCCGGGAAGCACTTAGAAAAGTAATCGCCGGGCTGGTTGAGGAGCTGCAAGGAGGCAGTTCCTTCTCCCAGGCGCTCGGCAAGTATCCGGAGGTATTCTCCCCCACCTATTGTCAGGTGGTGAAAGCCAGTGAGCAGGCAGGAAATCTTGAAGAGGGTCTCAGGCAGGTAGCCAGATATATGGGGAAACGGGCAACAACCACCGGCAAGGTAAGACGCGCCCTGGCATATCCCGCCATGGTATTGCTTATGGCTATCGGCGTCTTTGCCCTGCTCATCACGGTAGCCCTGCCGCCACTGATCGGACTGTTTGAATCGCTGGGCGCTGAATTGCCCCTGGCGACGACAATGCTTATCGCCATCGCTGACTTTTTCATCAGCTACAAGTTCCACCTCCTGTGGGGAGCGTTCATCCTGGTCATCCTGACTCTAGTCTACACCAGGCTACCGGCGGGAAAACTGACTATGGACAGATTAAAGTTGAAGATTCCAGTGATTGGCTCCATCGCCGTAGAGCACAACATGTGCCACTTCTGCCAGATAACATCAATGCTGCTGAAAGCCGGACTGCCTTTACCCCAGGTAATGGATATCGCCATTCAAACCTCTGGCAACAGGATTATCCGCCAGGCACTATTGGATGTCAGGGATAAGCTGCTCCAGGGGCAGGGCTGGTCTCAGCCGATGGCGGAGAATGGGCTATTCCCGCAGCTTCTGGTGGAGATGGTAGCCGTAGGGGAGAAGACGGGTACCATGGACTCCACCCTCGCCACCCTGGCTGACTATTACGAAGAGCGGGTTGACCAGAGGATTAACACCCTCGTATCAATGATAGAGCCAATCTTGACCATGGTCATCGGACTAGTAGTCGCCTTTATTGCTCTCTCATTGATAACACCGCTGTACTCCATATTGAGGTCCATATGATGAAAACGATAAGTAAGTGGCTTAAAAGGATAAAGGTCCGCTTTCAGGACGAAGCCGGAATAGGTCTGGTTGAGTCCTTAGCCGCGGTTGCCATCCTGGGAGTTGCCAGCACTGCCTTCGTATTGTCCCTGTCAACAGGAGCCATTGCCGTGCGTGAGGGTGACCAAGAAGCTACCGCACAGAGCCTGGCGCACGCTCAACTAGAATATGTCAAGAATTACCCATATACCCCGGTACCAACCACCTATCCCTTTGTCTACGACTATGATGAAACCTATAATCCCGACCCCATCACCCTACCGGACGGGTATGGCATCTCGGTGGTGGTGGGCTCAGTCCTTCAAGCCGGTGGTGACACCGACATACAAAAAATAACGATAACCATCTCCCGAGAGGGAGTAGACATACTAACCATTGAGGACTACAAGGTAAAACGATGAAGAGTCAAGAAGGATTTTCACTGCCCGAATTGCTGGTAACGGTGGCTATCACCGGGCTTATTGTCAGTTTCTTGGGGATGGCTGTTTACCAGATTCTCAATGTCACCGAATACGGCGGCGATAAGATGATAGCCGCCCACGAACTTCAAAACGCCGCCAACTGGGTGAGCTATGACGGGCAGAGGGCAAAAACCGCCACCGGCGGCGATGAGCTGGTTTTGCTTCTGCCCGATAGCTCCCTGGTCACCTACAACATAGCCGGTAGTGAGCTTCTGCGCATTGAGGGGGAATCCCAGATGACACTGGCGCGGAATATCAACGCCGTCCAGTTCCTCGTTGAGGAGCGCACCGAGCGTATAACCGCCAGTCCTTATTACGAAGACCGCGTGGAGCGCATCATCACCATGACGTTAACCTCAGCTCCCGATGGGAGACCGAATATAAGTGAGCAGAGGGAGTACAAGGTTTGCCTTCGGCCAACTGACCCGGATTCGGGCATATGGAGGGTGGAATGAGGAATAGCGAAAGCGGACAAGCCCTCCCCCTAGCCTTGCTCGTCCTGACAGCGGGCATGCTGATTGCTACCCCTTTCATCGGGCAGGTCAACAGCACCATGATTGGTTCCAGAACCTACGCCGAGGTGATAACCGAGCAGCATTCCTGCGACGCCGGGGTTGAGTGGGCGCTGTGGCGGCTCAAGGAGAACCCGGTGCTCACCACCAACCTTGACTATCATACCGCCCCCCTTGCCCCCCTCCCCAGCGAGATAAACGGGGCTTCTTTCCCCGCCACTGAAATACGATATGTTGAGACCGGCGGTGGAGGTGGAGGGGCAGCAACGATGACACCGCCGTGGCAGGACGGTAAAGGCTGGCATGACTACCTGGTCGGGGAGGTAGTGCCCGGCACCCTGACCGTGGTGATTGATAATATTACTGCTTCACAAAATGTGGAAATCAGGCTGAAAAATCCATCAAGACCAACACAGCACTTCCAGGGAGACGGGCCGTATATCGCCATCTTTGAAGTTGACTATTCTGACTCATGCACTGTCCAGGTTAAACTACCCAAAGAGGATAAGTATGGACCAATGGGACCGAACCCAATTACTATCACCATCACCTATCCAAGTGCTGGTGGCGGTAACGGAGTTACCGAGACGGTAATACCTCAGTGGTTAACTGGTCCGGACTGGGTTTATTATCCATTCCGGGCAACAGATACGGGCACCGTCCTGGTTGTAGTTAAATGCGATGCGCCTATTGTCAGGATTAAACTGGTGGGGGCACCCGGTGCGGCGGGAAGCTCCCCCTATACCTCACCGGTGGGGCCGGTCAGCCCAGGTGAGCCCGACCAGCAAATTCAGGTCCAAACCCGCACCTATGACGGAGAGGGTGAGGAAGTACCATATTATGGCCCGGGCACAATCACCATCACCTATCCCATCGCCAGCTATGATATCAGGGCACAGCAAGGTGAGCGTACCATCACCGTAAGGGCAACTGCCAGCTACCTGGCAACGAGGGTAATCTCATGGCAGATAGAATAAACCAAATCAGTCCCAGCACTACGAATGCGAAAGCCCGGGGAGGGAAGGCGATGCTGTCCAAGGGCAGGCTGCTCGTCACCACCGTCGTTGTTATCTTAATTATGGTCTACGCCGTCCTTGGGATGGGCTATCTCAATGAGCTCAAGAGGCAGGAGGAACTGACCGCCCAAATCGCTGAGGTCAACCAGACAATCAGTGAAATACCCCAGCCCCCCGAGGACTTAGAGCAGCAACTGGCTGAGGCTCAATCCCTGCTCACTGCCGAGCAAGGTGCATTCCCCAGCGAGGTAAACACCACCGAGCTCGTCAATACTATCCTTGAAGTAGCCAAGGTCTGCGGGATTAAGGCTACTCCGATGGTAACCCAACCTTGGGCAGTAGAGATGGTTGGCAAGCATAATTATCCTGTCTTGCGGCTTACTATAACCGTTGAGGGAAACTTCTCCCAGCTAGTAACCTTTACCAGCCAACTAGAAAAAGCAGGGTATACCACCCTCGTCATGGAGAATTTGAGTGCCTCAAAGAGCAGCGAGCAGTCCGAGGAGGGAGCTATACCCATCACCGGTAGCCTGGAGCTGGCTATCTATGCCCGCTCCCTGAGCTCTGATTAAGGAGACCTATATAATAATGTATGTAACGCTAAATATCACCGCCAAAAGTGTGAGGCTTCTCTCGGTAAAGGGGAAGCAGGTAGAGAGGTGGGGAAGTATACCCCTGGCGCCAGGGCTGGTCAAAGACGGGCTCATCCTGGAGCCGAAAGCGGTGGGGGCAGCCATTAGCACCTTATTTAAATCAACGAAGATCCCCAAGCAGAAGGTCATTACCAGCCTGACCGGGCTATCCTTCACCTACCGCATTCTGAGCCTGCCCCGGACGAAGCCTGCCCTTCTTGAAGAGGCTATCCAGCGCTCAGCGAGGAAGGAAATACCACTCCCCCTGGAGGAACTCTACCTCTCCTGGCAAGCTATCGACGGCCAGCAGGACGAGTTGGACTTCTTTGTCCTAGGAGTGCCGCGAAACCCCATTGATGCCGTGATTCAGACACTAGCCGAGGCTGGGGTTGAGCCTTACATCGTGGAGCTAAAGCCACTGGCGCTGGCTCGGGCAGCCAACCGAGGAGACGTCCTGATAGTAGCCCTGGAGCCAGACTGCTTTGACGTTGTTCTGGTAGCCAGTGGCATTCCCACGGTCATACACACCATAACACCAAGGGGGGAAGGGGCAAGCCTGGAAGATAACATCCGGCGGCTAACCGATGAGCTAACAAAAACAGTGAAGTTCTATAACAGCAGCCACCCCGAAACCCCCCTCAACCCAACCACACCCCTGTTGCTGACCGGGGAGCTAGCCACCGATGCCGCCACCAGCAACCTCATTCAAGCCGAGACCGGATATCCGGTAGAGTCACTGGCGCCACCACTGGAATTCCCGTCCGCCCTACCCGTCGCCCCATTTGCTACTAATATGGGTCTGGCTCTCACAGAGGCACCGCAGAAAACGGCTTCAAAAGGAGCTGCCAACGGCTTCCACGATATTAATATCAACATACTGGCTGACAAATCTAAGGCTAAAGCCCGCCCGGTGCCAAAGCGGTATATATTTCTCTCCCTGGCTTCAGCCATCGCCATCGGTCTTCTCTTTACCCTGTACCAGCTTATGACCCAGGCCGGTGCTGAAACCACGAGCCTGCAAACCGCCTTGAGTACAGCTAGCCAGGAACTCCGCGAAGCCCGCCTGGCTCTTAACGAGACAAATGAGACTACCGCTACTATAAATGAAATAGTTGCTGATACCGAAGCTCTAAAACAGGAGCACGCCCACATTCTGGGTCAGCAGGGGGACCTTGCCAATAGTCTGACACTGGTCACCGGGGCACTGCCATCTTCGACATATTTCACCGCTATAAAGATAGAAGACGGCCAGCTCACTATTGAGGGGGAGACTGATTCCTCCTACAAAATCATCAGCTACGCCGAGACCCTGGAGGAGGACTTGGGATTCTCTGAGGTTCGCATTGCCAATATCACCGAGAGAGAGACTAGCGGTCTTCCCAAGATATCTTTTGCCATTGTTGTCAGTGAATAGGACTAAGGAGAGGACGATATAAGATGCACATGGATGAGCTACTCAGGATGATAGTGACCAAAGGTGCCTCAGATTTGCACCTCAAGGTCAGTGGCGTCCCTGTTCTCCGTATTGGCGGGGAGCTTGTTCCGCAAAAGGAAACGCCCGAGGTGACCGCCGAGGATATGAAGCAGTTCTTTGAGGAGGTAACCAGCGACGGGCAGAGGGAATCCTTTGCCAAAGAGCTGGAGCTAGACTTTGCCTACCAGGCTGACGGCATCGGGCGGTTCCGGGTTAATGCCTACCTCCAGGGGGGTACAATCAGTCTCGCCTGCCGCCCGATTAAAGCGCAGATACCGACCATAGAGGAACTGGGACTGCCCGAGATGTGCCAGAGCCTGGCTCTGAAACCCCACGGCCTGATTGTGGTCACCGGGCCGGCAGGCTGCGGCAAATCAACGACACTGGCAGCGATGATGAACCACCTCAACCATCAGGCGAAGCGCAAGATTATCACCATTGAAGACCCGATTGAGTTTGTCCACCAGGATATAAACTGCATATTCTCCCAGCGAGAGCTGGGCAGAGATACCAGGTCTTTTGCCAACGCCCTGAAGCATGCCCTCCGGGAAGACCCTGACGTCATACTGGTGGGAGAGATGCGAGACCTGGAGACGATGGCGACGACACTGACTGCCGCTGAGACCGGTCATCTGGTCCTAACAACCCTTCACACCTCAAGCGCCCCTCGCGCCATTGACCGATTTATCGATGTCTTTCCACCCCATCAGCAGCAACAGGTGCGCATACAACTTTCTACCGCACTTGAAGGGGTACTCTATCAGACGCTGGTACCGAGAAAGGATGGCTCAGGACGAGTTGCCGCCGTGGAGGTAATGTTAGCCACCCCCGCCACCCGAAATCTTATCCGGGAGGGGAGGACCTACCAGTTGATGAATGCGATACATACCGGTTCTCAATATGGCATGCAGACGATGAATCAGGCACTCCTTGGGCTTTACCGTAGCCAGGTCATAAGCCGAGAAGAGGCACTGGCTAGAAGCCCTGACCCCGAAGAACTGGAGGGGATGCTGGAGGGGTCTCATTAAATACGATATGGGGGGAGGAACTAATGATGAACAACATGGCTAATCATAGAAGGAAAATACTGGTGGTGGACGATGAACCCAATGTCATCAGGTCGCTGACATTTGTCTTGGAAAAAGAGGGATACGATGTTTCTTCAGCAACCAACGGCGAAGGCGCCATGGCAAAGATTCAGGAGTCAAAACCAGACCTGATGTTCCTCGACGTGATGATGCCCAAGAAGAACGGATACGAAGTATGCAAAGAGGTGAAGAGTAATCCAAGCTTGAGTGATATTCACATCATCATGCTGACGGCAAAGGGCCAGCAGGCAGACAGGGAAAAGGGCTTGAATGCCGGCGCCGATGAGTTCATGACCAAGCCTTTCAGCCTTAAGATGATTGTTGGCAAGGTCAAGAAGATATTGGAGGACGGACATGAAAACAAAGGTTAATATCCAAAATCATACCACCGAGCGCAAAAAAGCCGAGGAGGCGTTGCGTCAGTCGGAGCAAAGGTATAGAAATCTGTTTGAACTGGCTCCTTACGCGATACTAACTGTGGACAGGAAAGGTGTGGTTACCTCATGTAATGCGGCTACACTGAGTTTTTCAGGGTATTCTAAAGATGAAATTGTGGGTAAACACTTTTCCAAGCTACCATTCCATCAGGCCAAAGACATTCCCAAGTATACGAAGCTCTTTGTTTCGCTGCTGAAAGGAAAAGTGCCTGAGCCGTTTGAGGTCAATTATCAAACTAAAGACGGGGCTAGCCGTTGGGCTCATGCCCATTTTGGTTTGCTGGGGGGAGGTTTGAGCAAGGAAGGTTTCCAAGTAGCTTTTGAAGACATCACCGAGCGCAAAGAGGCGGAGCAGGCGCTGGCTGATGAAGCGACCCGGCAGCGTATCCTGGTTGAACAGTCCCGAGACGGTATCGTTGTCCTCGATGAGAAGGGCAAGGTATATGAGGCGAACCAGCGATTTGCCGAGATGCTCGGCTACACCCCCAAGGAAGTCCGTGAGCTCCATGTTTGGGATTGGGAAGCCAAGGTCCCACGTGAGCGAGTTTCCGAGATGGTTGCCAGTGTTGGCCCCGAGGGTGATCATTTCGAAACGCAGCACCGTCGCAAGGACGGTACGCTCTATGATGTAGAAATCAGCACCAATGGAGCCGTGATTGCAGGGCAGAAGCTTATCTTCTGCGTCTGCCGGGATATTACCGAGCGCAAAGAGGCGGAGAGAGCACTAATGGAATCCGAGGAGCGGTTCCGCTCTATCGTGGAAAATTCTCACGACGGGATAATGATTCTGAATGACGCCTATCGGCTCACCTACGTGAATGACGAGCTATGCCGAATCTCAGGATATCCTCCCGAGGAGGCCATCGGGCAAGACTTCCGCAAATTCCTCGACGAGGAGAGCAAGCAAATCGTCGCCGAACGATATATCCGAAGGCAACGGGGGGAGAAAGTCCCTCCCCGCTACGAGTTCAACATTATCAAAAAAGACGGTCAGAAGAGGCGCGTGGAAGTCAGCTCGGCGGTAATAAAAAACTCGGTGGGAGAGGTAAGGACGGTGGCTCAGGTTCTGGACATTACCGAGCGCAAGCGGGCAGAAGAGGCGCTTCAAGCCGAGAAGAATAAGCTGCAATCACTAATAGACGCCATGGAAGATGGTCTCACCATACAAGATAAAGACTATAACATTATTTACCAGAATGAGCCGTCGAGAATAAGTTCGGGTGGTGGCCGCCTGGGGGAGAAATGCTACCGGGTCTATGAAGGTCAAGACAAGATATGCGAAGGTTGTCCGGTAAAAAAGGCATTCAGGGATGGCAAGTCACACACCGCAGAGAGGAGGCGAGTATTACCTTCGGGGGAGGTCACCTTCTGGGAGAATACGGCTAATCCCATTAGAGACGCTGAGGGAAGGGTTGTTGCCTGCCTTGAGATCGGCAGGAATATTACCGAGCGCAAGCGGGCAGAGGAGGCACTGAGAGAAAGCCAGGAATTCAGCTCCAGCCTGCTGGAAAGTTCACCGAACCCAACACTCGTTATTAATGCGGACACCTCAGTAAGATATGCAAATCCAGCCTTTGAGAAGCTAACCGGCTTTACTTCAGATGAAATCGTGGGCAAGAAAGCCCCGCACCCCTGGTGGCCGGAAGAACATAGGAAAGAAATGACCGCTGGTCTTAAACAAGCCATGGCCAGGGGTAGCAGAAGAAGTGAGCGGATGTTCCAGAAGAAGAACGGCGAGCGTTTTTGGGTTGAGATGAGCTCGGCGTCAGTAAAGCATAAGGGAAAGCCAGCTTATTTTCTGCTGAACTGGCTCGACATCACCGAGCGCAAAGAGATGGAGGAGCTTTACCAGACCCTGACCAGTAGCTCACCAGTGGGCGTTTACATCGCCCAGGATGGGAAGTTTCAGTTTGTCAATCCTCAGTTTCAGAAGTACGCCGGCTTAAGCCAGGATAAACTATTAGGTAAGGAGTCCCTGGAGCTTGTCCGCCCTGAAGATAGGGATAGGGTCAGAGAAAGCGCAGTGGCAATGTTAAAGGGAAAACGTACCTCCCCTTACGAGCTAAGGTACACTGCCAAGAATGGGGAAACACTGTGGGCTACGGAGACGGTTACCTCCATCCAATACAAGGGAAGACGGGCAGTCCTGGGAAACGTCATGGACATCACCGAGCGCAAGCGGGCAGAGGAGGCACTGAAGCAGAGTAAGGACCAGCTACGAAAAATGTTTGAGTCAGTGAGCGACGGGATATTGGTCATCGATTTGAACGGTGTCATCACTGAGGTAAACCAAAGAATCCTGGAGATGCACGGCTACAAGTCCAAGGGCGAGCTCTTTGGCAAGAGCGCCCTTAAACTGGTTGCCCCTCGCGACCATGAGAGTATAACCGCCAACATGCGGCAAGCTATAAAAGAGGAAACAATGAGAGGCGTGGAATATACCCTGCTTAAGGCTGACGGCACTGAGTTCCCCGGTGAGCTAAGCACCAGTGTGCTCAGGAATACCCTGGGCAAACCGGTCGGTCACATCACAATTGTAAGGGACATCACCGAGCGCAAGCAGGCGCAGGAGCAGTTGCGAGAAAGCGAGGAACGTTACCGCAATCTGTTTGAGAGCACCCATGATATGATTCAAAGCGTGGCTCCCGATGGTCGCTTCGTCTTCGTCAACCAAGCCTGGCTCGAGACAATGGGCTATACCGAGGCAGAACTACCGGATCTCAACCTATTCCAAATCGTTCACCCCGAATCCCTTCCACATTGCCAAGAAATGTATTCCAAGATTACGGCGGGAGAACAAATAAACGATATTCAGGCTACCTTCGTGGCTAAGGATGGCAGGTCGGTTATGGTGGAGGGTAATGCAACCGGGCGCTATGTCAGCGGCAAATTGGTGGCGACTCAAGGCATCTTCCGTGATATCACCGAGCGCAAGCGGATGGTGGAACAGCTTAAGCAGCGGATGGAGGAACTACAGCTCGCTTACCAAAAGCTAAAGGAACTGGACCAACTGAAGGACGATTTCCTCTCCACAGTATCCCACGAGCTGAGGACGCCTCTCACCTCAATAAAGAGCTTTTCCGAGATTCTCCTGAGCTACGATGAAGACAAAGAAACTCAGAAGGAGTTCTTAACCATCATCAATGATGAAAGCAACCGCCTGACCAGGCTAATAAACAATTTCCTTGACCTCTCCAAGATTGAAGCCGGGCGGATGCAGTGGGAAACCACTGAGCTATCGCTGCCCGAGGTTATTCAAACAGCTTTGAATGCTACCCAGGCTCTGGCTATCAAGACGAAACTGAAAATAGCCACCGATTTAGACCCCAAACTGCCGACCATCTGGGGTGACAAGGACAGGCTGGCGCAGGTAGTAACCAATCTGCTCAGCAATGCCATCAAGTTCACCCCTGAGAGAGGGAAAATTCAGGTGAAAGCGCAACTACTCAACGGCAGTAAGCCAGGGGGAGACCCTGCCATGGTAATGGTCTCCGTCTCCGATAGCGGCATTGGCATCGACCCCAAAGACCAGAAGGATATCTTTGAGAAGTTCAAGCAGGTGGGAGAGACCCTGTCGGGTAAACCTAAGGGAACCGGCCTGGGCTTGCCAATCTGCAAGGAGATAGTAGAGCATTATGGGGGCAGGCTCTGGGTAGAGAGCAAGCTGGGCAAGGGGAGCACCTTTTCCTTCACCCTGCCCATCACGGTAAAAACAAAGGCAAAAGCACCGAAGACCAAGAAGGAAAAGGCTAAGGTTACTGCTAAAGAGGGCAAAACAATCCTGGTGGTGGATGACGAGGTCAACATCCGCCGCTTCTTGAAATATGAGCTTGCCAATAGAGGCTATCACGTGCTTGAAGCCCCAGGGGGCAAAAAGGCGATAGACCTGGCCAGGAAACACCACCCCGACCTGATAACCCTGGACGTTCTGATGCCTGATATAAGCGGGCACGACGTGACAGCAGTGCTTAAAAATGACCCGGCTACCAAAAATATACCCATACTGGTCCTGTCCATAATGGAGGAAAAGGAAAAGGCATACCGGCTGGGAGCAAATGACTTTGTGACCAAACCATTTACCATGAAGGTGCTAATGAGCAAGATAAACCGATTGCTACGAGATGCTCAAAAAACGATACTAGTGGTAGATGACGATAAATCCCTGGTCAAGTCACTAAAATATAGACTGGAGAAACAGGGCTTCTCCATTCATGCCGCTTACGGTGGCAAGGAAGCACTGGAAACGGCTGAAGGTCACCGCCCCGACCTCGTCCTCCTGGACATAGTGATGCCAGGGATGGATGGCTACGAGGTCATAAAGGCATTGAAGCAAAAGCCCAACACCGCTCAAATACCCATTGTGGTGATGACCGGTGTGGAAAACGTTGGCAGTAAGATTAAAGCCATATCAGTGGGGGCAACTGAGTTTCACCATAAGTCCAATGGATTTGATGAGCTACTCAAGACTGTAGAGAGCATCATCTATGATAAACTCGAGGGGTAATTACTTTGCCCCAAGCAAGGCTTCTACCTTGCCCAGGAACACCAACCGCTCTACCGGCTTGGTGAGGTATTCATTTGCCCCAACCTGAAGCCCCATGGACTTATCAGCCTCCTGCCCCTTGGCGGAGAGCATCAGGATGGGTAACTGGGCAGTCTGAGGCTCAGCACGCAGACGGTGGCAGACCTCAAAACCATCTATCCCCGGTAGCATAACATCCAGGATGAGGAGGTCAGGGTTCTCCTCTTTTACCTTTGTCAGACCCTCCAGACCGTTCATGGCAGTGAGCACCTCATAGCCCTCTTTTTCCAACATATAGCTCATTGCCCTCATGACGGCGGGGTCATCTTCAACAAGCAAAATCCTCTTCGCCATGAAACCCCCAACTCTTTCTTACGGGGTATTATAACATATGCGCTGTCCGCCGTCAGCATTTAGGCGGCAACTTGACAATGGGAGGGAAGTAAAGCTAGGACAGAAAAGCTTACTAGTGCAGGGCGCTCCGAGATAGCTAGGAAAGCTGCTCGCGTTAGGCGGGGTAAGTAAAATCTAAATTCAATCTATGCCTAGACTTACCATAATAGCTTTATCTACTTGAGTCATCTTTAACGAAGATAACCGTCCTCTTTTATCCCGAAGCATACTTTTAGGAATAGTCATAATTCGCCCTAAGTCCACTGACCCGCCATGTTCTAGACTACTCTCATGGTCTTTAAAATTAACAAGAACAGGGTAATCTTTTATTGTATGAGTAATATAAGCAACTATTGTGGAATCACTATATTTATTCCCGGTGTCATTCTGTATTATGAGTGCAGGGTGTAAACCAGCGTCCTTGCCCCAATCCACATCGTAGATTTCCCCCCGTTTTACCTCAAGGGGTTTAGGCATAGCAGCTAATCACTCCAGGAGGAAGCAATATTTCGGATGACTTTAATAGATTTTTTAGCAAAATCCCTGTTCTCTTTTGCTGTAGTTTTGTAATATTCAATCATTAACTTCTCTTTACGGGTGCGAGATAGCCCCTCTAGGTATTGGGAAATAATGCCACTAGGGGTAGTATTATTTTCTTTGGCAGTCTCCTCTGCCACCGCTTTTAGTTCTGGTCTAACAGTTACTGATAGCTGAACCTTACGCCCTTTAGCTTGTGTAACCATTATAGCACCACCTAATATGATTTATGTATCGTATAAACTATACCTATACGCATATATTATACTAATATATTATATTTGTCAAGCCCCTGGTGACTATTTCCCAAAATTCCCCATAAATTACCCTAAAGAACCCCTTTCCCCTGTTTAACTTGACAATGGGAGGGTGGCAATATAAGATTTTTAAGCTTGAGGAGGGAGCAGGTTATGGCAAAACGCCTCTTACTAAAGGAGCTATCCCGATATAATATTGGCACCTGGGCAGATATAATCTATCGAAATGCGCTCCTCTATCCAGACCAGGAAGCCTTCGTCTACGAAAATACCAGGATAACCTTCTCCGAATTCAACAGCAGGGTAAACAAGCTAATTCATGCCCTGCGCAAGATGGGGGTAAAAAAGGGAGACGTGCTTGGCATCCTGTCATGGAGCTGCCTTGGGTTTGTCGAGGTATACGGGCTAACCATGAAGGGGGGATTCATCGCCTCACCCTTTAATCCCCGCTTACAGGCTAAAGAGCTGGAATATATTATCAACTATTCGGAAGCCAACACCATCTTTGTCGGACCGGAACTGTTAGAAGTAGCCAATTCCTTAAAGCCGCGCCTATCCAAGGTGAAGAATTTTATCTCCTTCGAAACCTCTGCCCCGGGGATGACGGCTTACGATGACCTGCTGGCATCAAACTCCGGGGAAGAGCCTGAAATTCAGCTAGAAGAGGACGACCCAATCTGCATCATTTATACCAGCGGCACTACCGGCGTACCCCGCGGCGCCCTGTACACCCAGCGCCGCTTCATAGAAGACACCAAGACCCTGGTTATAGATATGGGCCTGCAACCCGGGGACAGGCGCGTTCAGATAACACCCCTGTTCCATATCGCCGGGAATACCCATTTCCGCTCCTCCCTCTACACCGCAGGGTGCAATATTATAATGAAATTCTTTGACCCGGCAAAAACGCTACAGATTATCCAGAAGGAGCGGGCTACCCACATGGACTTTGTGCCCACCCACCTGGTGGCGATGCTTAATTTGCCTGACGCCGATAAGTATGACATCAGCTCAATGAAGTTCCTCTGGTATGGTGCCTCCCCCATGCCTTTAGAGATACTAAAGAAAGGGATGAAGGTTTTCGGACCTATCTTCGGCCAGGGGTACGGGCAGAGTGAAAGCGGCCCAGCTATTTCCCACATGTCAAAAGATGACCATAACGTCCTGGATAGACCACAGAAGGAACAAAAGAAGCTCATGTCGGCGGGACGGCCCGATATCGGGGTACAGGTCAGAATTGTTGATGACAAGGATAACGATGTTGAGCCTGGCGAGGTGGGCGAGATAACGGTGCGCAGCAAGCAGACCATGATTGAATACTGGCATAAGCCCGATGAAACCAAGGCCGCCACCATTAATGGCTGGCTTCATACCGGGGATATGGGTTACTACGACGAAGAGGGCTATATCTACATTGTGGACCGGAAAAAGGACATGATTATCTCCGGCGGGGAGAATGTCTATCCCCGGGAGGTAGAGGAGGTCCTTTACCGCCATCCGGCAGTCTTAGAGGCAGCGGTCATCGGCGTTCCCGACCCATACTGGATAGAAAAGGTTCACGCGGTAGTCGTGACCAAGAAGGGAAAAACCGCCACCCCCGAAGAGCTTATCGCCTTCTGCAAAAAGCACATCGCCGGCTATAAGGCGCCAAAGTCGGTTGAGCTTGTTGAAGCCCTGCCCAAGAACCCCTCAGGCAAGATTATGAAGCGTGAGCTGAGGGAGAAGTACCGGGAGAAAACACCGAAAAAGACTTAATGCCGGCTAATCTTCTACCTTAGTCTCCTTCTCCAGCACATCAGATAGGGATTTATAACCCTCGCCGCCAAAAGACTTGAACTGCAAGGTAAGCAACTCCGAGTACTTAAAACCCTTAGATTTAAGCCAGTCTCGGTGTACCTTATCCCCCCGCCCAATCATATGGCGGGCTAAATCAAGGGCACTGCTTGAGACCTTATTACACACTGGGCAGTGATAACTCATCGTTAACCTCCCAACTACTTCTTCTTTTTCTGCTTCTCTTTTAGCGCCTGGAGGACCTTCTCCGGGGTTATGGGCAGATTATTTATCCTCACCCCAACTGCTTTATATATCGCATTGCCGATGGCGCCAGCAGTAGGATTAGTAAGCCCCTCACCCGCCTCCTTGGCGCCAAACGGTCCCTCAGGCTCATAGGTGTCAATCTCCAAAATCTCGGTCTCTGGCATATCCAGGGAGCGGATGAGCTTGTAATCGGCGATGGACGGATTAAGTATCTTGCCCTCGTCCATCGGCTGGTCTTCGCAGAAGCCGTAGCCTCCAGCCATCATTATTGCCCCCTCCAGCTGCCCCTCAATGCCCACCGGGTTAATCACGGTGCCGCTTTCGTGGGCGGTGGTAACATTGACCAGCTTATACCGCCCCGTCTCAATATCCACAGCCACTTCAGCCACCTGCACGCCGAAGCTGTAGGCGGGGGAAATCATCCCCTTACGGTGGGGGGTATAGTATCCCCGCCCCATGATAGCGTTGCCATCCTTGCCCCTTATCGCCTCTTTAACGATGTCAAAATAGGAGACGCCCCTCTCCGGGCGGTCAACCAGGTGTACCCAGCGGTCCTTGATATCCAGGTCATAGACAATGTTAGCCCCCATCTTGGCGGCGGCGAACTCCAGGAGCTGACGCTTGCAGTCGGCGGCGGCCCGCTTAACAGCGTTACCATTCATCAGCGTTTCCCGGCTGCCCCAGGCACCCAGGTCAGGGGGACAGGTACCAGTATCGCCGGAGAATATCCTCACGTCCTCTAACTTAACCCCCAGCTCTTCGGCGGCAATCATGCTCAGGGTGGTATTGGAGCCCTGGCCGATATCACAAGCGCCGGTATAGACATCAACCTTGCCGTCAATATTTACCCTGACCACCGCCGCCGAGAAGGCGTAGGGGGTATTAAACCAGTTAAAGATACCGCCGGACATGAAGCCGTAGGCGGAGACACCAATGCCGTGGTTGGGGGGCAGCTTGCCCCGCTGCTTGATGTGTTCCTCAATCTTGTCCAGGCACTGGTGAAGACCACAGCTCTGGATAAAGGCTTGCCCCGGGACCTCGTAGTTAGGCGTCATTCCGTTCTTGCGCCTGATTTCAATGGGGTCTATCCCCAGGTCGTCAGCCATCATATCCAGCTGAGATTCGCCAACAAAGGTTGATTGGGGGGCACCGAAGCCACGCATGGCTGAAGTCGGTGCCGTATTGGTATAAGCCCGATAGCCGTCATAGCGATAGTTAGGAAATTTGTAGGGGAATGAGGAGAAGAAACCAGTGAGATATAGCGCGGTAGCTCCCATACTGGTATAGGCACCGCCCTCGGTAATGACGCGGGCTTCCTTAGCCAGCAGGGTGCCATCCTTCTTCGCCCCGAGCTTAAGATAATAGTACATCGGGGTCCGTCGCTTGGTGGTGGTGAATTCCTCTTCGCGGGTGAGGACTATCTTTACCGGCCGGTGCAGCTTCATGGACAATAAAGCGGCGGGAAACTGGGCAGAATCCAGCTCAAACTTGCTGCCGAAGCCACCACCGGTGTGGCGGTTCATCACCCTTATGTCACTCTCGTTCATATCCAGCATATCAGCCAGCAGTCTCTGGATATAGTATGACGATTGAGATGAGGTCCACACCGTGAGCTTGCCATTATAGCCAAAATCGGCTACAGCGTCGTGGGTCTCCATGCAGACATGGGCCTGCGAGCAGCATCTGAACTGGTCTTCACGGATATGGTCGCACTTCTCAAACGCCTCATCAACATCACCCCACTCAATATGACGGGTGACATTGATATTAAGCTCAACGCCATCATGAATCTGAGGGGCGTCTTCTTTAATCGCTTCCAGAGGGTCAAATACCGCCGGTAGCGGCTCATACTCAACCTCAATTAAGTCCAGCGCCTCCTCAGCGGTATCCTCGTCAATAGCGGCTACGGCGGCCACCGGGTCGCCGATATAGCGGACCTTCTTCCGGCAGAGGATTTCCTCATCACAGAGTTCGGGAAAGCGCCGCCAGATGCCCTGTTTGCGCCCCAGGGTATCCTTGCCAGTAACCACCCCCTTCACCCCGATTAGCCTTTCTGCTTTACGAGTGTCAATCTTTAGAATCTTGGCATGGGGGTGAGGGCTTCTCAGGACTTTGCCATAAAGCATATTGGGCAGGACAACATCAAAGGTATATTTGGCGCTGCCGGTTACCTTTTCCGTTCCGTCAACATTATGTACTCGCTGTCCAATTACCGAATATTTGCTCATTTCTTCGCCTCCTTATACTCACCCTTAACCACAGCCGTCACGGCTCTAATAATGCTGTTATAGCCAGTGCAGCGGCAGATATTACCATCAATACCCTCTTTTATCTGCTCCTTGGTCGGTTTAGGGTTCTCTTCCAGGAGTGCCCTCGATGACATAAGCATCCCCGAGGTGCAGAAGCCGCACTGATAAGCACCATGGTCAAGGAAGGCTTCCTGCAACGGATGCAGCTTAGTCCCCTGGGCCAGACCTTCAACAGTAAGCACATCCGCCCCGTTTGCCTGAAGCGCCAGTATGGAGCACGACTTGACCGCCATGCCATTGAGCACTACCGTGCATGCCCCACAAGAACTGCTGTTGCAACCCCTCTTGGTTCCAGTCAGCCCGAGGTAGTCTCGCAAAACCTGCACCAGAAGGGTCTTGGGATTTACATACAGCTCATAGGGCTGACCATTGACCGTGAATTTTAGCTCTTTTTTCATGCTATCAAACCTCCATGTCAAGCCGACTTTGCTCTAGCCAGGGCTTCCTTAGCTACCCGTGCCACCAGGACATTTACTAACTCCCGCCGGTACTCCTCTGAAGCCTGGATATCAGAAATCGGCTCCGCCTCGGCGGAAGCTGCCTTCCCGGCTTCCCTAAGTAGAGCATCGGTAATCTTCTTCCCTTTAAGCACTGCCTCCGCCTTCTTCGCCCTCATCGGGGTTGGTGCCGCGGCCCCCAGCGCTATGCGGATGTCCTGACAGACACCATCGCTGGCACCCAGGGTCACCGACACGGCAACACTCACCGTAGCCAGGTCGCTCTCTATAATATTGAACTTGGTATAAGCAGTGCCGGTGCGGGGAGGGGGCACCGGTACCTGAATCTCGGTAAGCAACTCACCCGGTTTAAGGGCAACCTCAAAGTAATCCAGGCTGAAGTCTTCTACCGGCATATTTCTCTTACCCTTGGTACCAGCCACGGTCAGGGTAGCATTCAGCGCCGTCAGCACCGGTGCCGGGTCTCCCGCCGGGTCACCGTGGCAGAGATTGCCCCCGATGGTGCCCCAGTTGCGGGTCTGAATCGAAGCCAGCCTAGTCTCCATCTCAGCCAGCACGGGGTATTTTTTCTTGATTACCGACGATTTTTCTATCGCCCGGTGCGTGGTCAGGGCACCAATCTTTAGCCCCTCCTTGGTATCCTCGATGTAGCTTAGCTCGGACAAGCCCTTGATACTGATCAGATATTTGGGAGCAACCAACCCCTGCCTCATCAGAATCAGTAATGATTGCCCCCCACCAATTACCTTGCACTCATCCTGGTATTTATCTATCAGGGTCAGGGCTTCTTTGAGCGTCTTGGGGGCGAAATATTCAAAGTCCTTTATCATTTTGAGCCTCCCACCCTGCTCTTCAGCTTCTCCCGCAGATTGCGGGTAATCTCCTCGCCAACCTTATCAGCCTTGGCGCGCATTATCCTTTCCCCGAAGGTAGCCAGCCGCCCAACTATACTTATATTCGCCTTATAAGCTACCTCTACCTCATCCTTTGAGATTTCAGCTAAGTTGACCGTCATCTCGTGGGTAAAGGTACCCATACCACCCACCGCCTCCCCCTTGCCGACTGCTTTTACATATTTGGGCGGGTTCACCTCAGTGATGGTGGTGAGGAAGCTAAACTTTACCGATATTGGCCCAACCTTCTGCTTGACAATAGCATCGTAATTCTTGTCGTCAATAGCCTCTATTTTTTCAGCGCCGGGAATACAGGAAGCCAGCGTCCCTGGCTCAAGGAGAAAATCCCATACCTTTTTAATAGGTGCTTTCAAGGCAAACTTCCCCTCAATTAGCATTTTGAATTACGCCTCCTCTCTTTTACATGTTTTAAAGCATCTCATTAGAATATGGGTCTTTAGCCTTAATGGGAAGAGATGGCATCTCAAACTTCCCATTGTAGTCTTTCCTTATTATAGGCGGCATCTTCCCTGATTTATTCAAATATCCACGATATTTCGAGCAGAAACACAAATAAAAATGCCTGCCCCTATACGCCGGGCAATCCTTACACAGCCCGCCGGAAAATGGGCAGAGCATCTTCGTCTTAGCCATAACCCACCTTCTCCAATTATAACCAAACCCAGCACAAAAATCCGCAAAATCCTCACACGAAGGTCTCTCTATATTCTATATTCTATATTCTTTATTTTAGCAGAAACTAGGGTTTAATTTCAGGGCCCTCCCAGTCCTTCATTGGTCTCATCCACTCCGCCCGCTCCACAAACTGGTCATGGTTAAGAGGAACCGGCGGGTGGCAGAGAAAGTTAGGGTCAAACTCATCCTTTACCGCCAGAAGCCACTTATGGTAATTCGGCCCGTATGCCGGCCCGGTCAAATAAAGTGGCTGGTGCGAACCCAGAAGCGAGGTATAGAAGCGCTTCCTTATGTTTTCTTTAGAAGTCTCCACGTAGAACTGGTCAACCTTATCGGTATCCACGTCCGGATCCCAGTAGACGAGGAACTCGGAGTAACCCTGGTGACCCAGCTCAAAGCTCTGGAACCAGCCGGGGTCGCCGTAGTCAGGCATGAGCGGCGGGGTGAAATTCTTCTTCAGCTTGGCATAGTTTTCCCCGTGGGGTATGGCATGCTCGACCGTTTCTATAACGTAGTCCACCGAGACGTAGCTGCCACACATCAGCCACATACCGGCGGAGTCAGCATTCTTGAACCAGGACTCGTCCGAGGGTCGGGTGCGGCGAGCCTCCCCCCCGAGCTCGGTTATAATATCCATCAGCACCCGCTCCTCGTATTCCATCTGCTCCTCAGAAGCAAAGCCGATGAGCAAGACGCGGAGGATATGAAAATCTCTTATCGTCTCTTCGTCCTCTTTTGACCAGAGCTCCCAGAACTCTTCCTTGGAATTCGCCCGGGCAATTGCCCGCCAGAAGAGGGGCACCTTGGTAGCACCACCACCTATCTCCGCCTTGGCCATCTCAACCATCGCCCTTCTCTGGGCATCCTTATCGGGCATGGTAAAGTTAATCCACTTCACCCTCTTTTCGGGGAGCATAAGGGTGGTATGGGGTGAAATACCTGACGGGGTAAGCCTTTCCGGTTGGAAGGGCAGGAGCTTTATCGCCATCTTGGTCACTATTCCCAGAAAGCCCCTGTGCCCGGTGAAACCTCGCAGCAGCCCCCGAAGGTCTGGTCCCAGCCCCTCACCCCAGAAGGCGTCATCCTGCAGGGCCAGCGAACCCATGCGGACCAGCTCGCCATCAGGCAGGACAAGCTCCGTGCCCAGTATTCGCCGGTGGGGCAGACCAATTCGGTAGCTCAAGGGCGACCAGCCGTCGCCTATCATGTTGGCGATAGCCGACACCTGCGAGCCGCCGCCGCCGACAACAATATACATCCCCCGCCTCATCGCCTCTTCCTGGAGCTGGGAGTAGATAATGCCCGGCCCAACGACGGCGTAAAGATGCTTTTCGTCAATCTCAAAATCGGTCATTCTCTTCATGTCAATAATTAGCTCGTCGTCAACATGGGGGTGGGAGCGGGCACCATACCATCCCGTGCTATAGGGAACATAGGGGACTTTATAGCGGTTGCAAGCCTTGACTATCTTCTGGACCTCTTCGGTGGTGCGGGGCATAATGACGCACGCCGGCAACTTGGTCATCACCCGCTCATACCCCAGCCCGCACTCATATCCCCCCGGTCCGGCGCGATAACCCTCGCAGACTACCGGGTCAGCGGAAATATACTCACCACCGACGATGGCTTCCAGCGCCTTATATGCCTCTCCGGATATAGCCATAAACTCCCTCCAAGACTACTTTTCAATTGAAGCCAGGACGAGCTCCGAGATGTCGTATACCTTCAGCTTGCCCCCGTTCTGCTTAACCGCCCGGCTGAAATTGTCCTTGCACCAGGGACAGGCGGAGACAATAGCTTGAGCACCGACTTCTTTTACCTCGGTTAATCTCTCCTCTGCCGCCCAGAGGGCAAAATCGGGGAAGGCTTCAAGAGTTCCCCGCCCCGCGCCACAGCAAAAGGCATTTTCCCTCATCCGTATCATTTCCACCAGCTCAACGCCGGGGATAGCCTTCAGAATATCCCTTGGCGGCTGGTAGACGCCGTTAGCGCCACGCCGGCGCTCCAGTTTCGGGCTCACCATCCCCCACTCTCCCCGCTCCCCTTGCCACGGCTCCCAGGGTTCGCTCAAGCGGCTCAGGCTGCAGGAATCATGATAGGTCAGCTTTAAATCAAGCCGCTTGGAAAACTTGAGGGCGCCCTTTTCAATCAGTTCATCAATAAACTCCACCAGATGCACCACCCTGAAACCCAGGTCGGCGGTTGAGATATCAAGCATCTTGGGATAGTCAACCTTCCACATGCGGTAGCCTTCGGCGCAGCTGAGTAAAAGGGTCTTGGCGCCGCTTTTTCTAACCTCTTCAATATTGCGCCGGGCTAATTTTTTCGCCTCATCTATCATGCCCACGGAATAGAGCATATTGCCGCAGCACCACTCGTCGGGCATGAGCATAAAGGGAGTAGCCGAGGCATTCAGTATTTTCGCCGTTGCCTGGGCAATCTCGGGGTGAGTATAGGCGGCGGAACAACCGACAAAATAGAGCACCTCAGCCTTGGGCGAAGGTTTTATATCTTTTGGCAGCCACTTGCCTCGATTCTCATGGGGGGAACCGAAGCGGTTATGCTTGGTTATTATATTCTGGGCTACCTTCTTATGCTCGGGCATGGGTCCCTTGCCGTCTTTGACCGCCTTTATCCTCAGTGCCTCAAGGGCAAGCTCTATCTCTAAATCAAGATTGCGCTTACAGCCGACGTCACAGGCGCCGCATAGAGTACAAGCGTAGAGCGTCTTCAAAAGCTCCTCCGAGTAGTCCAGCCTCCCCTCAAGCATGGCTATCCCGATTCTCATCTTGCCGTAGGCGCCATAAGAATCAAACAGATACCTGGTGGCGCTGGGGCATCGGGTGCTGAACCTGACGCCGGGCATATATATGTGGTCCACCCAGGTGCACCCCTTGCACTTGATGCACTTGCTCATGTCATATTCAAAATTTTCTAGCTCGGTTACATCCAGCTTCACTTTGCCTTTGAGCATTTTTGGCTCCCTAGAAACATAAATTCCCCGGATTCATAATGTTGTTGGGGTCAAAGAGCTTTTTCACCCGCTTCAGTATCGCCGTATAGCCAGCGGCTTTGCCGTAGACCAGCCTCGCCAGCTCCCCGTAAGGACAGGTAAAAAGAGCCCCTTCCTCTAAGAGGACAGGGGCAGCCTCATGATATAACTTCTTAATCCTGGCCACCTCTGAATTGTTATTCGGGTCGTAGAAGAAGTTAAATTCCAGGTGGCAGGCACGGTTATGCTCTATAGGCTGGAGATAGCCGCCAACGTCATCTTGAGAATAGCCATGCTTGGCGGCTATCTCTTTTACCTTCTCAATGAATTTTGGCGCCAGAACTGGCTTGGTGATGAAGAAGAGGCTCTGGCACCCCCCCTTGTAGCGGTTCTTCCAGTAGGTCGCCTTATCTTGCCAGGGCTGGCGAAGCAAGGGTAAGAATTCCCCGCCTGAGGCGGATAAGCCGGGGAGCTTGTCCGTCAGGGAAATCTGGGGGAATTCACTTTTTACCACCTTATAGAGCGCCTCTTCCTGATAGTGGAGCTGTTCCTCGGGGCGTCTCTGCATGCCGCTCATCACCAGGATGAGAGCCCACGGCGGCAACGATGCCCGCAATTTTTCAATGTCGCCTGAGTCCTTGGCAGCGATAGCCGCCAGGTTAATATTATTTAAGAGAAGGCACTCCTGAATAATCCTGAGCCTCAAGACCCGATAGAGGAACTCAATAGCGTAGTTGAGGTCGGGGACGGGGGCAAAAAGGACCTTGTCTATCTTAGGGATATATTCAATCTTCAGGTTCGCCCAGGTTACCACCCCCATCATCCCCTGCGCACCCTGGAGAAAGCGGTAGAAATCCAGCCCCGGTCCTGAGGGATTAGCTCCCTTAGAAGGTGAGTCGGGGTAACCGGTGACGCTGGCAGAGCCGGTGCGGAAAATTTCCCCATTTGGCCAGACCACCTCCATGCCCTGCAGCGGTTCCCCGTAATCATACACCGTATTGGTGGGCACCGCCCTCTCCAGCCAATCGGTAACCACCGAACGCCGGGGGTGGGGCAGTAGCGGCATTATCATTCTAAAACCCTTCTTCCCCAGTGCCCCGGTAAGCTGCTCCCAGGTAACGCCAGCCTCAACCCTCACCCTCTTGTTTAGCTCGTCAACCTCCAGAATCCGGTTCAGGCCAGCCAGGTCAAGGACAATGCCACCTTTCTTGGGAATGGTTGCCCCGTGAAAGTGCACCCCGGAACTAGCCGGCACCACGGGAAGGCGATGCTCGTTAGCGAACTTGATGACCTTTTGCACCCCCTGGGCGTCCTTTGGCTTCACCACGTAATCGGGCGCCCCCCGAGGCGCGAGGCTAAAGTCCTTAGAATACGCCCCCAGAATTTCGGGGGCGTCAGAAAAATGCTCAGCCCCTACTGTCTCCAGGAGCTCCTGCTTGATATTCACATTTAAATCTCCCACCGGTTACTTTTACGCTTGGTTTAAGAGAAGGTCACAGACGCAAAGGGCATCCTTACGAAGTAAAACACGATATGGCTCACAGCTTTCACTGCACAGCTACGTTTGCTTGCTAGTATATCATATCCCAAAATGCCATTCAACATTCAAGGCAGCGCCAGCCCTTGACGGCGAGCAGGTTATGCTTTATACTACGCCCAGTCTGCCTAGGTGTATTCGGATTGGAAATGCAACTGGTAGCACTATTATTAGCTATTTCTGCCTTCTGGCTGGGTGCTTGTCCCTTTTCGGTGTGGATTGGGCGGTGGCTGCTGGGTAAAGACATAAGAACCTACGGGGACGGTAATCCCGGGGCAGCCAATGTCTTGCGAGCCGGAGGGCGTAAGGCATTTGTCCTGGCAGTAATCCTGGATGTAGCCAAGGGCGTACCCTTCGTAATTTTAGCTTATTCGTTATTTAGGCTTCCCGACCCAATAGTTCTGGCGATAGGACTATGCCCCATATTGGGGCACGCCTTCTCTCCCCTGCTCAGGCTAAGTGGCGGGAAGGCGATAGGGGTAACCATAGGCGTCCTCATCGCCATACCCCAACATTACATGCTGATTAGCTTCCTTATCTTTATGCTCCTAGGCTACCTCTTTATAGAAATCGATGCCTGGGTAGTGATTCTTGGCACCACCGGTTCACTGGTCTACGTGACAACTACCAAAGGGGGCTCCTGGGAATCACTATTCATGCTGTGCGTATTGGCAGTACTGGTGACCAAACACTTTGCCGACCTGAAGACCATCCCCAGATTTAAGGGGAAGCTTGTCCGCTGGCTCCTTCCAGCAAAACGTCAAGTTTAGGCAGGACTATGTTATATCAGGTAATAATAGCTGTTGGACTAATTAGCTTCATGCTCAATCTTATCCTGAATCTGAGGAGCCTCAAGACTCCACCCCCTGAGAGCAAGGTACCGGGGGAAGTGCCCCTTATCTCCGTCCTTATCCCGGCAAGGGACGAGGAAGCCAACATCAAGGCGTGCCTTGAGTCCCTGCAAAAACAGGACTACCCCAATTTTGAGGTTCTGGTGCTGGATGATAACTCCTCGGATAATACCGCCAATATCGTGAGGCGGCTAGCCGCTACCGATGACCGCATCCAGCTCCTACAGGGCAAGTCGCTCCCCAAAGGCTGGGCGGGCAAGCCATACGCCTGCTATCAGCTGGCGAAGAAGGCTAAGGGTTCCTGGCTGCTCTTCACTGACGCCGACACCACACACGCCCCTCACGCCCTGCGCAGTGCCCTTGCCCTGGCTATCAATAACAAGGCTTCCCTGCTTTCAGGGTTCCCCCGTCAGCTCACCACCTCGCTGCAACAAAAGGTGACCATCCCGGTACTGTACTTTGTCATCATGAGCTGGTTCCCGCTATGGTGGCTTCAGCGCGCCGGTCACCCCCGACCATCGCTGGCTATCGGTCAGTTCCTTTTCTTCCCTACCGAGAAATACTGGGAGTTCGGCGGACACAAGGCAGTAAAGGCGCGGATACTGGAGGATGTCTGGCTAGGAGTTGAGGTACACCGGCACGGTGGACGTCATATAGCCGTTGACCTGTCCCCCATAGTCTCATGCCATATGTACCGTGGCATGGGGGCAATCTGGGAGGGGGTCAGCAAGTGGATATATTCGGTGGCAGCGCTGTCCAAACTAGCACTGGCTGGACTTCTCATCGCTGGCTACGCCTTCTTCCTTGCCCCATTTTACTGGCTCTGGAACGAACTCTTTGTCGTGGCTACTCCCAGTGATTGGCGGCTTATTATCATCTTACAGGTCGGTACGGTACTGGCTATGCGCTGGCTGGTTGATAAGCGTTTCCACGAATCGGTCATCTCAACCATCCTGCACCCCCTTGGATTCTCCTTCCTTATTATAACCGGTCTCTACGCCGGTTCGCGCCAGGCGGTCGGCGCCGGTGTCCGCTGGAAGACACGACTGTATAGCAAAGAATCAAACGTCACCTAGAAGCTGACACCCAAATATAGTTTATGCCTCAGCTCCAACTTTATGTCAAATTTGCTTAATTGTCTTATATATTTTAAACTATCATCACTCAAATGAAAGAGAGTAGCCTGTTTTCCGCCGCCATTACCGATAATCTGGGGACGCGTTTTATCGGGCAGAAGGTTATCTACTACCCCAGCCTCCCCTCAACCAATGATGCTGCCAAAAAAGAGGCGCAAAAAGGGGCAGGAGAGGGGACGGTTATCGTTGCCGGGGAGCAGACCGCCGGCAGGGGGCGGATGAAGCGGGGGTGGCTGTCACCCCGGGGTAGTATCGCCCTGTCCATCATTCTTTATCCTGAGCTGGCTTACCTGCCTTCCCTTATTATGGTGGCGTCTCTAAGCGTAGCCCATTGCCTTGAGAAGGTCGCCGGCTTGAAATCAGAGATTAAGTGGCCCAACGACGTCCTTATTAACGGCAAGAAGGTGTGCGGCATTTTAATTGAAAGCGAACTCAAGGGTAAGGGGGCAGGCTACGCCGTTATCGGCATCGGGTTAAACGTCAACATCAAACTTGCTGATTTTCCCGAAATACTGCCCACTGCCACCAGCCTCTCCCATGAGCTGGGGAAGGATGTATCCCGCCCAGACATGGTACGCTGCCTCTTAGCCGAAATAGAAAGACTATACCTGGCTTTGCCCTCGGGGGATGCCGTTTACCGGGAATGGCGAGATAGGCTGGCGACACTGGGCAAAAGGGTTCAGGTAAGCTCAAAAGAAGCCACCTATAAAGGTATCGCTGAGTCAGTAGCCAGCGATGGCAGTCTGCTGCTCCGCCAGTCCGATGGCAGTCTGACCAAGATTGTCGCCGGAGACGTTACCCTGCAAAGCTAACCCCTCTTAGCTACTTGGTCTTCCTTCCCCTTACTCGCTTTGCGCCAGCCGCCCCACCCATGAACATGGTGATAAGGTCAATAG
>CAZDHX010000013.1:28332-40709 GCA_964505425.1 uncultured Dehalococcoidales bacterium | reverse complement strand
TCAGGCGGCAGATTTACAGTCTGCTCCGATTAACCACTCCGGCACCCCTCCCCACCACCGAACCCCAGCCCGAGAGGGGACTCGAACCCGCTAACCTACCGATTACAAGTCGGTTGCGCTACCGTTGCGCTACTCGGGCAAAGTCAATCAACGAAATATTATAAAGAATGGAAGATTTAAAAGTCAAGCTTAACGCCCCACATCCATCATTTCCTCAATAGCTTTGACCAACCTACGACACTCAGGCATGGTCCGGGGAGAGATACGCACATAGCCGGGCAGACCAAATGAAGTGCAATCACGCACCAGCATTCGCCTCTGGAGCAGCTTACGGCGAAACTCGGGGGCACTATCCACCTCAACCAGCAGGAAATTCGCCGCCGAGGGTACGGGGGGTAGTCCCAGGCGGCTGAGCTGAGCAACAAGATAGTTCTTCGCCGGCTTAAGCTTAGCCTGGCACCGCCGCAGATAGCCCTCCGCCGCCACCACCACCAATCCAGCCTGCTGAGCGACAGCATTAACGTTCCACGGTGGACAGATGCGGCTGAGGGTGGAGATAATTTCCTTCCCCGCCACCCCATAGCCGAGGCGAAGCCCGGCCAGGGCATAGTCCTTGGTCATAGAGCGCAGGATAAGCAGAGAATTTTCCCTAATCATATCCACAGAAGACCAGACATCATCAACAAAGGTGATATAAGCCTCGTCCAACACCACCAGGGAACCCTTGCCGGCATCAAGAAGCTTCTCAAAATCCTTAAGCGAAAGATACTGCCCGGTGGGGTTATTGGGGTTGTCAATAAAGATGCCCTTGGGGCGGTGCTGTTGGATTAACCCAATCGTCTCCTCTATATCTAGCCGAAAGCTTTTTGGGGCACGGCGTTGCTTGATAATGGATGCCCCTGAAATCTGGCAGGCAACCTCATATTCGCCAAAGGTGGGCTCAATGATAAGGACAGGGTCTCCCCGCCCGAAGTAGGCAAGAGCCGCCAGGCGTATCAGCTCAACGGAGCCGCTGCCAGCAATAATGTTCTCCTCACTCACCCCCAGTTTATCAGCCAGTAAACGCCCGAGCTTGCTAACCCTGGAGTCCGGGTAGGCGGCGATATTCGCCTTTTCCAGCGCCCTCTTTATCCCCGGCGGCGAACCGAAGGGGTTCAGGTTAGCACTGAAGTCAAGGACTTCCTCAGGGGCAATGCCCAGCGCCTCAAGCTCGGCATAATCAATGCCGCCATGCTGGGAAGGCTTCGTATTCTGCGCTTCAGACCTGGGCGTTAAAGACAAACTTCATCACCTCCACAACTAGGCAAAACCCGCCCCATAGCAAAACGGACACTCCCATCAGCCTTACTACCGGGGGGATGAGCCGGGGGGAGAGGGGGTTATTGGCATTGCCCAGGCGGTAGTGCCCTATCTTTTCCAGCCGTGTCCTGAGGGCACCGGCAGCGGCGCTCATCGGCCAGCCGGCATTGATGCTCTCCGTCTTGGCATGGTCGCGGAGCATAACCCGCCACGCCTTCTCGCCACCCATCCCCGATAGATAGCCAGCCGCCACCAGCAGCAACCCGGAAAGGCGCGCCGGAATGAAATTCAGCACGTCATCCAGCCTGGCGGCAAACTTCCCCAGATACTCATATTTACCATGATAGCCAATCATAGCGTCAATGGTATTTATAACCCGGTAGCCTATCGCCCCGGGCACGCCAAAAAGGAGAAAAAAGAGAAGGGGAGCAATAAAGCTATCGCTGGTATTCTCCGCCACCGATTCCACTGTCGCCGACACCAGACGTGGCTCACCAAGTCGGCTGGTGTCGCGGCTGACCAGAGCTTTAGCCTCAACCCTCGCCCTGCCCAACTTGCCACCCTCAAGGAACTGCTTAATCTTTAGCGCCGAGCGGCGCAGCTCCCTTATGGAAAAGGTTGACTTAAGCAGGAAGGCGCCGACCACAACATAGGCTACTACGTTTAGCTCATGGAGATAGGAAAGGAGAAAATAAGCCGCCAGCACAAAAACGGCTAAGACGGCTACTACTACCACTACTCCATAACTCATTTGAGCCCACCGCCCCCGGCGAGGTGAAATCTTCAAGCCGAGTGAAGCGAGCTTCCCCATCCAGACCACGGGGTGCAGGGGGCGGGGGAACTCCCCCACGGTCAGGTCAATAGCCAGTGCCAGCAGTAGAATGATTATGCTTTCCATAAGCCGCTAGTGATACCAGAGCTATCCTATCACCAAGCCGATAAGATTGTCTAGCCGGTTTTTGACTAAGGTAACAGGACTAAAGTATTAGCCAGATAGGTACAAACGTAGGATTTGCCTAGTGGCGAAAATCGGCTATGCTATACCTGAGTGGACTCAGGATACTAAAGATATGCCTGTTACTATCAATGGTCAGACCTATTACCGAACAAGCGAGGTCTGCCGCATGGTCGGCGTCAGCAAGAATACCCTCTTCCGATGGTTAAAGGACGGGGCATTCAGCGATGAGGTTGAGTACCGGGACTGGCGGGGCTGGAGACTATTTACCGACGCTCAGGTAGAGAGCATCAAGGCGAAGACCAGCCGCGCCAACGCAGTAAGCCGGAAGAAGCCGAGAGGATAGCTACGTGAGAGCAGTGCAAGTCAAACAACAGACGACGGGCAAGCTAAGGGAGGAGCTGAACCTCAAAGCACAGCTCCTGGACGCTGCCACTGACTCCATCTTTTTATATCGCACCGATGGGAGTCTTGTCTATGTAAATGAGGCTGCCTATAAATCACGGGGCTACACTAAAGAAGAATTGCTGGCAATGAATGGGGGGGGACCTGGCTATCCCCGAGCTTGCCCACCTTTTCAATTCACATGTAAAAGAACTCGTAGACGAAGGGGAAGCCACCTTTGAAAGTGTCCATCGCCGCAAAGACGGGACCTCAATGCTGGTTGAAACACACTCTCGCGTTATCAAAGTGAATAGCGAAGACCTTATACTCAGCGTCTGCCGTGATGTCACCAAGCGTAAGCAGGCGGAGGAACTTGCCACCACCCTCATCCACAGCTCCCAGATTGGCGTCTATGTGGTCCAGCACGGAATGTTCGAAATAATCAATCCGCAGATTATGAAAGTGCTCGGCCTCACCCAGGACGAACTGCTGGGCAGAACCGCTCTCAGTCTGGTACACCCTGACGACAGAGCCATGGTGAGAGAAAACGCGATAAAAATGCTGAAGGGCAAGCGTCTGGAGCCTTACGAATTCAGGGTCTGTAACAAAGACGGCAATATAAGGGTCGTTATGGAAGCGGTGGCTCCAATCACTCATAAGGGAAAACGGGCAGTCCTGGGGAATTTCATGGATATCACCGAGCACAAGCAGGTGGAAGAGGCACTGAGGGGGAGCCGGGAACAGCTAAGAAAAATGTTTGAGTCGGTAACCGATGGGATATCAGTTATTGACTTGAATGGTGTCATCACCGAGGTCAACCAGAGAATGGTGGAGATACACGAATTTAAATCTAAGGATGAAATGGTGGGCAAGAACGCCCTGGAGCTTGTCGTCCCCCGCGACTATGAGCGGATATTAGACAACATGCGGCAAGCTATAAAGCAGGGAAAGGTCAGCGGTGTGGAATACACCCTGCTTAAAGCTAACGGCACCGAGTTTCCCGCCGAGCTAAGCACCAGCGTGCTGAGGAACGCTGAGGGTAATCCCATTGGTCACATAACAATCATAAGGGACATCACCGAGCGCAAGGGAATGCAGGAGCAGCTTATGCTGACTGACCGGCTGGCTTCCATTGGCGAGCTAGCCTCCGGTATCGCTCACGAGCTTAACAACCCCCTGACCAGCATCATCGGTTTCTCCCAATTACTCACGGAGAAGGATATCGCTGACGACTTCAAGGAAGACCTGAAACTTGTCCACAGCGAAGCGCAGCGCGCCGCGGGCATAGTCAAAAACCTGCTCACCTTTGCCCGAAAACATGGACCAGTGAAACAGCTGACCCAGATAAACGGCGTTATCGAGGACGTGCTGAGACTGCGTGCTTATGAACAAAAGGTAAATAACATCGAGGTCGCCAAACAGTTTGACTCTGCCCTGCCGGAGGTTATGGCTGACCATTTCCTGATACGGCAGGTCTTCCTCAACCTCATCATCAACGCCGAATATTTCATGGCGGCGACAAATAATAAGGGCACGCTAACCATCACCACCAAAAAAGTCGACAGCATGATAAGGATTTCATTTGCTGACGACGGCTCAGGCATTTCAAGGGAAAACCTGAGCCGAATATTCCACCCGTTCTTTACCACCAAGGAAGTGGGTAAAGGGACCGGGCTTGGTTTGAGTATCTGCCACGGGATAGTGGCTGAGCATGGCGGCAAGATACACGCCAGAAGCCAGCCGGGTAAGGGAGCCACATTTATCGTCGAACTACCTATTAACAGCTCCTGACCCGAAGGAGGAGGTGACCATGGTAGAAGCTAACAGTAACGAGAAAAGCATATTAGTAGTTGAGGACGAACCAATTATCGCTCAGGTCTGCTCAAGAACGCTCAGCGCCGAAGGATTCAAGGTGGAAATTGCAGTAAACGGGAAGATTGCTCTAGACATACTGGACCAAAAGGAGTATGACCTCTGCCTCGTTGACATCAGAACGCCATCAATGAGCGGCATCGAACTCTACGAGCATCTGGAGGAAAATCACCCTGAAATGGCAAAAAGGGTCATATTCAGCACCGGGGACGTGCTGAGCGGCAATACCAAGGCATTTCTGGAAAAGACTAACCGACCGTATCTGTCCAAGCCATTCACCCCTGATGAGCTAAGAGCAATAGTCAGAACGGCTGTGGGCATAAAGGTCTAAACTGGTTATTCCAAGTCGGGTAAAAGATAGAGGTTGAACAGCGATATGGATATGCAGAACCAACATGAAAGAGTGCTCGTCATTGATGACGAAGCCGTAATCAGAAGGCTCCTTTGCCAGAAACTATCAAGCGAAGGCTACGATTGCAAGGAGGCGTCTACCGCCGAGGAGGTCTTCAGCAAGCTGAGAAACGGTCCGGTGGGACTGGTGATTCTGGATATAAAGATGCCGGGTAAATCGGGAATTGAGCTCCTCCCGGAAATAAAAGCCGCCTACCCTGACACCTCGGTCGTTATGGCTACTGCAGTTACCGAACTCAGTGTTGCCATCCAGTGTATAAAGAAAGGAGCCGATGATTACATCTGCAAGCCCTTTAACTTAGACGAGGTTAGCCTGAGCGTCAAAGGCGCTCTGGAGAAAAGACAGCTACAGCTCAAAATCAGGGAGTACCAGCAACATCTGGAGGAAAAGATTGAGGAGCAGACGAGGGAGATTAGAAAGATTTTCCTCGGCGCCATTGAGGCGCTGGTCTTCGCCCTGGAAGCCAAGGACAGGTACACTGCCGGGCATTCGCGCCGGGTAACCGAGGTTGCCCTGGCTATAGGTAATGAACTCGGTTTATCCGAACATGACATGGAGGACCTGCGCTGGGGGAGCTTGCTCCATGACGTGGGTAAGATTGCCGTTGACCAGCTTATCCAGAATAAGCCGGGCAAACTGACCCGCGAGGAGTATGAGCACATTATGATTCATGCCCAGGTGGGCGCGGGCATTGTCAAGCCGGTGGCTAATGTGAGGGTGGTGGAGATGATTGCCCACCACCACGACCATTATGACGGCACCGGGCTTCATCAAGTTGTTAAAGGTGATGAAATACCCCTGGCGGCCAGAATCCTGGCGGTGGCTGACGCCTTTGATGCCATGACCTCGGAACGTCCCTATCGCTCCGCCATGTCTAGAAAGGAAGCCTTAGACGAAATCAAGCGCTGCACTGGCACTCAGTTCGACCCGGCTATCGCCGCCGCTTTCCTTAAAACACCCATAGCTGAAACAGTACTGGCAGAGGCCTGAAATAAGGGGGCCTGATAAAGATGGCCGAAACGAATAAAAAGAAGGTGCTCATTGTTGATGACGAACCAGGCGTCAGACAGCTGGTAAACAGGATACTGAGCAAAAGCTATGCCATCCTCGAGGCACGAGATGGCGCCGAGGCGGTAGATATGACCCGCAGCCAAAAACCGGACATTATTCTGATGGATATGATGATGCCCAAGATGGACGGGCTTACTGCCTGCTATATGATTAAGAAGGACGAGGCTACCAAGCAAATCCCCGTGGTCATGATAACGGCTATAGGCTACGACCTCAACAGGAAGCTCAGCCAGGATGTTATGGGTGCCGATGG
This sequence comes from uncultured Dehalococcoidales bacterium, assembly GCA_964505425.1. Lineage (GTDB taxonomy): Bacteria > Chloroflexota > Dehalococcoidia > Dehalococcoidales > BS750m-G39 > CAVTZP01. The sequence continues at coordinate 34,463 of CAZDHX010000013.1, read as the reverse complement.
ATACATAACCAAGCCGTTCACTCCTCAAGACCTGCAGACTGCACTTGACCAGTTCTTCGGCGGGAACTCAGAGAAAAAACAAAAACCGCAGAAGTCCCGCTCCCGCCGCTAACCACTCACCGGATGTGTTTTACCCCTGGCGATAGAGGCAAAAATACCACCGAAACAAAGAGCCGCAGAGATAGCGAAGGCGGTTTTCATACTTTTCAGGAAAAGCGGGTAATAGTCGGCGGTTATCTGAACCCTCCCGATATACAAGGCAAAGAGCAGCAAAACCATCCCCATGCTAAAAGCCTGCCCCGTCAGTCGCATCGTACCCAGCGTCCCTGATGCCACGCCGTAGAATTTCCCCTCCACGGAGCCCATCACGGCATTGGTATTCGGTGAAGAGAAAAAGCCAAACCCCAAACCCAAGATAACCAAGCTAATCAGGATGAAGGGGAGACCGGTGCCGCTGCCCAGAAAGGTCAGCATCACCAGTCCTATGGTTGTCAATGCCATACCCATGGATGAGACAATGCGTGGCTCGATTCTGTCCGAGAGACTGCCGGCAATTGGGGAGCAAATAACCATTACCAGCGGCTGAGCCATTAGAATCAGCCCGGCGTGCTCCGGGGTAAACCCTTTTACGTACTGCAAGTAAAGGCTCAGGAGGAAAGCAACGGCAAAGGTGGCACTATAGTTGATTAGCGCCGCCAGATTAGAAAAAGCGAAGACGGTATTATTTCTGAAAAACCCGATGTTGAGTACGGGGTACTCCTGCCTCATTTCCCACCTTATGAAGGCTACCAAGCCCAGCGCACCAATGAGGATTAGCCAGACTCCCCACAGCGCCGGCAACACGGAAAAGGCATATATTATAGCCACCAATGCCAGGCTATAGATTACCGAGCCAACGAAATCAAACCTCTCTCCCCTAGCCTCTGCCCACTCTCCCCTCAGCTTCCATAAGACCGCTACCGTAATTATCAAGCCCAGGAAGGCATTAAAGAGAAAAATGCTTCGCCAACCGAAATGTCCCGTCAGAAAGCCGCCGGCAAGTGGCCCCACCGCCAGCCCGGCGTAAACCGCGGCCGCATTGATGCCCAGGGCCCGGCCTCTCTCCTTAGGCGGGAATGCTGATGTCAGAATTGCCACCCCCGTGCCAAAGATCATGGCACCACCAAGCCCCTGCAAGGCGCGGCAGAGAATCAGCCAGAGTCCGGAAGGCGAAGCGGCGCCGAGGATTGAGGCAACGGCATCAATGATGATGCCAATCTGGAAAATCCTCTTCCTGCCGGTGATATCGGCAATCCGTCCGAAGGGTACCAGAAACACGGCCGCCGCCAGCAGATAAGCGGTAGCCACCCAGCCCAATACCACCGCATTTAATGAGAGCTCTATGCCAATCGAAGGAAGGGCAATATTGACCGAAGACGATGTGAAGGGAGTAATGAACGAACTCATGGTGGCAATGAGCAACACCACATTCTTGTTAACGCCAGTCGTTGCCTTCTCTGTCATTTAAGCTATGCACCGATACGGTAGGAGTCCTACCCTTAATAAAAGATGTTAGAGCAAATTGTAACAAAATAGCGAGTGTTTCAGGTAGATGAGCAAGCTGGCTAGCCGGGCACCTCGATTACCAAGGTTGTCCCTTCGCCTAGCGTTGACTTCACCTCAAGAGTGCCACCCAGTAACCGTGCCCGCTCCTGCATTCCGGCAAGACCAAGCTTACCGCTGCGGGGAAGGTCATCTAATCTTCCTGATAAACTAAACCCCCGACCGTTGTCAGAGATGGTAACCTTAACCTTATCTTCGGCAAACTCGATTACTACCCGGGCATCTGAGGCCCGAGCATGCCTCCTGATATTATTAAGCGCCTCCTGGACAATACGGAACAACAGCAATTCAACTTCAGGCGAAAAGCGCCTTTCTTCGCCAACCACACCTAGGTCGGCAGCTATGCCGTCGGACTCTTGCAGGCCCTTCACTAACGACCTCACTGCCGGGATTAAGCCTAAATCGTCTAGCAGAGACGGGCGCAGGTCCTGAATGAAGCGATTCACACCCTGCACCCCATGATTGAGCTGAGCCTGCAGGTCTTTAAGAAACAAGACCTCATTGGGAGCCAAACCGTGTTTTTTGCGAACGAAGTTATCCAGTTGCCGTGAAAGAGAACCCAGGACCTGAGCCGTATCATCGTGAAGCTCGCGAGCAATACGTTTGCGCTCCTCCTCTTGAGCCCTGGTAATCTCCCGCAAATAGTAGCGCAAATTTTCCTGCATCCGCTTATCCTGGGTCACATCTCTAGCTATATTCTGAAAACCCTTTGGCTTACCATCGCTGGTAATCAAGTTGGTAGAAACCATGCATATTGCCTCTGAGCCGTCCTTCCTAATTAACTTCAGTTCGTAGGGAAGGTCTATGGGCTGGCGTTCGGTCAGCTTGCGGCTTACCTCTCTTGCCAGCTTCAGGCTTTCACCACTGAGAAATGACTTTACATTCATCCCCACCAGCTCTTCCACCGGGTAACCACCAAGTTCCACCGCCGCCTTATTTGCCGTCTGGATATTACCTTCTAAATCATGGACCCAGATAGCATCATAGGCGCCCTCAAATAAAGATCTGAAGCTCTTCTCCGACTCGTGCAGTGCCTCCTCAGCACCCCTTCGCTCGGTGATATCTTCTAAGGTCTCTATGGCACCTATTATTTCTCCGCTGTTATCTCTTATCGGGCTTGCCGTAAAATGAAGCCATCTTCCATTCCTACCGAGGTCGAGAAAGAAATCCTCAGCTTCATAGGCACCATCAATCAAGGGGGATTTTTCGCATTTACCCCAATAGTAGGTCTCAATCTCCTCGGCTGTTGCTTCATCCACTATTAAATCAGCCATGACCGGTCTTTTTTCGTTGTAGAATGCCCTCCATTGTTCGTCAGTTCCAATTATTTCCCCCCTTTTTATGCCAGTAAGGGCTTCAACAGCTGTATTCCAATAAGTGACTTCATGGTCCTTATTGATTACAAATGAGGGGATAGAAGAGCCATCAATAATCTTGGCAAGCATTTCTGAACCTAATAACCTCTGAGCCATACCTGTCAGGGCAATTCTTCCAGCGCGAGCCAGCCCTTTCTTACGCCATAGAGCACGGCTTCAGTGCGGGAGCCGACCCCCAGTTTATTAAAAATACTTCTCAGATTACCCTCAACCGTGCGCCGGCTGAGGTGAAGCTCATCAGCGATTTCCTTATTGGTCATGCCCCTCGCTGCCAGCTTTATGATGTCTACCTCGCGGTCACTGAGGTGCTCGGAGGGCTTTGCCGCTCGTGGCATCTTGTCGGGGAATCTAAAGCGGTTTATCACCTTGCGGGTAATTAGAGGGTCAAGCACCGGTTCACCCTTATAGACAGCACCGATAGCCCGCGTCAGCTCATCACCACTGGTGGTCTTTAGCAGATAACCGGCGGCACCTGCCTCCAGCAGTCCAAAGACATACTCATCATCATCGTAGGCAGTTAGTATTAACACCGCCGTCGCCGGGCGAATCAGCTTAATCTGCCTCGTCGCCTCAATACCATTAAGCTTGGGCATGGCGACATCCATGATGACCACATCGGGTTTTAGCTCGGTGACCATCTGCACTGCCTCCTCCCCATCGCCAGCCTCACCGATTACGGCAAAGCCGTCCTCGCTATCTAAAAGTTTGCGGATACCCTCCCGCGTTATGGGATGGTCCTCAGCCACGAGAACCTTGACCACGCTCATAGATTTACCTCCCTAGATTATTATACCCGAACAGGGTAGTCGCCTCAAGCGTAAAACTACCTAAGGCAATATACCTAGCTCCAAGACTGAAGCGGTGAAATTTGCCGTGCATAATACCAACCAACAAAGGTAACACTAGCGCTAAAGGCGGGTGCGATGACGGATGGCACGGGGTCCAGAGGATAGTATTCTAAGGTTGGTGATTAAACTAGGAGGTTAAGCGTGGAATCTGCTCTTGATTTTCCCAGGGTAAAAGCAATCGTAGAGAACTACTCGGAAAAGGTTGATTCCCTCATCGATAGCTACGCCGATAAGAAGGAACAGCTGATATCCCTGCTTCAGGATATTCAGGCTGAGTTCAATTACCTTCCCCGGGACGTGCTGGTAAGGGTTAGCCAGAAGCTGGATATTCCCTTGGGTCAAGTCTTCAGCGTAGCCACCTTCTTCCGCGCCTTCAGTTTGAAGCCGAGGGGACGCCACCTGATAACTGTTTGCCTTGGCACTGCCTGTCATGTAAGGGGAGGGCAGAGGCTGGTGGACAAGATAGAAAGGGACTACGGGATAAAACCCGGGGAAACAACCGAGGACATGAGATTTACCCTAGAGACGGTCAACTGCCTGGGTTGTTGCGCCCTCGGTCCGGTAGCCGTTGTCGATGGGAAATATGAGAGCCGGATGAACCCCGATAAGCTTGACCGTGTCTTGAGGAGATACAAATAAACTCTTGAGGAAGCTGACATGGTAGAGCAGGTACGGAAGTTACTGGAAAAAAGAGTGGGCAGTGCCGCTGAGCTAGAGAAGCTGCGCCAGTCAATACTTGGCAAAAGAGACCCGAAGCGGACCTGTATATCGGTATGCGGCGGCACTGGTTGTCGTGCCTCCGGGGCTGAGGCAGTTGTCGATGCTTTCCTTGATGAAATCGAAAGACGAGAGCTCCAGATGAGTGTGGAACTCAAGGAGACAGGGTGTCATGGCTTCTGCGAGCGGGGACCGGTGGTGGTCATTCGCCCAAAGAAGATTTTCTATCAGCAGGTAAAGCCCGAGGATGTGCCGGAGATTATCTCCGAGACCGTACTTGGCGGCAAGGTTATTGAGCGCTTGCTCTATGTTGACCCGGTAACAAAAGAGAAGATTACCCATGAATCCGAGGTTCCCTTCTACAAGAGGCAGACACGGACTATCTTTGGTGCCAACGGGGAGATTGACCCCCAAAATATTGAAGATTACATTGCCGCCGGCGGGTATTCTGCCTTAAGCAAAGCCCTCTTCCGCATGTCCCCAGAGAAGATTATTGAGGAGGTTAAAAAGTCAGGTCTGCGGGGGAGGGGTGGCGGTGGCTTCCCTACCGGCAGGAAATGGCAGTCCTGCCGTGATGCCGAGGGCGATATTAAATTTGTGATTTGTAATGCCGATGAGGGTGACCCCGGCGCTTATCAGGATAGAAGCCTTCTTGAAGGCAACCCCCACAGTGTCCTGGAGGGGATGATTATCGGCGCCTACGCTATCGGCGCCCACCGGGGCTATGTCTATGTCCGCAATGAGTATCCTCTAGCCGTAAGCCATGCCCGGATAGCCATTGAGCAGGCAATGGACTACGGGCTGCTGGGGGAGGACACACTGGGCTCCGGCTTTGATTTCACGGTGACGATAAACAAGGGTGGCGGGGCTTTCGTTTGTGGAGAGTCCAGCGCCCTGATGGCTTCTCTTGAAGGAAAGATAGGAGAACCGAGGGCAAAATATGTCCACATGGCGGAGAAGGGGCTGTGGGAAAAGCCAAGCCTATTAAATAATGTCAAGACCTGGGCAAATATTCCGCTGATAGTGAGTAAAGGGGCGGAGTGGTATTCCAAGATTGGCACCGCCGGCAGCAAGGGGACGATGATATTTTCCCTGGTGGGGAAGATAAACAACACCGGTCTGGTGGAAGTGCCCATGGGGATAACCCTGAGGGAAATGATTTTCGACATCGGCGGCGGCATTCCCAATGGCAAGAAATTCAAGGCGGTGCAGACCGGCGGTCCTTCAGGTGGCTGCATCCCTGAAAAGTATCTTGATACGCCGGTGGACTTTGACGAACTCACCAAGCTCGGCTCGATGATGGGCTCCGGCGGCATGATAGTAATGGACGAGGACACCTGTATGGTCGATGTCGCCCGCTACTTCATTGAGTTCCTCAAGGGGGAATCGTGTGGCAAGTGTGTCCCCTGCCGCGAGGGTCTGACCAGGATGAGCGAAATCCTGGGCAGAATCACTCGGGGAAAGGGCCGGCAAGAAGACCTTGATACACTGGAGGAGCTGGCTGAGATTCTCAGTGGCGGTGCCCTCTGTGCCCTGGGGCAGACCGCGGCTAATCCCGTGCTGAGCACCCTCAAATATTTCAGGGACG
>CAZDHX010000013.1:0-28322 GCA_964505425.1 uncultured Dehalococcoidales bacterium | reverse complement strand
ATTGACAAGAAAAAGTGTCCCGCCGGTGTTTGTCAGGAGTTAATCCAGTACTCCATTGACCCTGAGAAGTGCGAAGGCTGTCTCCGGTGCTTAAGGGCATGTCCTACAAGTGCCATCAGTGGAGAGAAAAGAAAACCGCACACCATTAATCAGGCTATGTGTATCAAGTGTGGCGCTTGCTACGACGTTTGTAAGTTCGGTGCCGTGATAAAGCGGTGAAAGGAGTTAGCCAATGGCAAAATATTGGATTGATGGTGAAAGATGGGTTGAGGTAAAGGATGCTGAAGGGGTTAACGTGGTTCACCTCACGGTTGATGATAAGGAGATTGCCGTCTCAGGCGGTCAGACTGTCCTGGAGGCGGTGGAACGTATGCCTGGAATCGGAAATATCCCGGCTCTCTGTCATCACCCGGCGGTCAAACCCTACGGGGCTTGCCGGATATGCACTGTTGAGGTAAGCGAGGATGGGGGCTCCAAGTTTAAATTTGTCGCTGCCTGCCTCTACCCGGTGAAAGAGGGACTGATAGTAAAGACCAATACGGAAAGGGTGAGAAAGCTACGCAAAGGGATAATTGAGCTCCTGCTAGCCAGATGCCCCAACGTAAAGAGGATACAGGAGTTGGCTGAGGAATATGGGGTTAAGAAGCCGAGGTTTGCCCTGGGGGACCAGGGCTGTATTCTGTGCGGCTTGTGCGTCAGGGCTTGCCAAGAGATAATGGGGACATCGGCGATAAGCCTAGTCAACCGGGGGATATACAGGGAGGTTGCCGCCCCCTTCTATGCTTATGAGTTAAGCGAGGATTGCCTCGGCTGTGGCGATTGTGCCTTCGTTTGCCCTACCGGCGCCATTGAGATGGGACCCGATGGGAAACCGGTACTCCCCAAGGTAAAGATACCCTACGCTGAAATCGAAGCGATGATGAAAAAGGAAACCGCAGCTACTTCTTAGTGTTAGGTTATTGTATATCGCAATCAAGGCAATTGTGCAAAATGGTAGCCCGCATTGGAAGCATTCCGAATTGGCGTTTGAGAAGAAGAGGCTGATACCTAACTTACAAAGGCTATTGACCCCTGATGCCAAATGTTAAGCTAGTCTTGCTGAAAAGATTACAGTGCGTTATTCCATCACACCTATTTCGCCGTCTGACCGGCAGAGCTGATGCGATAATGAATCATGGTGTTTATTATGGCAAAAATAAGGTAAGCAGCAAAAATGCAGATTGCGGCAACAGCATTCAGGTATGAGATGCCCATGGCAATTGCGAAAAAGGCAATACCTCTCGGTATAAATATCTTTGGCGCCCTTACTTCACCAGGGTCGATATCTTTATCTACCAAGCGGTACTTTCCTGTGGCATACGACCACAAAATATAGCGCACAGTCATGCATGCAATAAAATTGCCTCCGTATACTAAAACCGGCAACTGCTCTCCCATGTACTCTCCTAGCATAGATGTTGAAAATGGTAGCAGTGCTACAAACATCAAAAAGATAATGTTTGCCCATACCAGCACGCTGTCAGAACGTTTGATTTGACTGAACTGAAGATGATGCATGAACCACATGAATCCCAGCATCAAGAAGGTCACGAAGTAGCTTAGGAATTTTGGCCACATACTAATCAAGCCCTGAGCCAATCCGGCGTGCGCTGAGCTTCCTGCTACTACAGGTAGGCTAAGCTCCAGCACCAAAAGCGTCATAACGATAGCGAAGACCCCATCGGTCAAAGCCTCAATTCTGCTCGGGGATAACAGGATCGTACCCCACCGTTTAGCCGTAACCATAATTTAACCTCCTTTTTGAGATTCCAGAGATTTCTAATATGACTGCCGTGTTCCTATCTTACGTTCCTATTTCATAAGCTGTCAATGACAAGAAGTTGCTGACTTAGGGTACAACATAGTTGAAGACGAGCCTCCGAGGTCGCATGGCTAATAAACTAGATAGATGTGCTTTTCATTCTGTGGGGCAGGTCATAATTCATATCTTGCTAATCTCAGCAAAAAAGGGGGGAAATGATATATTTGGGAATATAACTACCCGTAATCAATCGTGAACTCACTGCATATAACATAATTAAAAAAGGAACTGAAGCTGAAAGGTGGTAATAATATTACCAAATTGGTAGCGCATACCGGATTCGAACCGGTGATCTCCTCCTTGAGAGGGAGGTGTCCTAAACCCCTAGACGAATGCGCCACCCGAAAGCTGGGGAAGAAGGATTCGAACCTTCCCTGGCGGATCCAGAGTCCGCTGTCCTACCACTAGACGATTCCCCAGCGCAAAAAGATTGTAACACACAGCCCTATCTATGGCAATAAGACAAACAACTTGACATCGCCAGCTTGCCCATTTATGCTAAACTATTAAAAAATGACTGACTTAGGCAAGCTGCAAAAGACCCTGGGCATCAAGTTTAAGGACCGCTCCCTGCTGGAGCAAGCCTTAATCCACACTTCATATATCAATGAGAACCCCGCTCTTAACCTGACCTCCAACGAAAGGCTTGAGTTCTTCGGCGACGCTATCCTGGACTTTATCATCGCTACAGAGCTTTACCAGCGCTTTCCTCACCTTGATGAAGGGGGGATGACCAAGCTCCGCTCATCGGTGGTGTGCCGGGACGCCCTGGCCCGAACGGCAAGGGCTATCCGCCTGGGCGATTACCTCTATCTGGGAAGGGGGGAGGAGGCAAGCGGGGGAAGGCGCAAGCCGGGTAACCTGTCCAGCGCCCTGGAAGCGATAATCGCCGCTATCTTTCTTGACCGGGGCTTGAAGGCAGCCAGGAGCTTTATCCTGAGAGCGACCAGCCAAGGACTAAAGAAAGGGGCGGAGGCAGACTATAAATCGCGATTGCAGGAGCTTCTGCAGGCAAGGCAACAGCCAACACCTACCTACCAGGTAGTAGTCGTAGCGGGACCAGCCCATGACCGAACCTTCACCATTGAGGTAAAGGTCGGTGGTAATGTCCTGGGCAGAGGGTCAGGCAAAAGCAAAAAGGCGGCGGAGACAGAAGCCGCCCGCTCCGCCCTAGGCCGGCTTCCCGCCAACTTTACACCATAATCCCTCTCTGCTAAACTTTAATTAACCATCCCCAAGTAGAGGTGTTGCCATGGGAAAGCGAGACTATAGACGGCGAGAAAAGAAGAAGCCCAAGAAAGACGCTAAGAAAATAACCACCACCATCCTCCCCCCTCCAGTAGAAGTGGAAGTAATCAAAAAGGTGAGGAGGCGAGAGGAAGAGGAGGAGATATAGCTGCCTATCAAAAGCTCCACGAGGGCGGGGAGTTAAAGGCTCGGGCGGAAAAAGCCAGAGCAATACTGGAGGAGTGCCGGCTGTGCCCCCGCCACTGCCGGGTCAACCGTCTGACGGGGGAAAGCGGCGAATGCCAGGTTACCACCGAGGTTTTGGTCTCAAGCTACGGTCCCCACTTCGGCGAGGAAGCGCCCCTCGTCGGCAGCCACGGCTCGGGGACAATCTTCTTCACCTACTGTAACCTCCACTGCCTTTTCTGCCAGAACTACACCATAAGCCAACTCGGGGAGGGGAGCCCGGCGAATAGTGAGCAGCTAGCCAAGATGATGCTCTCCCTCCAAGACAAAGGCTGCCACAACATAAACCTGGTCAGCCCCACCCACGTTGTCCCCTATATTCTGGAAGCCCTGGAGCTGGCAGCGACAAATGGACTCTGTCTGCCCCTGGTTTATAACAGCGGCGGCTATGACGCCGTAGAAACACTAAAGCTGCTGGACGGCGTCGTTGATATCTATATGCCCGATATGAAGTACTCTGATGAAAAAATCGCCGAGGAGCTATCGGGGATAAAGGACTACCCCGAAATTAACCGGGCGGCAGTCAGGGAGATGCACCGCCAGGTCGGTGACCTAAAGCTGGACAAGCAGGGTATAGCCCAGCGCGGTCTGCTGGTGCGCCACCTGGTACTGCCTGATGGGCTGGCTGGAACCGGGGAGGTGGTGAGCTTCCTTGCCCGGGAAATTTCTGCCGATACCTACCTCAACATTATGGCTCAGTACCACCCCTGCTATAAAGCCTTTGACATGCCCAAGCTCGCCCACCCCCTCCCCAAGGATGATTTTGAGGAAGCTATTGAACTGGCTCACCGGCAAGGTCTATACCGACTGGACAAAGACCAGTTCCCGCTGAGGTTTATTCTGAGATAAGGCGATGGGAAACAGCGATTTAATTTCGGTTAAGGCAGTAGTCTCCGGCTATGTTCAGGGCGTCTTCTTTCGCGCCTTTGTCTCCCACTGGGCTGATGAGCTTAGCCTGAGCGGCTATGTGCGCAATCTGCCCGACGGCGCCGTAGAGGTGGTGGCTGAAGGGGAAAGAAAACAGTTAGAAAAGCTGATTGACCACCTCAAAGTCGGACCGCCATCAGCCGAGGTGGAAAAGGTAGTTACCGACTGGTCAGGGTACAGCGGAAAGTACGCCGGCTTCAGCGTAAGGTACTAGCTTGACATATCTGAGTTTACCGCGCATTGCAAATAGTGGTATAATAACGAGGTTCTGAAGAGCTATACCTCCGTAATAGCAAGTGATTCTACTGGCTTAATGTTACTGGGGAAGGAGGAGGATATAGAATGGAAAAGTTGACCGAGGTAGAGTTTCAAACTCGCAAAGAAGATTGGAATGAATATCAGCTAATGGACGGGACTGTTATTAAAATGAAACTGGTGGTTAGTGAAATCTTTAGAATAGAGGGGGTTTATGATGAGGAAGGGAACCCTGCCTATCGAATAAAGTCCACTAATTTACCAGTGGTGAAATCACCCGATGCACTGAAGAGAAAGCCATAGACCAGAGTATAAAGGGGATAAATTTAATGACCAAAGTTGCTACTAAAGACGCAGAATGGCATTTAATAAAATCAAAGCTAGAGATAGAAGCTGCACGTTATAACATTGAGGTAGATTTATTTGACAGCGCGAGCAGGCAATCTATACCTAGAGATTGGCTGCCAATAGTTTTTAAAGCACGCGAAGAAACACCGTCTGTAATAAGCGTGGTCAGCAAGAGGGGTTTTGATTCTTCAGACCAACGTGTTGATGGATGGATAGCCCTTATTAGAGATGAGCTTTACACAAACCCCTCAGTAGAGGATATCTTTGTCAGTATAGAAGATAACAATGTTGACGTATGGGTGGTAATACCAAAGCGTGATATTACTATATTGCGCCAATTAGTAGAGATTGAAGGACGAATACTTGAAATACTTGTCTCTGGGGAGCGTTCTCCATTCCTCATGGATTTCCATATAATATATCGTTGTGGGCGCAATTTAAAGGAACTAACGCCTACTAGGGCAATTAGACTACCAAGACAGGTGTAATGGGATGCCTAAGAAAGAGGAGCACATCAACTGGGCTACACATAACCGGGACTTCTGGACAAGCATCGACCTAGATAATACTCCTTTTACGGATTGGGCGGTTACCGGAATATTTTATGAGGCAGTACATTGGGTTGAGGCATTCCTAGCGTCCAAGAGATATCACTCTGGGACTCACCCTGAAAGAATACGAAACATGCGTTTCTTTAAGTCAGACTTCAAGCCAATACAAACAGACTATGACACGCTCAAGCAAGACAGCGAAACTGCTAGATACAAGTGTTATAAACACACTGCCAAAGAGGCACGGCAGCTTATTCCTCTAGTAGATAACATCAAAGGGCACATATCTCAACTACTGTAGAGTATTATAGCTAGCTCGACTTTTCGACTTGCCTCAGCCCGTAGTAGCGCTCATCCCTGAGCAGGCGGGACAGAATCTCAACCGAGGTGCGCTGGGTGTCACCACCCCGCCGCTTAGCCAGCTGTTTGCTCAGCTCCTCAAGGCTGAGAGGCTTGTTGCCATTAGCCAGAAAAAGCCGAAAGACACTCTCTAAAATGGGTAATCTATCGCTAATAAAATCAGAAGTCTTGGCACAGCAATCTTTAATGCTGGATATAAGCTCCGCCGGCGGAATCGGCTCACCCTCCCCCTTCTGCTCCTTGAGGCACTTGGGACACAGACAGCCCTGAGCCAGTAATGAGCGATTGTGTTGCTCAAGCCAATCTAAATCAATAAACCAGCGCTGAGTTGACTCGGCATCAGTCATATTAACCTTCCAACCCGACTCTAGCTTCCCTGATTAAATCAAGGTAATCTGTCTTAAGCCCCAGCACCTCCGAAGCCTCCCAATCTACCTCGTAGGGCTCACCAACAAAAACCTTGCCGCACTTCTCGACCTCACCCTGAGTGGGGTCGCTCGCGGCGACGAACTTCTGGCTAGCTTCAATAATTCCAAGGTCAAAGGGCAGGGTAAAATAGAGGTCAGCGATTACCTTATTTATCCCCAGGCTATATAAATCCTTCCACCCCCGTTTTGCCCCACCCCCATACTTACTGCTCGGCAGTACCCCGAGCAGGTTCATTATGCTAAGGCTTCCGCCGCCCTTAATCACCTTTAGTGGCGCCACCGTTATCAGGTAGTCACAGGACAGGATAACATTAGGCACCCAGAAGGTAGGCATCGCCAGGGGCTTGGGCAGCGGATTATCCACCTCCACCCAGACGCAATCCTTCACATCCATGTTCAATACCCGGGGGAAATTATAGCCCAGGCTCTTGTATATCGATAAAACCGAGTCGCTGCGGGGGGTACCCTCAAGGATTAGAATATCGGCATCGCTAATCTGTCTGATACCATTTATTATCGCCGACAGCATCGCCGGGCTGGTAGTCACCGGATATGACAGGGGGTAGGCGGCGTTAGGTTTAAGCAAAACGCGCCGCGCCCGGGATATTACCGGCGGCGGTTCAAAGGCAAAATTCGAAGCATCAAATATCAATCTCTTCACCCCAATCAAGCATCATTACCTTAACCACATCCCCCCGTTTCACCCCGGGCTTATCCTCGGGAACAATCACCAGCCCGTTAGCCAGAGCCATAGAGGTCAAAATCCCCGAGCCCTGGGGACCGGTCAGCCGGGCAAAGTACTTGTCGCCGCGCTTTTCCACAATCGCCCGAGTGAAGACACGCCGCCCATCGGTATTCTCAATCGCATCTTCAACTACCGCCTCCACGGTGGGCTTAGCCAGATTCTTTTTGCCCATCATCTTAAGAATAGCCGGGCGAACAAATAGCTCAAAGTTAATCATGGCGCTTACCGGATTACCAGCGAGAGCGAAGAGGGGAATATTTCTGCCACCCTTACCCATCCCCCTGAGCATACCGAAGGCCAGTGGTTTCCCCGGCTTCTCCCTGACCCGCCAAAAGACAAGCTCGCCCTGTTTCGCCAGAACCTCCTTCACCACATCATAATCGCCGAGGGAAACGCCGCCAGAGGTTATCACCATGTCTGCCTCCTGCCCAGGGCGAAGCTTAGCCAGCAGAGAGTCCTCATTATCTAGGGCTATCCCCAAGAGCATGGGAATGCCGCCATAGCGCAGGACCAAGGCAGCCAGGCTATAACTATTACTGTTATATATCTTACCCTGAGGCAGCGTCTGAGTAACGTCCGCTATCTCGTCCCCGGTAGCTAAAATAGCCACCACCGGGCGGCGGATAACCACCACCCTGCTTCGCCCCAGCGAAGCCAGGACACCGACCTCCGCCGCCCTGACTACCGCCTCCTTTTTCAGCACCAGTGAGCCGGCGCCAATATCCTCACCCGCCCGCCGCACTTCCAAGCCCGGCTCCACCTCAACGAGGATGCCTATCTCCTGCGGAGTCCCCCCTCGTTCCGGCTCATCAGTATCCTCAAACTTCACCACCGCGTCAGCACCCTCAGGTATTGGCGCCCCGGTCATAATCCGGATAGCCTCACCCGCTTTTACCCCGCTTTTGGGAGTAGCACCGGCGATGACCGTTTCAACAACACGGAGAAAACGGGGCGACTTTCGGCTGGCACCACGGGTATCCGCCGACCTGACGGCGTAGCCATCCATGGCTGAATTGTCCCGCGGAGGGATGTCGATTGGGGAGGATACATCCTCAGCCAGAACCTGCCCCAGGCAACCGAGAACGTCGCTCTCCTCAGCCCCAAGAACATCTATGCGCTCAAGAACCTTCTCCAGCGCCTCGTCAACGCTTATCACCGTTTGTCTCCTTTAGCAGTTGCTGTGCCATCTCCAGGTCAGCCTCAGTATTAACGTTAAAAAAGCTCAGGTGCTCGGGGTCAAAGCGACCGATCTCATCACCCTCTATATATCTGACCTTAACCAGACCAAATAGCACCCTCACCCTTGTCTCACCCTGCTCAAGCAGCCGCTCAATGGGAGCCTGACAGCCCTTTGCGTAAACAGCGTGAAGCGGTTCAACCAGCTCCCCCACTCGGGGAACAACAAGGTCAAAGCCGGGCGAAACCTGTACCATATATTGCAGCAGGGCTTGGTTCAGGAAGGGCATATCGCAGGCAACAACAAGGTTATAAAACTTGTTTGAGGCGGCAAGTCCAGCATGGATACCACCTAAGGCACCCTTGCCGGGGTAGATATCAGTTGCTATTCTAAGCCTCGAGTCACGGCTAAACTGAGGAAGCGACTTCCCCTTAGCAACAACTACAATAATACTGCTGTTAAAAGAGCTTAGCTGAGATACTACCCGCTGGAGCAAATTACTACTGCCAATAACCTCCAGAGTCTTGTCCCGTCCCAAACGCAAGCCCTTGCCACCAGCAAGAACAATACAACCTATATCCAAATTCGCAACACTCGCTCCCCTGACCTCACCCCCATATACTATTATACCACGATAGTCAATCTCTAAAGCGCCGGTTTCGGGACCATAATCTGACTCGGGGGTGGTAACTTTTCCCGCTTGAGCTCAATTTCGCTTGAGTCCAGGCGGGTGACATTGTCCTTACCCTTGATGAACTCATCCACCCCAACAATGCCGGGGATGCCCTTCTCCGTCTTATAGTGCATCGGCATAATTACCCTCGGCTTCAACCGGTTACAGACCTGGCCGGCAGCCCTGGCGTCAATGGTATAATTACCGCCGACGGGGATAAACAGTATATCAACACTGCCCATCTCCTTCACCTGCCTATCATCAAGCAAATGACCCAGGTCACCGAGGTGACACACCCTAACCCCGTCCACCTCAAAGCAGAATATAATGTTATTACCCCTCATCCTCCCCCCAGCCTCGTCATGATAGCTGGCAATACCGTTAAACTCTATCCCCTTAACCGTTGACCTACCGGCTCCCTTAATCACCTGAGGACTACCCCTCACCGCGGCGGCATTGCAGTGGTCAGAATGCCCGTGGCTCACAGTAACGATATCCGCCGATTCGGTTATCTCACCATAGGTCAAGGAGGAGCTTCTGGTATAGGGGTCGGTTATTATCTTTAGCCCGGCGTCCGAGGTGATAACAAACGCCGAGTGCCCCAGGTATTTAACCTTCATAATCAACCACCCGCTTTCTATTTAGCCAGGGAGAGGGCAAGGTTGACTAGAGTGCGTACCGCCACCCCGGTTGCCCCCTTGGCGATGTAGCCCCGCTCCTTTTCGCTCATACTGGTACCGGCAATATCAACGTGAACCCAGGGGGTATCGCCGGCAAACTCGGACAGGAAATGGGCGGCGGTAATCGCCCCTCCCCACCTGCCACCCGCATTCTTAATATCGGCAACCTCGCTCTTTAACTGTTCCTTAGCCTGCTCATACATCGGCAACTGCCACATAAGCTCCCCGGCAGCAGCACTGGCGGCAATCAGCTTGTCCACCAGCTCCTGATTATTACCCAGAACGCCACTGCAGTCATCACCCAGGGCAACATGGCAGGCGCCGGTCAGTGTCGCCACATCAACGATACGCCTGGCACCGAGCTTACCGGCATAGCTCAAGGCGTCAGCCAGGACCAAGCGCCCTTCGGCATCAGTGGAGATAATCTCAATTGTCTTGCCGTTCATTGCCGTCAGCACATCGCCCGGCTTGAACGCTTCACCGCCGGGAAGGTTTTCTGTGCAGGGGGCAAGGGCTACCGCATTGAGCCTGAGCTTGAGCTGGGCGATGGCGCTGAGCGCCCCCATAACCGCCGCCCCGCCCGCCATATCACCCTTCATCTCCCCCATCCCCTCCGACGGCTTTATGGAAATACCCCCGGAATCAAAGGTTATCCCCTTGCCCACCAGGGCTAAATCAACCTGAGCCGAAGCGCCCCCTTTATAACGGAGGACGATAAATTTTGGCGGCTGGCGGCTCCCCTGGGTCACCCCCAGGAGCGCCCCCATGCCCAGCTTCCTCATCTGCTCCCGCTCCAGGACCTCAAGTTCAAGACCGTAGCTTTTAGCCAGGCTGGCGGATATTTCCGCCATATCGGACGGCGTCATGTAATTAGCCGGCTCATTGACCATATCGCGAGCCAGCTTAGTCGCTTCCGCCAGAACCCTGCCCCTGTCGCTGCCCGGCTGCAAAATAGCCAGTTTGCTCTTATCGGCAACGACGATGGTGAGCCGCTTGAGTTCACCATGCTCCGCTTCCTTGGTCATATGTCGGCGAAATGAATAAGTGCCGAGCAGGGCACCCTCCGTTACCGCCTGGGCAATACCATCCAGAGCTATCCCGCCTGCCCCCAAGGCAGCGGTGGCGGCATCGCCAACCCCCCTCTGCTGCAAAAGGCGGCAGGCTTCACCCACCGCCACTCGCACTCCGTCCAGAGACAGGGCCTCTTTTTTACCCAGACCAGCAACCACAACCTTGCCTGCCGGCAGCCTGCCCAGGCTATGAATAATAGTTACCTCGCGGACCTTGCCCTTTATTTCACCCTGACTGATGAGCTGAGAGATAGCCCCGCCTAAAGCCTTATCGGCTACTGCCAGGTCACCATCGGGGCGCTTCGCCCCCTCAAAAAGGCCCAGTATGATAGCCCCCGCCTCAGTCTTGGTAATATCACCAGCGATAACCTTAATCTCCATCTTATTCTCCCTTTAACGTTTCACCTCACGGACAATCTTGTCCAGCACCGATGTAATATCCCTGGAGGTATCAACCGCATAGTGGTTACGGCGTATCCTCTCAACCGTAGGCTTCATCTTCTGGTATACTGACCAGTCGGCATCCGAGTTGCCCGGCGCATCGGCTCCCCCCACCCTTGCCTTAAGCCGCGCATATACCACCTCCGGCGGCGCTTCAACCCTTACCAGCACCAGCTTAGCCTCAAGGCGCTCAGCGATATTATATAGCCGCTCACGGTTCCGCTCTGATAAATTGGTGGCATCTAAAATAAGGGAAACCCCCTTTCTGAGCAGTCCTTCAATGAGGCGGTGTAATGCCCGGAAAAGGCGGGCGCTCTCTTCAGGGCTATAGCCTGGTGAGGGGAAAAGCGTCTTACGTAGGGCGTCACTCTCCAGGACAACAAAGCGCAGTCTCTCGGCTAATTTAGTGCAGAAATAGCTCTTTCCTGTCCCGGGCAACCCGCTGACGACAATAAAAGCGGGTTTGACTACCGGTTCGGGAAGTTTTGATAAGCTCTCGGCTAGTCGCTTTACATTGGAAATAAGCTGACTATCCCCCACAACCCCAATTATAGAATGTTTGCCCCGTTTTGGCTAGATGGCTATCTTTTACGCTTCTGCCCGCCGCGGTCAAAGACAAAGCTCTTCACTCCCTTAGTCCTAGCTGCTGTCAGCCTAGCGGTGGGGATAAACTTGACCAGTATCACCAAGCCGAGGACGACGCTGAAGATGACAAACGATGCCGAGTGCATGCCCAGCCAGCCGATGAAGGGCAGAGAAAAGAGCCCGATGCCCATAGACAGGGCGACATTGCGGGTAATCACGAAGGGTATCAAGACTACGGCGAAGAAGAAGGCTAACCCAAGGGGATAGCCATAGAGGGGGAGCAAAACAAACAGGGAACCGATGGCGGCGCCCATCCCCTTCCCCCCGCTGAATTTCAGCCAGACCATCCAGTTGTGACCAACCACCGATGCCACTGCCGCCGCCAGAACAAAGGGTTGAGAAACATCCAATAGCCAATAGGCGATAGCGACAGCAGCCGCCCCCTTACAGACATCAACAATACCAACCACCACCGCCGGAAGAAACCCCACCTCGCGGTAGACATTTAAGCCGCCGACATTACCCCCGCCCAGCCGCCGAACGTCCTTGCCCGCAGCCACCCGGGTGGCGAGATAGGCAGTGGGAATGGAACCAAGCAGATAGCCAAGGACTATAGCTATAATCCCGTTAACCATTAATCCTCCTTATAGAAAGCAAGACCTAAGGAGCCGGTGCCGGTGGCATAGCCCATCAGCGGGCTAAACTCGGTAATCCAGAGCTCGGTGCAGTTGAATTCAGATGCCACCCGCTCCTTTATCTTCTCGGCATCATCCAAGGCATAGGCGTGCATCACCGCCATATGGACCGGGCTTTGTCCTACCTTGCTTTTCACTATCTTAATCATCCGCTCTATGGCGCCCCCCTTGGTCAGTGCGGCGCCGGTAAAACGAATCAGCCCGGAGGTCGTAGGGGACATAGTAAGTATCGGCTTGATATTCAGCATTGACCCCGCCCGGGCCGCCGCCTTGGGTATGCGCCCGGTGCGATAAACATGTTTGAGGGTATCCAGGAAAACGACCCAGGTAACCTTCTCCTTCATCTCCCTTGCCACCTCAACCACCTCAGCCAGGCTCTTGCCCGCCTGTGCCGCTCGAGCCGCCGCCAGGGCAATAAAGCCCTCAGAGGCGGTAGCCGTCCGGGAGTCTATTACCTCAATGGAGAGGCGGGGAAGCTCCTTCTTGATGTACTCCTTTGCCTTCAGAGCCGCCTCATTGGCACCGCTAAGCCCCGCCGAGACGGTAATGCAAAGGATATTTTTAGCTTGCTTACTTGCCTCGCGGTAGGCATCAAGGAAACTGCCAGGCGAGGCACCGGCTGCCTGAAAAGAGTCCGGGTTTTTGAGAAACAACTCGTAGGCTTGGGAGGGGGTTATATCCACCCAGTCCAGATAGAGCTTATCCCCGAAGCGAATGGGGAGAGGGGCAATCACAATCTTATGCTTCTCCACCAATTCCCTGGTGAGGCAGGCTATGCTGTCAGTAATAACAGCCACCTTTTCCGCCATAAGAAGTCTACTCCTCAGTCTTCGGGATAAAAGGCAAGACCCAGGGTGCCGGTGCCGGTGGCATAGCCCATCAGCGGGCTAAACTCAGAAATCCAGATTTCAACGCAGTTGAATGCCGACGCCACCCGTTCTTTCAGCTTCTCGGCTTCTTCCAGGGCGTAGGCATGCATCACGGCTACGTGGACCGGCTTCTGCCCAACCCTGTCCCTCATCATCTTGAGCATCCGCTCTATGCCGCCCTCCCGGCTCCGCGCCGCCCCCTTAAAACGCACCACCCCCGAGGAAATGGTAAGCAGTGGTTTGATATTGAGCAGAGAACCAGCCCGGGCGGCTATCTTGGGTATGCGCCCAGAGCGGTAAACATAGCGGATGGTATCCAGAAAGGCGAAAAAGGTAACCTTATCCCTTACTTCCTCAGCGACTTTAGCCACCTCAGCCAGGCTTTTGCCTGTCTTTGCCGCCTGAGCGGCGGCGAGGGCAACCAGACCCTCAGCGGCGGTAGCCAGCTGAGAGTCCAGCACCTTAATGGAGGTCCGGGGAAGTTCAGCCTCGATTTGCTTACTGGCCAGTTTGGCAACGTCATGGGTGGTGCTCACCCCGGCTGAGGCGGTAATACAGAGGATATTCTTGATTCGCTTGCCGGCTTCGCGGAAAACATTGAGGTAATCCCCCGGTGAGGGCGCCGATGAGCCCCAGGACTCGGGAGCCTTCAAAAACAGCTCATAGGCCTGTTTAGGGGTTATATCCACCCAGTCCTTATAAATCTTACCGTTGAAGTGGATATTGAGCGGCACAATCTTAATGCGGTACTTCTCTACCAATTCCTTGGTGAGACAAGCCAGGCTATCAGTAACAACAGCTACCTTTTGCATCATAACCTCCCCGCGAGATAATAGCCCGAGCTAGCCGGTATGCCTCAGCGTTCGTTCCACCAACGCCGGACTGAGCAAAAGAAGCAACATTACCACCACCAGAACCAGAAGGGCGGGTAGACTCAGTCTGCCCTCGGTATAGTAGGCAACTATCATTAAGCTCAGCAGCCCCGATGCCACCAGCACCGATATCCTTAACCAGCGCTTTCTCAGGCGAATAAAGGTTGCCACCGTCAAGCCTAAGGCGAGAAAGGTCAGCCCAATCCACGGGGCGAATTGCTCCATGCGCTGAAGCCAGTGCTCCGGCAGTTGATTTACCGGCTCAACCGCCATGAACCAGCCGATAACGGCCGGCACCGGCAGTAGCATCAGCGAGGTAAATAACCAGTCCTTCCTTATGGTTCTAGCCGTAATTGAGTATAAAAGCCATAATGCCAGCGGAAGATAGATGACTATCGCCACCCAGGACCAGCCGTGGGGTAGATAGAGTAAGAGGAGACCAGCCGCCACCACCGGCAGTAGCGAATATCCCAGCCAGGGGAAAAGCCAGGCTGGCTTACCCCGCCACCACCCATAGACCGCCATAGCGAGGACCAAAATCAGCATACCCAGCAGCCAGCCAACACCCCGCCACCAGCTTAAGGCAAACAAAAGGCCAAAGAGCGTATGGGGCATGGCCGCCAGCAACGCCTGAGTCCAGCTACCCTGGCTATGGGCTTCACATATCTGGCGGGCTACCGATTTAGCCGAGCCTAAAAGGGTGAGGCAGGTGTTAGCCGCTTCCTCCTCGGAGAGGCCGGATTCCCTTAACTCCTGGAACTCATCCTCAATATGCGTCTCCAGCTCGTGGATAACCTCGCTCTCCGCGGAGCGCTCAAGCCTCAGGTTCTCCCGAACGCTCTCAAGGTAATTACTCAGGGCAGTTACCACTTCTCCACCTCATGCCGCTCAGACACCGGCTGAATAATCAGGTTCATGGCAACGAGAAAGTCATGCCACTGGCTCTTCTCAGCCGTTAGCCTCCTGAGCCCCTTTTCCGTGATGTGATAGTATCTTCTCTGCCGCCCACTGGGCAGAGTTTGCCATTCGCCGCGGATTAAGCCCGCCTCCTCCAGGCGGTGAAGGGCAGGATAGAGGGTGCCCTCCTTAAACTTAAAGTAGCCCTGGCTCCTCCGCTCAAGCTCCTTAATAATCAAATAGCCATACATCGCTTGTCGCTCAATTAAGCAAAGAAGCAGGGAATCAATACTGCCTTTGATTAACTCTCGCCGTTGTGCCATTCAACCTACCTCGCCTAGCTAACACCTAGTACCACTATGTATGGTAGCACATGATGGCGTTCTTGGCAATATGGCAATTATTTATTAACCTCACCCCCCAAGGCGTTATTTCCCACCCTGCCCACCCAAAGAGGTTTCACCTCTTTACCATCTCCTTGCCCCACCCCCAGGAGAGGGAAAATTACAGGGTAAGTCGCCAAGCAATGGGCGGGGATAAGCCGTAAAGCCTAATGGGCAGAAGTACCCACTCCATAACAAGCCGCAGACGCCACTAGGGCGGGTGGGTGGGAAAAAATACGCGGGGAAGGGGGGTCAGGAGGAGAACTTACCCACTATCAGGGTGGCGTTAGTGCTGCCGAAGCCGAAGGAGTTAGACAGGACTATCTTCACCTCGGCTCTTCTCGCCTCGTTGGGCACATAATCAAGGTCGCACTCAGGGTCCGGGGTTTCGTAGTTGATAGTCGGCGGGATAATGCCGTGCGTAATCGTCAGCAGGCTGAATATCGCCTCCACCACCCCGGCACCAGCCCACATATGCCCTATCATTGACTTATTGCTGCTTATCGGTATCTGCCGGCTCCGCTCCCCGAAGACGCTCTTTATCGCCTTGGTCTCAGATATATCATTAAGCACGGTTGATGTGCCGTGGGCGTTAATATAATCAACCTCATCAGCAGAGATGCCGGCGTCGTCAAGCGCCAGCTCCATACAGGTGGCGGCGCCTATCCCACCCGGGTCGGGGGCGGTTATATGATAGGCATCACTGTTAAGCCCGTAGCCCAGCACCTCGCCATAAACCTTAGCCCCCCTCTTCTGGGCAAATTCCAATTCCTCCAGGATAACGACTCCCGCCCCCTCACCGATAATAAAGCCGTCCCGGTCTTTATCAAAGGGGCGGCTGGCTCTCTCCGGTTCGTCGTTTCTGGCGGTCATGACCTTCACCGGCTCCAGTCCGGCAAAGACAAGGGGTCTGATTGCTGCCTCAGTCCCGCCGGCAATCATAGCCTCAACCTCACCCTGCTGGATAACCCGGAAGGCATTGCCGATAGCCTGCGTCCCCGAGGCGCAGGCGGTCACCGTGCACAGATTCACCCCCCTTGCCCCGAATTCAATAGCGACCTGCCCGGTCGCCATATTGCACAGGAAACTGGGGACAAAGAATGGGGAAATCTGCTGGCGAGCACCCTTAATCAGCAGCTCATGGTTCTTCTCAATACTTTCTATACCGCCCATGGCTGTCCCCACCGATACCCCAACCCGCTCGCTGTTGCTGTCATCTATAGACAAGCCTGAATCTTCAAGCGCCATTCTGGCTGAAGCTAAGGCAAAATGGATAAAACGGTCTCCCCTCCTCACCAGCTTCTGGTCAATAAAATCCAGGGGGTTAAACCCCTTGACCTCCCCGGCAACCCGGGTGCGAAAATCGCTGGCGTCAAAGTGGGTAATCTCGCCAACGCCAGATTTCCCCTGGCACAGCGCCTGCCAGCTTTTCTCCACCCCAATCCCCAGGGGGGTTACTACCCCAACGCCGGTTACTACTATCCTTCTCTTCACTTATTCTCCCGCAAGCTCTTTTTGTCAATCTTGCCATCGGCAGTTTTGGGCAGGGAGTCTATAAAGACAAACTCCCTCGGCACCTTATAATTAGCCAGACGCTCAAGGCAAAACTTCTTCATCTCTTGTTCAGTAGCTCTCCCGCCGGCCTTCAACCTTATAAAAGCCTTAGGTGACTCCCCCCGCACCTCATCGGGAATGCCCACCACCGCCCCCTCAGCCACCCCGGGATGATTACGTAGCACCTGCTCAATATAGCCGGGCTAGATTTTCTGCCCGTTGGCGATGAGGATATCCTTCTTCCTGCCGGCTAACAGAAAGAGCCACCCCCCCTCATCCAACTTGCCCATATCACTGGTATGGAGCCAGCCGTTCTTTATCACTTCGTCAGTCGCCTGAGGATTGTTATAGTAGCCGTTCATTATCGGTCCCCTAACTACTATCTCACCCGGCTGGTCTGGTGGCAGTTCCCGCCCATCATCGTCAACTATCCTCAGCTCCCACCCGGGCAAAGCCTTCCCCACCGAGCCCGGCTTGCCGGCACCGTCCGGGGACTGGCAAGTAACATGAGCTGCCGATTCGGTCATACCCCAGAAATCAACCGCCGAGAAGCCGAAAAGTTGCTTGATTTTTTGCCAGGTATTGGGCGGCATGGCTGCCCCCGCCGTACCCCAGAGGCGGATAGAACTCAAATCATGGTGTATCCCCTCCGTCTCTACGGCGTCAACTATCAGGGCATGGACGAAGGGCACCGCCATAAAAATAGTAGCCTTCTCCCGCTCAATGAGCTCAAGAAGGCTACTAACCGATAGCCCACCCAGCATCACCACCGTGCTCCCCTTGGTAATCGCCGTCAGCAGTATTACCACCAGGCCAAAGGCATGGTGCATGGGCAAAGCAAACAGCACCACCACATCCCTATCCGTCTGCTGAAAGCCATCGCCCGATATTGCCACCTCCCTGACCAGCGCCTGATGGGACAGCACCACCCCCCTGGGGTTCAGGCTGGGACCAGAGGTATAGGCGATATGGGCAATATCCTCACCCTTTAATGCCACCGCCACCGGCTTTGCCGAGCCGGTATCCATAATCTCTTGATAGCTGGTAAATTTACCCCTATGCTCTGAACCGACCTCTATGACGCCGGCTACGGACTTAAGCTCCCCCAGCGCCGGAACTATTGGCGCCAGAAACGAACTCTCCGCCACCACCACCTTAGGCTGAGAGTCGTTAAAAAGAGAGCTTAATTCGGTAAGCTTATACTTGGTGTCCAGGGGGACGGCAACGGCGCCAATCTTGACCACGCCAAAGTAGATAGCGGCAAACTCCGGGCTATTGGCCAGCAGCATCGCTACGCGGTCACCCTTTTCGACCCCCATCCCCAGCAGGGCATTAGCTATTTTATTTGAGGCTTCATCCAGCCGGGCATAGGATAAGCGACGCTCATCCATAACCACCGCCGTCTTCTCCCCGTACTGCTTTGCTGCCGTTTCCAGCATCAATCTCAAATTCATCTACTTTCCTCCAGTATGACCCTGGCATCTACGGCTACCGCACCATCGCTATAGGCAAAGATAGGGTTGAGGTCAAGCTCCATAATTTCAGGGTTCTTTTCCACAAAAGCAGAAATCTTAAGCAGCCATTCCTCAAGGCAGGAAATATCCACCGCCTCCCCGCCCCGATAGCCCTCGAGCAAGGGATAGCCCCTTATTTCCCGGAGCATCTCAGCGGCGTCCCTCCGGGATAAGGGGACAATCCTGAAGGAGACGTCTTTTAAAACCTCGACCATGATTCCCCCCAGTCCGAACATAAGCACCGGGCCAAACTGGGCATCCTTGGACATACCGATAATCACCTCAACGCCGGGGCGAGCCATCTTCTGGACTGCCACCCCCTGAATTCTCGCCTGAGGGTGCTTCTGCCGGATAGTTCTTATAATGTCGTCGTAGGCTTTACCTGCCTCACTGGCTGTCTTCAACGCCAGCCTGACCCCGCCGGCGTCGCTCTTATGCACAATGTCCGGCGAGGCTATCTTCAACACCACCGGGAAACCGAGCTTTCGGCTTATGGAGACTGCCTCCTCCTTAGATTGAGCCAGCCTGGTATCAATAATGTCTATCCCAGCCGCCTGGAGAAACTCCTTAGACTCAACCTCGGTCAGCACCGTCCTGCCTTCGCTCCTCGCCTTATCTACTACCTGACTGGGCATCAAGACCATCCCCCCTCTATCAAAACTGGGTTAAACTATAGCAGATTTGCTCTCGGCAAAGCAACCAGAAAGTGACAAAAACCCTTTGCCTAAATTCCGCCTGCGTGCTAGAATAAAAGGTAAGAAATTAACAGAAAATTAATATTTCGCCCGTATAATTAAGCTATAGCAACGAAAACAATGAAAAAGATAAAGATAAAATATCTACTGGTCCCCCTTATAATTCTATGCCTTCTCCTCGGCAGCAGCTGTGTATTGCCCTCGCTAAACATCTCGGCGCCCTCAACCGCCGCTGAGCCTGGCTGGACATGGCCCTCATCTGGGCAAAGCCAACCGCTCCCCGATTTCACCTCGGTGATAGCTAAGGTCAAGCCCTCGGTGGTAGCCATTAACACCGAGTTCACCAGCTACGACATCTTCAACCAGCCATATACCCAGAAAGCCGCCGGCTCAGGATGGATTGTAGATGGCGAAAATGGCTACATAGTGACCAACAATCATGTCGTTGAAGGGGCTCAGAGCATAACGGTAACCCTGGATGATGGCCGGACTTTCCCCGCGGCGATAGTGGGCACCGACTTCCTCACCGACCTGGCGGTAGTGAAGATTGAGGCTGAAAACCTGGTAAGCGTCAGCGAGGGGGATTCCTCGCAACTGGTGCTTGGCGAATGGGTACTGGCGATTGGCAATTCACTGGGGCTGGGAGTAACCCCCTCGGAGGGAATAGTCAGGAGCCTGGGGGCTTCCGTAACCATATCGCCGGGGCAAACGCTTCACGACCTTATCGGCACTAGCGCTGCCATTAACCCCGGTAACAGTGGCGGACCGCTGGTAAATATGTGGGGCGAGGTGGTTGGTATCACCAGCGTCAAGATTTCTATGGTCGGCGTGGAGGCGATGGGCTGGGCGATAAGCATCGACTCGGCGGTGCCAATCATCACCGAACTGATAAACTCCGGTCATGTAATTCGGCCTTACCTGGGGATAAGCTACACCGATGTAAACCCCTACCTGGTCTGGCAGAACGACCTGGCCACGACGACAGGAATATTTGTCGCTGAGGTATTCAGCGGCTATGCCGCCGAGGAAGCGGGATTAAAGCCCAGGGATGTTATTGTCGGCTTCAACGGCGAAGAGATGGCTAACACCGATGACTTTATACAAGCAATGACTGCCTGCGAAATCGGACAGAGGGTAGAAATAGTCTACTATCGGGGCAATAATAAATATACCACCTACGCTACCCTTACCGAAAGCCCAGCGCCCTAACCCAGCCGCTTAACCCCCAGTAAGACGTCATATCCGCTAATCTTCTGGCGCTCGGTAAAGACGCCCTCTTCAGGAACACCGTCAATGAGCTTTTGGGAGAGCGTTTCCTGCTTGATATAGTCGCTAAAATCCGCCATTACCTGCCTGATATAGTCCTCACCCTGATAATAGGTAACGATATGGTCGGCGATATCAAAGCCGGCGGAGCGGCGCATCGCCTGCAGCCTTCTTACTATCTCCCGAGCCTTGCCCTCAGCCTCAAGCTTCGGTGTTAGCTTAATATCCATTTTTGCTGAGAGGCCTAGCTTTGCGTTGATTTCAACTGTGAAATGTTTCACATTGAGTTCTTCACGTATCTGATCCCCTAATCTCTCCAGCGCCTCTTTTTCGCTACTGGATGGCACTGTTAAAGTAACGTCAGGCAAAGGCTGGCGCACCTTGATACCTTTCTCACTCCGGTCAGCCCGACCCAGGCTAGACACCCTCATCGCCAGCTGGATATCAGCCATCAACTGCTTATCAATCCTGGTCTCATCCGCCACCGGAAAGTCGGTCAGGTGCACGCTATCCGGCGCCTCGGGGGAAACGGAACAGACGAGGTTCTGATATAATTCCTCAGCCAGGAAGGGGGTGAAGGGGGCTAATAACTTTGACAGCATCACCAGGCATTCATAAAGGGTGGTATATGCCGCCAGCTTATCGGCGTCGCTCTCGCTCTTCCAGAACCGCCGCCGGCTCCGCCGCACATACCAGTTAGACAGCTCGTCAACAAAGCTTTCTATTTTCCTCCCCGCCTCGGTGGGATTATAAGCCTCCAGCCCGCCGTCAACATCGGCTATAAGCTGGTTAAGCTCGGAGAGAATCCAGCGGTCAAGCTCCGACGGCTCAGAAACCTTGGCCGCGCCGGGAGTAAATTTGTCGATATTGGCATAGGTGACAAAGAAGGAATAGACGTTCCACAGGGTTGAAAAGAAGCGACGGCTTATCTCAGCCACCGCCTCCTCGGAGAAGCGGCGCACATTACCCGGCGCCGTGCCAGTAAAGAAACACCAGCGCAGGGCATCAGCCCCATATTTATTGATTATCGCCCCGGGCTCAACCACATTCCCCTTCGCCTTGCTCATCTTCTCCCCTTTGGCGTCAAGGACATGCCCCAGGCAGATGACATTATTAAAGCAGATGCGGTTAAACAGCAGGGTGGATATCGCATGCAGGCTGTAAAACCACCCCCGCGTCTGGTCAACGGCTTCACTGATATAATCGGCGGGGAACCGGCCGTCCTCAAGCAAGCTAGCATTATCAAAGGGGTAGTGGTGCTGGGCGATGGGCATGGCTCCGGAGTCAAACCAGCAGTCAATCACCTCCGGCAGGCGCTTCATAGCTCCCCCGCACTTTGAGCAATTGAAGCTCAGTTCGTCAACAAAGGGGCGGTGTAAATCTAAAGGCTCCTTAAAGCCGGAGAAGTTAGGCTTTTTCTCCAGTTCTTCTATACTGCCGACGCATTCGTAGCTATTACAGGACTCACAGCGCCAGACCGGCAGCGGCGTTCCCCAGTACCTTTCACGGGAAAAAGCCCAGTCCACGTTATTCTGTAGCCAGTCACCGAAGCGGCCATATTTTATATGCTCCGGGTACCAGTTTATCTCGTCGTTGCGGGCGATAAGGTCATCCTTTAATGCCGTCGTCCGGATATACCAGGTCTGCTTGGCGTAGTAAAGCAGCGGCGTATCACAGCGCCAGCAGAAGGGGTAGGTGTGGCGAATGGTCTCGCTGCGAAGGAGCAACCCACGCGATTTCAGGTCATCTAAAATATCCTTATCGGCGTCCTTGACGAATTTACCGTGGCCTGGCAAAGGCAAACTCACTCCATGCTTGCGAAAGGCACTTATTTCACCTTCAAGAATTTCTTGTCTCGTTTCTAGAGTAATACCGGCAGACAGGGCGCTGGTTGCGACTCCTGGTTGCATTCTTCTTCGTCCTTCAGGAGTAAGAGCATCAGGTAAATCAGTCTTTACTAGACCGTCTAGCCCTATAGTATGAACGAGCGGTAATCCCTCCTTCTCGCCAACCTCAAAGTCTATCTCACCATAGGCGGGAGCAATATGGACAATGCCGGTGCCGTCCTCCATGGAGACAAAATCACCTTCTATGACTCGATAAGCAGGTTTGTCCAAATCTCCATAATAGGCAATAGGAACTTGATAAAGCGGCTCATAATTCACCCCGACTAAATCCTTGCCCTTAACCTTAGCCACCACCTGAGCCTCACCCAGACCGGCGGCTTCCAATCGTGCTGATGCCAGAATAAGATACTCGTTCTCAACCGCGACGATTACATACTCAGCATCAGGGGCTATTGCTAGAGCGGTATTGCCCGGCAGCGTCCAGGGGGTGGTCGTCCAGGCAAGTAAATAAGCGGGCTTATCCAGCGTAAAATCACCCAGCGATTTTCTGGAGACCTTAAACTTTATGTAAACCGAAGGGTCTTCGGTATCATCCTTATAGCCCAGGGCTACCTCGTGGGAAGAAAGTGAGGTGCCGCAGCGGGGGCAGTGGGGGGTTACCTTATAGCCCTGATAGATTAAATTCTTGTCCCACATCCCCTTTATCGCCCACCAGACACTCTCAATATAGTTATTGTCCATGGTGATATAGGGGTGCTCCAGGTCAATCCAGAAGGCGATGCGCTCGGTCAGCTCATTCCATTCTTTGAGGTAGCTAAAGACGCTCTCCCGGCAGCGGGCGTTAAACTTGGCAATGCCAAAATCCTCAATATCCTTCTTACTGCTAAGACCGAGCTCCTTCTCCACCTCAAGCTCCACCGGCAGTCCGTGGGTATCCCAGCCGGCGATGCGCGGAACGTAATAACCCTTCATCGCCTTATAGCGGGGGATGACGTCCTTAAAGACCCGGGAAAGGACATGATGAATCCCCGGGCTGCCATTAGCCGTCGGTGGTCCCTCGTAGAGGACGAAGCGATGACTGCCCTGGCGGGCGTCTACGCTCCGCTCAAAGACTTTTTTGCTTTTCCAAAAGCTGAGGATTTTCTCCTCAAATTGGGGGAAATTAACTTTACTGCCAACGGGACGAAACATAAACACCCCATAAATTAGCGCCGCTTTCTGGGTACAATAACCACCTTCCGCACCTCACCATCGCCGGTGCTCTCGGTGGTAACGTCAGGGTTATCCGCCAGGGTAAGATGGATAATGCGCCTCTCATAAGCGGGCATCGGCTCCAGGGCAAACGGTCTTCCCTTCATCTTCACCTGCTCCGCCATCCGCCGGGCTAAAGCCTGCAATGCCTCGTAGCGGCGCTGCTTATACCCCTCAACGTCAATAACTATCGGCACCCGAGCCTTCGCCTGATTAGCCACGATAAGCCGGACAATATGCTGAAGGGAAGCAAGGGTCTGACCACGCCGCCCGATGAGGATACCAAGGTCATCGCCCTTCACATTAAGGGTAACGACTTCAGGGGCGCCCTCACCTCCCCCCAGCGGGGGTTTAACCTCGGAAACAACCTGAGCCTCCAACCCCAACCGGGCAAGAAGGTCCTCCAAGACGCTGACCGCCGCCTCATCTATCTTACCCCCCTCCTTCGGTTCCTCGGCTTCCTTGGGCTTCTCAGGTTTCTCAGCTTTCTTGGGTTCCTTGGGTTTATCAGGTTTATCAGGTTTTTCGGGCTTCTTGGCTTTCTTAGGCTTCTCGGGTTTTTCGGGCACAGCCGCCAGGGGTTTTACCTTGACCACCGCCTCCTCTGCCCCCAACCCGAGGACGCCACGCTTACCTTCCTTTATGACGGTGACCTCTACCTTTTCTCGGCTTACGCCTAATTGCTCTAATGCTTTTTGGGTAGCCTCCTCCACGGTCTTGCCGCTCACTTTCAGACTCTTCATGGCTCGAACCTTCTTCCTGCGTCACGGTCGGCGCAACAATATCGCCACCCTGAGGCGCTTTCTCCACCTCAGAGATGCGTTGCTTATACTTTTTATCCCTCTCACCTTTCTTTTGCGGCGCTGACTTGACCAAAGCACCCCAGCCGGTAGCCGAATACTGGATGCTAATCCTGACCACATTTGATGTCACCCAGAAAAGAGCCAGCCCGCTGGGAAACGACAGGGTGAGGAAGGCAAACATCATTGGCATCAGCCAGAGCATCATATTGGCCTGCTGTTGCTGGCTGGGGTCGGCGCTTGGGGTCATAACCATCTTCTGCTGCACCCACATCGTCCCCCCAACCAGGAGAGCCAGCAGCATATCCCCGCTAGCCAGGTTCAGCCAGAGGAAATGATTCTCTAGCGGGAGCGTGGAGTATACTACCGGCCAGGAATAAAGATATTTGGACAAGCCAAGCAAATTCTCCGGGATTACCGCCAGAACCCTCATTATTGCCTGATACAGGGCTATCCAGACCGGCATCTGGACCAGCAGGGGCAAAATGCAGCCAGCCGGGCTTATCCCGGACTCCTTATATATCCTCATCTGCTCCTGAGCCAGTCTTTGCTTATCCTTGGCATACTTCTTCTGAATCTCAGCGAGCTTAGGCTGAAGAGCTTGCATTGCCTTAGAGGAACGAACCTGCTTCAGGGTGAGGGGGAGCATGGCGGCGTTAACGAGAATGGTCAGCACAATAATCGCCAGCCCGAAGTTGTTGAATAAATAATGAGTCAGCACAATGAGGGTGTTTATCATTGGCTGCATAGCGATTAAATTCCAGATGTCACCGATACCCACTAAAACCAGACCTCACTTATTACTTAATGGTCAGACTCCACAGCGTTGCCCCGGACTCTGCATTCAGGGCATGGAGATTCCGCTCCACGGTATAAACATAGACAACCCCCTCACTAGTGCAAAGGGGGGCATGTACTGTCTCTCCCAACTCAGTTAATAACTTAAACTGGTTGCTGCCGGTATCTATAGCGTATACCTCGCCTCCTTCGGAAGCGATAACCACCGAGCTACCCACCAAAACCGGGGATGAGGAAATCGGGCTTCCAAGGTCAAAATCAGCCACCTTTTCCCCGCTTTCCGCATCCAGGGCGTAAACCTTGCCATCAAGGCAGGGGGCATAGATAGTGCTATTACAAATTACCGGTTTAGCCCAGAACCAGCTATCAGCCTCAAAAGGCGGTGACCATTTCGGTCTGCCATCAGAAGCGTTAATGGCGTAGAAATGCCAGTCAAAGGAACCAACATAGACCGTGTTATCATAGACCAGGGGGGTGGCGATGATAGCCCCCTCCGTCTCAAAATCCCATTTCTTAGCTCCATCGCTGACGTTTAGGGCATAGAGCTTCTTATCAAAGGAACCGATATATAAAGTATCATCATCTATCACCGGCGTTGACCAGACCTTACCCCCGGTGGCAAAATCCCACTCCTTCTCCAGGGAAGCGCCGTCAAGGGCATAGACACTGCCATCAGCGCTGCCCAAATAGACCCTATCCCCGACGACTACCGGCGAGCCGATAATGGGTTGGGGGTTAGCCTCATTGACATCCTTATCCTGGGACAAACGTGTGCTGGCGCTGACGGCATAAATTCTACCGTTATAGCCAGCAACATAGACCAAATCTCCCGCCACCGCCGGACTGCCATAGATAGCTACTGGCACAGCCGATGGGGCGCAGCCATAGCCGCCACTGGTTGCCCTTGACGCTTCCAGAGATACCTCCCACAGGCGATTACCATTGGAGGTATCCACCGCCACCAGCTTACCTTCAGTTTGTGGTGCCGTGCAGCCGAATCCCCCCGTCTGCTTTACAATAGGACACAAAAACAGGGTGTCATCGGCTATCACTCCCCCCGAGATACCCTCGGGCGAGCTCCTGATTCCGGCACAGCCAAAAAGGGT
Source organism: uncultured Dehalococcoidales bacterium (assembly GCA_964505425.1). Taxonomy (GTDB): domain Bacteria; phylum Chloroflexota; class Dehalococcoidia; order Dehalococcoidales; family BS750m-G39; genus CAVTZP01. Next base: position 2,201 of record CAZDHX010000013.1, on the reverse strand, counting down.
TAGCCCAGCCAGGAGCAGGATAAGGGCAAGACAGACCTTTAATGCTATATTACCTCTACTATTCACTTGCCTAACTCCTCACGGCACGGGGTCATAGCCACCGGGATTAAAGGGGTGGCAGCTAGCTATGCGCTTTGCCCCCAACCATGTCCCTTTAATGAAGCCAAACTTGGAGATAGCTTCATAGGTATATTGAGAGCAAGTTGGGGTAAAGCGGCAGTTATGCGGCATAACCTGCGACAGGGTAACCTGATAAAGTTTAATTAATCCTAAGGTAAGCCTCTTCATATTCCCTCGCTAGTAATCCCGCCTGGGAGAGTAGACCATGGACTACTTTCTTCAGACCAGCGAAGCTAGCTCGAGCGGCTTGAGGGCGGGCAATAAATATGATATCCCACCCCGGCTCAAGTGGTAACAAACGCAGGATTTCCCGGAGCCGACGCTTCACCCGATTTCTCACTACCGCCCCGCCTACCCGCCGACCAACGGAGAAGCCATAGCGGGAAAAGGCAAGCCCGTTAGGCAAAGCCCTCATCACCACCGAAGCGCTTATCCACGAGCTACCCTTACTATAGACCAGTGCATATTGCTCTGACTTGGTAATGTATTCTCTTCCCCGCATCGTCATACCACAGTAAGTCGCTTACGACCCTTCAGTCGCCTTGCTTTGAGAACAGCTCGCCCACCGCGCGTGCTCATTCTTGCCCGAAAGCCGTGTTCACGCTTGCGTGGAATCTTCTTTGGTTGATAAGTCCTCTTTGGCATAATAACTCCACAGTAGACTTGAGTGATTATACTTCCGCCGTCTTTGGGGTGTCAATGCGAGCCAAAAACCATGAGGGAGAATAGAAAGTCCCCGAAAAATCACTGGTTTCGGGATAAGCTTAAAGAGGCTATGAGACTAATCGCGTACGCCAACGCCCCCCGTCTTATGGATATGAGCCGGGACGAATGGCAGGAGGGCTAAGTGCCTCGCCCTCTTTATCGCCAAGGCCAGGGCACGCTGATGTCTGGCGCAGGTGCCAGTCTTACGCCTCGGCGCAATCTTTCCCCTATCCGATATATAGTGGCGCAACTTAGCCGGCTCTTTGTAGTCTATCACCGCCACCTTGGAGGTACAAAAGGAACAGACCTTACGCCTGGCTATATACCTCGCCCTATTTTGCCTTCTGACTCCTGTTTCGTTAGACCTTTGCCCGTTCACTCTTCTAATTTAGTTAAAACCCTCCTTGTAAATTTAGCCAGTTTCTAACCCTCGTCAGAAAATGGGAAATCATCATCAGACTCCGCTACAGCGGCACCAGCCTCCTCATTCCCTTCCCCGGGGAGAGGAGCTACTCCCTGCCTATCCAGGAAAAGCACCCGGTTAGCTATTAATTCCGTTCGGGAGCGCTTCTGCCCATCCTGCCCCTCCCAGGTACGGGTATGGAATCTACCCTCGGCATAAACAAGCCGACCCTTAGTCAGAAACTGGTTACAATTTTCAGCTAGCCTATCCCAGGCGACCACGGTAAACCACTCCGTTTCCTGCTTCCGCTCGCCGTTGGGGGTGTTATACGACCGGTTAGTGGCAACACGAAACGAGGTTACCGGATTGCCATTGGGGGTAAAACGCATCTCGGGGTCAGCCCCAACATTGCCTATAATCATTACCTTATTCAACGTTAACATTGCCCTCCACTCCTTTCCCATCGCCAACTGGTCAAGCATTTACTCTTATCAGCAGATGTCTAAAAACCTCCTCGGAAATCTGTAGGCTTGCTTCAAGTTCTTTACTCAATTTAGGCTTCATTTTGAATTGAGCTAACACATAACTCCCCTCCGTAAAATGTTTTATTGGATAGGCCAGCTTTTTCTTTCCCCACTGCTCAATAGTGGCCACCGAGCCGCCATTTTCGGTAACAAACCGACTGATGCGACCCATGACATCATCAATCGCCTCCCCCACAACCTCCGGGCTAATAATTACCACCAGCTCGTAGTCATGAAGCTTTGCATCTTCCTGAGAAATCGTCGTCTCCTTTAACAAAAAATTGGTCAAGGTATTATAGCACAGTATAGAGAGGACAAACAATACCTGCCGGGCTGGCTTGACACAAGTAGGATACCACTGATAGACTTTGACTAGGCCCCGTGGTGTAGCGGTCTAACATGCCACCCTGTCACGGTGGAGATCAGGGGTTCAAATCCCCTCGGGGTCG
>CAZDHX010000012.1:6473-42860 GCA_964505425.1 uncultured Dehalococcoidales bacterium | reverse complement strand
CCGTAGAGGCGGTCAAAGCGGTAAACAGCCTTAAGGTTATCGCCAATGCAAAAGCCTATCCTATAGACTTGACCATCGGTCAAGGCAAGGTAGTGATGGCTAACCCCGACGATAGAGGGCAAGCCGAGCTATCAGCCGACACCGATGGCGAAGGGTTTATCAGGCTAGATGGTAGCTATCTGGCTCAAGCCCTCAAGGCTTGCGGGGGTATGGTGGACTTTAAGCTGTCCAGCCCTGTAGCCCCAATGCTGTTCAGCACCAATGGCTATCAACTGGTGGTAATGCCGATGATAACCGACAAGGCTCAACAGCACATCAAGGCGCAAAAAGCCGAGCAAGAGGCAAAGCAAGCCGAGAGTAAAGCCGAGCCAGCCAAGCCCAAAGAGGCGAAGCACAGCAAAGCCAAAGAGCCAGTCAAAGCCAGATAAGAACGCTTGTAACTCAAAAGACAGCCACGCAAAAAGGCGGGGTATGACCCCGCTTTTTTGCTTTTTTAAGGGGGTTATCCTCTCCGAAGCGTGGGAGGGTAATCCCCTCTTTTTGTGGCGGGGAAGGAGAAACTATGCCTATCAAGTGGAGCCCGCTCAGGGTGAGCCAAGCGATGGATGAGGTGGAGAGACAAATCACATTGGCAGAGGGTTTTGTTGCTGAAGCCAAAACGAAGGCAGAGAAGGCAAGGAAGATACCCAACCTGCCCCAGTATATGGACACCCGTCTCACCAGCCTCATTAACCACATTGAGCGGCTGAATCGCATCAACTACGCCATAGAGGCGATACGTAAGGACATCCCTGAGCAGGATTTAGCCGACGAGCAGAAGCTGGCCCAATACGGCAGTCAAAAAGGGCTTGGGTTATAAGCTGACTTAAGAAGCCCAGGTCTGAAGGGGCAACTGTGCCCAAAAATAGATAAGAAAGGAGGTGACATGAGGCGCAAGGATATCATGCTCGACCCCGATGAGGATAAGGAGGAGGTGTATGAGCAGATACACAGCCTTTACCTGCAGGGGAAGGCAGTTAAGGTGAGAGAGCACAAGAGCGGCTTCCCCGCTGTTAGCGTCGACTGTGAGGACATCCATATCATCACCGACATCATCAGCCTGGAGCAGTGGTGGGCAAAGAAGAAACAACATGAAGGGAGGTAACAATTGAATAAGCCTGCAATGGATAAAGGCATCTCCGATATCGTAGGTGTCTTCAGCGACCCTATCATTGTCTTTCCTGGGGGCTGGGGAGATACCCTTCCCCAGTGGCTTAAGAATGCTGTTACCCTGGAGAGGCTTGAGATGAATATGAGGGCACTCAAAGGGGAGGAGATGACTGGGACAGATGCCGAGGCCTGCGCTTATCTCTACACCGCCTCTCTCACCCAGCCTCTGGACCACGACTGGGGTCAAATCTACCTCTACATCGCCACCAAGACATACCGCTGGTGGGGTAAGAATGAGATGCCAAATGACATCGCGGTGGACTCCCTTCGTGACGACCAGATGGCAGACCTCAATCGCCTTAAAGAGTGGCTATACCGAAAGCGCACGCAGATAAGGTTGGATAGGGACAGAGACGAGAGGCGGCAGAAGAGAGAGGGGGAGGAAGCCAAGAGAAAAGCAGAGCAGCCGGCGCTATTTGAGTTTAAATAATATACTCTTAGTAATATACTAGAAGGGAAGGGGGATAAAGCTATGGATACTGGTATCTTCTTACATTGGCTGGATATCGGCTGGAAGATAGTCGTCATCTTGCTGTCGGTGGCGTTTGGGATTATAGGAATCATCTATTGGAGGATGGGTAAATGAGGCAGGCTCATAGGGGAAACCTCCAGTAGAACCGGAAGGCTGTGGTGGCCTCCGGTAGAGTTCTACTGCGGGTGGGTATGATGGGAAGGGTCGGGGACCCGAGTCCCCGACCCTCTCTTTTGTCAATTTTTTGGTCAATATTTTCCTGGGGTTTGACACCCCAGCCCTCTTGGTATTAAGGCAGGCATTGATTGGTTGACCTCTGAAAGGTAGTACCTTTCATGAGGAAACCATTTTGAAATGCCTACCTAACTTATTTTACCCGCCAATTTTGAAAAGGAGCAAGCTCCATCTAACGTTTTGGGGTCAAATTACAGTATATACAGTATATACAGTATATATAGTAGGGGACTACCCCAAAGGAGGTGAAATAGTGACCCAGAAGTGGCAAGGACAAGTAGAGGAGATACTAAGGGAGAAGTTCCAGGGCAACGAACTCTCACAGAAGATTGAGTTGGTCAACGAGCTAATCAAGACAGCTGAAACAGTGGATATCCCCACCAGCGGCATGGCTGAGATACTCGGCCCGCTACTCAGAAGTGCCAGTGAGGAGCTGTATCCCCTGGCAGCGGTTTATGCCGGCTTCCAGCTGGGGATAGCCTATGAGAGACTAAAGGCTCGAGGAGGTGCCAACGATGGCTGACAAGCAGTTACCGATACCCGGGCTAGAAACCGTTCTCCCACATCCCCGTCGAACTAAGCATAATTCTGGCGCCGTCCTCCACTACAAAGAAATAAAGGAGCTTGAAGCACGAGTCACCCTGCTGGAGGCGGAGAATGCCCGCCTCCAGGCTGAGTTGGAGAGTGGGGGAAAGAATCACAGACCATAGCCGGGCGAGGGTCAGTACCAGAATGCCACCAGACGCACCCAGGTCAAAGATACGGGCTCAGCAGTGGTGTGCATAGGTTTAGCTATACCCTTTTAACCCTGCTATAATGGACATAGAGGTTAAGCTATGGGATTTCGCGACTTGAACATACTTGCCGAGCTCATGAAGCGGATCAGGCGGCAGCACCCTGACAGCAGCTTCAGCGTGAGGAAAACCGACGACAAGCTGTGGGTGGCCAGCATCAAGGGGAAGGGCGACGTGGCAAGGACGGTGAAATACATTAAACAGGAGCGGGAAAATGGCAGAGAAACTGGAGATAAAGGAGCATGAGAGGGCGTTCCTGATTAAGGTGGAGAAGTTTGACCTCAGCCCATGGCTGAGAAAGGCGCTGGATGAGAGCGCCAACGTTACCGCTGTCTACGATGGGCTGCCCCTGGAGGAGCTGCTTATGCTCGACAATCTTTCCGACACGACCTATCCAGGCCTGCGCTGGAACCTGAGGCGGCAGCGGGGGAGGTATTTATTAACACTTCTCCATCCACATAATATAATGGGCAACCATGTTAAGGGCGAGCCATAAAGACCTACCAGTGGACGAAATAAAGCGGTTATACCTCGATGACAGGTTGGGTATTCGTGCTATAGCCAAGAAATATAATGTTTCTGTAACAAGAGGGGGGAGGCTCTAAGACCTCCCCCCCCTATTATGCCCCGGCTTTCAGGCGCACTTCTTGGCTGCGCTGGTGAAGGCTGCCCTTATAGCCTTGCGGTCACCTTTCTTGCCTGCCATCTCGGTCTGCACGCAGGATCGGAAGCCTAGCAGCCCGGATGAGGAGGCATGGGTCTTCGGACCTCGGGAGTAGGAAGGCTGCCTGAGCTCCCCCTTGGTCACATTAACCCACACTGACTTCGAGGTAACCGGGTCAAAGATAAAACCCTTTCTCATTACTCAGCTCCATTACAGTTATTCCCCCCAAATTTTCACTCCGCCTCTTGGCGCTCGCCAGATCGACCAGCCTAAATAGAAGAGGGCGGTCAGGACCTCTTCTGGTCCGTGTTGCCGCCCTCTTGACCCTGGCTAAGTGTGGGTGGGTTCTTACTTATGTTAGCCCTTTTGGCTAACTCTGTCAAGTCTATCGTTTCAGCCCTGTCAAACACCTCGAGCTCGGAGAACGGCTCCCCCTGGCTGTCCAGGACCAGAAGCTTGGGGACGCTGTAAAGCTTGTATCTCTGGGCAAGTATCGCAGCATCGTCGCTCTTCTGGATATCGAGCACCTTTATCTCTCCCCGCTCGATGCGCTCTTTGAGGTCTCGCTTAGCGTCATTGCAGGGATCGCAACCGGTGCTGGTGAGGAGGACAACCTTCATTCCCCCAGTCTCGGCCTTAGCCTTTCTCCCAGGCTTGCCTGAAGGTTGCTGGCACTGGGCAGTAGCTTCGGCAACATCGCTAGCCCTCCCGGAGCATATTTTGGCGCTGGCGCAGAACCGCCTCCGCTGGGAGAGGTGCCCCAGCTCCCCGCTCTTAATTTTATCTCGAATGCAGCTGTTGAATTCTGCCCTATTCATACTACCTCTATCTCCCCTACCTCAACATCTTTCCATATTAAACCCCCACTAGAGTACTTGGTGGCGGTGTTTGTGGCGTAGGCAACAAACTTCAGGTTACATCTCATGTACACCTTGTATCTTCCTGGTGGTACCGGTATATCTCGCTTAAATCGGGATGCATCGTATATTGCCATGGCTGGAACTTGGATATAAGTACCGGTCGCCTTATCATAGCCTACTAAACCTTCAAAGGAAAACACACCATCGGTTGAAATGGATTGAGCCCCGCCCATATACCAGTTGTCCTTTTTGACATACCATTTAGCATCGACCACTTCTCCAAAAGCAAGATTCCAGACGTTTGGCTCCTTTACGTACAAATATACCTCATAGTCGCAGTCACCTTTATAGGGCAGGAACATGGTAAACCCTGCCCAGGCTTCTCCGCCAGACGCAATCATAGCAGGAATATCAACACTCACTGGGTATGGTCCCCAAGGCTCTACTTGGATAGCATCAGCAAACACTTTTCTATATAGCAGGCTGCTGTCTTCATACAATTCCACCATGGGGCTATGAACAGCTGGGAGATAATAGGGCTCATCAATCCAGTTGAGCTCTCCCGAACTATAACTGTAGCGGAAGTAATCTGGCACGAGGAAAAAGGCAATAGCGAACTGCGATGTCCCAATAGGGAAATTCACTGTGTGAGAAACAGAATCTCTTGCTTGCATCAGCTTGGAATAATGGCCGTAGATAACAGCTTTCTGGTGTGATGAATAGCTTGTCCCTATGTAGAATTCTCCCTCCTTATCCACTTGTACAATAGTGGTTAGATCTCTCTGGGCAAGTTGCGCATGGTTGATTAAGGGGGTCCCGGCTATTTCTCCAGGAAGGGAAATCTTTAGCTCACCAGTAAAATCCCTTGGCGAATCAACGGTAATCGTTGCTTTAACCAATTGGCCATAGAAGCCACCATAGGTATTGTAGCTGGTTTGAAAGGTAGCTGTGGTTATCCGTGGCTGGCCTGGTGGTGGCGTTACTGGTGGTAGCTCCTCAGGCGGCACTGCTTTAGCCTTCCTAGTAAAAAGGTAGGCCAGCAATCCTCCTATGCCAATCCCGACTCCAGCAATCAGCCGCTTATCCATAACCCTCTTAGTCCTCCCCATTCTCTATGCCCAGTTTCCCCTGTATCCTCCCCAGCGTCTTGTTAATTACCTTAAGCTCATCGTCTAAGCTGTTATGGGTCTTGTTACACCGGTCCTTGGTGACCATGGAGCTTATCTTCCTACCGAGGAAGAAAGCAGTCCCCCCGACGCTGCCGGCAACTGTCGCCATTATCCCTATAGCATCCCAGTCAAATAGCATCATTTATTTTCTTCCTTCGGGGTTTTCTTCCTGAACTGGAATTGCCCTAAGTTGTCTGTTCTAATTAGGCATTTCCCCCTAAGATAGCGATAGATTTTGCTTTCTTTGCAGCCCAATTCATGTGCAATTGTCTTACAAGGTGTTTTGGACTCATAAGCATTCTCAATATATTGTTCTTCTTGTTGATTAAAACATCTCACATGATTTTTCATATCTTCCATGAACTCCAAAGCTTGATATGCTTTCTCTCTTTTCAACTTAAGATGTGGGATAAGCAATTCGAGAAATAATCGGATATCATTCTTATTTGTAATTAAGATGTATTCCATCGAATTTGCCTCCTCTTGCCAGAGACGAGGCCGCTGTAAGCCTTCAGAAATTAAAAATTGTTGCATCTCTCTGAATAGTCCATTACCAGATATCTTTTGCCCGATGGAAACTATTACTCTCTTGGAGCGCCTCTTAGCAGTATTCTTTTTTTGAACGAGAGCAATTGAGCCTTCTCCATCAAATAACCCCGCAATATAGTCCCAGTTTATATTATCCTCCTTTCCTATGACTGAATTATATCACTTTACCAGAGGGTTTAGATTCGCTACTACTCTTTCGGCGCTTTCTTTCTAAACCAAAACATGTTAACATTGGCACACCAAGCAATCAACGCACCGAGTAAAGTTCCCGCGCCCGCCGTAGCAAGAATATCAATATCAGCCTTCGTCTCCAGTGCCTTCAGGACCACATTTACACAGAATCTCGCCCAGCCTATAGTAAAAGCCAAGAGAATATAGGTATAAGCCCATTTCCACCTGTCTTTATTCATATAGCCTCCTCCTTATCTCGGCAATTTCCCCCTTCGTTAAAGCCCTCAAGTCCACCCCTTTGTTGTGGGCCTTCTCATCATGGAACCAGTCAATCTCGTAGTGGCCGGTTACTCTGTCAGGATAGAGTCTGAGGTGATATTGATGGATAACATCAGGGTCTACCTTCCTAACCGTGAATATCTGTCCCCGATATGTGGTGGAGAACATATTATACTCATAGCACAGTGGTATCAGTCTTTTCCTGAACTCAAGGGGGGCCATGGGCTCTTTAAGCCTGATGATGACAAACCTCCCCTCCTCGTTCTTGTTGCCAAAGAACCAGGCTCTAATCTGCCTTGTCCACCTGATTAGCTTATAAAGCATCTATTATCCCTTTCTCCTTCAGCTCTGCTTTTAGCTCGTCTATCTCAGCGAGAGGGTCTCTCGGTGTTTCCACCGGTGCCACCGGTGCCGGCTCATCGGTAAATATCATAACGCCGTGAGGCTCATCCCCACGCTTCCAATCGGGGTCAAAGTTATCATGGAGCATACGAAGCCCCTTAGCCTCATTTTCAGCTATCTTTAGCTTCCGTTCCTTTAGGCTTCCATATTTGATTTCAATTTCCATACTCCACCTTACAACACCCTATAAGCCTTTAAATGAGAGTTAGCCATTACAGTTGTATCTTCATTAACAGCAGTGTTTTGTGCCCATTGGAGGTTTACAGTTCCAGCATTAGCACCATTAACTATAACAGCTTTGAAAGAAACACCACATATCCCATTTACACCTCCAATGCCACCAGCGGGGAGTCCAACGGCTCGTGAGTTGGTTTCTCTCTTTAGAAATCCGCTGGCGACTAAAGCTATATCTAGTGTCCATTCACTAACAGCTGCTACAGATGAAACACCCCAATAAATAACGCAATTTGTGGGGTAAGCCCAACCAAACTTAATATTTGGGGTAGCAGTTAGAGTAAATACAAGCAGAGTAAGTTCAAAAAACCAAACACTGTTGGCAGTTATAGCATATAAGAGCTCATCGTCGGCTTGGAGAACGGTACTGTTTCGTACCACTTCAGCTATAGTCTTGGGGACTATGGTAGGAGCTAATGACGCCCAGCTTTCCAGTACCCCGGGTCCACCACTCACCTTTACCTGACCGGCGGCACCCTCAACCCCATTTATTCGCATTGGTACAGTGTTAAGTTCACCCATGTCTCACCTTATTCCCATTATGCCGGACATTCCTGAATCCCTCCATTCCTGACCGTGACATCTATCACATCTCCGGTGCCTCCCCCAGCTGTTTCTAACAGATGCTGCCAGTCTAGCACGGCAGAGGGAACTCTTGTGGTATGAGTAGCCACAAGAACCCCGTCAACGTAGAATTCTACCCTTACTCCACCGAACACTATTACCTCGAGCTGATGTTGAGCACCAGTGGAAGGAAGTGCCAGGTTGGTAGTTTCCGTGGCAACGCCATTATCACTGGATGCTTTGAAATTGGTTCCATCCCAGATAAACCCGGCATGGTCTTCGGTAGCAGCGGGAACATAATCTCCAAGCGTTTTTCTCAGCCCATAAAACATCGTTACATTGGCATCAAAACTAGCAGCTGAAATCTGGGTGAGGAATCTGGGGGTTCGAGCTGGTGTGAACTCAGTACCCAATGCCCCCGCCGCCTCCGGGTTAGATTCTACGGCTTCCTGCCCAGCAACATTATCAGTTACCTCAAGCAAGATCTGTCCAGAGCCACCATCAACCGGGGTTCCTCTTACCCCTACATCCATACTGGCCAGAGCGGCCATCCAATCCCATTTATGGACCTTCCAGGGAACATCTTTAAGGGTTGGCGATTCATCAACAATATTTCCTGTTCCAGTTCTTTGGATCGCTCTGTAAAAGCAGTTCTTCAGGCGAACAATAGCAAGGTTCCCAGCTACTACCGGAGCTTCGATAGCGCAATTCCTAAAGGTTATGGAACTATTCACATTACTTACCCAGGCACCCGTAGATATACAGGCATCATTATCAAATGTAGCTGTAAGAAGAGTATTATCCTTATTCAAAAATGAGGCTGTACCTGCCCATCGATTACCTGTGCTGTAAAGAGTGATTGTGTAATGTATTTCGAGATGTGCGGCGTTGGCATTATCCCATCTGAAGTAATTATTACTGAATCGTATAGTGCCACCATTTCGTAACGAACGGTACAAAGTCGCAGAAGCTCCAGTACCGCCTATTTCAGCAAAGCAGTTTTCTATCAGTATATTAGGAGTCTGATTTTGAATATTAAAGATGTAGATAGCAAAAGCGCCCGGGGTTACGACCTCAAAATGTAACCCGATTATCTTAGCTGCCATAGCAGTAGCTGATACATTAGAAAGAAAACTTCTTCCAGCTGATGGAGTCCCAAGCCTTACCGTAAAATTCTGTAATTCTACGCTGTTATCAGGCAATATAATTACAGTTGCATCATTCTGATAGATAACTACACCCCCCGGGGGCCCAACACCCTTCAGGTTGACATAGTCAGAACAAGTAATTTGCTCATTATAGAACCCAGGGTAGATATATATGGTCCAGGGGTTGGTAGCAGTAGGGGTCTGTGAATTGGCATAGTTAATAGCAGCCTGAATGCTGGTATACTCAGCTATGCCCCCGGGGACATTTCCCACCCTGAGGGTGTAAGGGAGCCGCTTTAGTACTTCTCTTATATCGGTAATCATTCTCAATACCTCTCTGCCATCTCATACCAGCACCTGGCTATACCGATATCAAAGATGCAGGGCCCGCCGGCCTCTGTATCAACAAAGAATTGAAGGTACATGGGATTGACTGGGATATTTACTATATGAGTAGCTATCAGGACCTCATTAAGGTAAAAGTCCACATTACCTTCGTAGATCTCGATACGGAACTTATTATGGTTGGCCAAGTTTTCTCCAAAGCCAGTGTTGACCGTTTCAACGCCTGCTGAATCGGTAATTGTCTGAAGGGCATCGCCGATCAAACCAAAGCCGATGAGGTCCTGGGAACCCCTGTTATCGTTAGGCCCATTGGTAAGACCCCAGAAGGTGAGAGTATTATCAAGGTTGGCTACCACACCTATCACCATCTCCCATTCCAGTATAGTCTTTTTAACTATAAGATTGAGGTTCGGGGTATTGGGATATTCAACCCACTGCTGGACACTGCGCAGCCGAGCAGTCTCATTGGCGTTAGGGGTGGTTTGAGCATACAGGAAACCGCCAGCTTCAGTAGGGGCAGCCCAGGCAGCACCAGTCACAGGATTGGTAACTACCCACACAGTGGGATCTATACCCAGAACATCCTGCCATGTTTCAATAAGGCTCATACTGGGCGCTAGAACACCGTTGATGCTCAATAATATCCCTTTGAGATACCGAATGATATCACTGACATTATCAGGAGCGAAAACAGGCGTTGATGCCTTATTCCCAATTACATCAGCCGGGGTTCTGTTGTTGGCGCCATCCACCGCAGGGATAAACTCAGTCTGGCTACCGATGATCACGTAATCAACCAGCCCAGGCGCAGCATTAAAGGGATTGTTTGGATCCAGGGTGAAGATGCCGCCAACCCCGGTGTAATCCACTATCCGCCGCGGCTGGAAGCGGCATACCCCCTCGGTGGGCATGAGGAGGCAGCCATTGAAATAGTCATCGACCTCGGTCCTGGTGCTATCGGCGGGAACGGTGGCGCTAGAGGTGTCCAGTGTCCCAAAGCCCAGGATCTCTATACCCATTATTGACTCATGGAATACGCAGACCAGGTCATTTGCCTCCACGTTGGCGGTGAAGGCATCGGTGGTAAAGGTACCGCTAGCTCCAACGTAGCCGGTTACCCTTCTTATCTCTCTTTCGGGGGCTGTACCAGGGGCATCGGCATTGTGGATTACCTGTATCCAAAACTCATTATTAAATATGTCGTTATTAAAGCCGGCAAGGTTGGTTAATACCAAGGTATTAGCACTGGCGACCATGGCCGGGTCACAAACACCAAACATCCACAAACCTATACCTGGCCCAGGAGGAGCCGGTGGAACACCACCGCCACCAGCTATGGAGAGGATAACGAACCTAGTCCCAGCAGCAATCTGTTGAGGCGCTCCAGCAGCATTAGTGAAAGCGCCGGCAACAGTGATAGTAATACCGACCTGAGAAGCGATAATTCTTACCTGCCCAGCGGCAGGCCCATCTAAAATTTTGATAGGTAAACCAGCATAATTAGGTTCGTTGGCCAGGTTAGCGCAGACTACAGTGGTGCCCAGGGCATTGCCGGCAGCCGAGGTTATATCCCAGTAGGAAATAACGGTTTCAATGATTGGAAAGGCTGGCTGGTCGGTATAAAAACCGGTTGGCGTTCTCATAATTTCGATTAACCTCCCGACTTAGCTTCAATCATTGCTTGAATAGTCCAGTAAGCAGTAGCTGGCGCCGCTGCCACCGGCATCTGAGCTACTAGCCTGGCATACTCACTGTGCGCCGTCCAGAGCAATAACGCTGTATGAGCAGTTAAATTAATATTAGTCGGCACCAGGGTCGTTATCCCACCCACCCTTGTCCAGTAAAGAGCAGAGACGGTCGATGGATAGGGCGAAACTTCGACCCAGAGCTGAAGGTTGCCGGCAGCCAAAAAGATAATAATCTCAACCGCGTAGACTTGTACCGTTTTCTCCTGTAGGTACCTGGTGGGAAACTCGATAGAGCGATGGACAACCAGGTCACTCAGGTTTTCAGTCTCGGTCCCTAGTGTCCAGACTTGGGGCAAGATAATACTTGGTATTTGAATCGTGATATCAGACATTATCCACCCTCTATCCTTGCCAGAATTGCTCTAACCTCGGCTATATCATCTTCCATTTTCTTCGATACCGCTAGCCTTTCCAAGAACTCAACCATCTGCTTATACTCCACCTCTGTCCTGACTACCAAATACCTCCAGTTAATCTCAAAATATTGGAGAAGGGCGGTAATATTAGTTGCTGCAACAAGTACAGGCTGCTGTTGTGTGACTGGTAACAGGAAAGCCAGCTCCACTCCAAGGATGCTTGAGGTGCAGGTTCCGGAATATATTCTCGACCCCCAAGCCTGATAGGTAAAGGTGAAGACGTCGGGGAGCATGTTTATACCAAAGACAGCACCGTAAACCACGTGGCAATAAATATCGCTAGGTGGTCTGAAGGTGGTCCATATCGTCTGGTTGCGGGGGAAGGCGGGGATCAACACCTGGGTCGTGCCCAGGGGAAACAGGTTAGAATACTGCCGCCACTCCCTTGACCGGAGAAGCTCTACGAAAAATGATGCCGTGCTGGTTGAAATTGGCATATCACTCCTCCTTCACCACCTTCACGTTGGGATTTGGGGAGGTCACCTGCATATCGCCCCTGACTACCACCACAACCTGTGCCTGGGGTAAGCCGGAGCGGGCGGCAGCAGTCGCCTCTAAAATACGCTGCTTAATCTCCTCTTCCGAGAGAGCAGACTTCTTGCCCATGGGGCCCTCCTTTATCAGGCGAATTCTTTAACTTCAATCTGAACCACAACGCCGGCAGCACCGCCAACCACATACACATCGCCTGTTCTCCCAGCCGCAGTCGCCTGGGGCCATGACATGAACTCGACAGCGGGAATCTCCTCCTCGAGCCACTCGTTGTCCAGCCCGTTGATAGCTACGAAGATGGGCAGCAGGCCACCTGGAACGAATACTGCTGGGGTGGCACGATTCAGGGTGCCGAATTGAAGAGTCACATTGGCGCCGGTGGCGTTGTAGGCCATGATCTTGGTGATGATCAGGCTTCTAGTGAGGCTCAAGGTGTGGCAAAGGTCAGCCACTCCTCCCCCTGTGGTGGTTACTAAGCCAGCGTTCCCGGGTTTGATTATACCTTCCATCGCTCGATACTCCTTTTAATGTTATCAACCCCCCCGACCTTCGGCAGGCAGATAGGTGGTATTTTGAGGCTCCACCCTCAATGGCTCAAGCAGATACCGATAGCCGAAGAATACGAAACGGGCTAGCGGCAGAGCTATGCCATTGGGGTTTCTTACCTCGAGGTTCATATCCCTTTCCTTGCCCACGATAAAGAAGGTAGTAGTAGCCAGATACGGATCGCGGATATGAGTAAGCCTATCCACCCTTGCATGGACATTGCGGGCCACAAATCTACCTACGCTTGACTGCTCCCAGAGCACGCCCTCCATATCATCGATTGGTTCCCATCTCAGGTGCATCAGCTCAGTATCACCCATCCGCAGGATAGCAACCAGCCGCTTGGCTATGGTCCCGTTGGCGGCAATGGTGACGGCGCCTGAAGCAGAAACCATCTCCACAACCATCGGGCTTGAGCGGGGCATGGGCTCCATATAGATGATCCTGTTATGCTCCCACTTCCCCGCTGTCCAGATGGAGAGGTTCTCGTTGATGCGAGCAACCGGTGAGATCGGGCCATTGTCATAAATGTTCACAACAGCACTCATTTTTATATTTCCTCCTCAGCTTTTTAGTTTCTTATTTAACCCTCTCCACCTTTGTTCCAGGGCCAAGCTTGACCCGTCCCTTGGGCGTCTCAACTGCGGAGTAGTGCGCTCTCAAAAGACGGGTGGCAATGACAGCCCCGCTGCGCACCGTTATCTCCTTCCGGTAGATGGCGTCTCTAAGCTTGAATCTCTCCCCGTCTTCAAGCGAACCGACAGTAACCACCTCTGGAACCACCTCCGCCGGTGCCACCTCTGGAACTACCTCGGTGACCATCTCTGGAGCTGGCCCTGGCGGCTGCCTCTCCCACAGCTTGTGGTATCGCCTGACGGTCCTGTGCTTCAGGCTGGTCCTGCGCTCGACCTCTTCCAGGGGCACCCCCTGATCAAACAGAGCAAAGGCTTCGCCTTTTTTCCTCACCATATTTACCCTCCTCAGCTTTTTGCCTCCCTCTAACAAAACACGGATAGGGAGCGAGGAGTAGCGTTGTCCCTATCCGTATTCTCGTTGCCATAATAACCTCCTCGCTCTCTTGGAGTTTATTTTTCAGTGGAGGAGGAGGCACCTCCTCCTCCTAAGAGTTAGAATCAACCTAACCCGGTGGCCACTATCACCTTCAAGGTGGTGCCGGCAGCGCTGGCAGCGGTATCCTTGCGGAGACGAACTGCCAATCTGGGCGAGCCGTTAATCCGGATGGGCTTGGTTAGGTAAATCGGGACATCCGTCAAGGTAGCAATGACCATAGCAGTAACACCTACCACTATTGAGCGAATAGGTATAATCGCCAGGTCCACCTCAGCTGCCGCAGCGCCAGAAGCGATAGCGTAATCACCATAGAAGGTCTCCACAGCGTTGGTGTGGACATGAATCCCCACCAGCCAGCACGGGTTGGGTATCGTTGCCGCTGCCACGATCTGGACATAAGCAGACCATGCCCAGGCAGCCGCGGCAGCATCACTAACCGCCGCCACCCCTGCGCCGACAGGGTATGTGGCGTAGCGTATCCCTGTGGAGTTTACCTCAGTCTGGAACAGAGATTTAACAAATGCTGCTAAGCTCATTTTGCCTCCTTTCCTCCTTATGAGCTCTTAGTCCTTCGACCTTTAGCTTTCCTCAGCTTATCGTTCCACCGACAGGCTCAATGATGAAGCAGCCAAATGACAGCTCTTCGCCTCCGGCCGGCGTTGCCACCCTGCCGTAGAACTCAATGAACAGCCAGTCAGTGGGGTTGTAGACAATAGGCTCGCTTAGCCAGACTTCCGGCTCAAGCTTAATGTCTATGAAAGCCTGGATGAAGAACGAACCCAGGGTCGTGGCTCCGGTTAGTCCCTTCCTGAACCTTACCCCGGTAACGACCGGGTTGGGCGAGGCATCGGCAATCTTGTAGAATACAGCTATCTGGTTGTTGCCGAGCTGCGGGACAGCAGCCGTGTCAGGTGCCAGAGCCCAGACGAGGGCGCCAGCAGCTGCTGGCGTGACGTAGTACTCGTTCGTCCAGCCAGCACCGGCGGGGTTGGTAAAGTCAGTACCAGGATGGGCTTCTCTGGCCACCAACTGGCCTCTCGCACTGGCCAGACCCAGTTTGATGGCCCTGGCAATACCAGCCTCAATCGCCGCATCACGGAACGCCCTCATGTCCGACAAGGTCAATTCATTAGTTGGAATAGCGTAACTCATCAGTGTATACCTCCTTCAGAGTTATTTTGCCCGATACTCAGGTCAGTCTCAGGTCAGTTTGACGCCTTGGAACTCGTCTTCAGCGACGGGAGCAGGATAGCGGCCGATACGAGTCCTTGGCCTCATAGACAGCTTGGATTCCGAGTCTCCTTTGACAGCAAGGCTGCGGGTAGCCAGTCCCCTGGCCTCCACCATCTCCTTGATGGAACGAACGCCCCAGTCCATAGCTGCTATCCCCATGTTCTTAGTGTAGTCGCCACCGATTCCGAATCCGGTGAGGGCATACCCGGCGGCGAACATTATCGTGCCCACAATGGGGCTAATAGCCGTCTCACCACCGTATCCCTTCTGATCGGCATACTCGGTACCGAAGTGGGCTGCCACTACAGCTCCGGGGATGGCTACATCCTCAACCAATTTTATTCCCATGCAGCACCTCCCTAGATTTCCCTTGGCGGTATCCCTTGCCGAAAAGAAAGAGGGCGGTCCCCATACCTTTTCGGTAGGGATTACCGCCCTCTTGTATTGTCAGGCACTCTAAAAGGAAACGGGCACGTCAACCTTTAGAGTGCCCGTTTTTGCGCCCCTGTCGACCTCAAGAGCTTTATTCGATTAATTCTAACTTACTCTATAAATCAATAGTTGTCAAGTAGCTATGCTCTTTTGGCTGTCAAAATTACAAAATAGAGCTGCTGCCAGGCTATCAATGACGGCGCCGGCTTCACGGTTAGAATACCAGAGGCAAGCTGCTGCCAACCAACCAGTGGCGCTGACGGCTTCACGGTTAGAATACCAGAGGCAAGCTGCTGCCAGGCTATCAATGACGGCGCCGGCTTCACGGTTAGAACACCAGAGGCTAGTTGCTGCCAACCAGTTGGAGCTTCCTCCGGCGGAACCTCCGGCGGAACCTCCGGTGGCGCTTCTGGCGGCGCCTCTGGCTTCCGCGTGAGGAGGTAGACCGCGGCTCCAGTGGCAGCGGCTGCCCCGACACCAATAGCTACCTTCTGTTCCTTGGTTAATTTAGCCATTTAACGCTCACCAATCACTTTGGGGAGGAGTCTGGCCCTGAAGTAGCGACTGGTTCCCCCACAGCTTTACCCTCAAGTAAATGGTATGATCGGGCATCGGCTTCCAGAGGTCAATCGGCTGGACAACACCACTCCCGGAGGCACGTATCATGTTTGCATACTCCGCCCCATATACTGAACCGTCGGTGCTCATAACGGTGAAGGCCATGATCCACGCCTCACCGGGCCGGAGTACAAAGCCGGGGTTTTCATAATCATAGACAACGACCACCTCGAACTTCGCGCCTTCAGGAACCTGGGTAACCTTCTGCCCGCCGTATCTGACATAGGCATCGACAATCTTGCCTGTAATCACACCGACAGCGCCTACCGCGCCAATCTCTGCCTCACCCTGCTCATAAACAAGGTGAACCTTGTGAGCCGGCTTTGCCCCCTGCTCGACGGCTACCTCTTCCTCTCTGCGTTCTATACCCATATTCACCCTCCTTGGACTTTTTCTTTGGTTCTGCGGAACAAACTTATCAGCGGTATGGCCACCGCTGCCCCTATGATGGCCACCAGGGCCCACGCCAGCGGCTTGGCCTCTTCCGCGAACAGCCTTATCTCCTGGAACCACCGCCATCCAAAGTAGACAATAGCGGCTATAATTCCAGCAACGATAATAGGAACCCATGTGCCAGTAGCCCTCATGTGGACCACAATCTTATAGGCACCGACCCCCTCAACATCAACGACTTCGGCGCCGTAATCCTCTATTTCAGGAAACAGCCTGGTCACCACCCACTCTGCCCCCCACAGGTCGAAGAAGTAGCCAATGGGGTACTTGGTGACTATCTCCAGCTTCATTCGTGTCCCCTTGGCCAGGTCCACCTGAGGGACACCCTGCTGAAGCTCCTCAGAGGTTTTTCCTTCAGCTACTAAATACCAAGCCATTAACTACTCCTCACTTTTGGCACTCACAGTCGATTACTTTATCCAGCGATGAATGAAATACCTGCTCAGAAAGGGCATCAAGGCGCTCTCTAGCCTCAGAAAACTCTCTCCACTCAATCGCATGGATTACCGTGTTCAAATCATCATTCAAGGCTTTAGCCTCACCCGGTGATAAGGAAGCTTCCTTTTCACAGTCATAAATAGCAGCTCTAGCATTGATGCTAGCCATTAACGCCTTTCCCTTTTCCTCAACTGCGGCATGCCTACGAGCACTATCTATAAATACCCAAGCACTCAATAAGCTTCCTGCCAACCCATAACATTTGTCAGATATAGACATCGCATGCCCCCCCTATCTCACTAATTCTCACTTATATAAAATATCATTTGAGAGTCTTCCAAAGCTCGCCTTAATTGGCGATTTTCTATCTCAAGCTGGCGAATTTTCTTCTTGAAAGGCTCGGTCTGGTGAATGTGCTCGCCGGCCTTCATCGCTACTAGATTCTCAGGTCTATTGTCATCCTTAATACCATTGAGGTGATGAATACAATAGCCTTTAGGTAACTGCTTCTGGTGATATTCTTCCCAAACCAAAATGTGCTCACGAACATAACCTTTAACAGCTCGTGGGTGTTCAGGAACCCACCTAAAAATGTAACCTGATGAGTCGAAGCCTTTCCCACCCTTCCAGCATGGATGCCTAGCCCCAGATAGGTGAGTTCCCCTCAACTGCCTACTTTCAGTGGCAGTCCGTATCTTACCTATAGAGCGTAAATATTTACCAATTGTGTATGGTTCAAAGTGGACACGCCTGCCAATCTCACCAAGGGTTAACCTCTGGTTATCGTATAAGTCCACAATTAGGTTAGATATCGCTTCTAACCTTTGCCTGTGCCAAAGTTTATGTGCTTCTGAATTCGACCTAATTTGGATATTTGCTTTACGCAGATGATACCCAATAGCTTTTCCTGTTAGATTAAGTTCCTTCGCAATTGAAGGAGTTGACCTACCCTTCTTGTAATGCTCAATTATAGTTTTCTGTACCTCGGGGGTAACTTTAATAATACCCACAGCACGCCTCTCTTTCTAAATATGACTCCAACCAAGGTATGCAAAAACAACTTCCAAAGGGTTCATGGATGCTCTTCTCGGGGAAATACTTTATATATCTATCGTTAAAATAGATTACAGGGTCATAAATCTCAGCTTTGCTTGCCTCTATGAAACAGGACGGCAGGTGGGGCGAGGTGGTCTCCAGGATGTAGTCTTGGTCAAGCCGCACCAAAACCCAGGCATGCCCCTCGCCCTGGATATTTCCCAGCACCACGTATACCTGGCTTGGGGAAAGCTCCTGCCTGAGCAGGGAACAAAGCAGGACGGAGCGATTCATACAGTTGGCTACCCCTGCCTGAATGACCTCCCCAGGGTCTAACCACGCATCCTTCTGGACAAAAGTTCTGCCATCGACTGAAACTCTGCTGGTGATAAAGTACCGGTAGCGGATTTCTTTAGCCACATAGCCCCAGCAGGAGATAATTCTGTCCTTGAGGGAGAGGTTGTCAGTGAGCGCCTTATACTTGCGCTGAACCTCCAGGTTTCCCGGCGTTATCCAGCTAGTCAGATACCTGCCCTCATGGAAAAGGGTTGCCCCCGATATGGGTTGGTCATCGCAGACTATTGCTCTCTCAATGCTCTCCATTTTTCTTCAGCCACCTTCTTCCTCCTCTTCCTTTCCCTCTCCCTCTCGCTTCTCACCTTCTACCTCTATCTCGGCATTAAGCAGGTTCTCAAGAGTGCCCTTTAGCGAGGTCAAGATATGGTTGGTGTCGAACTCTAAGGTTATTACCGGCTTCTCTCTGGGTACACCTATCTTGATTTTCACTTTCTGTATTTCTCCGTCCACTTAATTAGAGCCGGGCCCAGCACAGTGCCAAAGACAAAGCCAAGCGTACCGAAAAAGAGAGGCCCAGGTAGGGTGACAGCTTGGCCTACCTTGGCAAGGATACCGCTGGCTCCGCAGGACGGACAGCTGACCTGGTCACCCTCAGCCCCATTGGTGGCGATCGGGAAACCACACGAAGCGCATTTTACCTGTACCATAGCTCACCTCCTTAAAATAAAAAGCGGAGCCATAAGCTCCGCCCTCTTTAGATGACCTAATTATTTCCCCTAATTAACGGGCACACTCCTCCTTAAACAGGTCTATTTGTCGCCTTACCTCACTTGTAACATAATTTGAGGATAAAATCAAGAGGGCAATATCCGGGTGCTCAACCTGTATCTCGCTTATGAACCACTCCAGGGTGAGCCAGGAGACGTCTTCAGGTACCATCCCCATCAACTTCTGCCTTGAATTTGGCGGGAGGTAATTAACCAGGCTCTTACCCTCAATCTCCTTGACTTTCTGGAAAAATTCTTTAGATGTTACCCCTACCAGGTATTCGTTGATGAAACCACTCAGGACCTCGGGGAAAAACTCTTGGGCCACCGCCCCGACAACATTGGAGGTGTTTATCCTGCGGCTGATCTTATCAACCAGGCTCATGCTCAGCCTCCTTCTTTCCCCCCTTCTTAGCTGCTGCCGGCTTTGGTTTTCTGGTGATGCCGATTCCCTGGCCGCACTGATCGCAGACCACCTTGTCGGCATCGGGGGCAATGAAGATAGTGCTACCACATTCAGCATTAGGGCAGGTGACCTCACCCTCCTCACCCTCCCCGGCCTCGATGTGGTACGATTTCGGTGCTTCCGCCCCTGCCCCAGCTTCAGTTCCTGGCACAGCTTCTCCTTTCAGCATACTGCCGATTATTCTCCCCACCCTCTGGAGGCCTGTAGTCATGAATTGCATCCTATCCTTCTCTGAAGTGACCTTCTGGGCAATCTCTTCCCTCTTGATCGCCTTCTCCTCATCCCACCTCCGTAGCGTCAGCTCCCACTCCCTATCCCGCCGCTCCGACTCCACCTTCATCTCCGCCAGGCGAACCTGAAGATCCATATCCATCTTCTTTAGCTGAATCTGAACGTCGTAGGGAATCTCTGGGCCAGTACTCCTGGCATAGCCTAGTTTTTCAGCTACCTCTGTCGCCTCTTTTATGATCTCCTCGGCTGTCCTCCGGCCAGCTTCCCCCTCCTGTTTCTTCTTAAGCTCAGCCATGAGCTGGTCTAACCTATCAGATAGCCGCTGTACCTCTTTGGCATAGAGCTGGCCCTGCAGGTCCTTGTTCTCGCTCTCCGTCTTCTCCAGTCTCCTCCTTATCTCGTCCATCTGCTGCCTTGCTTGCTGCTCGCTCGCGGTAGGGTCAATTTTATCGATAATCTTCCGCAGCAGGGCGTCGGTGAGCGGTTCCCCCTCGACCTCCCGCATCGCTTTTCTGGCCTCAGCCGTTGCCTTGGCCATGTTCTTCTCGTGCTCCTTCTTCTCCAGCTCTCTCCGCTCCTTTAACCTCTCCTGCTCCGAGTCGCTCTGTGCCTGCCTCAACCCCTCCATGGCAGGGTCTGATGCCCCCTCTTCTCTCTTGTGAAAGGGTAACTGATATATCTTTGCCATCTGCTACCTCCTTTTTAGCTTCTCGGGTTTAACCCAAATGCAGGGTTAGCCCCCTCGCCTTAAAATAATCCTCGGTAACAATATCAAGGAAATCTCCCAGTGGGAGCTGACCATCGCTCTCTTTTCTCACTTGATTAGCAGCGAGCTGATAGTAAGTCATGGTCTTGACATTAACCTTTGCCTTTATCCATATAGCGGCACCCTCAACAAAGTCCTGAGATACCCCCTCTGTCCTCTCCTTCTCACTGGGTACCTCATCTGTCTCCGCAATGCCGCCCATGCTCTCACCCTCGGGCAGCATAGTCTCTAGTTCCTTAGCCCTGCCTGTCTGCCTGCTTCTTGGCTCTGCCTGCCCCTGTCTGCTCTCTCTGTCTGCTTTTCCTGCCTGCTCCCTCTTTCTCGGGATAAAGCCTTTTAGCTGGGCTTGCATTATATTAGTGGCAAGAATCTCACCGGTAGCCCTGTCCACCAAGACCAACTTCCTCTTCTTTGCTGCACAGGGATGGATCATTGCTTGAGAGTAACCCTTGCCATCAGGGGAGCTAGAGAAGCCACAAGCAAGACACCTCCATTCTCTGCCTGCTTCTGTCTGCTTAGTTTCTGTCTGCTTCTCTGTCTGCTGCCCCTGTCTGCTCTCTCTGTCTGCTTTTCCTGCCTGCTCCCTCTGTGAGGAATCCCCAGGGGGTTTCTCTCTTTTCTCAGAGGGCTTCTCTTTTGCTTCCTCAGATTCCTCTGAGGATTGACGTTTCCATTCTTTATAGTACTGCCAGCGGGTGGGATGGGTCAGTTTTAACGCCTTTACCTCAGGGTCAGTGGGGGACTTGCCCTGGTCAAAGAGCTTGAACGCTTTTTGCTTGTTGCTTTCTGCCTGAACCATAGCTTAGCCCCGTGCTCATTGAGTTATCGTTATACATTGAGTATACAGTGAGTTATCACTATACTATGAAATATCATTGACAAAGTCAACCCCAGTCGTTACACTAAAACCATGGACACAAGTCTGTTAACGGCATTGATGCGAGAGGGAGCCAGTTTTGTCCTGCAGCTTACCTCCAGAGTAAAGGAGCCCAAGATTACCCCTATGGAGTCCGAGCCCCCGGAACACGCCTTGGAGAGGCTCTATCCCAGGATAGAACTCAGCCCAGAGGAGACTGTCAAGCTGGAAGCAGCACACAAGGCTATGGAGGCGGTAGAGGCAGAGCTGGAGAGCCAGAAGGAAGTCAAGGAAGAGGCGGTGGCCAGAGGGACAGCATGCCTCCCTTGTACCACGGATCATCTGTCTACATGCGCCGGCCTTCTCTCAGACGAGGCAGTGAGGATGGCCCACAGGAACGGACTCAATGACCCCGAGGTCCAGCGAAGGATAATGGCCTGTTCCGACCAGCTCAACGCTTTAGAGAGAGAGGATCTCAGCATCGATAAGATAGCTGGCCTCCCCAAGGAGGAGAAGGAGATTGCCCTCTACGCCCAGAGCAAGAGTGCTGATATCAGACACATGATAAACGGGATAAAATCAGTAGAGGACCTAGAGAATATAGCCCTGGAGGTGAAGCAAACCCGAAACAAGGTTGGGGCTGACTACCTCAAAGTGAGGCTGAGAAAATGATAGGGACCGCTAGCTCAATCCGCTACACAGAACCAGTTATCGATAAGCCGATGATGCAAATTGGCTTGGCGATGGCCAATTTCATCCCCTCTATTCTTCTGTTCAGGGAGAGCCGTGGAGAGAAACCAGTTTACGCTTTTGCTGCCGGCTCGTTGCTCATATTCGGCTCTTATCATATTTTTAAGGCTATCGCCCTCCACAGGGGGGAGATAGCCTAGGAAGGAGGATGCTATGGAAGCCTTAACTGAGGAAAGGATAGGCGAGATCGCCCGAGCCGCGGCTAGGGAGGCGGTAGGAGAGGCACAGGTTAAAGGTGAACTCCTCTTCCACATCGCCGAGCACGAAGCTGTAGGGCACGGATTAGTTATTGACCCAGCTAGAGCAAGGGCTACTCCATGCACCTGTTTTACAGTAGAAGAAGACGGGTTTGAGTCGTGCTGGTCACCAGGTGTGTTAGGTCTAATAACTAGTAAGAAGAACCCAGAACAAATTGCCGAATTTTGTGCCAAAGGCAAGGTTTATGGTGGAGCTGGTGCTAAAGAACGTTTCCTAAAAGTTAGGGATGCTATCAAGAAAGCGCACGAACAGTGGGAGAAAAAAGGCGGTGGGCTTCCTGGATGGTGGCAAGAGGTAGGAAAGAGCATGAAGGAACATAGCATTGAACTCTAAAATAGAGATAACCTGTGATAGAAGTTGATAAAATACCTGCTAGGAAAGCAATAGCTGACTTATGGAGAGGAGCTCTTGCAAAGAGTTAAGAGAGCGAGGAATTGAAATCTAAGAAGGGAGGCTTCATGGATAAAATCACTATAATCAAGAACTTCGGGACCTCGATTGAGAAAAAGACCGAGCTAGATACCGAGGGTCATTTAATGCTCTACATGAATGGAGACAAAGCCGAGGTAGTCGGCAGCCTGAGTATCCACATGTTTGCCCCATTCATAAAGGACATAGCTCGTTTCTTCGCCAAAAGATTCAGCGGCGACTAACAGTTGTTCTTGCCACAGCTACTGCCACTGGTGGTCAGTAGCTCACCATCACAATATAGGTTGAGAAGCTCACAGCTGTTTTCACAGTCGTGGCAATGCCAAACCTCAGTGCGGTACTGTGAGCCCAAGATAGCTTTCCCCCTGAAGTTGGTCCTTCTACCGTTCATGCTCTCCTCAGTGAGGAGGGCAATGCCTATGGCTCCCATAAAAGCGCAGTTCCGGGGAACCAGAACCGGCTTCCCCAAGGTCTCCTCAAAACACCTTACTAGGGCTTTATTTAGGGCAGTTGCTCCCTGGAATACTATCGGCTCCAGCAGCTTCTTCCCCTTGGCAAGGGTGGCAAGATAGTTCCCTACCAGTGCCCGGCAGATGCCCATAAGGATATCCTCTACCGGCCTACCCTTAGAAAGTTCAGAAACCGCGGAGCTCTGAGCAAAGACTCCACACTTCCCGGCTATGATAGCCGGGTCCTTGCTTCTCAATGCCAACTCCCCGATATCCTCAGTCTTTACTCCAAGCCTAGAAGCAATGGCCTCAATCATGCTCCCCGTCCCCCCGGCACAGGCCCGGTTCATCTGGAAGTCTGAAAGGACACCGTGCTTGATTATGCACAGCTTGGAGTCCTCCCCTCCAATATCCATTATCGTCCTTGCCTTCGGGTACTCCTGTAAGGTTGCTACCATGTGGCTGATGATCTCAGTGTCCGCATAGTCAGCCCCTATCAAACTCTTCACGAATTCCTGCCCTGAACCAGTGACCCCAACCCCCTCAATATGAGATAGCTTGAGCTGGCTCAGCCCGCGTTGAATAACATCTATTAACCCCGTGTTGCGCAGGTAGAGCTTGGCAACCAAGGCATCGCCTTCAAGCAGGGCGAACTTCACCGATACCGAGCCGATATCGAGGCCTAAAATCACCTCTTCCTCCTCTTCAGCATGGAGACGAATGTCGAAAGCCTAGTCATAAATCCAACTTCGAACAGGTTCTCATCAATGGCAAATCTGTACACGGGGATATCGTGCTTATCAGCCACGTAGTCAATGAGCGGCTCGACGGTAGACTCGGGCATACAGTTATGGACAGCGAGGTAATTAGCAATATAGCTATTGTCTCCCTCAACCTGAAGATTATAGACCTTGCCGGAATAAGACCTTTCAGCAATCCCTTTAATCGGCACTAGGAAATAGCCGCTACGGCTAATGAAGCGTTCATTCCTAATTCTGGTTTCCACTGCTGTTCCAAGCCTTTTTATTCCATCCGAGTAGTTTATTCTAATAAAGTAGGCTGGCTTTTTCTTTTCGCTTTTCTGGAGTCTGAGCGATGCTTTAATGGCATTCCTGTTTAATATCCAAAAAAGCTGACTAGCTAAAGTAGGAGAAGTGGTCACTGCGGTATATCTAGTTTCTCCATATTTATCAACAAGGTGGCCATCTCCCCTGAAAAACCCCTTAGCTATTTCTAATTGAAGCTTAGGCTCAAGTAACATTATCTGGGGATGGATCGTCTTTTTGTCACAGTATTGTCCTCCGAGCTCAGCCAATGCATAGGCAAGACTCCGATTATAGATATTAAGATTCAGTGTATTTGAGCGGTGAGGGTGAGTATAGCGGTGAATACCAGCTTCAAGGTTTGACCTAACTATAGACTCAATATCCAAGGCAAGATTATCCTCATTCGCATTTAAGGTAAAGGTTATAGAGGTAAGATATTTTTTGCCCTTTCCCTTATCATAACCTAAAGAGCCCTCAGCTAAATAGTAGCCTAGGAGCCGTAGCATGTCTCTTTTATAAACAAAACTGCTCAAGTCAGCATACTTTGGCTTAGAAGGGTTAGTCAGGTTTAACTCAAACTCCTCCTTCCTCTCTACGACCCTAGTTTTAGGGATAGCGATAAAGTCCCCCCTCTTCAGCACTTTAGCATCATTGAATTTTGGGTTAAGCCATCCCCACTGCCTTTTCGCTGAGAAGATTGGATGTTCAGGGGTAACATCAAAGTTAATTAAGCCACCACAGTCTATATTTATAAGCTTTCCATCATATGGGTGGCAATAGGTTTCCACAACCTTTCTAAATCTACCTTTGTGAGTTAGCACTTTGTCGCCAGCTTTTAGTTCACTTATTTCCCTTTGGATAAACCCTTCCCCAGTAATATAGGTGCCCTGAGGAAAACATGATAAAGGCATAAGGTGGATAATGCCATCAAAGCCCAAGGATGAATACCAGAAAGTGTTGTAGATACTATGAAAGCCGTGGCCCCCGATCTCCTGCGAAAGGAGGCGCCTCGCCTTTTCCTTCTCCTCGCGCTTATCAAGAAAGTCAAGGCGAACCGCCTTGCCCACGAACTCGGATAGGGTTATAGACATGTGGACATTGGCCCCCATCTTCTGTAGTTTATCAACCACCTCAAAATTAATGTCCTTCTCAATCATGGTGTAGAACTCACCGATAATCCCTACCCTCACCGAGCCGCTATTCTTGCCGTATACCTTCTGTTCAACCTCATGAATGGCAATGGGCATCTTTACAAGAGCTTCCATTACCTTCTCCAGGGGAGCGCCGCTTACCTCGCTAAGCTTGGAGATAAAGTTGCCCATGGTGAGGGCGTGCATGGTGAATCTGTAGCCAAGGTTTCTAAGGATATGCTCCTGTATCTGATGGTAGTGCTTAAATCGGCAAAGCCCACAGGTGTCAAACATGATTAAATCGGTGGCGCCATTTTCCAAGGCCCAGATCTGCTGCCCCAGGGTGACCTTAAAGGGGTAACACATCATGTCTGAGCTGTTCATCACCCCCGGCTTTATTATTTCAGGGGTTACCTTAGCCGACATAACTACCTCAATACCCAGCTCCTCAAAGAAACTCCTCACCGTAGCGGAGTAAATGCCTAGCCTGGGGACGCCTAACTTCACCATCTTCCTCTCTAAAACAAATTTTAGCAGATTATGCAAATTAGTGCCAAAACTCTCTTGACAAACCGCCCTAAAGTGTGCTATGTTTAGCATGCTATGGCGAAATTGAAGTTTGAACTACCAATTTATCATTGCTGCCGATGCGGTTATAACTGGAAAGCAAGGAAGCTGAACATACCCCCGCAATGTCCAAAGTGCCGAAGCCCCTACTGGAATATAGCCCCAGAGGGCTTCCAGAAAAAGGAGCCCGTTAGTGAACCTACTAGCAGTTAGAGCTAAAGCCACCCAATTAGTTTTTGCTCTTAATGAGGTAGAGAGGCTAAGAAAGGAGAAGGCTACGGAGAATCCAGCTCCGTAGCCTCCCATGAGGGGCTCGGGTGGAACCTAACCTCGTTTCAATTCTACCACACCCTCACCCCCCCGGTCAAAAGGGGCAATATGGAAGGGAGGGGGAGAGAGTTTTTTTGATACCAGCCAGGCGGTAAAAGAGGCTGAGGCAATACTGAGGAGGGGAGCATGACCATAGACGAAGCTATAATAGACCTATCAATTCAAAGGGGAGTGAAGCAAGCACTTGGGAAAAAACGGGAAGCTGAGGCCATCAGGCTGGGCATCGAGGCCCTGGAACGCATCGTATATCTACGCAAAGATATGGATTGCCCACATTGGATGACACTGCCAGGAGAGACAGAGGAGTAAATGGGCAAGACAATAGAGGTGAGTGACCACAACATCTACAGAGAAGCCCACCGGTTGCTAGCCACCAAGAGCGGCCGGGACATGACCCAAGATGAGCTGGAGCTGGTGGCCACCGCCATCATACCCGCTATGGTTTTGCCCCAGTATAGTGACGTCCCGCTTGGGGATTGTCTGGAGGCAATAGCAAAGCTAGTAGAAGAGGCAAGGCAGGATTGACATTGGAGAAAAGCTGTTATATCTGTAGCTCAGCTCGATATGTTGATAACCACCACCTTGACTGTCGCAAAGGCAAGGTGAGCCCCGAGACAGTTCCTCTTTGCCGGCGGTGCCACAGGACATACCACGATTGGGGCATTGGCGCTTTCTCCCCTGACACCACCGATAAAGCCCTGGAGGTGGAGAACAAGCGAAGAGAGATATCGCACCTTCCGCCAATGAAGCCTGAGGATATTAAGCGGTCGAGGTATTGGTATCAAAAGCATGGTGTCCCCCCTCCGCCCCGCTTGGGAAGAAAGGAACCTTCTAGGGAGATACCCTTCAAGATACCTAGCAACCCTCTTTGCGGCCAGGACTGGCTAACCGCACACCTCACAGACTATACCCCAGAGGATATTGAGGCACTAACTATCGAGATAATTTCCAGCAACAAGGCTTTAGCGACGGTATCCCTAGCTGACAAAAGAGGCACAGTAAAAAACGCCGTTAAAGAATATTTAAGGAGGTAAGTAAATGGCGACTATTATGAGCTGGCGAAGCAGCGGGGGTAACCAGGGACGTTGTGATGCCAAATGCCATTCCGCTAGGCTTCCAAAATGCGTGTGTATGTGTGGCGGACGTTTCCATGGCGCAACCAGGAAGCCCGGCGGTGTCGAGCAAGCAGTGAAGGATTATTGGAAAGATGTCGTGGACGAGGCTGAGAAGAAAGCCGAGGAGGAAGGACTAGAGCTGGAAACAGAGAGGTGGACTAAGAACCGGCAACGTATCTTGGGAATAAAACCAAAGCACACTGAGATAGCCACTCAGGGGAAATTACCTTTGGAGGTGAGCTGATGCTACTACCAGGGCAGTTACCTCTACCGGGAATGAATCCCAAAAGATGGAAATCAAGTGGGCTTCGCACTTGCCCCGCATGTGGGCAACACGACGAGCAAGTAGGCGAAACCTTAAAATTTCTCTACTGCCAACAGAGGCTAAGCAGTATTGAACTTGCCAACCTATACGGAGTTACAAAGCATTTGAAGAGTGAAGAGAGATGTTCAGATGTGTAAAGGAATTCTGGCCAGGATATTTCACCGGCATGCTAAGTAACCAGCTATACAACAGGCTACACCTGTCAAGCACAAAACCTGGCTGGAGCGGACGCAGGAAAAATTCCCCAGCCTCCGTCTTATCAGTACTTATCGTGGTGGACCTAATATGCCCAGGTATCAACCCTGTCCTCAGTGCCACGCTGGGGCTAAGAGGCTTGAGAAAACCCTGGGGGGAGCCAAATATTACTGCCGGAGGTGCAACATAAAGTTTTTTGTTCGCAGGGCATAGATACATACATAGATACATAGAATGGAAGCTTGCGGGTGGTAAAAAGCGGGTCGAGTAGCCGGCATTCGGCAGGCGAGGGAGATACCTTAAAGAGGATGGGTGCCCGGAAGCTGAGAAAGCATAGATGTATATATCTAAGGGATAAATCTGGTAAGTGTTGGTGTTGGCAGAATGGTGGAGAGATTAAACGCTCGGAGTGCACAAGATGTTTGCTAGCCTACATAGTAAGCGGGCTCTATTCGAACCCCAAAATGAGATTAAGTGCTGACAGAAGGGATGTGAAATGAGCAATAAGGAAGTTAAGAAGATACGAAATGTTCTGGCAGACTCCCTAGCCCATTCATTAGCTAATTATTATCCGGAAGGCACTGCTGATGACTATATAGTTATGGCACACAAACTGGCAGACTATACAGTTGAGAATGATTTGCCAAAACTCCGCCAGCTATTTGAGCCAAAGCCTGATAAGAGCAGGTTGCTGGTGGATGAGGAGATAAAGGAATTCATCTCAGACCACGGGTGGATATTAAGTCCTGCGAGATTAGCTGATATGATAAGCCAATTTAAGGAGTTTGCCTTTATAGTAGATAAACGGGCACGGCAGGAGGAGCGGGAGAAGGTGTTGGAGGAGACAGAGGAACAGGAAGGAGAGAGTGGAGAGAAAGCTTACATTAGCGACAGGTAAGCCTATGTTTGCGTGCTTGGAATGGGACAGCCGGCTGAGGGGGTTTGTCCTAGGCTGGTGTGCCGAAACAGAAGTAGCCAATGTGCTGTGGATAAGGTTGATAACGATATCGTTCAGATGGCCACCAGTCAGATTTTATGAGTCATTCATGTGCGAGGAGGAGGATAATGCACCAAGTAGGATATGAGGAAGGGAAAAAGCTAGCTGAGACCTGCGTCTGCGGGGAGTGTGGTTCGCCCCTGGTCCTCTGCTGGGGAGGCAACTGGGGAATAGAAGGGCATGTCCTCCGCTGCGCCCAGGATGGGGACCACAAGGGGCTGGTGGAGGAGGCAACCTACACCCAGGCCCACCGCCGCGGCGAGGAGGTCTACCCCGCCATCAGGGACGCCATCGAGCGCAAGCTCATGCCCAAGGACGAGCTGGGCAGGGCGATCAATCTCCTCGCCCTGAGATACCCCAGGGCAATAGTGGACCCGGCCACCGCATCCCTATTCATCATTGACTGCGCCAGGCTAGACCTCGACCCGCTGATATCGCCGGCGGAGGCAATCCCTGTCCCCTTCAAGGGCAAGGATGAGAAGGTGACGGTGCAGATGATCATCACTGAGGACGGCTGGCTATCCATGGCGGCCCGGGGCTGCCCTGAGAGGTGGGCGGGCGCCCCCTCTGTGGAGCCGGTCGATGACCCCAAGCTGGCCGAGTCCCTGTGCGGTGACAAGGACGCCTGGCTATGGAAGGCAACCGGCAGAATCAAGGACATGCCCGAGGGGCAGAGCTCAATAGCCTACGGCTACTTCACCACCAGGGAGTTTAAGCTGGCCCAGCAGAGGGGCACCCCAGCGGCAACCCAGCCGGGCAACCAGGCCAGGGTCCGCGCCATCAAGCGCTGGGTCAGAGAGAACTTCCCCGAGTGCCGGCAGAGAATGATGGAGATAACCTCAGAATGGTATCAGAGGGCAGAGGGAATCAAGGCAGCTCAGGAATGTATAGACGCTGAGTATACCTTTATCAGCCTGCCAGAGGGTGAGGAAGGACGAGCTGGCCGAGCACGGGGGGAGGGGGAAACCAAGCGCAGGGCGGCGAAACCTTCCTCACCGAAGCAGGTAGTTAAAACCCAAGAAGCCGCGAGTGCGCCGCCCGCCGAGGCCGAGGGAGAGGGCTTCCATATTGACCTTGATTGGCTCAACGATGCCTTGAGGGAAATTAAATGGGCAACCGAGACAGCAAAGTCTTACTTGGTAGGCAAATACAAAGTTAGCTCCCAGGGCACCCTTGAGGAAGTCATTAAAAGGCTCACCCGAGAGCAGGCCGAGGAGTTCGTCAAGGAGATACAGGATAAGACGGCGGCAAAGCAGTCACAGCTATGGTGAAGAAGAGGGAAAATATGAAGCTCACTTTAGTTAAAGAGTCCGGCGAAATAATAGAGACCGTTGAAATCCCAGATGAAAAGTGGGAGTTGTTTGAATTTGTGCTGAGTGATTTCCTAAAGCGGAAGGGCTATTAAATACTTCTTATCTGGTAAGGGGGTAAATTATGGCAGGAAAGGCGAAGTGCGACGAGTGTCAAATTAAGTGGTTTATCATCATCAAAGACCAGACGCCTTTGCGCTTTTTGAAATGCCCGCGCTGTGGCGGCCCGGTGACGGAAATAAGGTCACCTTGCCATTATCCTTTGGTGGAAGGTGAGCCGGACTTAAATTTTAAATAACGAGGAGCAGAAAGGTGCCAGAAAATCAGGGCACTGAGAGCTGAAAAATAACCTTATCTTGATAAGGAACTGACCCTTTGGCCTTACTGAGAATAATATGGTTACAGTAGAAAAAATAAAAGCACACGCTGAGAAATGGCCGCTCTATGGTGAGTTGGGCACCCTCGCTTATGACCCCCTCGAGGATAAGGTTCAGTGTCATATCTGTGGCAGGTGGTTCAGGGGACTTAATATCCATGTGTTGCGATCTCATGGGTGGACTGTAGATGATTATCAAGAGGAATTTGGCCTGAACAGGGGCCAGAGTTTGATTTGCGAGGGCACCAGACAAAGATTAAGTGACTTAAATAAGGAGCTGGGAAACTGGAAACATTTAGCTTCACAGATAATAACGGAAGCTGAATTCTCGCAATTCCTCCGGAGCATCGCACCCAAACCTGGTTATAAGTTGAGGCTACAAGCATGCCTGCTAAAGTCAGAACTACTAAGAGAAAATAATCCTATGAATGAACCTGAGGCCCAAGAACGTGCTCTAGCTAAACTGCGAGGGTTATGGTATGGCTCTGAGAGGATGAGGAGCATATGCAGAACAAACTTGTTGAACACAATAGCCAAGCGCAGAGAAAAAACTCTAAGAGAAAGGCGATGGACTTGCCCCTGTGGAAAGGCGTTTCCTATCAGGAAAGAGGGGGAACATCACCGTCGGTATTGCCCTATCGCCCGAGCACAAAAAATTGAAAAAGCCGTTAAAGCACGTAAGGTCTGGTGGGAGAGCTTACCTCCAGACAAAAGAGAGCAATTCCAACAGCATGTCTCTGGAGGCCAGAAGAAGCGTCACGCGAGGAGATTGACAAAATAATAACTGTTATCTTGGAGATGGAAAGTGGCTGAGATAGAAGAGAGAAACTACACGTTGTCCGTCAATGCCTTTGAAAGCGGCGTGCTTATGGGCGTAATTATAAATCAGGAGGACCGAATAAAGGCAGCACTCTCGGGTGTTTGGAACCAGCTGGTCAAGCTAAAGAAGGATATTGGAGAGGGCATGGACAGATTAAGGCTGCGAATAACCAATAGCGATAGAGTTCTCTTACAGACAGCTCAAGCAATCATAGGGGGAACAATTACTTCTCACTATGACCATACCCCTAACCACCGTCCAAGCCTAGTAATAGATATCAAAACAAAAAGCCTACCTCAAGTTCTCCCCCAAATTATACCGTTCTTAATTTCCAACAAGAGGAAGATGGCTGAAATCCTGCTCAAAGCAGCATCACTACAACAAGGGCATAGCTGGCGAAACTGGCAGAAATATGTTTTGCCAGAGCTTGAGACCCTCTATAGACAAGCATTAAAATATCGGACTTTCAAATCAAGACCGCCCCGCAAAGAAATGAAAGAGTGGGGCTTCGAGGTCGACCCCGGCAAGGGCAGGAGGACCCTGTGAGAAGAGCTATTGCTCGGGGGAGAGTGTTTCCCCAAAGCTACTCAACGGATCGCCGATATGGGCGGCTCTCACTGAAAGCGTGTTCCCTTTTCCCCTTGATGTGGGCCAACGCTGATGATCAGGGCCGGCTCTGCGGGGATCCTGAAGAGGTCAAATATACCTGCTGCCCCAATATTGACCACATCACAAAGGCAGATGTTCCCAAAGTGCTCGAGGAGCTCGCCACGAATGAACTAATAAAGGTCTACAATACCTCAAAGACGCAGGCTATCCAGATACTCGACTGGTGGGAGGTACACCACAAAATGCAGTGGGCATGGCCATCACAGTACCCGGCCATGGACGGCTGGAAGGACCACCTGCGCTATAAAGGGGATTCTAAAACGGTGGTTGCTATAAACTGGCCCGTCTCAGGTGAGAGCTCAGGTGAGGGCTCAGGTGAGGACGCCTCTCGGTTTCCCTTAACAACCCTTCCTTCTGAAAAAGAAAGAGGAAAAGGAACTAGAAGAGGAAACCGAAACCGTAATTCACCTGAGAGCTCAGGTGAGAAGCACTCACCCCCACTTGCTGGTTTATCCACAGATAATTCAGAAATTCTACATACACTCACCCAATGCTTTAAGCAACAATGGGGTAGGGTCCCTGCTCATGCCCCTAATGAAGTTATTCCCCGCGAGCCTGATGCCAGAGAAGCGGCGCAGCTACGAGATTTAGCAAAAGAACTATCCGCGGTCGGCGGCTGCTCGCTTGATTATATTAAGCAGGCCTTCAGAGAAGCTGCCGGCCAGGGGAAATGCCACATCAGCTATGTCCGGGCGGTGCTCCTAGACTGGCTGGGCGTTGAAAGGATAAGGGCACCATGACACAACAGCACATTGAGGAGTTGTCGGCTAAGATATTCCAGATTTGCGCCCAATGCCCCCATTCAAAGTTTGTTACGGGACGGTTTGAGTGTAACCGAAAGCGTAGCCAGTGTCACTCAAAAAGAGTTAGGGCATGGCTGGATGAGATAGAAAGGTTAGTAAGGAGGCAAGATGAAAGCTACAGATGAGCAACTGAGAAAGCAGATCCAAGACCGTCCCAAAAGCAATGTTGGTAGGGCATACCAGTTAGCCTTGAGGGATGGAAAGGCGGAGCTTGCTGAGGCCCATTCTACCATCAGAGAGCTAGAGGGTGTTGTAAGGAAGCTAGAAGCCCCCCCGGAGACTAAGGGGATACTTAAGGTCTACTGGGCGAACGGTAGCACCTCTACGATAAAGCTATCGACTATGGGCCCTATTAAAGATCTCACGGGGGGTGGGGGATTTCTAGTTATACCTGAGGATGTCAATCCTAACCATGGAGAGGTAATTAACCTGAGTAAAGTCCTGATGATATCGGTGAAATGAGGTAGGAACGAGATGGCAAGAAAGAGAAAGAAGCAACAGCCGGTATTTGTCACCGAGGACAGGGGTATCAAGCAGCCATGTAAGTTGGACCCGACTGATATCGAGATACTCAGGTCTGCTGAGGGCGGTCGCGGCGTCGTGCTCAAGAGCACGCAGGAGCTCCAGGGGATGGCTGAGGCAGCCTGCGCTACCTTCGAGGACTTCAGAGAGCAGGCACGGCAGATGACGAAGGACCAGGTGGCTCTTGTAAGGAAGCTGAGGATTGAACTGGGCTACTCATGGCGGGCGGTGGCTAGAGCCTGCCATGAGCAGAAGTGGCCGGGCTGGGAGTGGAATCCGCCCTCCAATCAGATTATGGGCATGGCGCTCTGTGAGAGGGCAGCCCAGCTTTACGGTGAGGACTATATGAAACCACCCTGGAATTGAGGAGGGAAGTGATGGAATTAGAAAGAGCAAGGAAAATAGCAGGTGAAATCGTTGAGCGACTGTCCCCCTACTGCTCACGGATTGAGGTTGCTGGCTCAATCCGCCGGGAGAAGTCAATAGTCAGGGACATCGACATTGTCTTGATACCTTACGACCCCTGGAATCTATCTCTCATGGTTGCCGGGCTTGGACCAGCAAAAGTTATGGGCGATAAGCTGAAGCGGATTAACTACAACGGCGTCCAAGTTGACCTCTACTATGCAACTGAGAAGACGTGGGGAATGACTCTATTGGTGAGAACAGGAAGTGCCGCTCACAACATTAAATTAGCGGCGAGGGCAAAGAAGATGGGATTACATTTTAGCGTTGCACGAGGGATTGAAAATGAGAACGGTGTGGTCATAGCTAGTCTGACTGAGGAAGAAGTCTTAAATGCATTGGGACTAGATTATATTCCACCTGAGGAGAGAGAATGATGATTGAATTACCTGAAATAACAAAAGCTTGGATGGCTGGCTTTTTTGACGGTGAAGGGTCGATATGGATTAACAAGCGAAAGCCTAGGCGGTCAACGCGGGGTGTTTCACCAGTGTATATGCTGAGCGTTTCAGTTACGAATACCATGTATTCAGGGGTTGAATGTTTTCGCACGTATTTT
This sequence comes from uncultured Dehalococcoidales bacterium, assembly GCA_964505425.1. Lineage (GTDB taxonomy): Bacteria > Chloroflexota > Dehalococcoidia > Dehalococcoidales > BS750m-G39 > CAVTZP01. The sequence goes on along the minus strand of CAZDHX010000012.1, from coordinate 8,786 downwards.
GGCGGGTACATTAGGTTGGTTAGAACTAAGCACCGGCCAATCTATCGGGGGGAAGCTCAAACTAAGCACGCTATGCGATTCTTACAAACTCTTCTCCCCTACTTTCAGGTAAAGCAAAAACAGGCAGAATTGGCCATCCTCTTTCAGAAGAAGATACGCCCCCACGAAGGAAACGCTCCTATGCCTCAAGCTTATTTGGAGGAAAGGGAAAGAATACGCCAGGCTATTCAGGAACTTAATATGGGGTGGCCCACTCCTACAGTCATTGATGTTACTCCTAAAAAAGAGCAATTAGCACTCGGGCTAGAGTATCGAGAGCCGAAAGGAAGGTAATGTGGGGCTTCTGAATTACACCACCAAAATTGAAGCTGCCAAGACTGTCGGTGAGATCCAAACAATCCTGGCCAAGCATGGCGCCCGGCAGATGCTGGTCGGCTATGCTGGGGATGGTAGCGTGGAGAGCCTGGCGTTTCAGATTAAGACGCAGTATGGGGAGATGGGGTTCAAACTGCCGGTAGACCCCGAGTCTGTGCTGAAAGTATTGCTCCGTGAGTATTCGCTGGGCAAGCTGCGCCATGGTGGACAGCCTGACCGTGCCCAAGCTGTAAGGGTAGCCTGGCGGATATTGAAGGACTGGGTTGAGGCGCAGATGGCAATCCTAGAAACCGAGATGGTGAAGATGGAGCAGATATTCCTGCCGTATATGATGGTCGGTGAGAAGCACACGCTTTATCAGGTGATGGTTGAAGGTAAGTTTCAGCTTGGCCAGGGGAAAGAGGAGTGAATGACCTGGGAAGCCGAGGTGTATGAAAAGATGGCTCCGCTTAATCAGTGGGTTCGGGAGGCAGGTAACGTCCTGGTTGGCGCCGCCATGCTCGCTCGCCTGCATTGCTGGATTGCTGAGGATTGGAGCGGTGCTTGCTTGAAAGCAATAAAGAAGTCTGCCAAGTTGATAGAAAATGTGAGGCTCACTGCGTGGGCAGTTGCCAGGAGGAATTAGGTTGCAACAGGGAGAGGGGGGTGGTAGTCAAGGTGAAGGACAAAAAGGGCAGCGAAACAAAATAATCAGCGTTATATTGAGCAAAGGAAAGGAGTACCCCGATAAATATTTGTCCAAAGTGTAAGGTGGGAACAGGGTTCTATAAAGAGCCATCAGTCCTTGACCCTGGCTTTTTTATCTCGAAACCCTATCCACTTTACCAGCGGAGTTATCCTGGCAGCCCTGAATATATCTCGCCAAGATGTATTAGATGCTTTGATAAGGCAGTGAGAAATAAAAAGGGGGACACATGAAGGTTATAGAATCATACTGGTTTACGACAAACGATGGGTGCATGGGCATTGTGGTTATTGAGAATGATGTAGGAGAGCGTAAGGCATATGCCGGCACCGTTTCTGGGGAGGACGAGAAAGCTGATACTGACAAGCTCATCACTTGGGGGAATAAGCTTTCCCCAGCCGTTGCCCAGCGGCTTGCCAATCAGTTGCAGGCTCAGGTTTCTGTTCTGAAGCTGGACAATGGCAAGCAGGTCTACATCGATGGCAAAAGCATCAGTCAAGAGGAGGCTCAGGAAATCATTATATCCCTAACTAAGACATGGGGTACTGATTTTGAGAAGCAGGAGCTCAAGGATAAAGCTCTCATGCTCTGAGCTGAAAAATAATAAGTCTTATATTGGAGGTGAGCTATGGATGAGGAGCAAATAAAGAGGACAGCAAGGGAGGAAGCTAGGATGGCCTTAGGCTTACCAATAACACATATAGCGAGGAGCGAGAATATAGATAAGCCATGGGAACCATTTGACGTCATATCTGCTTTCCCCGTTGAGGATAATTCAGTGCTCACCGAAGTAGAGCGGGCTGCCGTTGATAAATTTATTGAGCAGCTCCCCGATAAGAATGACCCAGCGGAGATAAACTACTGGTTTGGTATTAACCACAGGCAGCTCTATCTCGAGGGGTGGGCCGATGAGTGTCTTGCTGGCACAGGCTTCCCAGATATAGGCGGTGGCGATTGGGAGAAGAAGATAGACTTTATGGTTGAAATGACAGAGAAAACACTGCCTGAGAAAGCGAAGGAGAAAGGGCTGAGGCTGGTTGAGGGCGGCTTCAGGGAGTTTCCCGGCGGTGACAGAGAATACCTTTATGGGGTGACCTGGGGTGTCTATGAATAAAAGAGATACCGGTTTGGGTAGTGACATCTATTCAAATATAAGGTATATTATATTGGGGGGGGGGGGGGGCCAAATTGCTTTTATTGTTAGATGTGGGAATTTAATAAATTGGTTGTTAGTGGGTAATGTTTTTGCGCTT
>CAZDHX010000012.1:0-6463 GCA_964505425.1 uncultured Dehalococcoidales bacterium | reverse complement strand
CCCCCCCCCCCCCCCCCCCCCCCCCGCCAAAATGAGTAGAATGTTAGAAGGAGGAAATTAAGAAAATGGGAGTGAGAGAGGAAAGATTTTGCGACTTTGAAGTCGCTGCGGAGGACAGAGAACAGACCAAACGTTTCGGTCAGTTGTGTATCAGACCTGTTATAGGTACCTGTTTCTTCTGTGGTAAGGACTATTGCGACGTACATCACGGTTACTTTTCACCAGCATTAGGGCTAAGCGGTTTTGCTGAAGAGTGGGCTCGAAAGATTCCTGTCTGTGAGGCTTGCACGGGTAAGATGGCATATCGGATACCCGAGAGGATTGAGCGACGGCTTGAGAAGCTCTGGCTTATTATTGAAGCCTACATTAAGAAAGAGAAGGGAACCAAGAAGAAAGCCGAGCCAAAGGCGAGAATACAACCACTAGAAGACAGCAAGAAAATGAAACCAGAAACGATACTTATCAATGCCATCTTTGGGTGTGGGTATTCGCCGGGTAGGGAGTTCTTAAAGGATAACGACCTCCACGAGCAAGTGGATGGGCAAACATTGAGAGAAACCATCTATTCGCTGTTGGATAATTTAGGTGACAGGGCCAAGAAGGTTATAGAGTTGCGCTTTGGCTTCGTGAATGGCAAGAGTAGGACATTCAAAGAGGTAGGGGCTGAATTTGATGTTACTAGAGAGCGAATACGACAGATTGAAGGTAAGGCTTTGAGGATGTTACGTCACCCTGCCCGGAGTAGGAGGCTAAAGGCATTTATAAAAGCAGAGGAAGCCAAAGGCTGAAGAATGACAAAGGCTGATATAACCATAAAGAAACACCCGAAAAACAACTCCAATTACCACGAGCTTTGGTGCTGGCGACTGAAGAGCAAGCGTGATTATGATTGGGTTCTTTGCGGCCGAGGATCTAAGGAACAGATGCTTTGGGTTATGAAGGTGATGATGGCAATGCTTATTTCTATTACTGGCCCGCCAAAAAGGCCGGAGGAGTTCCTCTACTTGGTAGCACAATACTTGGTTCTGTCACCAGACAATAAACCAGTGCCAATTCCTCAGCTATGTGAGATAAAAAGTCCCTTTCAGATAGAAAAGGGAACTAGTCAAGTTGATATAGTACTGGAGATGCTGGATAAAATGCCACCAATAGAGGTGTGCTACGAAGGCAGGTTATGAATATAGACGGCTTTCTTAATCACTACAGGAGCTTCTCGGAGCGGACCAGAGAGGCCTATAGAAACACCCTGGGGCTGCTAGAACAGCGGCTCTCCGGTGAGGAGCCGACCGATGAAGAGGTAGTCCTCTTCCTGGACAGCTACAGCTCTGCCTCCACCCTCCAGCGGCACAAGTCGGCCATCAAAGCCTACTACGATTTTCAGAGACGCCCCTGGGCGTTTGACCCGAGGCAGTTCAGGAGAACTAGGCGCCGGTTGCCGGAGTACATCACCAGGGAAGAGGTGAAGAAGGTCGCAGGGGCTGCCTGTGACGACCATGAACGAATGTTTGTCAAAACCCTATTCTACACTGGGATGAGGATAGCAGAGCTCACCAGCCTCACCAGGGAGAGTCTGCGTGATGGAGCTCTCCACTTTGTGGGCAAGGGGGGCAATGAGCGGGCGGTCCCGATCGTTGATAAAGCCTTTTATGGGGAGCTCCAGGACTACTTCCGCATTTCTGAAAAGGGGGAGAGGCCTTTCCCACTCAAGTACTATGACTACTGGATTCTGCTGAGGAGGCTTTGCGCCAAGGCGGGGGTGAAAACCATCTCGCCGCATAAGCTGCGCCACAGCCGTGCTGTGGACCTCATTCAGCGTGGCGCCTCTATATCGGTGGTCCAGGCGCTTCTTGGGCATGTGAATCCTAGCACAACATTGCTTTATACTTCACTTGCCCAGGCAGACTTGCGTAAGGAGTTAGAGAAGCTTTCTTGATTTAATTTTATTATTTAGAAGGGAGGTATGCGCCAATTCCTCCCCAGCCTTAAAAGGCGGGGGGTTCCCTGGCACAATTCTATGAAAGAGACCATACAGCTACAGTGTCCTTGTTGCGGTTGGGTCCATCCTACCTCACATACTTTGCCCTCAATAAAACGGAGAGCTGAGCACCATGAATTCAGGGAGTTTAGATTCGCTAACATTGACCCCGCGGAGGTGTTTGTGGTAAGAAGGGTAAGGATGGGTGGCCGGGAGAAAGGCAGCAAAAGGGGAAAGGTAGAGTTCCTCGGCGGGCTCAAACTCGGTGAGCTCCCTGGTGATCTAAAGGAGGAGATAAGGGGGCAGTGCCGGCGAATACTGGAGCTCGTAGGTTAACCGAAAGGAGGTAGCTCATGGCTGAATCAGAAAAGGGACTAGTAAAAACCTTTAGATGTAAGCACTGCGGGAGTGAGAAGCGGATTATACAGGATATCAAAAATGAGGAGGTGAAAAAGGGTAAGGTCGGGGCAGATATACCGATGGGATCGCAGCAACGCCTTGTAGTCGTATTTGACCCGAGCAAGTCCGCCATCATCTGTCCGGTAGTAGTGCTTATCTTCGATGTTTGCGCTGAGTGTGGTTCTGAGCAGGTACGCGAGGTCCGATATACCACGGGCCAACCACAGGCAATGCTAACTCAGCACTTTGGTCAACATGGCCAGGGGTCGAAGTTTGGAACCCAGGCCGGGCCTGGTGACCTCCCCTTCCTCAAAGGTTGAAGTAGAAGAAATAGAGGAGGTGCAATTGGTGCGTAGAATAAAATATCAGCTTTTCTGGGCTAAAGTCTTGTTCATGCTAGCGCTGAGCAGGGTATTCAGGGGCAAGATTTAATCCCTTCAAACCGCCCTATATGCCAATGCTTGTGACTCTTGCTAAGCATGGGACTCGGGTTTTGGCGTGCCAGGGCCTTCCTCCTTGGCAAGGGGTATATGTTAGGGGTCTAATAACCCTCGGCAGGGTTTTTAGACCCCTAGATTTTGACTACAGTGCGCCATAGCCTTCAGTCAACCATTGGAGCAAAGTGCCTCTGAAGCTAACTAATGATTTTATCCACAATCTTGCTATCAATTTATAATTTTATGTTAACTAAAATTTTACTGGAATTTTAACCGATTTTATATTGACAATCTTATCTGGAATATGCCTATAATATAGATATCCACTATAGTGGAAATATAATACTCATTATATTGAACCTTACCAATTGAATATTGAAGTGGTAAGCCGGGAAATCTAAAAAGAGGAGCTAGTTTATGGCATATCGTAAAAAAACATTAAGGCGTATGTCCCCGACAGCTCGGAAGGTGGCCCGCCTTGCTGGTGAGCTTGATAGCATATCCAGAAGGCTTAAAAACCTTATCCCCGAACTCCAACAGCTAGAATTAGCCAGCCAAGCCTTAGCACAAAGTCAATACCCAAAGAAGGAAAGCTAAATTTATATCCCGACTTACCAGCACTACCCGGCATTTGAACGCTTGCTCAATACCGAGTAAAGGGGGTTAGCTATGAGACAAGAGGTTATAGCTGATATTGACCAAAGCATAGAGCAATCCTATAACCAGCTACAAGGCGATTGGCGAGACTGGCTAGAGGTAGCCAGGCGGTATGAGCATAAAGTCCCGTATCATGACAGGCTAGACATTAGGCACGATATAATGCTAGAGCTTCACCGAGCTAGGCAAAGAGACGGAAAGCCTATACCTATATTAAGAGCCTACCGAATAGCCAGCTTGACGGTAGCACTCTATTGGCGAAGGCTAAAGCGAGTGCCCATGATGGTTAGCCTCAATACCGAGGTTGAGGATGAGGAAGGCAACATCACCGAGCTGATAGAGACTGTAGCCGACGATAACGCCCTTGACTTGTCAGCGTGGATGGATATGAGGCTTTGGCTACAGGGTTGCCCCTTGAGGCTGGTCAAGATAGCCTGTAAGCGGCTATCAGGAATACCGTTGTCTAACAAAGAACGTAATTACTTGTGGCACTACAGGCAAAAAGAACGGAGACCACTGTTTTAGTCTAACAAAACGCCCCCGATTTACAGTATATAAGGTAGGAGCACCGTTGAGCCAGCGGGTTGCGGTCAGCGGTCAACTCACTACTAGGCAAAGCCGATAGCCTTGCCCACTATCGGATAGCCAAAGGGGGGTTATGTGGAACAACTGAATATAGAGGGCAAGCGTTCAGGCGAGGGCTTTGTTGCTCACAAGGCTATTCTGGTGAATACCCTGTCAAGGGCGATAGCCGATAGAGTATCGCTATTGGACTTGACCATTGGGCGCAAAGGCTTACTCGGATACCTTAAGGCTTTGGGGGGGTCTAATATAGTCAAGGTCATCCCCTCAAACGGTAGTGCTAGCGGGTCGCAGGCTACTGCGAGGCTTAAGGTTATCTGCGGAGCTAATACCAGTTACCTAGCCGATGGCGAGTGGATTGGCGAGAAAACACCCTTGACCTTCTGTGAGGTTAGGGTTAGTCCTGCCAATACCGTTATGCCTAACATCGGGGCTAGTGAGCTAGCTGAAGCACTAGCCAGAGTTTTACCGTTTATTGCTACAGATGATGCACGCCCTATACTCCAGTGCGTCAAGTGGGAGGCAAGCGACGGTAAATTGAAGCTGGTTAGTGCCGATGGTTTTAGGCTAGCGGTTATCGCCCTTGATTATGAGGGCGAAGGGCAAGCCTTAATTAACGGTGATGAGCTTAGGGGTGTCGCCAATGCCTTAAGGCGAGCAAAGCGAGCAAGGGTTAGTTTTGAGGATAACGCCCTAATCGTGGACACCGAGCTAATCCGCTATAAGTGGACTAGCGTTGACGGTAATTTCCCCGACTGGGCAAAGCTAATCCCCACCGAGTTTAACACCTTTGCTCACCTTGACACCGTAGAGGCAGTCAAGGCGGTCAACAGCCTTAAGGTCATCGCCAATGCCAAAGCCTATCCGATTGACCTTAACATCGGTCAAGGCAAGGTAGTTATGGCTAACCCCGATGACAAGGGGCAAGCCGAGCTATCAGCCGACACCGATGGTGAGGGGTATATCAGGATAGACGGTAGCTATCTAGCTCAAGCCCTCAAGGCTTGCGGTGGTATGGTGGACTTTAAGCTGTCCAGTCCTGTTGCGCCAATGCTCTTTAGCACCAACGGTTATCAACTGGTAACAATGCCGATGATAACCGAGAAGGCTCAAGAGTATGTGAAGGCGCAAGAAGCTGAGCAAGCCGAGAAGACTACCGAGCCTGAAGCCGAGGAAGCCGAGCCTAAAAAGGCAAAGCATAGCCGAGCAAAACAGCCAGTAACAGCCTAAAGACGCTTGTAACTCAAAAACAACAGCCACGCAAAGAAGCGGGGTCTTGACCCCGCTTTTTTGCTTTTTTCAGGGGGTTTCTCTCCCCTAGTGTGGGAGTGATATCCCCTCTTTCTGTGGCAGAAGGAGGTGCTATGGGGAACTTAAAAGACCTCAGAGGCAAGAGTGTCCTTGACCTTGATCGAGAGGACTTTGAGAAGCTCTTCTGCCAGCACTGCCTTGAATATGAGGAGTGCCCTAGAGACGATAAAAAGATACTCGGATGCAAGGCTTTCGTGGACACTGGACTGTGGGATAAGTTCTTCAGGAAGGACTAAAACTGAATACAGCTAAAGAGGGGGTCAGGAAAGCGACCCCCTCTTTTTGCCAAAAATCAAGGAAAGGAGGTGAACTATGGCTATCAAGTGGAGCCCGCTCAAGGTAAGCCAGGCGATGGATGAGGTGGAGTGCCAGGTCACTTTGGCAGACGATTTTATCGCCCAAGCCAAAGCCAAGGCAGAGGAGGCCCAGAAAATACCCAATCTGCCCCAGTATATGGAGCAACGTCTCGGCTCTCTTATCGGCCAGCTTGAGCGGATGGAGAAGGTCAAGTCCGCTATTGAAAGCGTTCGCAAGGCTATTCCTGAGCAGGATTTAGCCGAGGAGCGCAGGATGGCTCAATATGGTAACCAGCAGTCGTTAGTCTAAAAGTGTCTAAAAACGTATAAGACTGTCGCAAAGTGATGCGGAGTGATTCAAACTGCCTCACTCCGAACGGGGCAACTATGCTCAAAATAATAAGCACATACTCAATATTTGGAGCAAATAAACCTAGAAAGGAGGAGACAATTGACAACCGAAAAGCAGCTCGAGAAGGGCATCTCCGAGGTAGTAGGTGTCTTTACTGACCCTATCCTTGTCTTTCCTGGAGGATGGGGAGACACCCTCCCCGACTGGCTGAAGAACGCCATCACCCTGGAGAGGCTGGAGATGAACATGAGGGTGTTAAAGGGTGAAGGCCCCACCGGTACCGATGCCGAAGCCTGTGCTTATCTCTACACGGCTTGTTTGACTCAGCCGATGGACCACGACTGGGGGCAAATCTACCTCTACATCGCCACCAAGACATACCGCCGGTGGGGTAAGAACGAGATGCCAAATGACATCGCGGTGGACTCCCTTCGTGACGACCAGATGGCAGACC
>CAZDHX010000011.1:0-52098 GCA_964505425.1 uncultured Dehalococcoidales bacterium | reverse complement strand
GGACACACTGGGACAGGTCAACGACCATGTTGTCCCGCAGATAGTCAAAGCCGAACTCGCTTGAGGTGCCGTAGGTGATATCCGCCTGATAAGCCTCCCTGCGGGGGACGGGACGAAAGTGTCTCCAGCGGTCGTTCTCCTTGCCTGAATCGTAAGCGGGGTCATAGATGCGGGCGGGGGAACGCTCGTCCGGGGTCTGGGGATAAATACTGGCCACGCTTACCCCAAGGGCATGATAGATAGGTCCCATCCAGTAAGGGTCGCGCCTCGCCAGATAGTCATTAACCGTCGCCAGGTGACAGCCCTGACCGGTGAGGGAATTTAAATAAAGGGGGAGGGTAGCCACCAGGGTCTTGCCCTCGCCGGTCTTCATCTCGGCGATCTTGCCCTGATGGAGGACAATCCCCCCCATCAGCTGCTCGTCAAAGTGGCGCTGACCGATAGTCCGCTTGGCTGCCTCGCGAACGGCGGCAAAAGCCTCGGGAAGGAACTCGTCAAGCGAATTGCCGTCCTTGAGCCTCGCCTCAAATTCGTCAGTCTTGGCACAAAGCCCGTCAGGAGAAAGCTTCTCAAACTCAGGCTCAAGCGAATTTATCCGCTCTACTATCGGCTGTAGCTGCCTAAGCTCTCTCTCGTTGGAGTCAGTAAGTCCACCCAGCCACTTAAACATAGCTCACCCCTGCTCAAACATAGCCCCAACAGATAGTCCGGTATGGATGCGGTGGATAGCTTCGCCAAGCAGCGGGGCAATGGGTAAGACGTTAATCTTATCCAGTTTCTTCTTTCCGGTAACAGGAACGGTATCGGTAACCACCACCTCCTTCACCGGGGAGGAGGCTATCTTCTGAATAGCATCTTTGGAGAATATGGGGTGGGTACAGCAGGAATAAACCTCTTTTACCCCCCGCTCCCTTAGCGCCGAGACAACATTTACCAGGGAGCCGGCGGTATCTATCTCGTCATCTACAGTAAGAGCCACCATGCCCTTCACCTCACCAATGACATTGAGCGTCTCCGCCTTATCAACATTGCCCACCCGCCTCTTTTCCACGATCGCCAGCGGGGCTTTAAGCTTGGCGGCCATATCCCGCGCCCGCTTGGAGATACCGATGTCGGTGGCAACCACCACCAGGTCATCGAACTTCCGGTCTTTAAAGTAGCTACTCAGCAAATAGAGGGCGGTCAGCTCGTCAACGGGGATGTTAAAGAAGCCCTGAATCTGGGCGGCATGCAAATCAACGGTGAGCAATCGGTTGGCGCCAGCCACAGTGAGCAGGTCGGCAACTAACCGGGCAGTTATCGGGACGCGGGGCTGGTCTTTCTTATCGGTGCGACCATAGCCGTAATAAGGGACGACAGCCGTAATCCGCCCCGCCGACGCCCTCTTCAGGGCATCAAGCATAATAAGCAATTCAACCAGATTCTTATTAACCGGCGAGCACAGGGGCTGAACAACGAAGACGTCTCTTGAGCGGACGTTCTCCAGAATGCGGACAAAGATATTCTCATTGCTGAACTCAAAGGCCTCGCTCTTGCCCAAAGGCGTTTTCAGATATTCCGCCACCTCCTTGGCGAGGGTGGGGTGGGCATTACCGGTAAATACCTTCAGTTCGTCCATCAAGGATTACCTCCCTTTAAACACAGGTTTCCTCTTCTCACGAAAAGCGGTTAAAGCCTCCCGGGTATCTTCCGATGTCAGACATATAGCCTGGCAAGTACTCCCCAACTCCAAAGCCGTCCCGAGGTCGGTATTCAGTCCCTTGTGTATCTGGAGTTTAGCCAACCTGTTAGCCAGCGGGGAATTTTCTCCAATCCTCTGCGCCAGCGCCATGGCCTCCTTCTCCAGCGCCTGGGCTGGCACCAGCCGGTTCAATACACCCAGCCTTAACGCCTCCTCCGCCTCCAGAAAATCAGCCGTATAGACAAGCTCAATTGCTTTAGCCAGCCCCATCACCCGCGGCATAAGCCAGGCTCCCCCCGCCGCCGGCGTCAGCCCCATCCTGGTAAAGCCTACCATAAACCGGGTATCCTCCGAGCCTATCCTGATATCACAGGCTAGAGCCAGGTCAAACCCCAGGCCAACGGAGACGCCGTTTATCATGCCGATTGTCGGTATATCCAGGTTGAATAGCTGGAGGATTATCCCGTTGTAAATATGGTGAAAGGTATCACTTATCTTCTGGGCAGTACCCCCATATTCCTCAGCCATATTCTCGCTGACATCGCCGCCGCTGCAGAAAGCACGTCCGGCGCCGGTCAGCACCAGAACCCTGACATCCTCGTCCTCATTGACGCTAGCCAAGGCTTCTATCAGCTCCTCCTCCATCTGGCGGTTAAAGGCATTCAGCCGCTCAGGGCGATTTAGCGTGATTATAGTGACATAGCCTTCTTTCTTGAGAATAACGGTATTAGACACCGCGATACCCCTCCTTCGTTTGTTCCAGGTAAATTTATTATACCACTATTGGTCATCTACCTCATACTTGGGGTGTTTAAGAGGGGCATCAGCCCCTCTTTTTAATAAAATTCCCCTTCCCCTTGACAAGGGGAAGGGGATAAAGGGGATAGGGTTTATAAATCTCAATCATCAATGCCAGGCACGGGAAAGCGAGCGCAAATCTCGCTGACCTCCTCTTTCGCCTGCTTCTGAATTTTAGCCCCGCCAATATTGGTGATTACCTTCACAATCAGTGAGGCGATACGCTTCATTTCCTCAACACCGAAGCCCCGCGAGGTCACTGCCGGTGTGCCCAGCCTGATGCCACTGGTTAACATTGGCGGCTTGGGGTCAAAGGGGATGGCGTTGCGATTGATCACAATGCCGACTGCCCCCAGACACTCCTCGGCTTCCTTGCCGCTGACGCCGGTCTTGGTCAGGTCAACCAAAAGGAGGTGGTTATCGGTCCCACCTGAGACTAAGCGCAGACCCAGCCGTTGCAGTTCGCTGGCTAAAGCCTGGGCGTTCTCAAGGGTTGAGCGCTGATAGTCGGCGAAGCCGGGTTGCATCGCCTCATGAAAACATACCGCTTTAGCGGCAATAACCTGCATCAGCGGTCCCCCCTGCATCCGGGGGAAGACAGCGTCATCTACCCCCGCCGCCAGCTCCTTCCGGGAAAGGATGAAGCCGCTTCGTGGACCGCGCAGTGTCTTATGCGTGGTTGCCGTTATTACCTCGGCGTAGGGGATGGGGGTAGGGTGAAGCCCCACCGCCACCGGACCGGCGATGTGAGCGATATCAACCATAAGTTTGGCTCCCACCAGGTCAGCAATACGCCGGAAACGCTCAAAATCAATAATCCTGGGGTAAGCGCTGGCTCCAGCCACAATCAGCTTTGGCTTGTGCTTTATCGCCAGCCTCTCCACCTCCAGATAGTCAATCCTCTCCGTCTCCCGGTTAATCCCGTAAAGGACAAAACTATAGGACCTGCCGGAGAAGCTCACCTTATCACCGTGAGTGAGGTGACCACCGTGAGCCAGGCTCATGCCCATGACGGCGTCGCCATACTCAAGCAGGGCAAAGTAGGCCGCCATATTAGCCTGAGCCCCGCTGTGAGGCTGGACGTTGGCGTGCTCGGCGTGGAACAGCTCCTTTACCCGCCGGATAGCCAGCTCCTCAACTATGTCCATATTTTCACAGCCGCCGTAGTAGCGACGGGAGGGGTAACCCTCGGCATACTTGTTAATCAGAAACGAGCCCTCCGCCTCAAGCACCGCCCGGCTGGCATAGTTCTCCGAGGCGATGAGGTTTATTGTCTCTTTCTGCCGCTTTGCCTCCAGAGAGAGGGCACGGCTAATCTCCGGGTCAACCTTGCGCAGGAAGTCCATCCTTCTCCTTTCGCTCCAGTCTACAACCCCACCTCCCCAGTGTCAACAGAGATTATTTATTAACCTCACCCCCTTTATCCCCCTCTCCTTTAAAAGGAGAGGGGGAAAGTATTTTTAGAAGAGGGGCTAGCGCCCCTCTTAAACACCCCATATTAATTTTGCCTTACGCTTAGCTATTCCCTTTCACTCAAAGGAGTTTTAGAGGTGAAACCTCTGAGGGCGGGAGGGTGGGAAGAAAAACACAGGTTGCTAAATGACCTCTTAAAGTGTTATCATAAATCAAAAGGCAAGCTATTATGTCAGCTCTGAGCGAGCTTTATCAAGAGATTGCACTTTGCCAGCAGTGCGAGATAGCCAAATATCGAAATAAGGTGGTGCCTGGTGAGGGGGCGGAGGACGCCAAGATAATGTTCATCGGGGAGGCACCAGGCTGGCATGAAGACCAGTTGGGACGCCCTTTCGTCGGACCGGCGGGGAAATTCCTTGACGAATTACTAGCCTCTATTGGCTTGACGCGGGAACAGGTCTATATCGCCAACGTGATTAAGTGCCGCCCCTCCTCAAACCGCGACCCCCTACCCACCGAAATCCAGAACTGCCGCCACTGGCTGGAGCGCCAGATTGAGCTTATCCACCCCAAGATTATTGTCACCCTGGGACGTTACTCCATGGCTATGTTCTTCCCCGGCAAGAGCATCAGCAAGATTCACGGTACGGCTAAAAAGGGCGGGGATACCATCTACTACGCCATGTATCACCCGGCGGCGGCACTCCACCAGGCAAGCCTGCGCCAGTCAATAGAAGAGGATATGCTTAAAATCCCATCGCTGCTGGCTGAGGCAGAAAATATTAAAGAAGAGGAAACAGAACCAGAACAGTTAAGCATGTTTTAGGTAAAAAAATTATGAGTAAACCAAGATTAAAAATAATTCCCCTCGGGGGGCTATCCGAAATCGGCAAGAATATGATGGTGATGGAATATGAAAACGACATCATCATCATTGACGCCGGACTGATGTTCCCCGGGGAGGAGATGCTGGGTATTGACCTAGTAATCCCTGACATCAGCTATTTGCTGGAGCATAAAGACAAGATAAGGGGCATAGTCATCACCCACGGTCATGAGGACCATGTTGGTGCCCTGCCCTACCTCCTGCCACAGCTTAACGTGCCCGTTTATTCCACAAAGCTTACCAACGGACTCATCTCGGTAAAGCTAAAGGAAAGAAAGGCACTGGCTGGGGCTAAGCTAAGGGTCATACCCTTTGGCAGCCAGATTACACTGGGAAAATTCAGGGTTGAATTCTTCCCCGTTTGCCACAGTATACCCGATGCCGCCGGTCTAATTATCTCTACGCCAATGGGCACTATTATTCACAGCGGGGATTTCAAGCTTGATTATACCCCCGTTGACGGCAAGCCAACCAACCTTTCCCGCCTGGCTCAGCTCGGGGCACAGGGGGTGCTGCTGCTGCTCGCCGACTCCACCTATGCCGAGCTCCCCGGCTATACCCCCTCGGAGAGGGTGGTCGGCGAGACGCTGGACCGGGTCATAGCCAATGCACCGGGGAGGGTGATTGTAACCACCTTCTCCTCGCTGGTATCCCGCATCCAGCAGGTTATTGATGCCGCCGCCAAACACCAGCGTCGCGTCTTCATTGTCGGGCGCAGCATGACCGATATCGTGCGCATGACCCTTGAGCTTGGTTATCTAAAGGCTCCCGACGGCGTACTGGGCCGGATTGATGAACTTAAAGGTATGCCTCACAATCGGGTTGTCCTTATCACTACCGGGAGCCAGGGAGAGCCCACGTCGGCTCTAGTTCGTATCGCCAACCGTGACCACCGCCAGGTCCATATCATCCGGGGGGACACCGTGGTCCTCTCAGCAACCGCCGTCCCCGGCAACGAAGCGCTAATCAACCGGACGGTGGATAACCTTTTCAAGCAGGGGGCTCAGGTCCTCTACGATAAGGTGGCGCCGGTCCATGTCCACGGGCATGGCAGCCAGGAAGAGCTGAAACTATTGCTAAACCTGGTCAAACCAAGGTTCTTTTTGCCTATCCACGGCGAATACCGCCACCTGAGCCTGCATGCCAAGTTAGCCCAGTCGCTGGGTATCCCCGAGAAAAATATCTTCCTGCTGGAAGACGGCGATATCCTTGAGCTCAGCCCGCAGGGGGGGAAGAAAACAGGCAAGGTCAGCTCGGGCAATGTTTATGTTGACGGCCTGAGCGTGGGCGACATTGGTAGCGTTGTCCTCCGCGACCGCAGGATGCTCTCCCGGGATGGGGTGGTGATGGTGATTATCACCGTTAACCGCCAGACCGGCAAACTGGTGGGGCGTCCCGATATTATATCCCGGGGCTTTATTGAGCCCGGGGAGGCTAAGGATAAGGAGATGATAGATAAGAGCCGCGACATGGTGGCTAGAGCCCTGGACCATAGCGGCGTCCGCCCCGCCGAGTGGGGCTTTATCTACCGGAAGGTCAGGGACATATTGAATAAATTTTACTACGACCAGACCAAGCGCCACCCCATGATTCTTCCGGTTATGGTAAAAGTGTAGGGTTATATGGCTAAAAAGAAGAGGGCTAACGCTAAGCCAAAGCCGCGGGGAGAGTCAGGGTGGAAGGAGTTTTGGCATTTCGTAGCCCTGCCGCCGGTGCGCCGCCTGATACTGATTATCATCATCATCGGCCTGATCTACTGGCAGTGGCCGAATATTACCTCGCTGGCAAGTGAGACCTTCGCCCTCTTTGGCTGGGGTTTTATCTTTCTCCTCGCCACTTTCATCACCCTGGTGGTGGTAATCTGGCGGCGCAAGGTGCTAACCTCTATCTACCACTGGAACCAGTGGCTCGGCAGTTTTGCCTTCACCCTGGCGGCCTGGGGGGTGCTGGCTTTCTGTGGGCTGGGGGGTAGCTTTGGTCAGAGCATTATTGGCACTAACGCCTTTCTCGGCGGTCTCCGGCTTCTCGGGCTGGCGGTTGTAGGCTTTGCTTTTGTTGCCCCCGCACTTTCCCTGCGCCTGCTGGTTAAATTCTTCTCCTGGGCAGGGGAACAGCTCAGAAAGCGCCCTTCCCCCGGACCGGTTACCTATACTGAACCTTCCACAGAAGAGCCGATGCCACCCCAGGTAACTATAACTCAGCAACCGCCGGTCAAGGAGGCTGAGACTGAGCCGCCGGCGCTTACCCCCGCCTCGGCTCTACAGGAACTCAAGCAGGTAGCCCAGGAGGTGTGGAAGAAATACGGCGAATCACCGTCGCTGGTTGTCGTTGACGGCTGGCGCCTGCCGCCGATTGATATCCTGGATACCACCCCCGAGGTTGAGTTTGGTCAGGCGGATAACATGCAGAGGGCCAGGCTGATTGAAGAGGCTTTAGCCAGCTACGGCGTTGAGGCTAAGGTGGTGCAGATAAATGCCGGACCAACGGTTACTCAGTTTGGGGTTGAGCCGGGCTGGGATAGAAAGAGAAAAGAGGTAAGGGAAAGGGACAGGGATGGGAATATAAAGACAAGGGTGGAGGAGGTGTCTAAGACCAGGGTCAAGGTGGAGAAGATCACCTCTCTCGCCAATGACCTGGCTCTAGCCCTGGCGGCACCCAGCATCAGGATTGAAGCCCCCGTCCCGGGTAAGTCAATGGTGGGAATTGAGGTGCCCAATACCGTTTTAGGTCTGGTCAGCCTGAGGGGGGTAATAGAAACCAGCGCCTTTCAGAAGCTAAAGTCAAAGTCCAAGCTGGTGCTGGCACTGGGCAAGGGAGCCGGCGGCGAGGCGTCGGCGGCTGACCTAGGGCGAATGCCTCACCTGCTTATTGCCGGGGCAACGGGGAGCGGCAAGACCGTCTGCCTGAACTCCACCATCTCCTGCCTGCTGGTGCATAACACGCCCAACGATGTTAAGTTCATTATGATTGACCCCAAGCGGGTGGAGCTGACCGCCTTCAACGGCATACCCCACCTATCGACCCCGGTTATAGTCGATACCAACAAGGCTATCGGCATACTGCGCTGGCTCAACCAGGAGATGGACAAGCGCTACCAGACGCTGGCTACCGTCGGCGCCCGCAATATTGAAGGCTACAACAAGAACCGGGAGGGGGACGAAAAGCTCCCTTACCTGGTGCTTGTTATTGACGAGCTTGCCGATTTAATGATGGCTGGCTTTGACGAAGTGGAGCATACCCTCTGCCGCCTAGCCCAGCTTGCCCGCGCCACCGGCATTCACCTCATCGTGGCTACCCAGCGCCCCTCGGTAGATGTGGTCACGGGGCTAATCAAGGCTAACTTCCCCACCCGTATCAGCTTCGCCGTAACCTCCCAGGTGGATTCACGCACCATCCTTGACATGGGGGGCGCCGAAAAGCTGCTGGGGCGGGGGGATATGCTCTATATGCCCACCGAGGCGGGTAAGCCCAAGCGCCTCCAGGGCTGCTATGTCTCTGACGCCGAGAGGGAAAGGCTGGTCTATTTCTGGAGCAGCCAGCGCCGAGAGGAAGTGACCATGCCAGCAGTGGATGAGTTTACCCCAACCTCAACCGGCGTCAGGGGCGGTTTCCCCGAGGACCCCCTTCTGGACGCCGCCCGGCAGCTGGCAAAGGAGCACCGGTATATCTCCACCTCTTTCCTGCAGCGAAAATTGCACATCGGCTACCCCAGGGCGGCTCGCATCATGGAGCAGCTTGAGGAGGAAGGAATCAAGAGGGCGGAGGGGTAAGCTATTTACCTTTGCCTACGCCCAGCAATTTCATAGCCAGCGCCCAGGTAACCAGCATTGGTATGCCCGCCAGAAAAGCGGCAATTGACAACAGCAACCAATATACCGGTCCCAAGCCAACAACGGCGTTCATTGCGCCGGCAATGATGCCCAAAATAGCGAATATGGCACCAAGAAACCAGCAAATGTGGAACGCCAGCCCCATTGAATCAACGGTCTCCAACAGCTCTTTACGGCTCTTGAAAGGTTGCGCCCAACGTCCAGTCATGAATATTACCTCCTTTTACTTGACAGCTATTGCCCTTCGTTATTCCCAACCCTGCCCTCTTCAAGGAGCTTGGGCTCCGGCATCATAAGCTCGTGAGGGTCAAAGGTGCTTCTCTCCAGCATCTCCGGTATAACCGCCCCGCAGAGAATAAACTTCTGCACAGAATCAACCAGTTTTATACGAAGCAGCTCGGCTTCTTCATGCCCGATCTTATTTTCATTTTCCATGGTCCAGATTTCATTAATAGCCGGCAGCGATTTTGCCACCAGCTCAACCCTCTGCGCAATCTGGCGTTCACGGAAGAACATAATTCTATCCCAGAGCGAAAGGATAATTTCTTTGACCATTTCCATGACCTTGGCGGCGCCAAGAAATTCAAACGTCTTCTCGCTACCGGCGTCACAGCCGGCCATAGTCAGATGAACGGTGGGGTGTTTAAGGAGGGTAGAGGAAGTATCGTACAGCAAGGATACACTGGATATAAGGTCTACGACGCGGTCGGTGGTGGGGGGATGTTTACTATCTTCAATGAGAATTGTGGTCAGTAGCGCTTTCCCTTTATATTCATCGGGGAGTTCCTCCGGGCTTTTCTGGGCGGCCGCCAGATAATCAGGCTTGAGCAATTCCAGAAACAAGGGAAGATAGTTCACGGCAAAATATAAATACCGGTTCCATACGTAAATAGTCCCCGGCCTGCCCTCTCTGGCATAAACAACCTCGGGCCATTTTTCGGAATCGGCTATGCTGTCCAAATGAAGAATGCCAGCTATCTTTTCCTCGACAGGTCCGTAGTCCTTAGCCAGCAGGGAATACTCATGAAGTCGGGACATCAGATAGGCGTTAAAAGTCTCTCCTTCGGGCGGACCTTCACGTAGAGTCTTCTCAAAGGCTTCATAAATTTGACTCTCTTGAATGGCGCCAAGAATTTTTTTGCCGGCTTCAATAATTTCCGTTCGTTTCATGTTGGCCCCCCACCAGGATACTTCGCGTCTTTAATAATAGCATATAACACAAGTTATGGTTTGTCTATAAAGCCAGCCAAAAATTCCGCCGGAGGCTACCTCTTGCTCTTGAGATGCATAGCCAGCGCGTAGCCCATCCAGTAAGACAAGCCAGCCAGATGAAATACGATTGCCAGCATGAACCAGGCCATTGACGTCAGGCCGAGGGTGCCGTTGACATCAGCAATGATGCCTAATATGGCGAATATAAAGCCGAGAATCCAGAGAGCAGCACCGGCATTAGCCTGCATACTTGCCTGAGTCGCTATCCATTTTGGGTCAACACGTTTCTCAAAAAAACTTTTCGCCACGGATATCACCTCCTTTCGCTTTCAGTTACCGCTTTTGATTTTACCACTACCTGTCAATGGAGTGTATCGGGGATATTATGGAGGAGAGGGAGGTTTAGTGAGAAATCTAACATTTTTTCATAATTCCTCTTCGAATCTTTGGACTTTTCCTATCCATCCAATTATTTTGTTCCTAAAATATGAGTTAAAAAAGTTTAGGTAAGTAATGACGGATACATTTAATAAGCTTACAACTATTTTATGATTACTTATTACTTCAGACGAGTTAATAATATTAACGATAATTATAGACATGCCCCAAAATGACAGTAAGAATAATAAGCTTTTTTCTCCCCTTGTAACGATAGGACCTCCCCTCAATTTACCCACTATATCCTTGTATATAGCCAAAATAAAGACAATGAAAATAACAGACTCAACTAACAGTAGCATGATATAATCGCTGAAAACACAGAGTAAATTATCCATTTGTTAGCCCTCCCTTTAACTAACTCACATTCACTTCCCCCTCAGCCTCTTTATCACCGCATCCATATAAATCTTAGCCAGGTTCTTGCCGTGCTTGGACATCTTCTCCCGCTTCTTCTTTAGCTTCTTCTCCCGGCGCTCCTGCCTGGTTTCTAACGGCTCCCGGTTCATGTCTTAATCTCCACGTAGTCGAACTCTTTCCGCAGCTCGATAATGCGGTCTCGGAGGAGGGCTGCCTTCTCAAACTCCAGATTTCTGGCGGCGGTCTTCATCTGCATTTGTAATTCTTTAATCAGACGGGTGACATCCTCCCTGGTGGCGGGGCGGGCGGCAACATAGGAGGCGCGGGTCTCGGCGACAACCTTCACCCTCTCGGTGATGTCCTTGATTGCCTTCTTTATCCCCTGCGGGGTGATACCGTGCTCCTTGTTATAGGCTTCCTGGATTTGACGGCGGCGCTTGGTCTCCTCGATAGCTCTCGCCATGGAGCCGGTAATGGTATCGGCATACATGATGGCATGCCCGCCTATATGGCGGGCGGCACGCCCCATGGTCTGGATTAGCGCCCCCTCCGACCTCAAATAGCCCTCCTTATCGGCGTCAAGGATGGCCACCAGGCTGACCTCGGGCAGGTCAAGCCCCTCCCGCAACAGGTTTATGCCGACAACGACATCGTAAACGCCGAGGCGGAGGTCTCTCAGTATCTCCACCCTCCCCAGGGTCTCTATCTCGGAGTGGAGGTAGTGGGTCTTGACCCCCATCTCTATTAAATAGTCAGCCAGCTCCTCAGCCATCCTCTTGGTGAGGGTGGTCACCAGACACCGCTCCCCCTTATCCACCCGGCTCTTAACCTGGTGGAGGAGGTCGTCAATCTGCCCCTTGGTCGGCTTGACCTCAACGGTGGGCTCTAATAAGCCGGTGGGGCGGACTAACTGCTCCACGACCTGCTGACTATGTTTATATTCATACTCCGCCGGCGTGGCTGAGGTATAGACGACCTGCTTGATGCGCTGCTGGAACTCGTTGAAATTAAGGGGGCGGTTGTCCAGCGCCGAGGGCAGGCGAAAGCCGTAGTCCACCAGCGTCTGCTTGCGAGAAATGTCGCCGTGATACATGCCGCGAATCTGGGGCAGGGTCATGTGCGACTCGTCAATGAACAGGAGAAAATCATCGGGGAAGTAATCAAGCAGAGTCCAGGGCGGGCTGCCGGCAGGACGCCCGGAGAGGTGGCGGGAGTAGTTCTCCACCCCGGCGCAGTACCCCGCCTCCCGGAGCATCTCAATATCATAGTTGGTCCTGGCATCAAGCCTGGCTGCTTCTAAGAGCTTACCCTGCCCTTTTAGCTCGCTTAGCCTCTCTTGTAATTCCTGCTTTATGCTCTCAACAGCCGTCATCAGCTTTTCATGGGAGGTAACGAAGTGCTTGGCGGGGTAGATATCAACTGACTCCAGCTCACTGAGCAGCTCGCCGGTTAGCGGGTCTATCTGGGTAATGCGCTCAACCTCATCGCCAAAAAACTCAATGCGCAGGGCTAATTCTTCATAGGCGGGCTGAATCTCCAGGGTATCGCCGCGAATGCGGAACTTGCCCCGGGTGAAGTCAATGTCGTTGCGCTCGTACTGCATATCAACCAGCTGGCGGAGGAGCTTTTCCCGGCGGTAACCCTCCCCCCGCCTGAGGCTGCAGACAAAGCTGCGGTATTCTTCAGGCTCGCCCAAGCCATAAATGCATGAAACCGAGGCAACAATAACCACGTCCCGCCGCTCAAAGAGGGCGCGGGTGGCGGAGTGGCGCAGCTTATCAATCTCCTCGTTGATGTCGGCGTCCTTCTCAATATAGGTATCCGTCCGGGGAACATAGGCTTCCGGCTGGTAGTAATCATAGTAGCTGACGAAGTACTCCACGGCGTTATCGGGGAAGAACTCCTTGAACTCGGTGCATAGCTGGGCGGCCAGCGTCTTGTTGTGGCAGATAACCAGCGTCGGGCGGTTTACCTCGGCGATGACATTAGCCATGGTAAAGGTCTTCCCGCTCCCCGTCACCCCCAGCAGGGTCTGGTGCCCAAAACCCTTTTTTAGCCCCGCCGCCAGCTCATCCACCGCCTGGGGCTGGTCGCCGGTCATCTCGAAATCGGAGACAATTTGAAACTTTGCCATGCTACAAATAGTATAGCCCCTCGCCTCACCAGTTACAACGCGACATTTGACACGAGGCGGCTCGTTTATGTAGACTATGGCAGATTGAGTTGAAGGAAAGGATAAAGAAATGTCAGACAGCGTTTATAAGGTCATTACACTGGTAGGCACCAGCACCGAATCATGGGAGAAGGCAGCCGCCACCGCTGTGGAGCAAGCGTCAAAGACCCTGCGCGACCTCCGCATCGCCGAGATTGAGGAGCTGGACCTGCAGCTTGAGAACGGTAAAATCCGCGCCTACCGGGCGAAGGTGAAGCTCTCCTTCAAGTACGAAGGAAGCTAACTTAGGAAAGCCGACTCACACTAATTCTTAAAAGTAGGAGGAGGGGCGTTTTGGCGTCCCTCCTCTTGCCTTTCTAGCAAATTTTATGTTGTAACCTCACCCCCTCAGTCCCCCTCTCCTTAATAAGGAGAGGGGGGGGGATTTAAAAAAGAGAGCGCGAGGCTCTCTTAGACTCTCCTTAAGGGCGGGGGGGTGGGGAAGGATTATTTGATTTCCAGTCTATCAGTTCCTTTGGCCAAATATAGTTGTACTGCTCAGCAGTTAACTTATGCTTGATAGAGGTTATATATTTTGTTAGAAAGTCATGAACCTCTGTCAATATCAAATGCGTATGTTCAGGGTAAAAATGTGAATATACTTGCGGGAAGTTTGGATCTGCGAATTTTAGGTAAGAAATGTTAATATCACTCCGTTTCCACTTGTCTGGGGTAGTTTCCAGCGTAGAGCGACCTTGCGGATGAGCCGTGATTCTATTTCGTATGGTAAATATGTCTATGATGCCATTGACATCTATTTCATCTTCTAGTTTTTTCTTGGTCAATTTGCCATAAACTGCTCTGAACCTACGAACAGGTTTTGGGAAATCAGTTTTTTTATCGGCATCACCAAGTTCCACGTTAATAAAGTCATCGTATAGATAATTTGATAAACATTCCAAATAATAGGGAATTACTGTAACCGCCAATCTTGAGTAGCACTTTTTCTCTAATTCGTCGGTTGCTTTTATAGCTTTTTCGTATGAGAAAATAGCATCTTCTATAAATCTTTTGGCTGTCGCTTCACTGTATTCAGCATTCATTGAATCTCTTAATGGAACGTTGTTACTAAGCTCTAATTCGTATTTAGTCATCCTCAAACCTCCATCAAATCAAACCCGCTTGCTTTATCGGGGAGGCGGGAGGCTTTAGCATCTAGAATCTCGTAGATGATGGCTTCACCCACCAGCCAGGTCTTAACGCCGGGGCGGAGACAGCCGGTGAGGGTCTGACCGGAGCGCCCCAGGGAGGCGTGGATGTGGAGGACGGGCTTGCCGTCCTTATCAGGAGCGATTATGCCCGCGCCGACGACTTCGTGGGCGCCGTCAACGGGGAGGAGCATGGGTTCGGGGGGCATTTCTGCGGAGTCCCGGGGCCCAACCACAACCTCGCCATCACCGATTCCCCCCACCAGAATAACATGCCCGACCGATATTCCCTTCTCGGCGGCAAAGCGCTCGATGCAGTCGGGCACCACATCGCCGTCCTCAAGCCGCACCACAAACACCCGCCCTATGCGCCCTTCGCTTGCCTGCATTACCTCTCCAAAAATTAACCGAGTTCCGTTAGTTCCTTGAGGCGGACGTCATCCCGGATATTGTCAAAGTCTTTATCTGTCCTTGCCATCTGACGATATTTCCCATCTTTCTCAATGGCTTTCTCCAGATAGGCAAGCGCATCATCGGTCTTCCCCCACATTGAGAGCAGACAGGCTACATTGTACAATGTGCTCGGTTGGTCAAGCCTCAGCTCCAGAGACCGATTGTAGTCGGCGAGCGCCTCCCCGTACCTATTTAGCTTGGTATAGGTAGTGCCCCGATTGTAAAGGGTGGTCGGGTCATGGGGTCTTAGCTCCAGGGACAAATTGTAGTCGGCGAGCGCTTTCTCATACTGCCCGAGCTTAAAATAGGTGGTGCCCCGATTGCATATGATATCGGCGTTATCAGGGCTCAGCTTCAGAGACCGATTGTAGTCGGCGAGCGCTTCATCATACCTCCCCAGCTCACTATAGGTAGTGCCCCGATTGCAGAGGATATCCGGGTCATCAGGTTTAAGCTCCAGAGACCGATTGTAAGCCGCCAGGGCTTCATGATATTTCCCCTGATTATAATAGTAGTTACCCCTTAGAAAGGCAGTCCTGGCATCGATGGTAAAACCCAGCTTTACCATACCATCCAGCCTCTCCTCCAGCTTGGCTATCTTCTGGCTGAGCTCAGGGGGGACTTCAATCTTTTCGTCCCTGAGCGCTACCGTGTCTAGTTTAGCCTCCTCAATGCTTTCCTTGAACTCCTTAGCTACGTTATCTACCATCTTCCCCAGGTCAGCAGCAAACTGGGGCTGCATCTTCTCTAAATCTTGAAGAAGGCTGGGGGGTGATACCGGCAATGGCAATTTCGGCACCAATTCCCGCAACCTGTCCAGTATGTCTAGGTACTCTTCAAAGACCACGACTTCGGTGGCAACGAAATCCGATGGTAATTTTAGCTGCGGTTCATGCCCCTTTTTCAACAGTAAAATCGTTGGCTTACCCAGCGCTAACATCATACCCAGTTCCAGCAAAACATTGGCATTGTTTTGCGTTATATCAACTATGCCGTAGGCACAGGTTTGAATCATCTCGCAGATTTTGCAGGTGAAGGCATTTATCCCCTCTTCGTCTAAAGCACTCCTTATCTTGTACTGATTGCCGATAGCCTCTCTTATCGCTTTTCTGCGGCGTTGCCTATCGTACTCCGGCTCCTCCGCTTCAGCGAGGAAAAGGGCTTTCTCTTCCACCGCTATAGACTTACTGCAGGGAACGCCAGTTACAGGGCATCTCGTGATGAGTCCCATAGTTCACCTCCCGGCATTTACTTACCTCCAAAATACTGGAGCGCCAGCTTAATCTTTTCTTCAAGGTTTAACTTTGGGTCCTGGGGCAGGGCGGCGATGGCACGGGTGGCTTCTCTAACTGAGTAGCCAAGAGAGGTCAGGGCGGCTAGGACATCGGTGTTTTCTTCAGCTAGCTCAGCGGGGGCTAGCCCGCCAGCCGCCAGCTTTCCTTTAAGCTCAAGAATGAGTCGGCTGGCCATCTTCTTGCCTACCCCCGGAACCTCGGATAAAAGTTCAGCACTGCCGCTGGCGATAGCCGTGGTCAGCCTTTCCACGCTCATCGCTGACAGCATCGCCAAGGCTAACCTTGGCCCCACCCCGGATACAGTAGTCAGCATCTGAAATAGCACCAACTCCTCATCGGTAGCAAAGCCGTAGAGGGTGGCGTTATCCTCCCTGAGGTGAAGGTAGGTATGTAGCTCCACCTCCTCACCAGCCACCCCCAGCGCGCTCAGGGTGGAGGTGGGCATATATACCTGAAAGCTTATGCCACCAACATTAATGATTGCCCCGTTGCTACCTATCACCTGTAGTTTGCCCTGAAGACCGGCTATCATTTCCCCTCAGCTTAATCAGCAGGTTATCTAAATGTATCTCCCGCACATGACAGAGGGCTACCGCTAGAGCATCAGCGGCATCGCTTGGCTGGGGGACGTGGGGTAAACCGAGCTGGAGCCTGACCATCTCCTGGACCTGCTCCTTGGAGCTACCCCCGTAGTTGGCAACCCTCTGTTTTACCTGGGCTGGGGTGTATTCATAGGTTGGGATTCCTTTACTTGCCGCCGCCAGAAGGGCTATTGCCTGAGCCATGCCTACCGCCAGCGTTGATTTTACATTCTTGGCCATAAACGGCTGCTCTACGGCGACGACATCAGGCTGATAGTGCGAAATAATTTCTAAAAGCCTCTGGTGGAGATAATTTAGGCGCTCCCCGATGGTGGAGGACTGAGGAGCATCCAGGGCATCGCAATCAACCATGGTCGCTTCATCACCCTCGGCTTCAATAATACCGTAGCCCATGGTGATTGTGCCCGGGTCAATGCCTAAGATTCTCATTGGGTCAGGCTCAACGATTGGTATTTCTCCAAAACAGAGTCGGGGAAATCAGCATTGCTGGAGACGGACTGCACCTCGTCCAGCTCCTCCAGCTTGTCCAGCAGCCTCAGTGTTTGCAGGGCTGCCTTCCCGTCAAGCTGGACGATGGTCTTGGGCACCCTGGAGAGCTCAGCCGAGACGACGGGTATATCCTTCTGCTTCAGTGCTTCCCTGACCTTCTCCAGCTCCTCCGGCTTGGTATAAATCTCTACATAATTATCCTCAACCTTGACATCCTCGGCACCGACATCGATAGCCTCCAGGGCGAGCGCCTCGGCATCCTGCTCCTTGGCATCCACCGTAATCACCCCGCGATTGTCAAAGAGCCAGGCAACACAGCCACTCTCCCCGAGATTACCGCCATTGCGGGTGAAGATGTTTCTTACATCCTGCAGGGTCCGGTTGCGATTGTCACTCAGCGCCGATACCAGAATCGCTGCCCCGCTGGGTCCATAACCCTCAAGCACCATCTCCGCCAGACTGGCTCCCTCCGCCTGCCCGCCGCCCCGCTTGATAGCCCTATCTATATTATCCAGCGGCATGTTGCTATCACGGGCTTTCTGCACCGCCAGCCTCAGCCTGAAGTTTGCCTCGGGGTTGCTTCCCCCCTCCCGCACGGCAATGATAATCTCGCGGGCGAGCTTGGTAAAAACCTGTCCCCGCTTGGCATCAGCCACTCCCTTTTGCCGTTTTATCTGCGACCACTTAGAATGCCCCGACATCTTTATACCCTCTTCCTGAATTCTAGCACCTTACCTGCCTGGGGTAAAGAGGTTTTCTAAGATTTTTTATCTTATCTCGCCGGCAACTAAGGCGACGGCATATTCCCTGGAATGAGAGAGGCTGATAGCAAGACTATCCAAGCCCAAGCCTCGAGCCTGGTTTTGCGTCCTGCCATAGAGATTGACCACTGGCTTGCCGCCGGGCTCAGATAATACCTCAATCTCCTTAAGGCTGACGCTGGTTGATTTTCCCAGCGCCTTTATCACTGCTTCCTTGGCGGCAAAACGCGCCGCCAGCGACGGGAGCTTTCTCCGGTAAAGTTTCAGCTCCGGCTCAGTATAGACCCGACGCAGAAAGCCTTCCCCCCAGCGGGCGATAGCCTTTTCAATGCGGAGGATTTCAATTATATCTATGCCAACACAGTGCATCAGTCGGGATTATAGTCTATTTCCAGGGTGCATTCAAGCTTGGAAATTTAGCATCGCGATGCTAGAATGGGTAACACAGATGTCTGGAGCATTGCAGTGCTACATTGGCACATCGGGCTGGCACTATGACCACTGGCAGCACCTGTTTTACCCTGATAAACTCGCCAGGGCGAAGTGGCTTGGCTTTTATGCCCGCAATTTTAATACCGTCGAACTTAATAGCAGCTTTTACCGTCTGCCCTCGGAGCAAGCCTTCGCCAACTGGCACAACTCCACGCCCTCCGGATTTACCTTCGCGGTAAAGGCGAGCCGGTTTATCACCCACATCAAGCGGCTCAACGACAGCAAGGAGCCGCTAGATACCTTTGTTGAGCGGGCTAAAATCCTGGGGGAGAAGCTGGGTCCCATTTTATACCAGCTCCCACCAAGCATGCACCGCGATGACGCCCGGCTGGAGTCTTTTCTTTCTCTTCTGCCTCAGGGAATAAAGCATGTCTTTGAGTTCCGCCATAAGTCCTGGCTTGACGATGAGGTTTTTGAAATTATGCGCCGCTACAACGTTGGGCTATGCGTCTTTGATATGCCCCGTTTTAGCTGCCCTCTGGTGGCGACGGCGGACTTTGTTTACCTCAGGTTTCACGGCAGTACCCGCCTCTACTCCAGCTCCTACTCTGATGATGAGCTGGCAGAATGGGCAAGGGGAATAACCGGTTTGCCGTCAGCAGTAAAATCAGTCTATGCTTATTTTAATAATGATGTTGGAGCGTGTGCGGTGAGAAATGCGATAACGCTTCGTGACTATCTGGGAAAGAGGTATTAATGAAGTATAAACTACTGGTGATAGATATAGATGGCACCATTATCGGCAAGGACGGGAGTATATCACCCGAGGACAGAGAGGCACTAACCAAAGTCCGCCGCAAGGGGATAGGAGTCTCGCTATCCACCGGGCGGGCGGCTCAGGGTTGCCTGCCAATCATCAACCGCCTGGCGCTGGATGGCTACCACATCTTCTTTGACGGCGCCCTGGTCTCCAACCTTGATGAGGAGGTCTACGCTGAGCCAATTAAGAGCGGGGTGGTAAGGAAAGGAATTGAATTTGCCCGCCAGAATGATATCTACCTTGAGCTTTACTCAGCGAGTCGTTTTTTTGTTGAGCGGGAGAACTGGGCAACTGAAATCCACCGCGATTTCTTTAAGCTTGAGCCGACAGTGGTTGATTTCAGCGGGCTATGGGACAGGGAGAGGATTATTAAGGGAGGACTGGTAACTGCCTCGCCTGAAGAGATTGCCAAGGCGGAAAGTTTTCGTCTCCACTTTGAGCGCAGCCTTCACTTTTCCCTGGCAAGGTCGCCGGCTTATCCCGGGGTTGGCTTCTTCAATGTGGTTGACCTTGGGGTATCAAAGGGGAAGGCGCTGGCGGCATTAACCTCGCATCTAGGAATAGCACCGAGCGAGGTCATGGCGATAGGCGATGGCACCAATGACATCTCCCTCCTATCCTCGGTGGGGCTGGCGGTGGCGATGGGCAATGCCCCCGACGAGGTCAAGTCAATAGCCCATTACACTACCCTTGATGTCACCCACAGCGGTCTGGCGGCGGCAGTTAAGAAGTTTCTGCTATGAATAGAGCCGACGTTACTATCATCGGAGCCGGCGTAATCGGGCTGGCAATAGCCGCCCAGATAGCCGGCAAGGGCTGGGAGGCCTACGTGCTGGAAAAGAATGAGACCTTCGGCCTGGAAACAAGCAGCCGGCACAGCGGGGTTATCCATTCCGGCATCTACTATCCCCAGAATTTACTGAGAACCAAGCTTTGCCTCGCTGGAAATCGTGCCCTTTATAAACTCTGTGAAGAGCGCGGCATCGGCTGCCGGAAAACGGGGAAGCTGATAGTAGCCACCACCGACGAAGAAATCAGCGAACTGGAAATATTGCTGGATAGAGGTCAAAGAAATGGGGTGGAGGGTCTCAGGATATTATCAAGACGGGAGATGAAGGAATTAGAACCAAACATGGACGGGGTTGCTGCCCTATTCTCGCCATCAACCGGCATTATTGACTCCCACGCCCTAATGAAATACTTCATTGCCAGAGCGGTAGAAGGCGGGGTACAAATAGCTTACCAAACAAAAGTAATCGGGATAGAAAAACTAGCTGACGGCTATAAGGTCACGGTAAAAGACGGCACGGGGGAATTTCCCTTTATGACGAGGGTAGTGATTAATTGCGCCGGTCTTGAGAGCGACAAGGTAGCTGAGCTAGCGGGCATAGATATCGCTAAAGCGGGTTACAAGCTGCATTATTATAAAGGCGAATACTTCAGCGTAGCTGGTGGCAAAGGTAAATTAGTCAAGAGGTTAATCTATCCCGTGCCGATGCCTAAGGTCACCAGCGTGGGGATTCATGTTACCTTTGATTTGGAAGGTAGGATGCGCTTAGGTCCCGGTATGGAATATGTAGATAGCATAAACTATGCCGTTAATAACCGGCACAAACAGCTCTTCTATGATTCGGTAAGGAAATTCCTGCCCTTCATAGAATATGATGACCTAGAACCGGAGATGGCTGGCATTAGACCCAAACTTCAAGGAGCTAACGAAGATATCAGGGACTTCGTCATCAGGGATGAAGGCGATAAAGGTCTGCCCGGATTTATCAACCTCATCGGCATGGAATCCCCCGGTCTGACGGCTTCCCCCGCCATCGCCGAGTACGTCTTTAGACTAATACAGGCTCAGCTGACAGAATAAACAATGCCCTCTTATCTAGTACGCTTCCCCAACCTCGTCAATTCTACTATCGCAGTCAATATCGTCGCCAAGAACAGTACATATCCAACTACTCTGGTGAGCGTTATGTACCATTCATCGGCAGATATACCGCTGATTAGAAACACATACGACAGCCCCATAACCACCCATTCCGCAGCAAATATGAGCATGAATACCCATTTTCTACCTGTCTTGCGCAGAATGTAGAAGTATCCACCTAAGGTTAGTAGCACAAAAAACCAGTCAAAACCACAACCCACGTAATACATGGCAGGCACACTCATCTTGTTGTAACCTCCTACAAATTGTTCATTCTTTATGCAGGTGCAGCTCGATAATATCGCCGTCCTGCATGATATGGTCTCTCTTTACCATGATGCCGTCGTGCTTGCCCGAGCCCCAGAGGCGGGCGTATTTTAGCCTCTCGCGGAAGTCTTTATGCACCTCGGCGGCGGCGTCCTCCAGCGTGCCCCCCCGGGGGAGGACGACGGGGTCGGTGAAAACCGGTTTTTTGCCCGGCGCCTTGGTGTACACCCGGATAACATCAAGCAGTTGATAGAGCTTGAGCTTCAGCTCCTCTAAGCCTGTCCCCTGCTTGGCGGAGACGGCGACCAGCGGCAGTTGCTGGCCATACCTATTCTTCAAGGCAGTGTAACCGGTTTGGGCATTATCCAGGTCGAGCTTGTTGCCGATAATCAGCGCCTTTTTGTGCCAGGTAATAGACTCGGCGTCTTCTTCAGCGCTGCCACCACCGATGGTTATCCTCATATCGTTTAGCTGCTTAATGATATCCTCCATCTGCTCCTGGGGGGCATCAGCTAGGTCAACCATAATCAAGAGGGCGTCAGCCCGCCTCAGCAGGGGCGGCATCCAGAAGTCAATCGCCTGCGGAGCTAAGGGCGGGGTATCAATCAACTGCACCTTTATATTTTCAAGCTCCATCATCCCCGGGGTGGCGCGGTGGGTGGTGAAGGGGTAATCGGCTACGGTTGGGGAGGCATTGGTGGTGCGGGAAACAAGCTGGGACTTGCCGGCATTGGGCAGCCCGATGACCGCCACCTGAGCCGCCCCCTCCCTCGGTATAACCGTTGACGTCCGCTTGGTGGCTAGCTTTTTCTCTGACGCCTCGGTCAGCTTGGCAATCCTGGCTCTCAGCTTGGCGCGGAGGTGGTCAGTCCCCTTGTGCTTGGGCATGACCGCCAGCATCTCCTCAAGGGCGGCTACCTTCTCCGGGATGGTCTTCGCCAAGCGGAAGTTCTCCTCAGCTTCATGATACTGTGGCGGCAGGTTGGCTGGCATTGTCCTTTATAAACTCTCCTTTATCTTCTCGGCGAGGCTCCTGGTCATGCCGGCGGTGGCTAACTCCTCAACGGAGGCTTCCTTTATGCCGCTAACCGAGCCAAACTGCCGTAAAAGGGCTCGCTTGCGCTTGGGCCCGATGCCGGGGATATTATCCAGGGCGGAGGCAAATGTCCCCCGTTTGCGCACTCTCTGGTGATAGCCGAGGGCAAAGCGGTGCGCCTCGTCCCGGAGGCGCTGGAGTAACTGGAGGGCGGGAGAAGACCTAGGTAAAATGATGGGCTTTGGCTTTTTGGCAATATAAATCTCCTCATTCTCCTTGGCTAAGCTGGCAATGGGCACAGCCTTAATTCCCGACTCCTCCATCGTCTCCCGGGCGGCATTAAGCTGCCCCCTGCCCCCATCAATGAGGACGAGGTCGGGCAGTATTGCCCAGCTATCCGAGGCGGCACCCGCCCGCTTGAATCTTCGCCGCAGAACCTCCTGGAGCATGGCATAGTCGTTGGCGGCGGCAACGGTCTTAATCTTGAAGCGCCGGTAGTGAGCCGGCTTCGGCTTCCCCTTATCAAAGACCACCATGCTACCCACCGCCGCCATTCCCTGGATGTCGGAGATGTCATAGCCCTCAATACGGTACGGCAGGCGGGGAAGGACAAGTTCTCTTTTTATTTCGTCCAGCGCTGCTGAGAGTGCCGCCGGCGAGGCTAATTGCTTAATCTTCAGCTGCTCCAAGCCCTGCTGGGCGTTCTCAGCGACAATGTCCAGCAGCTGCTTTTTATTCCCCCGGCGCGGCACCTGAATATCGACCTTGCCCCCTCTTTTCCCCTGAAGCCAGCCCTGAATCGTCGCCACATCCTCCACCGGGTGCTGGAGCAGCAGTAGCGGGGGGATGTAGGGGCTGGAGGCGTAAAACTGCTTTATAAAGCTGGTCATGATTTGGCGCGGCTCTTCATACCGGGTCCCCTGTAGTAGAAAACTCTCCCGCCCAATCAGCTTACCACCGCGGATAAAGAAGACCTGGACATAAGCCTGGTCTCTGTCCTGGGCGAAGGCGATAACGTCCTGCTCCCCCTTCACCCTGGTGGCGATTCTCTGCCCCTCAACCACCTGCTCCACCGCCTGGAGCTGGTCTCTGAGGCGGGCGGCGGTCTCAAAGTCTAAGGCTTCAGCCACCTTATTCATCCGGCTCTTAAGCTGCCGGACTACTTTTTCCTGCTTCCCCTCTAGGAAGAGGATAACCTGCTTTATCACCTCAGCGTACTCCTCCCGGTTGGTCACACCGATGCAGGGAGCGAGGCAACGCCCGATATCATAGTCAAGGCAGGCCCGGCGGTCGGTGCCGGTGATAGTTCTGGAGCAGGAGCGGAAGGGGAAAATCCCCTTTATCAGCTTCAGCGTCTGGCGCACTGAGCGGGCGCTGGCGAAGGGACCAAAGTAGCGCCCCCCACCCTCCTCCAGACGCCGCGTGACGTAAACCCGGGGCCAGTCCTCGCTCGGGTCTATCTTGAGGTAGGGGAAGGTCTTATCGTCCTTGAGGCGGACATTGTAGGTGGGGTGGTGCCGCTTTATCAGGTTTAGCTCAAGGATAAGAGCCTCCTGCTCGGAACCGGTAACGAAGTAGTCAAGGTCGTTAACCTTGCTCACCATCCGCCTAAGTTTTGGCGTCAGCTTTTGCCCCCCGCCAAAGTATGAGCTGACGCGGTGGCGGAGGTTGGCTGCTTTACCAACGTAGAGAATACTGTCCTCGGCGTCTTTAAACAGATAGACGCCGGGGCTGGCGGGCAGTCCTCGTATTTGCTCGGTTAAAGTTGACGCCATACAAATTCATTTTAGCATAGCTCAGCCTGAGGGCAAAGGGTAAGCTAATTCAGGTCTCGCTTCTCCATACCATTAACCCTATCCCCCTTTATCCCCCTTCCCCTAAAGGGGAAGGGGGAAGATTTTTTAAAAGAGGGGCTAGCGCCCCTCTTAAACACCCTAATAAAGCGAGGGGTGGGGGCGGGAGAGTCTTAAAGGGGTGAAACCCCTATAGGGCGGGTGGGTATGGGAAAAAAGACCTATGCCAAAAACGGGGGCTGGGGCTGAAATTTATTTGTAGTTATGTTAAAATACATAAAGATTATCCAGAAGTGAGGGAAAGCGGTGAAAGAAGCAATTGACAAATTTTTAAACTACCTGATTGTGGAAAAGGGCTTTTCCGATAACACCAAGTTTGCTTATCAGAACGACCTGCACCAGCTGGCTAGCTTTGTTGAGGAGGAGGCGGCGAAGCGGGGCACTATCCCGCCATGGGCGGCTTTTAACCGCGACTCCATGCTGCGCTACCTCCTTGAGCTTAAGGAGAGAAAATATGCCCCCACCACCGTCGCCCGCAAGATAGCCGCCGTTAAGTCCTTCTACAGCTTTTTGGTGGCTGAGGGTATGATACGGGAGAACCCGACGCGGGATGTGCCCTCACCCAAGGTGGGAAAATCGCTGCCCAGACCAATATCAGTCGCTCAGGCTCGCCTGCTGATTGAACAACCCTCCAAAGCATCAACAATGGAAGCCAAGCGGGACAGCGCCATGCTAAATCTATTATATGCCAGTGGCATGAGAGTAAGCGAGCTGGTGTCTCTGGACCTGGCTGATATAAATACTGATGATGGCTACGTACGTTGCTTTGGCAAGGGACATAAAGAGCGGATTATTCCGATTGCTCCCAAGGCAACCGAGATATTAAAGGAGTACCTAATCGAAGGGCGCCCCCGTCTGGTACACGACAGCGAGGAAAAGGCTCTGTTCCTCAACCGCCGTGGCGAGAGGCTGACCAGGCAGGGACTGTGGCAAATACTGAAGGGTTATGCCAAAGAAGCCGGTCTGGAGGCACAGGTCACCCCCCACACTTTAAGGCACAGCTTCGCCACCCATATGTTGAGCGGCGGGGCTGACCTGCGCTCAGTCCAGGAACTTCTGGGTCATGCCAACATCTCAACCACCCAGATCTATACCCACCTCACCACCGAACACATTCGGCGCGCTTATGAGAAATCTCACCCACGGGCTAAGTAGGAGGTCTTAGATGTCACATAAATCACGCCATCAAGGCAGACATCTGTCACGGAGTAAGAGAAAAAAGCTCAGGAAGGGCTTTTCCGCCCCGGTTCAGCCAGCGGCAGCTGCTCCTCAACAGTACGAGCCGGCGCCCCGGGCGGAGGTGGCTGCTCCCCCAGCAAGAGCGCCCGCCCCACGCCCTACAGCTACCCCGGTTCAGACTACCAATGTTGCCGCCGAACTAAGGATGATTGGCATCCTTTCCGGGATAATAGTGGCTATTCTTATTGTTTTAGCCTATCTCTTACCCTAGCCTTACCCAAGCGGTCCCGATGATGGATTTTGACGCCGCCAGAGCTGAGTTAATTGACCACCTGAGCACCGAGATTAAAGACAGGCGGGTATTGGAGGCAATGCGCAGTATCCCCAGGGAACTTTTTGTGCCCAGGGAAAGTAGGCGCCTTGCCTATGAAGATAGACCGCTTCCCATTGGCTATGACCAGACAATCTCTCAGCCCTTTATCATCGCCCTTATGACCGAGGCTCTGGAGCTCAAAGGCAATGAGAGGGTCCTGGAGTTAGGCAGTGGCAGCGGCTACCAGGCAGCTATTCTGGCAAAGCTGGCCCGGCATGTCGTTACCACCGAGCGTCTAAAGCCACTGGCTGAGGCAGCCAGGAAGGCGCTGGACAGCCTGGGACTTACCAATGTTGAGGTGCACATGGCTGAGGAGACACTGGGCTGGCAGAGGGAAGCCCCCTATGACGCCATAATGGTTACCGCTGGCGCCCCCCGGGTACCACCCGACCTGCTAGCCCAGCTAAAGATCAGGGGGCGGATGGTAATCCCGGTTGGCTCCCGCTATCTCCAGGAGCTATATAAGATTACCCGGGGCAGGAAAGGAAATAAGATTGAGAATTTGGGCGGCTGCCGCTTCGTCTCCCTTATTGGTAAGGGTGCCTGGGAGGAAGAATAAAAACCGAAAGGAGGAGTAATGGAGGTTCTGGAGGCAATCAAGAACAGGAGGAGTATCCGTAAGTATAAGCCAGCAGCGGTGGATAACAGGACTATCGAAACCGTCCTCGAGGCGGCACGCTGGGCACCATCCTGGGCTAATAGCCAGTGCTGGCGGTTTGTGGTGGTGCGGGATGCTGATACAAAGAATAAGCTCGCTGAGGCGCTAAGAAGCGTATCGGACAAACCCAATAAGGCTATCGAGGCTATCAGGCAAGCCCCTCTAGCCATCGTTGCCTGCGCCGAGCTGGGGAGGTCAGGGTATTCCGTCCTAGAGCCGGGAAAGCCGGTTACCGATAAGGGCGAGTTTTGGTACATGTTTGATACCGCCCTGGCGATGCAGAACCTGACGCTGGCGGCTCACTCCCTGGGTCTGGGGACGGTGCATGTCGGCGCCTTTGATGCTAAACAGGTAGCCGAAATTCTGGGAGTACCGGATGGTTTCTGTGTCGTTTCCATGACGCCCTTAGGCTACCCTGATGAGGAGCCGCCGCTCAGACTGAGGAAAGAGCTTTCGGAAACCATTTTTTATGATAAATTCGGGCTCCAATAGGACGCTGATTACCCTGGAAGAGGGGTGAACAACGAGAAAATTAGCCGGCTGGCTACTCGTAGCCCATGGTATACTATGTTTGCTCGGAGCCTTTTTCCCATTCTATCCGCCCGTCTTTCTCTTTTATTGGTTTTTCCCCGGTCCTTTTGCCATGCAACTAACCATGGTTCTGGTGGCTGGGGCAGCTCAGGTAGTGTTCGGCGTGTATCTCGCCTTCATAGAAAAGTTGGGGCATATCAAATGGTACTGGTTTGCTCTCCCCATAATTGTTATCGTTATAGCGCTCTTGATTTACCCGGCCTTAAACTACTTTTTCGGTCTGTAGTATGAACTTTTGACCCCACCCCCCAAGTCTGAGTATAATACCATCGTGAAATAAGCTAGAGGTGATTAGATGGAGCAATTTGGACTGGATAAAATTCGTAACATTGTTTTGCTATCCCACAGCGGCGCTGGCAAGACCTCAGCCTCAGAGGCAATGCTGTTCACCGCCAAGGCGATTAGCCGCTTGGGCAAGGTTGAGGAGGGGTCTACTACCTCAGACTATGAGCCGGATGAGATAAAGCGCCAGATTAGCATAAACCTGTCCATACTACCCTGCCAGTGGAAGGGGGTAAAGATTAACCTTATTGATACCCCCGGTTATTCTGACTTTGTCGGCGAGGTCAAGGCGGCAATGCGGGTGGCGGAAGGGGCAATAATCCTGGCCTGTGCCGCCTCCGGGGTTGAGGTTGGCACGGAACAGGTCTGGTCATACTGCGAAGAAGCCAAATTGCCCCGGCTTATCCTTATCAACAAGATGGACAGGGAGAATGCCGACTTCTATCGGACTTTAGGTCAGATTCAGTCCAAGTTTGGCTCAAGATGCCTGCCGCTGCAGTTACCGATAGGTGCTCAAGACAGCTTTGAGGGAATAGTTGACCTGCTGACCATGAAAGCCTATACCGGCTCGGCGGCAAAGGAGGCGGAAATCCCCGACTCCCTTCAAGACAAGGCCAAGTCCTTCCGGGAAAAACTGGTGGAGGCGGTGGCTGAGGTTGATGACAAGCTTATAGAAAAGTATCTGGGGGGTGAAGAGCTCAGCCTGGAGGAACTGGGGGGTGGCTTACAAAAGGCAGTCTCAGAAGGCAAGGTTGTACCTATTCTAGCCGGCTCGGCAATGAAGAATATAGGTCTCCCCATCCTTCTTGACGCCATAAACAGCTACCTGCCATCGGCTAAAGAGGGGGAGGTGGCGGTTGTCGGCGGCGAGAAGATTCAGCCGAGCCCGGACGGGCCGCTGGCGGCTCTGGTGTTCAAGACCAGCGCCGACCCTTATGTTGGTAAACTTACCTACTTCCGTGTTTACCGCGGCGTCATCAACAGCAACTCCCAGGTGTGGAATGCCAATCGTGGTGGTGCCGAGCGCATCGGTCAGCTATTTACACTCAGGGGCAAAAACCAGGAGCCGGTACCCAAGGTCGGCGCCGGAGACATCGGGGCAGTAGCCAAGCTGACCACCACCAGCACCAGCGATACACTATGCACCCAGGGCAAGCCGGTGAAGATTGCCCCGATAGAGTTCCCCACGCCGGCTTTCAACCTGGCGGTGCACCCCAAGACCAAGACCGACCTAGATAAGCTGGGAGCGGCGTTGACCAGACTGGCTGAGGAAGACCCCACCCTTCAGGTGCACCGCGAGGCTGATACCAATGAGACAATCCTCTCCGGGATTGGCGAGTCCCAACTTGAGGTGGCAGCGGAAAAGATGATGCGCAAATTCGGCGTCGGGGTGAAGCTGGAGATACCCAAGGTCCCATATAAAGAGACGATTACTGTGCCCACCAAGGCTGAGTATAAGCACAAGAAGCAGACGGGGGGGCACGGTCAATACGGGCATGTTCTGCTTGAGCTTGAGCCCCTACCCCGCGGCACCGGAAATGAGTTTACCGACAAGATAGTCGGCGGGGCGATACCGCGGAACTATATCCCGGCGGTGGAAAAGGGGGTCAACGAAGCGTTCAAGGAAGGGGTCCTTGCCCGCTACCCGGTTACCGACCTGAGGGCAAGGGTCTATGACGGCAGCTTTCACCCGGTTGATTCCTCGGAGATATGCTTTAAGATTGCCGGGGCGGGGGCGCTCAAGCAGGGGATGTCCCAGGGGCAACCGGTCTTGCTTGAGCCGATAATGAATATCAAGGTCACCGTCCCTGAGGACTTTACGGGTGATATTATCGGCGACCTTAATACCAAAAGGGCGCGGGTGCAGGGGATGAGCCCCGGCGGTGGGGCCAATATCATTGAGGCTCAGGTGCCGCTGGCTGAGATTCTGCGCTACGCCATAGACATGAAATCCATAACTCAGGGTAGAGGTAGCTATAAAGCAACCTTTAGCCATTATGAGGAAGTGCCAGCTCACGTCGCCCAGAAGATTATTGCCGAAAGGCAGGCAGAGAAGGGTTAAGTTTTTATGTGGCTCTTATCTCCTGCCTCATGAAGACCACGTAGCTCACGCCAAAGCAAACTGCCGTCAGACCAATCAATATGGTGAGGTGAGGCCATGCCAGGAGCAAGCTCTGTCCCAGGGAGAGGGGATTGGGTATCATGTAAGCCGCCTCACCAATGGTGATAATACCCAGGGTCCTGACCAGTGGCAGCAGCAGCACTGTGCTCGATTCCAGAAATAAGTAACTCGGGGAGATACGTAGCAATAGCTGTTGTAGCTCGATGTTGTGAATCAGCGCCTGGCTAGTCCCGTCGGCGGTTGGAGCTAGGGCATTGGCCAGAGCTGGTGCCACCATAAAGATGTAAAAAAGCCCAAAGAATAACCAGAAGGCGAGTGAGGTAAGTAGAGAGCTGCCTACCCAGCGAAATAACACCGAGAAAAGCATTGCCAGGCCTATCCAGAAAGCCCCGTAAACGATGATGGAAACAAGATAGATAAAGAGCCTGATGACCTCTTCAGAGCTCGGCGGTACACCGATAATACGCAGGCCATAGCCCGCAATTAATAACATACTGGTAGCTGTCACTAGTGATAAGATAAATATGCTTGCCAGAAACTTGGCGTTAATGACATTGTCCCGGAACACGGGTTGAGATAGGACTCGGCTGAGAGTCCCCCTAGCCCGCTCGCTATTTATGGCATCGAAGCCCAGCGCTATTCCGATAAAGGGCATAAAAAATAGGGCAATAATGGTGGGGAAGTTCAACAGGGTGGGAATAGCCTGCTCCGAGGTGGTAAATAACCTGAGGAAGACAAATTCGGTTCCAGTTTCCCCTCGAATACCCACCTGAGCAGCATGGAGTGCCATGGCGCTGATGGCGAATACCAGAATAAGTACTACTATACCCCTGATGCTGGTGAAAAAGTCAGCCAGTTCCTTTCGAAATATGGTAAACATTTAGCCCTCGTGAA
The DNA here is from genome assembly GCA_964505425.1 of uncultured Dehalococcoidales bacterium. GTDB lineage: Bacteria > Chloroflexota > Dehalococcoidia > Dehalococcoidales > BS750m-G39 > CAVTZP01. Next base: position 22,083 of record CAZDHX010000011.1, on the reverse strand, counting down.
AATACTTCATATATATTTCATCCAGAGAGAACTCTTGAATCTTCATCTGAGTTAGCGGGATATTGCTCTCTATCACTGCCTTGGCGATTTCTGCCCGAAGGTCAGAGTCAGCGGTTATATGCATTACATTACCTTTGGCTTCTACCTTTCTCACCCCGCTGATTTTGCCGATCACCTTTATCAGTTTGGGGCTTGCCTTAGCCGTTCCCACCTCTATTCGGTAGCGACCCTCGGCGAGAGCCTTCCTACCCAGGGCGGCTAAAGAGCCCTCAACCACCAGTTTGCCCTTGGACAATATCCCGATACTGTGGCACACCCGCTGCACTTCATACAGCCGGTGGGAAGACAGGACTACCGTCGTCCCCGTTTTAGGCAGCTTGGCTATGAGGCCAAGGATTTGGTTAATCCCCTCGGGGTCAAGCCCGGCAGTAGGTTCGTCAAGAAAGGCGACCTTTGGCTTTTTGACCAAGACGTCAGCTATCCCCAGGCGCTGCTTCATTCCCCGGGAGAACTTACTCACGGGCGCATCAGCCATGTCAGCCAGGCCCACTGCCTCTAGCACCTCCCCAACGAGGCGTTGGGACTCAACCTCGTCGATGTTGTTTAGCTGGGCAATAAACTTGAGGTTCTCCCTGGCAGTGAGGTTCTCATAGAATCCCAACCTCTCCGGGAGGTATCCGGCGAGGCGTTTTACCTTGAGCGGCTCCCTGGTGGAGTCGAAGCCAAAGACCCGGGCAGCGCCTGATGCCGGCTCAGTTAGCCCCAGCAGCATGAGGATAGTAGTGGTTTTGCCAGCGCCGTTAGGACCAAGCAAGCCAAACACCTCATTCTCAGCAATATGGAGATTGAGGCGGTCAACCACAGTAACGCCGTCATACCTCTTGGTCAGGTCTTTGGTCTCGACAACTATCTTTTTGCTCACCTTATCACCGTCGGCTAAATCTCATAAAGACAAAGGCTAAGCCAGCAATAACCAATACTATGATGGCCACCCCAACCCACCCCCAGACAGTTGGTGTCTCCACGGTAACCCTGATACTAAGATCACTCGTGCTTTGCGTTCCCTTGGCACTAATGACAACTTGATAGTCCCCGGCAATAGCCTTGGCTCCTGGCTTTACGTTGACATCTATGGTCTGAGAACCGCTGGCAGCAAGGGAATCAATTTTCTCCGGGGTGAACTCAACCGTCCACCCCGTTGGTTTATTCGAAGAGAAGACAACATTCTCAATGGGCGCTGAGCCCGTATTTGTTACCAGCAACGTAAAGTAGTTATCCTTGCCGGCGGTAGCCTTGGTACTAAGGAGACCATCGGGGGTGGTTAGAGACATTCCAAACTTGGCAGTTACTACTGGGGTGAGGCTGATAGTGCCCTTAATTTCACCCGAGGCTGCCTCCACGGTTACCTGGTATTCCCCGGGCTCAGCCCAGGAGGGGGAAATGGCACTAACACTTATCACGTTGCCGCCGGTCTGCCCCGGATCAAGCCAGATGTCCCCTATTCTCTGGTCTTTAGGGTAGCTCGGGGTAATGTACATTGCCCAGTCCTGTGGTCCGGTAACTGATAGGTTAAAGTCGCGAGGCTGACTCCCCCGGTAATTTAACGTAACCGTAAACTCAAAACTAGCCCCGGATGTTCCCTCCATCTTGGTGTAGGGGGTGGTCAGCTCAATCGTTTCCTCCTGAGCTAAGACAGCCTGCGGGAAGATCAAAAGCAAGCTGGCCAGTACTAAGCACAAACCAGATATAATTCTTACCTTCATCGTCTTGCTCCTTTAAAAGTGCTTGGTTTACCCGGCGAGAAGCTCCTTAAGCTTATTGGTAAAGGCGGGCAACGCCTTTTTCCAGTCGCCGACCACGCCAAAGCGGGCTTCCCGGAAGATGTTTGCCTCAGCGTCTTTGTTTATGGCTACTATGGTCTTAGAACCAGAGCAGCCGGACATATGCTGGCTGGAGCCAGAGAGGGCTACGGCGATGTAGAGGTCAGGGGTAACAATCTTGCCCGTTAGCCCTATCTGCGCCCCGGCTGGTACCCACTCATTATCGCAGGGAGGGCGGGTAGCCCCCACCGCCCCCTTGAGCAGACCCGCCAGTTCCTCTAACTGCTTGAAACCTTCGGCGCCGCCAATGCCCCTGCCTCCGCTTACTACCACCTTGGCGTCCTCAAGCCTTATCCCTTCCACCTTTTCCGCCACCTTCTCAACCACCTTAGCTTTTATTGCCGAGGGGTCAAGACCGGCGTCAATGGTGACTACCTCCCCTTTTCTTGAGGCATCTGGCTCCAGAGGCGACATTGCCTTAGCTCTAACGGTAGCTATCTGGGGGAAAGCAGAGCAGACAAAGACGGCTTGGGCATTCCCTCCATAGACAGGCTTGGTCTGCAACATCAGCTTTGACTCAGGATCAATAGCCAGCTCCAGGCAGCCCAAAGAGGCAGCTGTGTTTAGCCTGAAGGCTAACCTCGGCGCCAGGTCGCGACCGATAGCGCTCTGCCCCATAAGAATAATCTGGGGCATTGCCTGCTTGACCACCTTCTCCATCACCAGGACGTAGGAATCGGTCTGATAGTCCTTGAGCAGGGGGTCATCAACCACATAGACCTTATCGGCGCCATAGGTGATTGCTTCCTGAGCTAAATTGCTTATACCGCTGCCGACTAACACCGCGGACAGTTCCTGCCCCAGGTCACCGGCCAGCTTTTTACCACCGCCCAGCAGCTCGGCGGCACTCGCCGCCAGTTTTCCTCCCACCACCTCACAAAAAATCATACCACCTTTATATTCAGCCATAGCTCCACTCCTTCGATTCTAGTCAAAGAATGTTAAAAACTTGTTAAGAATTCCTATAGTATTTTAGCTTCTCTTAGCTTCAGGGCGAGATTAGCCGCGGCATCCTCGGGATTCTCCCCGCCAATAACCTCGCATTTTCCTTCACGAACCGGCTGGAATAGCTTGAGCAGCTTGGTGCGTCTGCCGCCAGCTCCAACCTGGGATGGCTCCACCCCGATATCAGCCGGTTTCCAGACAAGCGGCTCCTTCTTTTTAGCCGCCATAATCCCCTTTATCGTCGGGTAACGGGGCTCACCAATCTCATTGCTTACCGTTATTAAAGCGGGCAGGGATACCTCAATCACCTCATAGCCCTCATCGGTCACCCGCTCTATCCTTACCTTGCCATCGGTGATGTCTATCTTCTTGACCAGGGTTACACTGGGCAAGCCCAGTATCTCGGCAATGCCTGAGCCCACCTGCCCCGCATTCCAGTCGGAAGCCTCCCGACCGCAGAAGACTATATCACAGTCGCCGAGCTTCTTGATGGTCATCGCCAGGGCGTAGGCGGTTGAGTAGCTATCACCACCGTCAAAGGCTTCATCCTCAAGCAGGATAAGCTCGTCAGCCCCCATCGCCAGCGGCTTCTTAACGATGTCCCGGAGCTGGTTTGCCCCCAGGCTTATCGCCGTTACCTTGCCCCCCTTAGCATCCTTGATTTTTAATGCCGCCTCTATGGCATACTCGGCGTAGGGGTCAACAACCGGTGATACCCCCGGGGGTGGCACCACCTTATTGGCGGCGGTGTCAATCTTGAAGCTGGCGGGGGGTGCCTCGGGGTCAATCACCTGCTTGATGCACACAACCATATTCATAACGCTAATTCCTCCGTCTAATGTAAAAAGCCTAACTGATTAATTTAACAGTGAAAGGACTGTATGTCAAGTTAGGCTTAGGCTTACCACCCGCTCTATACCGCTCAAATCAGGCATGAGCCTGATTTTACCAGTCGGGAAAATAGTATGAAGCAAGGTGGTTACTGCCACTCCCTGCCCCTCTCCTATCTCCAGAAGCAGAAAGCCGCCGGGGCGCAATTTGCCACTCGCTTGGCGGCAGAGCCGGCGTATTTTCCTCAGTCCATCTGAGCCCCCATCGAGCGCCAGCAATGGTTCAAACCTTATTCCGGATAACTCCGACTTTCTGACATAGGGGAGATTGGCAATGATAAGGTCAACCGGCTCCGGCAGGGGGTCAAGCATATCACCAGGCAAAAGACAGACCCTGTCTGTTACCCCATGTTTCTGGCAGTTAATCAGGGCGACCTCAAGGGCGGGGGCGGAAATATCGGTGGCATAAATCTTCGTCTCTGGCAACTCAAGCGCCAGGCTGATGGCAATTGCCCCACTGCCGGTGCCAACCTCAGCGATGGCGGATAAGGAGTGATTTTGCGCCAGACCCAGAGCTTCCTCCACCAGCAACTCGCTCTCCGGGCGGGGGATGAGGACGCGGGGGTCAACATGGAAATCAAGGCTGTAGAATTCACAATGGCTGGTGATATAAGCCGCCGGCTCGCCGCTTAAGCGGCGCCTGACGAGCTGCCAGAGGACTTCCTCGCGACCGGGGCTTAGCTCAAGGTCAAGGTCAAGATATAACCGAGTCCGGTCTATACCCAGAACGTGCCTTAGTAGCAGTTCGCCCTCCAGAGGGGCATCATCAATACTTTTTTCAGCGAGAATACCCCGGGCGCGACCGAGAGCCTGTTTTCGGCTCATGCCAGCTGCCCTTCCAACTGCTTTGCCCGCTCGCTGGTGGCTAAAGCGTCAATGAGTTCGCCAAGCTCGCCACCGAGGATTCGGGGGAGGTTGTGCAGGGTTAGACCAATGCGGTGGTCGGTAAGGCGGTCCTGGGGGAAATTATAGGTCCTTATCTTTTCAGCACGCTCACCGCTGCCCACCTGCGAGCGGCGCTGCTTGGTTATCTCCTCCTCCTGCTTGCGCCGCTCTAAATCAAGAAGGCGGGCACGGAGCACAGCCATCGCCTTCCTTCTGTTTCTTAGCTGTGAGCGCTCATCCTGGCAGGTGCTGACCATTCCCGTGGGAAGGTGGGTAATGCGAACGGCGGTGGCTAGCTTATTTACATTCTGTCCCCCCGCCCCCCGGCTGTGATAGAAGTCAATCTTAAGCTCGTCGGGGTTAATCGCCAATTCTACTTCCTCGGCTTGAGGGAGGACGGCTACGGTAGCCGTTGAGGTATGAATCCTGCCTGAGGACTCAGTGACCGGCACCCGCTGCACCCGGTGCACCCCCCGCTCGTACTTCAGACGGCTGAAGACACCCTTGCCCTTTATCTCAAATATAATCTCCTTAAAGCCGCCGACGCCGCTCTCACTGCTATCAATAATGTCCACCTCCCAGCCTTCAGACTGGGCATAGCGGGTATACATGCGAAAGAGGTCGGCGGCAAACAGGCTGGCTTCATTGCCACCAGTCCCCGCCCGAACTTCCATAATGATGTCCCTTTCATCGCTGGCATCCTTGGGCACGAGGGCAAGCTTCAGCTCCTGAAGCTGACCCTCCAGCTTTGCCTCCAGGTTCTCTATCTCCTTCTTGACCAGGGCGCTCATCTCTTCGTCATGCTCAGAGGTCAGCATTGACTTCGTTTTCTCCAGCTCCCTTGAGGTTGCCCTGTACTGTTGATACTTGATTACCACGTCCTCAATGCTCGCCTTCTCCCGAGCCAACGTCTGCAATTGCTTCAGGTCAGTGGCTATCTCCGGCCTGGCCATTTGCTGGTCTAGCTCTTTATAACGGCGCTCTATTTGTTCCAGTCTGTCCCACATAGCTTTATTCCTACGAAAAAATTATAGCACAGGCATAGCTGGTGCTCAAACATTGGCTTATTGCGAAATGCCCCTGAGGGCGGGAGGGCGGGAAAAAGAATGCATAAAAAAGGGTCTAAAAGGGGTAAAACATGAGGGGAATCTATACAGACCAGGACAAGACTGCCAAAACGTTCCAGATTACAATCAGCACCATACCAATGTTCACCCAACTCAAAAGACGGGAACGGTTAAGCACTCCCAATCCCAGAACAACAATGCCGGCGGTAAGCATTTTGACAGTGACTAATAAAGCCGGGCTGCCCAGCGAGGAGTAAACGTAGTTTAGTTCGCGACTGCCTAATGACAGAGCGAACACCGTCAGAGCAATGTCAGCCAAATTGAGCGCTATGAATAATAACGCCGCTTTGGAGGTGAAGCCTATACGCAATTGTGTCATCATTTGCTTATAAACAAAAGGTCATAGGACTAAAGTCCTATGACCGATTATAGCGGATAAGCTATTATATGTCAAACACGAGCGCTCAAATGGGGGAATAGGTGGCTCCCCGAGCTGGATTCGAACCAACAACCTAGCGGTTAACAGCCGCCCGCTCTACCGTTGAGCTATCGGGGAACGGCTAAAGGCAGTAACACTATTGCTATTATAGAAGTCTAAATCAGACGACAGTTTTTAGGTAACTGTCGGGGTTTCACCCGGGTGCAGCTTCTTCCATTTATCAAGTAATTGCTCCCGGCTTTCCTCGTGCTCCGGGTCAGGCACGCAGCAATCCACAGGGCAGACCTCAACGCACTTCGGCGAATCATAGTTGCCGACACACTCAGTGCACTTAGCGGGATCAATTACGTAGATTTCCTCTCCCTCAGAGATTGCCTCATTGGCGCACTCTGGTTCACAGGCACCACAACTAATGCACTCCTCAGTAATCTTATATGCCATATAATTTAACCTCCTGACTATGGCTTATTTTATCACTTGCCTCATTAAGTTTCCAGCTCAGCACCGGCGGACTTTTCCTCCACCCTCATCCAGATTCGGTATAGCTTCTCCCCACTCTCCGCAAAGCACTTAAACCCCTTGCTATCTACCTCTTCCACCTCAACCTCGCCTAACTCCCGGCACTGCTCCAGCCAGTTTCGGAAATGCTCCCCACCACCGAAGTAGACCTTCCGCCACCGGTTTCCCTTCTCATCTACTCTTTCTCTAACCTGCTCTTCCCGGGCTATCCTTTCCGCTTCCTCTTCTCGAGCCATCTCTCTAACCATCGTTACAGATTAAGCCTAAGGCTTCACTTAGTCAAATGGTCACTCAAAGACTTTAGTTCCTATCCTTATCATATTTGCCCCCTCCTCAAGGGCAACCTGATAAGAATTGGTCATCCCCATGGAAAGGTATCTCATCTCTACATTCGGTATTTTTAGCCCCTTAACCCGCTCAAATATTTTTCTGGTGGTGACAAAGTAGGGTCTTGACTCCTCAGGGTCGCCAAAGCGGGGTCCCATCGTCATCAGCCCCATTACCTTTATGTTGGGCAGGGGGGAAATCGCCCTGATTAAATCTTCGGCGTCTTCGGGCAGCACGCCTGACTTCTGCTCTTCCCGACCGCTGTTTATCTCCACCAGCACCGGCATCACCTTGCCAATCTGAGCGCACCTCTTATCAATCTCATGGGCTATTTCTATAGAATCAACGGTCTGTATCATGTCAAACAGTCTTACCGCTTTTTTCACCTTGTTCTTCTGGAGGCTGCCGATGCAGTGACATTTTGCTTTATTCTCTATCACCGCATAGCTTTTCTCTGCTTCCTGGACATAGTTTTCACCGACAATCTTTATGCCGGCTTCCAGCGCCTCAAGCACCTCTTTAGCCGTCCTTGACTTTGCCGCCACCACCAGCTCCACCCCACTGGGCAGCTCATTTAATAAATTTTGGACATTTTCCCTGATTCCCACCACCGAGCCTCCATTAAGAAAGGTATTATACCAGCAAATGCACAATACGGCAATGCAGCATTATCTCTCCGCTTTCCCTATGTTTGAAATAATGCGTGCCATCCATACCAACTATGTTCCAGCATATGCTAGAATCATAATGATGTTTATATTCAATTACTCAAACTTAGTAGACCCGCCTTTAAAGGACCTCAGGGCATTTGTCACCAACTTTGCGGGTATTAAAGCTGGTGACCGCGTTCTAGATGTCTGCTGTGGCACTGGCGAACAAGTTCTGGATTATGGAAGACGTGGCATTATTGCTACAGGAATAGATAATGACCCAAATATGTTGAATGTAGCTTTGAAAAACAGGATGAGACGTGATTTGCTAACCACATCTTTTCAACTCGCTGATGCCAAAGAACTTCCATTTCCTAATGGCTATTTTGATTATGCCTCCATATCGTTTGGATTACATGATAAACCAAGGCTCACACGTAAAAGCGTGGTTTCAGAAATCAAGAGAGTTGTCAAGCGAAATGGAATAATCATACTTGTTGATTTCAACGTCCCGTTACCACAAAATGCTTTTGGGTTATTAGCACGGATGATAGAATTCTTTGCCGGCGGCGAACATTACCGTAGTTTCAAAGATTATCTTGCCCGTGGTGGCTTAGATGACATACTTAAAGAACACGGCTTAGTTGAATTAAATAGAACACAGCTCAAGAGCGGATTAGTGGGAGTCATAAAAGTAATTAATAATTAACCTGTTAAACTGGCTGCCGAGCCAGGATTCGAACCTGGGTCAAAGGATCCAAAGTCCTCTGTGCTACCGCTGCACTACTCGGCATCATATATTGTGCCGAAGGTCGGGCTCGAACCGACACAGGGGTTGCCCCCCAACAGTTTTTGAGACTGTCGCGTCTGCCTATTCCGCCACTTCGGCTTACTGCTCAAAGGGAGCCATCGGAGAGGACATATAAGGGGTCCTACTTTTTCCCTTTGTCTTTCTCCCTCTGTTTCTTCAGCGCCCAGAAAACCTTCTCCGGCTGGGCGGGGAGGTCCTTAATCCATACTCCGGTAGCATTGTAAATGGCGTTAATCACCGCCGGTGGCGCCGAACAGCAACTCCCCTCGCTGGCTTCTTTAGCCCCAAACGGGCCATAGGGGTCATTGGTTATCACATGCTCTACCTTTGTCATGGGCGCTTCGCAAGCGCGGGGACGCTTGTAGTCAATAAAGTTGGCATTAAGGGTCTGCCCCCTGTCCATCTTAAATTCCTCATATAAAGCGGCGGCAACCCCCTGGTGATACGACCCGCCCTGGCATTGAGTCTCTACTGCCTGAGGGTTAAGCGGGAAGCCGCAGTCATGGGCTATCACGCTATTATCGGTGCATTTTACCAACCCCGTCTCCACATCCACCTCCACCTCAGCCGCCTGAGCAGTGAAGCTGTAGTTGGTACCGATATCGCCCACCCCTTTACTGAAATCAGCCAGGCCCAGTAGCGATATTCCCTGGGTGGAATAGCCACGGCCGATGATGACCTTGCCCGGTGTCTCATAGCAGGCAATTCTCACCAGCCTCCCCCAGGCCATGCTCTTCTCGGGATTTGACTTGACAAAGACCTGCTTATTCTTAATCTCAACCTCTTCCGGTTTTACGCCAAACTGCTGGGCAGCGACCTCGAGGAGCTGGCGTTTGGCATCCAGGGCAGCCTTTATTGCCGCCTGACCGGCAAGCACCGTGACCCGGCTGCCGTAGCTTCCCGGGTCAACTGGCGTAAAGGCGGTATCTACCCGCTTCAGGTCTATGTCCTCCAGCCCGATGCCGAGTACCTCAGCGGCGATAGCGCAGGTTACGGTGTCCGACCCCTGCCCCACGTCCGAAGCACCGGTGAGGTAGTTGACACTACCGTCTTCACATACCCTTATAATGGCGGCACAGGCATTATGGGCACTCAGCTTCGTCCCGCTGTTATATGTTGCCGCGGTAATAGCCATCCCGTAGGCTTTGCTACCCTCCACCCTTTTCTGCCCCTTTACCTTTTCCCAGTTTACCGCCTGAGCAACCTTTTCAACGCATTCCTTCACCCCACAGCTCGCCACGTGTACCTCGTTGACCGTCTCATAAACCTCACCCGGCTTGGGGCTTTCAATGGCGTTCCTGAGCCTCATTTCCACCGGGTCTATGCCCAGCTCTTCAGCTATCATCTCCAGCTGAACGTCAGCGGCGAAACGGCTATGGTATAGCCCGTGCCCTCTCATGGCTGCCGAACTAGGGTTGTTAGTGAAGTAGTTATAGGCATCATACTTGAAATTAGGCAGCTCATAGGGCAGAGTCATACAGGTCCCGGTAAGAAACATGGTAAGCGGGCTCATCCGGGTATAAGCACCGCCATCGGCAACTACCTTGAGATATGTAGCCTTTAGTATGCCGTCCCTGGTGACCCCGGTCTTTATGGTGAGCCACATGGGATGACGCCGGAGACAGGTGCTGAGCTCGTCAAACTGGGTGTAGACCAGCTTCACCGGACGAGCTGTCTTCTTGGACAGCATCACCGCGGCGAAGTCGCAATGTACCATGTCATTCTTGGTACCACCGAAGTCAGAGCCGATAAAGGGCTGTATTACCCGCACGTTGCTCAGGGGTAGATTAAAGCAGCGGGATAGAATTCTATAGGGGAAGTACGGGCTTCCCTTTGCCCCCCGATAGACTATATGATGGGGGTCAGGCCAGTAAGCGACCACTGCCGGTGGTTCAATATATCCCTTAGCCATGCGGGGAGTCTGGAAGGTGTCCTCCCGGACAAGATAAGACTCAGCAAAAGCCTTTTCCACGTCACCAAAGTTCCAGTGATACTCAACGCAAATGTTCCCCGGGCGGTCCTCATGGACCAGGGGTGCCCCCTTCTGCATCGCCTCAAAGGGGTCAAAGACGCCGGCGAGTGGTTCATACTCTACCTCAATGAGGTCACAGGCTTCTTCAGCAGTCCCTTCATCAATAGCGGCTACCGCCGCCACCCCCTCATAAAGGTATCGCACCTTGGTTGTGGCGAAGGGTTCCTCATCCCGGGTCTCCCGGCTCCAGCCCCACTTGAAACCGCCGAAGTCCTTGCCCGTAACCACCGCTTTTACGCCGGGTAGCTTCTCAGCCTTGCTGGTATCAATATTGAGTATCCTGGCATGAGCGTACGGGCTTCTCTTTACCTGGCCCCATAGCATGCCAGGCAGTTCAATATCGGCGGCGTACTTCGCCTGGCCGGTAACCTTGGCTTTAGCATCCACCCGGGGCATTTGTTTGCCTATAATCGAATAATTGCCGAAGGTCTCTCCCATTCTACTAACCTCCTCGCATCTTTTCGGCGGCAATTTCTATGGCTTCGATATATTTAACGTAACCTTCGTCAGCACACAGGTTACCCTGTATCGCCTCTCTTACCTCCTCACGAGTTGGGCTGGGGTTCTCATCAAGCAAGGCTTTAGCCGACATTACCATCCCTGGTGTGCAGAACCCGCACTCTATGGCGCCGTGCTTGACCATAGCTTCCTGAATGGGGTGAAGCTCGTCACCATCAGCCACCCCTTCGATAGTGGTAACCTGGCGGCCATTAGCCTGAAGCGCCAGTATGGAACAGGACCTTACCGCCTTGCCATCAATATGAACAGTACAAGCACCACAAGCGCTGTCGAGACAACCTACCTTGGTGCCCGTTAGCTTGAGTTCCTTCCGCAAAACGTCCACCAGCAGGGTATTTGACTTCACCATTAGCTCATAAGGCTTCCCATTAACCGTTAACGCTAGTTCCTTCGGTTCGCCTTTCATGCTATACCTCCTATGACGCTGCCCTGGCCTTTTCCAGAGCTATCCGGGCTACTCGCTTTACAAAGACCTTCACCATCTCACTCCGGTATTCGGCGGAACCATGAACATCAGAGGGAGGGGCAGCTTCGGCTGCTGCTACCTCACCAGCTTCGACAAGCAGGGCATCGGTAACCGCCTCTCCGATTAATCGCTTTTCTGCCTTTTGAGCCCTTAGCGGGGTGGAGGCACAGTTGCCGAGGGCTATCCGGGCATCCTGGCAAACGCCATCGCCCGGGCTCAGGGTGATTGATACCGCCGCCCCGACAATCCCCATATCCCCCTTCATCACCATAAGCTTCTCGTAAGCGGTGCCAGTATGAAATGGCGGCGCTGGCACCTGAATCTCGGCGAGCATTTCATCGGGTTTAAGGGCAACCTCAAGATAGTCCTTGGAGAATTCCTCCATCTCTACAATGCGCTCTCCCCCCGAGCTGGACAGCTTTAACTTAGCCTTTAATGCGATGAGGACCGGTGCCGGGTCGCCAGCCGGGTCACCATGGCAGAGGTTGCCGCCGATTGTACCCCAGTTTCGGGTCTGGATGGTGGCCAGATTTCGCTCCATCTCGCTGAGCACCCCGAAATGCTTCTGGATAAGTGGAGATTTCTCTATGTCCCGATGTATGGTCAACGCCCCAATTTTCAAACCCTTCCCCTCATCGTATTTAACATAGTCCAGAGCGGTTATGCCCTTGATATCAATCAAATATTCGGGGGCGAGCAGACCTTGCTTCATGACAACCAGCATCGACTGCCCGCCAGCAATCATTTTAGCCCCTTCTCTGTACTGGGAAAGCAGAGAAAGGGCTTCTTTAACTGTCTTGGGAGCAAAATACTCAAAATCGGCTATCATTTGACCCCCCTCCCCAATCCAAGAGTAGCTATATCATACAAAACCTGTTGGGTCCCGTCAAAGTTGCTCGTCACCCAACAGTGGTGCCGAGGCCCAGAATCGAACTGGGGACACCTTGATTTTCAGTCAAGTGCTCTACCGACTGAGCTACCTCGGCATAAAAGTTAAAGTTATTGTAGCTAGTGGGTATATCGGTGTCAAGGAGGAGGGGGGAGGAATAAAAAAGAGGGGCTGATGCCCCTCTTATACACCCCCTTTTCCCTTATTATGCTATACTGGTTAGCTATGCGGCGGGTCTTCGGTCTTAACCCCAATGTCTCCTTTCTGGGCATCGTTAGCCTGCTGACCGATGTCTCCAGCGAGATGATTTTCACCCTCGTCCCCCTCTTTCTTTGCAACGTCCTCGGGGCGGCGACCACCATTGTCGGGCTTGTCGGTGGAGTTTCTGAGAGCACTGACGCTATCCTCAGGATATTCAGCGGCTGGTTCAGCGACCGGGTGAGAAAGCGCAAGCCTCTGGCAGTATGGGGCTACAGCATCTCTACTATCGCTAAGCCCTTCATGTATCTGGCAATGAGCTGGGGGAGCGTGCTGGCAATTAGATTTGGCGATAGGCTGGGTAAGGGCATCCGCACCTCCCCCCGCGATGCCCTGGTGGCTGACTCGGTTCCAGCGAAGGAGAGGGGAAGGGGCTTTGGCTTGCACCGAGCGATGGATACCACTGGCGCTGTCCTCGGGCTGGCGCTCGCCGCGGTAATTATCTATCTTGTTCAGGGTGGGGGGCTTGAGCTTAACTTAAAGACCTACCAGTGGCTGGTAATAATCGGCGTGGTGCCGGCAGTGCTGGCGGTACTTGTGCTGCTATTCTTTGTCCACGAGAGGAAGTCCCCACCGGCGGCCCAGAAGTTACCCCTCTTTAGGTCAGTTGGCGGCTTTGATACCCGTTTCAAGTTATTCCTGGTGATAATGGCGGTGTTTACTCTGGGCAACTCCAGCGATTTTTTCGTCATTCTGCGGGCGCAGAATCTGGGGGCGTCGGTTTTCTACGTGGTCTTGATGCTGGTGGTGTTTAATCTCACCTATGCCGTTACCGCTTTACCGGCGGGGGTACTATCAGACAGGCTAGGGAGGCGACGGGTTATCGCCGTGGGCTGGTCTATCTACGCCCTGGCCTATCTGGGATTTGCTATAGCATCGGAGCAGTGGCAGGTATGGCTGCTCTTTGCCGCCTACGGAGTCTACTACGGGATGGCAGAGGGGGTGGCACGAGCCTTTGTTGCTGATTTAGTCCCTGCAGAGAAGCGGGGCACCGCCTATGGTCTGTATCACGGGGTGGTTGGGCTGGCTCTTCTGCCCGCCAGCCTCATTGCCGGTTGGCTATGGCAGGCTTTTAGCCCCGCCGCCCCCTTCTTCTTCGGCGCCGCCCTTGCCTTCCTGGGGATGGTGGGAATTATGGGACTGGTGAAGGAGTAGGATTCCCTACCCCACCACCACATTATCAATCAGCCTAATTGTCAATTAACCTCACCCCCTGTGTCCCCCTCTCCTTAGCAAGGAGAGGGGGAGGAATAAAAAAGAGGGGCTGACGCCCCTCTTAAAACTATTTCCCCTTCCCCTAAGGGGATTGTCGTTAGCTCTGTGTTATAATTTATAGAGGGAGTCTATAAGTATGGGGAGATTCATCCAATTTATAAAAGGGGCGTTTTGGGGTGATTGGCTGTTTTCATTACTCTCGTTCATAAGTATCGCCCTAATGGCGTGGTTAATATACGTAAGTATTAAACCAGTGGAGATAACCGTTGGTGTTTCTAGTGACTCATTCAATATCTTTTGTGGTGCTGTTGCAGCTATAAACGGGGCACTATTGGGATTAGTTATTGCTGCGAGAGGTTTCATTACACACTATGCTGCATCCAGTCTTCAAAATAATAAAGACATCTTGTCTCAGGAGGGTCATTGGTTAGAAACATGGTTAAGCAGTAAGAAGTTGCCGAACGAAGATGTTTCACATAAATTTAAAACTTTGTGTGATACATGTAAAGGAGCTTCAACCATTACTGAGGAAGAAACGGAATCCGATGAGTTTAATAATATTGTCGCACCTAGCATCAGTAAGTCGTTTTGGAATTTGGCAGAAAGGTATAAGGCTAAAGCAGATGGTTTACGAAAAAAAATTGAAAAGCTTAAGGCGAAGAATACGCTTGAAGATGATAAAAGCTTATTAAAGTTAGAAAAGGAGGCACAACATCTTGAAGAAGAAGGGGCCATTTTAGAAGATTATTTAAAGGATTCGTCTAACCACATCACCGCCATACTTGATTCTTTGTATAGAATTAGAACTTCTTTCCTATCATTTAAATTAGTAGAACAGTTGGACAAGCTAGCTTCTATAGCTGGCGTCATTCTAATTATTTCACTTATTTCATTGATCTTATCTGGAAGCTATATTTTAGGTGTAAAGCTCCCATTAGACTCTTTTAGATTATATATGGCAGTATATCTAATATTAATGCTTGCATTTGCAATTCTACTGATATACCAAATTTTATCTTTGCATCGCAAAATTGTGGACTTCGAAATAGGTAGAAAATCTTAATATAGATAGGTAGTTAATCTTCAACCCACCACCACATTATCAATCAATCTCGTCTTGCCGATTTTCACCGCCATTGAAACCAGAGCCGGCGGTCTGACCTCATCTAATTCGTCCAATGTCTCGGCGTCAGCTATAGAGATATAGTCAATTTCTGCCAGGGGCTGCTTCTGAATGAGCTCCTTCATCTGCCGGCGGATGGCTTGAGCGTCTTTCTCACCCCTAGAGAATAGCTTTTGCGCCATACTTAGCGCCTGATATAAAACGACGGCTGCCTTTCGTTCCTGGGGGCTTAAATATGTATTGCGGCTGCTCATTGCCAGACCGTCGGGCTCGCGCACCGTGGGCACGGCGACGACCTCCAGCTTCATGTCGAGCTCAGCCACCATCCTCTTGACAACTAAAAGCTGCTGGGCGTCCTTCTGCCCGAAGTAGGCTCTACCCGGCCGGACGATGTCGAACAGCCGGGCAACCACCGTCGCCACCCCCCGAAAATGACCGGGGCGGGAGGCACCCTCCAGCCTCTCGGCAATCTTGCCCACCTCCACCCAGCTATTGAACCCCGGGGGGTACATCTCACCCGCCGAAGGCATAAAGACAACGTCGACCCCTTCTTTCTCCAGCAGAGCCAGGTCGCGCTCAGGGTCGCGGGGGTATTTTTTGAAATCCTCATGGGGACCAAACTGGGTGGGGTTGACAAAGATGCTGACTACCACCGAGGAGTTTTCTGCTCTGGCCTGCCTGACCAGAGCCAGATGACCCTCATGAAGATAGCCCATGGTGGGGACAAATCCGACCGGCTGGGGGAGGTTGAGCTGTTTTATCTCTTTTATGGTCTTCAAGATTTTCATGCGACGAGCTATTATACCATAGCTATTTGACATTCAGGGCACTATTGTCCATAATATACCTAGTGCGTCGAGGCATAATACGATGATGGTCAGTGATATTGTTTTAGCTTTACTGGTGATTGCTATCGCCTACCTGCTTGGTTCCCTTCCCTCAGCCTACCTCGTGGGACGAGTGATGAAGGGCCTGGATTTAAGAGAGGCGGGCGACGGTCGCCTGGGGGCAGCGGCTACCTATCGCCGCGTTGGTCTCACCGGGGGTATAATCGTCGGTCTCATGGACTTAACTAAGGGGGCGGCGGCGGTGTTTCTTGCCCAATTTCTTGGGCTCCCTCTCCCAATCGTGCTTCTTGCCGGGCTGGCAGTGGTGGTGGGACATAACTGGTCAGTCTTCCTCCGCTTTAAGGGGGGGAAGGGGGCACTCACTATCTACGGCGTGCTCGCCTCACTGATGCTCTGGGAGCTTCTTGTTGCCCTCGCCTTAGGCGGCATATTCTACCTCATCACTCACAAGACGGGAATGGCTACCGGCTTTTTGCTCGGCTTTTTATCCCTCATCAACTGGATTACCGGCAGCCTGGTACTGCTCATCATCTTGCCCACCTTTATCTCACTGCCCATGGTCTTAAAGCATATCTTCATGACCAAAGTCAACACTGTGGCAGTGATTGAAAACCGGGGAAACGAAGAAGGATAGGGGCAGCTTCTACTCTTCTATCTTTAGCCCAGCCAGCAGGCTTTCGTCTATAGAGTAGCTTTGCTTCTCGGTGGGGAAGGTGCCAGCCTTTACCTCGCTGTGGTATTGAGTTACCGCCTTGGAGATAATATCGGTGAGCTTGACGTATTGCTTGGCATGCTTGGGGACAAGCTCGGTGTACGAACCCAGAATATCGTTAATAACCTGGACCTGCCCATCACAATGTATGCCGGCACCAATGCCGATGGTGGGGATGCTCACCCGGGTGGTGATGAGCTGGGCAAGCTGGGCGGGGATGGTCTCCAGGACGATGGCAAAGGCACCAGCTTCCTCTAAAGCGGCGGCGTCTTCAAGCAGCCTTTGCGCCGCTTCAGGAGTCTTACCCTGAACGGCAAACCCGCCGAGCTGGTGGACTGACTGGGGGGTAAGCCCGATGTGACCCATGACCGGAATGCCGCAGCCGACAATCCGCATCACCTTCTCCATCACCGATACCCCACCCTCAAGCTTGACCGCCTGAGCGCCCCCCTCCTGGATAAAACGGGCGGCGTTACGCAGGGCATCATCGGCGCTCAGGTGGTAAGTCATAAAGGGCATATCGCCAATCACCATCGCCTGCTTTGCCCCCCTGACCACCGCCTTGGTATGATGGAGCATCTCGTCCATGGTCACCGGTATGGTTGATCCGTAACCGAGGACGACCATACCCAGACTATCCCCGACCAGAATCAGGGGTATTCCCGCCTCGTCAACAATCTTGGCGGTGGAATAGTCGTAGGCGGTTAGCATGGCGATCCTTTCGCCCTTCTGCTTCATCTCTTTTATCTGATTTACGGTGATGCGCATCTCTCTCCTAAAAAGAGGTCGCTTCCGCCACCCGCCTGGTCTCAGTAACGGCGTTCTTGCGGTCAACATATACCATCTTGGGAGCGAAGTTTCTGGCTTCCGCTTCTTCAAGCTGACAGTAGGTAAGGATGATAACGATATCGCCGACAGCGGCTAGTCTGGCCGCCGCCCCCCGAATGCCAATCTCCCCGCTATCAGCCTCGGCTTCAATGGCGTAGGTCTCAAAACGGGCGCCGTTGTTGATGTTCAGCACCTGGACCTGCTCATAGGGAAGGATGTCAGCCTCCTCCATAAGCCTCCTGTCAATGGAGATGCTCCCCTCATAGTTGATGTCAACCTGGGTGACATGGGCTCGGTGGATTTTGCTCTTAAGCATTACTCTCATCACATCCTCCAAGGATTTTATTTAGGCGGGTTGCAGTATTACCCGTAACTCCTCTGCCTGATTTTTATCTATCTTCCCCTTGGCCACGGCGATGGGGATGGTCTGCAGTCCCAGCTCCCGATAGGTGGCGACCAGGTGGGGAGCGGTCTGCTCCAGGGCGTCAAGGTGCTTCTTAATCGTCCCCACATCCCCGCGAGCGATTGGCCCGGTAAGGCACTGGGGTATGCCAACGGTGTCAATATTATGAATTGTCCCCCTCAGCAGCGGGAGTAGTGCTTGAGTTGCTTTCTGCGGGGGGACATCAAAGGTCTGCCATAAATCGGTGGCTAGCTTGACGAGGGTGACCAGGTAGTTGCAGGCAATGACGGCGGCGGCGTGATAGAGCACCTTGTCGCCGGCCTTCACCTCCACCCAGTTACCGCCGAGGGCGGTAGCCATATCCTTGAGCATCTTCATGAGGGGCTCCTCGGCTTCAAGGGCGAAGATTGAGCCGGGGATATTTTCCACTGCCTGTTTCACGCTGGCGAAGGACTGCAGGGGGTGGAAAACGCCAATCTGTGCCCCGAAATTTTTGGCTGGCTTCAGAATATCGGTGGAATCAGCGCCGCTACAGTGGACCACGTCCTGCCCCGGCTGCCACTTTACCTCGGAAGCTACCCGGGCGATAGCATCATCGGGGGTGGTAATAAAGACAAGCTCGGCAGCATCAGCCACGCCCTGATTATCAAAGACACGGCAGCCCTTCACTGCCTGCGCCAGATTTTGGGCTGATGCCCGGCGGCGGCTGGAGACAGCGACCACGGGATAGCCCAGGCCGCTCAGCCTGACTGATAGGGCAGTACCTACAGTTCCAGCTCCGATAAATCCCAATTTGAGCATTTTACCCCGCCCAACGGAAATTAAAAATGCCTTCTCTGACACAGCCAGAGAAGGCACAAACAATCTACCTTTGCCGTCTCGGTCGTATCCGATCCAAGCGACTCCTGATTGTTAAGAAACCTCAAAAAGCTTACCGCCCTATGGGTCGATAGCCAGCTAAATTATATCGCTTGCTTTCTGTTCTGTCAATGGTCAATGGTACTAGTACTTTTTACCCACCGCCGGGTCGGGTGAGGGGGATTTTAGGTCAATTTGTTGCCTTTTTGAGAAATATGCTATAATTTGATTATCCAGGAGGCTAGAAATGGCGAGCAAAAAGAAGGGTAAGAGGGGAAAGTTTGAGAGAGAATACCGGCGGTATTTCAAATTTCAGCCCCGGCAAAATGGCGAGCCAATGCCTTATTCATTAAGACAACCATCACCACTTGAGATTGTCCCAAGCGTTGCAACTGGCGCTGGATACCAAGAACCTATTAAAATGGATTAATAAGATATATGCCAAACTGGCGCGAGGTTCTGACCGAGATAGAGCAACATGGAGCGCAAGGTCCCGTTGACATCGTGCGGAGAAAATATTTAAAAGCACTTCACGAATATACGAAAAGAAACATTATAGCTTATTACTCTGGCTTTCTATCCAAACCCAACATATTAGCTGATATTAATGACGAAGATAAAAATGGATTTATGATGGCCAGCCATAAGGTAGAAAAGGACAGGGGCTTAGACCTGATATTACATACACCTGGTGGGAGCATTGCAGCTACACAATCTATTGTAGATTACCTTCGCAGGATGTTCGGGAAAAATATTAGAGCCGTTATCCCCCAAATCGCTATGTCTGCCGGAACAGTAATTGCTTGTTCCTGTAAAGAAATACTGATGGGCAAACAATCAAATCTTGGGCCAATCGACCCTCAGCTTCATGGAATCCCAGCATATGGTGTCAAGGCTGAATTCAGAAGGGCCTGCAGGGAATGCGGAAATGATAGCTCCAAAATACCAATGTGGCAATCAATAATAGGCCAATACAGGCCCACATTTCTTAGCCAATGTGAAAATGCTATTGAATGGTCTAATAGATTTGTTAGGGAACAACTAGTAGATGTGATGTTTGATGGGGAAGTAGGTGCTGAAGACAAGGCAAAAAAAGTTGTTAAAAAATTAACAAATTATAAGAAAACGCACGGTTGGCACATTCATGCAGATGAATGCCAAAATATTGGGTTAAAAGTAACAATGATTGAGGATGACCCCGATTTACAGGATTTGATTCTCACCGTGCATCATTGCTTCATGCACACACTTATGAATACACCATCATACAAAATTATAGAGAATCATCTTGGGTCCGCATTGGTAAAAAGACAGACCGCATAGATTATGCTCTCCTAACCCAACACCCTACCCGCCACCGGGTCTGACCAAGGGGATTTTAGCCTTACACAGGGGGCAGTCCTCTGGCGAGTAGGTTATAGTTTCTGAGCGGAGACAGCTAAAGAGGGGGACGCCGAAGTCTATCTTTTGTTCGGAGCGGTCAACCAGCACCCCGATGCCGACGACAGCACCACCCAGCCCTTTCAGTGCCGCCATAACCTCGCGGATAGAACTGCCGGTGGTGAGGATGTCATCAACAATGAGGACTCGCTCGCCGCCCTTGACGCCAAAGCCCCGCCGGAAAGCCCGATCTTCCTCGCTCGTCTTCTCGGCGAATATGCCTCTTACTCCCAGCTGTCTGCCAACTTCAAAAGCGAGGATAATACCGCCGGTGGTCGGTCCGGCAACGAGCTGAACCTTTTGCTGGCGGAAGTGGTCGGCAATCATCCCGCAGAGCTGCGCGGTATAGTCGGGGAACTGCAAGACCCTGAACTTCTCCCAATAGACGGGGGAATGCCGCCCCGAGGTGAGCAGAAAGTGCCCCTCAAGCACCGCCCCCGATTTCTTGAAGATTTCTTCTGGACTAGTTATCTACCTCACCCCCTGTGTCCCCCTCTCCTATCAAGGAGAGGAGGAAGGGTGGTTTTTAAGAGAGGCTACGCCTCTCTTCGACTCTCCTTTTACTCAGCAGGGGTGGCAAGCTGCTCCTCCAGCGGGTAGTTGTGAACAGACCCTAGTTCGCTTGATGGCCAGAAAGAGAACCAGGCTTTGCCAATTATGTTTTCCCGGGGCACCGTCCAGCCTTTGTGAGAATCGTTGGCAACATTGCGGTTATCACCGAGGACAAAATACTCACCCTCAGGGACTTCCGTCAAAGGGAAGGTATAGCTGGGAGGCTCTTTAATGTAGGCACTCTCATCCAGCGCTATACCGTTAACGTATACTGCCCCGTCTTTCACCTCTACACTATCGCCGGGCAGGGCGATGATGCGCTTAATATAGACCTTCTCGGGGGCAAGGGGTGGGTGTAATATTATGACATCGCCCCGTTTCGGGTCGGTGAAATGGTAGACTAATTTATTAACCAGCAGCCGTTCCCCCTCCTGAAACGAGGGCTCCATGCAATGCTCCACGATAACGAAGCTCTGGACTGAGGCATGTAACCCAAGGAAGATGACGACCGCCATTACCAGTGTTATCGCAATCTCGCGGAGAAGGACCTTCATTTAAATCTACTCCCTTCAGGCAATCTCAATATTATACCCCATCCCGCCTATTTTTAGCCAATAAATAGCCCCTCATTTGCACTTTTTTTGAGGGAGGTGCTAGAATGGCAATGCCATGGACTACATGGAACAGGCGCTTTCTCTAGCTAAATTAGCCCTGGGGCAGGCTAGCCCTAACCCGGCGGTAGGGGCGGTGGTGGTCAAGAAGGGGGTAGTTATCGGGCAGGGCTATACCCAGCCGCCAGGCTCCCATCACGCCGAGGTGCTAGCCCTGAAGCAGGCGGGAAAAGAAGCCAGGGGGGGCGTGATGTATGTCACCCTTGAACCCTGCTGCCATTATGGTCGCACCCCACCCTGTAGCCGGGCAATCACCACTGCCGGCATCAGCGAGGTCCACATGGCAATGCTTGACCCCAACCCCATAATTTCAGGGCGGGGTAAGGACGAGCTGGAGGTGGAGGGGATTAAAACCTACCTCGGCGAGCATGAAGAGCAGGCTAGAGAAATTAATGAGGCTTATACCAAATTCATTATCACCGGCATCCCCTTTGTCACCGCCAAGTTTGCCGTAAGCCTGGACGGGAAGATTGCCACCAGAAAGGGAGATTCCCGGTGGATTAGCAGCAGTGAGTCGCGGAAGTATGCTCATAACCTGCGCTATACCACCGATGCTATTATGGCCGGGGTGAATACCGTATTAGCCGATGACCCCCACCTCACCACCCGGTGCTGTGGTGGCAGGGGGGGCACCGCCAGAAAGCAGCCGCTGAGGGTGATTGTGGATAGCGAAGGGCGGACGCCCTTAAGTGCGAGGCTATTTAAAGAACCGGGGAAAACACTGCTGGCGCTGGGCAGAAAGGCTACCCCCAAGGAGAAAGCCGCCTTTGCCCGGGTTGGTGCCGAAATACTGGAACTGCCGGCAACTGAAGGTCTGGTTGACCTGGAAAAGCTAATGGCGGCACTGGGCGAGAGG
>CAZDHX010000010.1:0-52865 GCA_964505425.1 uncultured Dehalococcoidales bacterium | reverse complement strand
AGCATACTTTCCGGGGCGCATAGCACCCTTCTTCCCAGAGTAGCTGAGTTAGCTAAAGAAAAAGGCTTGCACCGAGTTCTAATTATTGCTGGTGGGTCTATTCCCAAAGAGGACGTTCCCCCTTTGCAACAGAAAGGGATAAGTGCTGTCTTCAGTCCAGGGGCAACAATTAAGCAAATAGCCGATTATATTCGCCAGAATGTCAAATCATAAAGAAGAAAAGTGATTGAAAAGATAACCTATTACATAGTTTGAAACGCCCTACCAGTATGTCTCAAAACAATCGCTTACTACTATCAGGAATACCGCTTTGGGTTGGATGAGCTATTTATGACTAGCGGAGGTTAACATGAAGCTATTTGAATTTGAAGCTAAGGAATTCTTGAAAAAAGGCGGGGTTCCGGTTCCAGAGGGGATCGTGGTTGAGACACCACAGGCGGCAACAAAAGCATATGAGGAACTAGGCGGAAAGGTGGCATTGAAATCTCAGGTGCTGGCGGGAGGTAGAGGCAAAGCTGGCGGTATAAAATTTCCCAAATCAGAAAAAGCAGCCTATGAGATGGCTGAAGAATTACTCCATATGAAGATAAAGGATGAGCCTGTGGGGAAAATACTGGTGGAAAGGGCACTTGATATAAAACAGGAGTATTATCTGGGTATCATAACTGACCCCGATGAAGGCTGTCCCCTTTTAATGTTCAGCGCTGAGGGGGGGATTGAAATTGAGGAATTAGCAGCGCAAAAACCCGATGCCATTAGAAAGGTTCTCATTGACCCCAGGTACGGACTGCTGGGCTACCAACTTCAATATGAGCTGAAGGAAGCAGGCATCCCCAAAGAACTTCACAATGGTATTATCGGTATCGCCAGGAGGCTTTATCAAACATACTGGGATAGGGATGGAGAACTTATTGAGATTAACCCCCTAGTGGTAACCGCTGAGGGAAACATCCTGGCGGCTGATGCCAAGTTTAATATTGATAATAGCGGACTCTACCGTCAGCCTGAGATACCTAAGCGGCCAGCCAAGACAGCGGAGGAGCGAGCGGCTGAGCTTGCCCTGAGTTACGTATTACTGGATGGAAATATTGGCATAATAAGCAATGGTGCTGGCCTTACCATGTCAGCTATGGACTACCTCCGTCAGGAGGATGCCAGTCCAGCTAATTTCCTGGATCTGGGCGGGCAGGCAACACAAGCAGTCACCATTAAAAATGGCATTAATGTTGTTCTTGAAAACCAAAATGTGACTGCGCTATTAATCTACATCTTTGCCGGAGGACCAAGGTGTGATGTCATTGCCAGCGGCATTGTCGAAGCCATTGATGAATTGGAAAAGGAAAACAGGTTGCATGTTCCCATCGTGGTTACACTCCATGGTCGCTACGCCGAGGAAGGGGTGAAGGTGCTATCAGGGTGTAAGTCTCACCATCTGTATCAGGAAGCAGAGGTTGAGGATGCAGTGCATAAAGCTATAGAATTAGGAGGGAGGCCAAAATGAGCATCCTGATAAATAAAGATACCAGAGTAATTTCCCAGGGAATTACAGGCAAATTAGGCTCATTTGCTACCGGGCGAATGATGGAATACGGAACCAAGGTGGTAGCTGGAGTCACCCCGGGCAAGGGTGGAACCGAGTTAGACGGTGTCCCGGTTTATGACACAGTGCGAGAGGCGGTGGAAGACCATCCCGCTGAAGCTACCATTACCTTTGTCCCTCCCCCCTTTGTCAAGGAGGCAATATTTGAGGCTCTAGAAGCAGGGATTAAACTCATTGTCGTTGCTGTAGAGCGTATGCCGGTCAAGGATATGATGATTGTCAACCAGGCATTAAAGCACTCGGGTGCAGTTCTGCTGGGACCTAATACCCCGGGAATAATCTCCGCTGCTGAATGTTCTATTGGCTACTTTCCTGGTGATGTCTACCGCAAAGGTCCGGTGGGGATAGTATCCCGCAGTGGAACCTTCTCCTACCAAGTTGCCGATTATATTACCAAATCTGGACTAGGTCAGACCACTGCCCTAGGACTAGGGGGTGACCCTATCACCGGCGTCAGCTTTATCGACATCCTTAAGCTATATGAAGCAGACCCAGAGACAAAGGTGATTGTGCTTATTGGAGAGATTGGCAGGACGAGTGAGGAAAAGGCAGCAGAGTATATACAGAGCGAGGTCTCAAAGCCAGTGGTAGCCATCATAGCAGGGAGAACCGCCCCGCCGGGGAAAACTATGGGGCATGCCGGAGCCATCATTACCGCAGGTAGAGGCTCATATGAGTCCAAGGTAAAAGCCCTGGAAAAGGCAGGGGTTCCGGTAGCAAGAACAGCCAAAGAGGTGGCTACCCTAGTTAAACAGGCACTGGGAAGCAGCTGAGGAGGAGTGGAAATGGAACAGCAAATAATGGAAAGAATTAAGTTTGAGCCTCTCAGAAAAAGAGTGATAACTGCTGAGGAAGCAGCCAGTTTGGTTGAAGACGGGATGCGGATTGGTACTACCGGGACACCCACTGGAGTGGCTTGTCCCATTTCTTTTTTTGAAGCCCTAGCCAAGCGGGCAGAGAATGGCGAGAAATTTAAGATTGACCTCTGGTCAGCAGCACCAATGAGTCCTGACATTGATGGGAAATTAGCCGAGCTGGGGGTTATCAATAGGCGGCTGGACCACCAATCAAATCCAGTTCTGGCTAAGGCAGCCAACAGTGGAAAGATTCACTATTCAGACATGGGCTCCATCTGGCTGGCTCATCAGGTGAGAAGTGATACCATAGGTAAGCCAGACCTGGTGGTTCTGGAGGCAATAGAGATCACCGAAGAAGGGTTTATTGTTCCCTCCCTCCTCATCTCTGACCTGCCCACCCTGATGCAATATGCGGAGAGGGTTATAGTTGAGATTAATCTGAACCTGCCCCTGGAACTAAGCGGCATTCATGATATCTATGTTTTAGATTCCCCTCCAAAGAGAAAGGGTATCCCGATAAACAGCCCCCACGATCGGGCTGGCACCCCCTATATTCAAATCAGTCCCGAGAAAATTGGGGGAATTATTATTTCCGATAAGCAAAGCAAACTTCCCCGGAGAGCAGCCATAGATGAGGTCAGCCAGCAGATAGGGAAAAACATCGTCGGCTTTTTGGGACAGGAAGTAGAAAAGGGGAGATTGCCACAAAACCTCCTTCCGTTACAGACAGGTCTAGGGGCGCTGGGGGGTGCTATCCTGAGTGAGCTTGCCCTGTCCAAGTTTGAGGATTTAGAGGTGAGTTCGTCTCTATTAGATGATGCTGTGCTTGACCTTATTGATAGCGGGAAAATAAAATTTGTCGCCGGGTGTGGCTGCTTTTTCACTGAAGAAGCCATGCAGCGACTGGTGAAGGATATAAAGAAGTACAAGGAGAGGATAGTTCTGCGACCCTTAGATATCATCAATAGCCCTGAGGTTATCAGCAGGCTGGGGGTAATCGCGTTAAATAGTGCCATAGAGATGGACATATATGGCCACGTAAACAGCAGTCATCTCACCGGGACACGCATTGTGGCCGGCCCATCAGGTTCACTGGAGTATGCGCGAAACGGCTATCTCTCCATATTTATGGCACCTTCTATCACCAAGGATGGTGATATTTCCACCATTGTGCCTATGGTTTCCCATGTCGACCATACCGAGCATGAGGTGAGCGTGATAGTAACTGAACAGGGTCTGGCTGACCTCAGGGGCTTAGACCCTAGAGAACGGGCTAAGGAGATCATAGAAAAGTGCGCCCATCCTAATTATAAGCCACTCTTGTGGGATTATTTTCGTGAGGCAGAGTCCAAAGGCGGGCACGAACCGCATATTCTAAGCAAAGCCTTTGGCTTTCACCTCAGATTAATAGAAAAAGGAACAATGAAAGTTTAGAAGGAGGGGGAGAGATGTTCTCTAGTGAAGACCTAAAGGAAATAACAAAACAGAGGGCTGAATGGGAGGAAAAAGTACTTAACAAACAGCTAGCTAGGTTTGGGGTAACTGAAAGTCCACAAAAATTCTACACACCTCTAGATGTAAAAGGCTATGACTTCCTAAAGGATGTTGGCTTCCCTGGGCAATACCCCTATACCGCCGGGAAATATGCTAGCTTAGCACCTGGGGCAGCACCAGCCGTAGGCGGCGGCCATGCCTCTGCCGGTGGCGGTTTAGTACGAGCTGGGCGATATTCGGGGTATGGAACTGCCGAGGATACCAGAGACTACTATAAGTTCATGATTGCTCACGGACGGGTCCCAGGAATAAATCTGGCTTTTGACCTGCCCACTCAGTGCGGCTACGATTCTGATGCTCCGGAAGCCAGGGGGGAGGTGGGGAAGTCAGGGGTGGCAATAGATACCCTGAGAGACTTTGAGGTTCTCTATGAGCCCTTTGCCGGGGAGTCTGACCTGGATGGGATTAACTCAGCCTGGACAATAAACCCTCTGGCTAATGTTATCCTGGCAATGTATATTGCTCTAGCCAAAAAGAGGGGTATTCCCATTAGTAAGCTGAATTGCACCCCGCAAAATGATATCTTAAAGGAATGCGTATCTAGGGGAACCCACATTTTCCCGCTTAAACATGCCATGAGGCTGACAAGGGATACCATCGTATTCGGGACCAAGGAAATGCCCGGGCTACGCCCGGTCAGCATCAATGGTCATCACCCTCGCGAGGCAGGAGCCACCCGGGAACAGGTTCTGGGTTTACATCTTGCCTTCGGCATAGCCTATGTCCAACTGGGTATAGACGCCGGGCTAGATATCGATGATTTCGGTGGTAGAATCACCTTTAATGATTCCAGTGGCAGCCTGGAAATGTTTAAGGAGATAGCCTACCTCAGGGCAGCCCGGCGAATGTGGGCTAAGATTATTAAGGAGAGGTTTGGTGCTAAGAACCCCAGAAGCATGATTTACCGTGATATTGGTGGCTGCATGATGGGCCACGATAATTGCACCGTGCAGAGACCGCTGAATAACCTGGTGCGCAGCGTAATTGGCGGTGTGGCTGAGGCATTAAGTGGATATGTCCCCACCTGCTATCCTCCCTTTGATGAGGCTCTGGGGCTGGGGCACAGCATGGAGGCGATACAGCTGGAACAGGATGCGGCTCGAATCATAATGTTTGAAGCCAGGCTGTGCGATGTGGTTGACCCCTTGGCTGGCTCCTATTATGTAGAGTATTTGACCGATGAGTTGGAGAAAGCTGGCTGGGAGATAATCAACGAGATTGACGAAATGGGCGGTATGGTGGCAGCTATTGAATCAGGGTGGCTGGATAGGGAAATAGCCAAAAGTGCCTATGAACATCAAAGGGCGATAGAGAGCGGAGAACAAATTGTTGTCGGAGTTAACAAGTTTGTCGGTGAGGATGAATTGGAGATAAATATCAACAGAGTAGTGCCTGACCCTTATGACCCTGAGAAGAGGGCAAAGGCAGAAGAGGAACAACTAGCTAATCTGGCTAAGGTGAAAAAGGAAAGGGACAATCAGGCGGTTAAGACAGCCCTAAAGCGAGTAAAGGAAGCTGCTCAGGATGAGAGCGCTAATACTATCCCTCCCCTTGTGGAAGCGGTTGAAGCCTATGCTACTGTAGGCGAGATTACCAACACCCTCAAAGAGGTATTTGGCACCTATCAAGAACCAGAACTATGAGTGTTACCCACCTTTCTAGAAAAAGAAGTTTTATCACATGGGAGGCAATAAATGATAAAAGCGATTAGTCATCTCGGTGTGGCGGTAAAGGACATTGAAGAAGCCAGGGAGTTTTATCGCTCGGTCTTCAGACTGGAATCCGGTGAACCAATAATAGGGGGAGGAGGAACGGTTAAAGTAAGCTTAGTTGAGCTGGATAACGCTGTAGTCGAACTCTTAGCACCTTTTGGTACCGAAGGGGCAATAGCCAAATTTCTGGAGAAGCGCGGCGAGGGTATCCAGCATGTCTGTTATGAAGTGGATGATATTAGCGCCGAAATCGAGAGACTCAAAACCAAGGGAATTGAGCCTCTAGGTAAACCTACGCCTGGTGCTGAGGGGATGGCTGTCTTCCTCCACCCTCGGGGGACCCATGGCGTTCTTGTTGAGTTGGTACAAAAAGAGAAGTAAAGATGTTGGTAGTAATAATTGAACTTTCGGAGGCATAAAGCATGGATTTTGAACTAACTGAAGAACAGGTGATGTTCCGGGACATGGCTCGGAGGTTTGCTGAGCAGGAAATTCTACCAGCACTTAAGGAAAATGAACGACAGGAGAAATTTGATGTCGGCATTATAAAAAAGATGGCTTCCCAGGGGCTACTAGCTCCCCACATGCCCCAGGAGTACGGGGGGCTGGGGCTTGATTATGTTACCTCAGCCATTATCTGGGAACAGCTTTGCTGGGGCAGCCTGGCGGTAACCCAAGCGGCGACCAGCGGTGCCATCCAGCCCGGAACCAACCTCCTTGACGCCGGTAGCGAGGAGCAGAAGAAGAAATACCTGCCCCCGGTTTGCCGAGGGGATATAATTTTCTCCGGGGCGGTGGTTGAGCCCAGTGCTGGTAGTGATTCGTCTATGATTGAGACCACTGCTGTCCTGAAGGACAATCGTTGGGTCATCAATGGCAGTAAAATTTTTATTACCAATGGTGAGATAGCCGACCTTATCTTATTCATCGCCCAAACAGATAAAAGTCTGGGGGTCAAGGGGCTAGCTAGCTTTATTGTGGAACGGGGTGCCCCCGGTCTCTCCAGTGTCCCGGTGACAGGCAGGATAGGCTGGCGGGGTGGTAGTGAGGGCAACCTGCGATTCACCGATATGGAACTTCCCCCGGAAAATCAGGTTAGCCAAGCCGGGCGGGCGTTACGGGATGCCCTGCGGGGCATTGATACTGCCCGTCTTTTCCTGGCTGCCGGCTGTGTTGGTGTCGCCCAGAGTTGCCTTGATGCCTCTATGAAGTATGCCAAGGAGCGAATCCAGTTTGGCAAGCCCATAGGTGGCCACCAGTTGATACAGGGGCTCATCGCTGATATGGCAACCAGAATTGAAGCAGCTAGATGGCTTACCTATCGGGTGGCTGATATGAAGAGCCGGGGCATTCGCCATATTAAGGAGATGTCCTATGCCAAGTATTTTTCCACCGAGACCGCTCTTTGGGTAGCGTCACAGGCAATTAAGATTCACGGCTCCTTCGGCACTATTGATGACTATCCGGTAGGGCACCACTATCGGGATGCGATAGTGGCGACGATACTTGGCGGCACTGCTCAGATGCACCAGCTGACTATTGGGCAGCAGCTTCTGGAGACGGCAGCTTTTACTTAGAGACATTAGCTATAGCTATGAAACAAAGTTTTGATGCCATAGTAGTCGGAGCGGGTCCGGCAGGTTGTGGTTGTGGTTACACTTTGGCGAAGGCTGGCTTGGAAGTATTGGTGGTGGAGAGGGGAAAATTTGCCGGGGCAAAGAATATGTGGGGCGGGGTATTTTACGGTCCAGCCCTAAATCAGCTTTTTCCCAACTTGTGGCAGGAAGCACTGGTGGAGAGGTACGTCGTTCGCCATAAATTCTCCTTGCTCACTACCGATGCCTCTCTGTCTGCTGAGTTCACCACCAGGAAGTTTGGTCAGTCTCCCTATAATGGCTTCACTGTATTGCGTTCCAAGTTTGACCGCTGGTTCGCCACCAAGGTTGAGGAGGCAGGGGCAATCGTTGCCGCCGGGCTTCAGGCTGATGACCTCCTCCGGGATGGGAAACGGGTTACAGGGATAAAGGCAGGTGGTGACGAGTTGCCCGCCGGTGTGGTTATTGCTTGTGACGGGGTGAATTCTGTCCTGGCGGGTAAGGCTGGGCTTATAGGTAAGCTCCAACCACAGGATATGAAACAGGGCGTAAAGGAGGTAGTGCAGTTACCTCGTCAGCTAATAGAGCAGCGCTTTAACCTAGCCGGAGACGAAGGTATAGCCTGGGAGTTTATTGGTTCCTTCAGCAGAGGTTTACCCGGTGGCGCTTTCATTTATACCAATAAAGAAAGCCTATCGGTAGGGATTGTGGTTCAGTTAAGCGCTCTGGTTAAGAACAGGATTCAGGCTAATGACCTGCTTGAGGAGTTTAAACAGCATCCGGCGGTGGTAGGCTTGCTTGCTGAAGGTAAGCTGGCGGAGTACTCGGCGCATCTGATACCTGTTTCTGGATTGACTATGATGCCCGCTCTATATACTGATGGTCTTCTAGTGGCTGGCGATGCCGCTGCTCTTATTCTGGGCACTGGTCTGACTTTAGAGGGAGCCAATTTCGCCATTGCCTCAGGTATAGCTGCCGCTAAGACGGTTATCAGAGCTAAAGAGACGGGAGACTTCTCCCAGAAGTCTCTTTCCTATTACCCCGAGCTATTAAGGAGGAGCTTCGTCCTCCAGGACCTGGAAACCTTTGACAAAGCTCCCCATTTCCTAGAAAACCCTCGTATCTATAGCTTGTATCCTGAACTAGCCTGTGATCTAGCTGAGAAGCTCTTCACCAATGATGGCAAACCGAGAAAGAAAACCTGGGAACTCCTTAAACAGGCAATGAAGGGTAGGGTTTCATGGTGGCAGATAGCTCACGACCTGATGCAGGCAAAAGGAGCAGTATGAATCCTACCAGCATCGAGGATAAACTAGCAGTTAACAAATACGATATAGATAAGGAAGTCCATATCGACATACGCGAAGATATCTGTAAGATATGTGATGTACATTATTGTTTGTATGCCTGCCCAGCCGGTTGCTTCAAACTGATGGAGGAACACATTACCTTCTCCTACGAGGGCTGCCTGGAATGTGGCAGCTGCCAGATTGTATGTAATAAAGGGGCTGTGGAGTGGAATCTGCCCCGGGCTGGATTTGGCATATGTTACCAATATGGATAAAAAAGGATAGAGATGCATATTATAGTTTGTATTAAGCAGATACTGGATCCAGAGATATCACCAGCAAAATTCAGGCTGGATTCCGAATCCAAGTGTGTTATACCCCCAGAAGGAATACCGCCAGTGATAAACCCCTATGATAAGCAAGCGGTTGAACTGGCGTTGAGGCTGAAAGACAAACATGGAGGTAAGATAACGGTAGTAACTGTGGGCAGTGATGCCGCTACTAGCACGGCTAAGGCTGCTCTAGCTATGGGGGCTGACGAAGGTGTTATCCTGGCTGATGAGACATTTAAAGGTTCGGACAGCTTCGCCACTGCTTACATTCTGACCAAGACGATACAAAAAATCGGGGATTTTGCGCTGGTATTATGTGGCCGGCAGGCAGCTGATTGGGATAACGGTCTGGTCGGCTCAATAATCGCCGAATATTTAGATTTACCGTTGATAACTCTAGCTGGGGCAATAGATATTGATGAGGGCGAATTGAGAGTAAAGCGAGTAACGCTTGAAGGCTATCAGATTTTCGCTGTGCCTATGCCAGCACTAGTAACAGCAAGCAACGAGGTTGGCCAACCAAGGTTGCCAACGGCGTGGGGGATTATATCAGCAGCGCGAAGGCAAATTCCGGTCTGGAACGCTCAGGATATTGGTGCTGACCTGTCTAAAATTGGAGCTAGTGCGGCACGAACTAAGCTTATGAAGCTCTTCATACCAGAGCGTGAAAGGAAGTGCAAGTTCATTCAAGAAGAAGCTGTATCTGAAGCAGCAAGCAAACTGGCAATCAGCCTTACGGAAGCCGGAATACTATAGCTTTGCAGGAGCGTGATAGATGACAGAGCTTCGAGGTATATTAATCTGCGGAGAGGTCCTAAACTCAAGTATCACAACCACTACCAGAGAATTACTTGGTTTAGGGAGGAAGCTTAGCGATAGTCTGAATCAGCCGCTAAGCACTCTGCTAATAGGCAAAGATATAGAGGAGGCAGCCCAAGAAGTTATCGCTCTTGGCACTGATAGAGTTTATATTGCCGATGGGCCTCCCTTTTATGAGTCACACCCTGACTTCTATTTAGTTATAATGGTCAAGATAAGTCAACAAATAGCACCGTCAATTATTCTTTTTGGCCAGACTGACATGGGACTAAATATCGCTCCCAGACTGGCAGTCAGGCTGGGAGCAAGCGTCACCATGGACTGCGTTGACCTGAATATAGACCCTAAGACAAAACAACTGATGTGCACAAAACCAGTGTATGGCGGCAATGCGGTAGCAATCTGGGTTTCTGAGACAAGTTCACCTCAGATAGCTACATTAAGACCACGAGCAGCTAAAGCAGCTGATCCTGATACCACAAGAAGGGGCAATATAATACCCCTGGCCACTGATTTGGATAACTTAATAACTAGGGGGAAACTGGTTGAGACAGTTAAAGAAGATGTAAAAGAGCTAAATTTGGAGGAGGCTAAAGTTATAGTTGCCGGTGGCGGGGGAATCGGCGGCAGCGAAGGCTTCCAACTTCTACAGGAACTGGCGAAAGTGTTAGGAGGTGCTGTAGGGATAAGTCGCGTCCCGTTTGATGAAGGTTGGATGCCACTAAGCATGGAAATAGGTCAAACTGCCCATGTAGTAAGCCCCAATCTCTACATAGCTATCGGCATCTCCGGGGCACCTCAACATATGGCCGGATGTTCAGGTTCAAATTATATTGTTGCTATAAACAAAGACCCCGAGGCACATATATTTAAGGAAGCAGATTTCGGGGTGGTTAGAGACTATGGAGAGTTCTTACCCCCATTCATTGAGGCGTTTAAAAAATTATTGAGTACTTAAATGTAAAAGCGTGACTCTTGGAGGCAAAAAGTGAGTAGTAGTAAGTTGCCTGATTTTATATATCTCAGGCCACAAACAATAGAAGATTTGCTTTCCTTACTTGATAAACGCAAGAGCGAGGCTACATTGCTGGCAGGAGGCACTGAGCTCTTGGTACGAATGAAGCAGAGACTATGTACCCCGCAATATGTAATCAGCCTAAATGGTATGGCAAGTCTGGATTATGTGAAATACAATGAAAACACTGGCCTAACCATAGGGCCATTAACCACTATACATAGTCTGGTCAATTCTTCACCCGTCAGGGAGAGGTATACTGTTCTTTCACAAGCAGCCCGCGAGGTCAGCATCATACCTCTACACTATACGAGCACCGTTGGTGGCAACCTTTGTATCGATACCAGGTGCATTTACTATGACCAGTCCAGTGACTGGAGTGAAGTACGCCCTCCCTGTTTCAAGAGAGGTGGAGATATATGTCATGCTGTGAAAGGTAGTAAACATTGTCATGCGGTCTATCAAGGAGACCTCGCCCCTGCCTTAATCGCATTGGCAGCCCAGATAAAGATTAACCGAAAAAATGGCGAAAAAATAATACCCCTGAGCGAGTTTTTTACCAATTCAGGGGAGAATCCTAACCTGCTTCAGCCCGACGAGGTCATTACTGAGATTCAGCTGCCACCAACCACCGAAGGTAGCATCGGCTCGTACCAGAAGCTTAGGATGCGCCAGGCGATAGATTTCCCTTTAGCAGCGGTAGCAGTGGTATTAGATATGGATAAAGACGGGGTCTGCCGGAAGGCGAAATTTGTCCTCGATGCCATTACAGCTTCTCCTGTTGAAGTAACAGCAGCCGAAAGAATCTTCGATGGAAGAAAGATAGACAATAAGCTGATTGACCAGGCAGCAGAAGAAGCCTTCAAGGCGGCGCATCCGGTGGATAACCTCAGTGTTAATGCCGGGTACAGGAGAAAGATGGTGCGGGTGCTTACCAGGCGTGCCGTAAGGCAAGCGTTATCAGGATGGCGGGGCAACCAATGAAAGTCACGGTTGATTCCAATATGTCAATATATGGGGTATTTCAGTCCCCAGTTGATGTCGAGCTAAAAGAACCAGAGACTACACTGAGGAGTCTACTCAAGGAGCTATCTGACCGGTGTATATCGATAGATTTTATTAGTCGAGGTGAAATAGGCAGCGATATACAAAAGGTATTAGTCAATGGTAAGGAGAGTTACTCCCTTGATACTGCTCTACATGATGGTGACAAGGTAACAGTGGTAGTAGAAATGGCCCCTCTAGGAGGAGGATAGAGAACTCATGGAAAAACGAACAATAAAGCTAAAGGTCAATGCAGAGGAACATGAGTTACACATATCAGCTAGTGAGACCTTGCTTGAGGTATTGAGAGAGCGCCTGAGTCTAACCGGGGCCAAGGAGGGCTGCCAGGACGGAAGTTGTGGCGCCTGTACCGTCTTGTTAGATGGTAAACCGGTCC
This sequence comes from uncultured Dehalococcoidales bacterium, assembly GCA_964505425.1. GTDB lineage: Bacteria > Chloroflexota > Dehalococcoidia > Dehalococcoidales > BS750m-G39 > CAVTZP01. Next base: position 40,651 of record CAZDHX010000010.1, on the reverse strand, counting down.
GCTCTTGCCTTATCCTGGCTGTGGAGGCTGAAGGCAAGGACATACTTACCATTGAAGGGCTTGCTCGTGGTGAAGAACTGCACCCAATACAGGAAGCATTTATCAACCATGGTGGCGTCCAGTGTGGATTCTGTACCCCTGGAATGATATTGACCGCAAAGGCCCTTATTGATAGCAATCCTGAACCAACCGAGGCAGAGGTTAAAGAAGCGATATCAGGAAATCTCTGCCGGTGCACCGGATATACCAAGATTGTTAATTCAATAATTGCAGCCACAAAGAGAGGATAGGAAATGCCACACTCAATAGTAGGAAAACCAGTCCCCAGAACTGATTCTGAGGCCAAGGTTCGTGGCGAGGCTCAATTCACGGCGGACCTCAGCCTGCCTGGAATGTTATACGGTAAAATACTGCGAAGTCCCCATGCTCACGCCCGTATCTTGAACATTGATACCAGTAAAGCGGAAAAACTCCTTGGTATAAAAGCGGTAATCACTGGTAAACGTGATGCCATACCTTATAAGTGGGGTGTATTCCCCTATACCAGGGATTATCAGCTATTCCCGATAGACACCGTGCGTTACATCGGGCAGGAGGTGGCTGCCGTAGCTGCTACCAGTGAGGATATCGCCCAGAGGGCACTGGAATTGATTAACGTGGAATATGAGCCGCTGCCAGCTGTTTTTGACCCTGAGGTGGCGATGCGAAAAGACGCCCCGCTTATTCACAAAGATAAGCCGGATAATATATGCGTCCATGTCAAGGTGGACGAAGGTGACGTTGATAAAGCTCTGGCAGAAGCCGACCTTGTTTTGGAAGGGAGCTGCAAATCACCAGAGCAAAGTTATTGTCAGGGAGAGCCGTACGCCGTCTTGGCTAAATTTGACTCAACCGGTGTTGATATTTGGTGCCCTAACGCTGGACCACATATGAAAGCACGGCCGCTTAGCAGTGCTCTAGGGATACCAACCTCAGATGTGAGATTGCACCGTGTTTACATAGGTGGTGCATTTGGAGGAAGGTCAGAGATTTCTCCGGCGGACGTGGTTGCTTGTCTTCTCTCCAAGAAGGCACGGCTTCCAGTCAAGCTAGTCTATAGCCGCGAGGAAAACCGCAATTGTATCAGGCAACGGGTCGGCTGGATTGCGTACCTTAAGATGGGGTTCAAAAAAGATGGTGCTTGGACCGCCATTGATTTACGTTGCATTATAGATGGAGGAGCCTACGCCAGCACCGGGCCGATTGCCGTATCGGTACCTTACATGAATATGGAAACCACTTATCGAGTGAAGAATCTGAGATACAACGGCTATCGTGTGTATACCAACAAACCACCGCGGGGTATGCACCCGGAGCAGAACCGGGCTTTCTATATCCCCATTGAGCTCCACCTGGATAAGGCGGCCGAGAAATTGGGAATTGACCCGGTAGAGATAAGATTGAAAAATGGCATGACCTCGGGCTTTGTCACCGCAACTGGCGCCAGGATAACCTCGTGCGGACTTGCCGAATGTATCCAGAAGGCTACGGAAACAGCCAGATGGAAAGACAAAAGAGGCAAGCTACCACCCGGCCATGGCATTGGCATGGCATGCGGTTCAGTGATGTCTGGCTTTCCTATGGGCATCCGCGGTGGCTCTGCAGCCTTTATCAAGTTTAATGAAGACGGAGATGCAACCGTTATCTCCGGGGTGGTGGATAATGGCCAGGGAAATGAAAGCATGGTGATTCAGATCGTTGCTGAAGAATTAGGGCTCCCCATAGATAAGGTAAAGTTAGTCAATGCCGATACGGGTATTTGTCCTTCCGACCAGGGTGCCTATTCTCAAACAGCTACACTTCTTTCGGGAGGTGCGGCCAAGGAAGCCGCTGCAGATGCCAAAAAGCAACTGTTCGAGATTGCTGCCAAGGTGCTGGAGGTCAAACCCGAGGAACTTGAGGCACACGACGGTAATATCTACGTTAAGGGTGCCACTGACAAAAACGTATCGATTCGCCGCACGGTCATAAACGCTCTGGCTAATGACATCACTATCATGGGGCGTGGTTACCGATGGCCTTTGGTTTCCAAAGACAGAGAGTGGGTAACAAATCCCAGAGGACAGTTTGCCACTACCTATTCCTACGGATGTAGCGTGGCTGAAGTCTCAGTAGATATGGAAACCGGAAAGGTGAAAGTCCTGAACATGGTGGCTGCGCATGACTGCGGTTACCCGATAAACCCAATGGCTGTAGAGCAGCAGATAGAAGGAGCGGCATGGGGATCAGGTATCTGTGACGGACTTTTCGAGAGGATCCTTTGGGATGAAGGGCAGAACTTGAATGCCAACAATCTTGACTATTGGTTCCCTACAGCCCTTGATTCGCCTCCTATAGAGCCTATCGTCGTTTCCTCCAATGACCCGTTTGGTCCCTTCGGGGCAAAGGAAGGCAGCCTCTCCATCCGAATGTCCATGTACAGCGCTATAGCTTGCGCTATCCACGACGCCACAGGAGTTTGGCTCAAAGAAGTACCTTTCACTCCTGAAAAAGTCCTGCAAGCCCTGGAGGAAAGAGCTCCTCAGTGAAAGGTACTTGAATTTCTAACAGAGGGGAAATCATGAAAAGCGCAAAAAAACTAAATATGGCGAGAAGTCTGGAACTTTTTAGGCATGCTAAAAATTTTGTCCCCGGCGGTGTGGTAGGCGCCAGACATCCCAGGAATTTTGTCGAAGGAGAATATCCAATCTTTATTGAATCTGGCAAGGGTGGCAGGATAATCGACATTGATGGAAACGAGTATATTGACTTACTGTGTGGCTATGGACCTATTAGCCTAGGCTATAGGGAAGAAGAAGTTGATAAAGCTGTTATTGAGATGATAACAGACAAAGGTTTCTGTTGCGCATTAACACCACGGTATCAAGCTCAGCTTGCGGAGAAACTTAGAGAATTAATCCCCTGTTCGGAATTGAGTCTGTTTACAAAGACTGGCTCAGGTGCTTGCACAGCAGCCGTCCGTATTGCCAGGGCATATACAAAGAAAATCAAGGTTATGCGCTGCGGCTTCCATGGCTGGCATGATTGGTGTGTTGAGGTTAAGGGGGGTATCCCTGAAAAGCTTTACGAGGATGTATATGAATTCCACTACAATAATCTTAATGAGCTCGAGGACTTGATGATAAAACATGGTAGTGAGACAGCTGCTATAACTTTGACTCCCTTTGGGCATCCCCTCCATGAAAAGATGGAGGAACCTGCCCCCGGGTTCCTTGAAGGCGTAAGAGAAATCGCTACAAGGTATGGTGCTGTCCTTATATTTGATGAAATCCGTACCGGATTTAGGCTGAGAATGGGTGGGGCACAGCAACTTTATGGGGTTACTCCTGACCTGTCGATCTTTGGAAAGGGGATGGCTAATGGCTATGCGATAGCTGTTCTCACTGGGAAAGCTGAAATTATGAAAGTTGCCGAAAGTAATGTCATGATATCTTCTACATTCTTCGGGAACAGTGACGGTTATATCGCCGCTCTCAAAACCATTGAAATTATGGAGCGTGATAATGTCCTTGACAAGATATGGGAAAAAGGCAACCATTTCCTAGGGAAACTTCGGGACATCATTAGCAAGTATGACATTGGGGTTGAGCTAACTGGTATTGCACCAATGTATTTTATAACTTTCGAGAGGGACAAGGAGGGTACCCATAAAGCGAGACGCGACGATTTCTACGCTCAGCTTATCCGCAGGGGTGTCTTTCTCGCCCCATACCATCATGGATATATATGTTACAGGCACACTGAAAGAGACCTAGAGATAGCAGCTAAAGCAATCGATGAATCCTTGGCCTATGTAAGTGAGAAGTATGTTACTTTAAAATAAATAATTAGATAATTGTGGCCAAAAAGAGGGGGGCAAAATGCAAGCACTAATCTTAGGCGGAGTGGGGATTATGGGGCAGGCAGCAGCTCGTGACCTAATCAAGCAGGAGCAGGTTAAGAAGGTCATTCTAGGTGATATAATCACGGACCCAAGCAGATTACAGGATAAGCTACGCACTAGTGAGAAGGTATTGCTTAGCAGAGTTGATCTAAATAATCACGAAGATTTGGTCAAGGCAATTAAGGATGTTGACGTTGTCATCAACTGCGCGGGGCCATTCTATCGAACAGCTATCACGGTATCGAAGGCAGCTATCGAGGCGAGGGTCAATTATATAGATATTTGTGATGATTATGACGCACTCGGTTCCCTATTTGATTCTGAGATCAATAGTGCTGCTATGAAGGCAGGAATAACCGTCTTGACAGGGATGGGATCAGACCCGGGAACAAATAACCTTATTGCCAAATACTATGCGAATAAGCTGGAGCGTGTTGATGAGATTGCCTTGTTTTGGGTGGTAAGCATTGCCGATATCGAAGGAGGTGCAGCCTGGGACCACAGCCTCCATATGAATTTAGGTAAGATCCCCCAATATTTGGATGGTAAGTTAGGATATGTAGAAGCCGGCACTGGTGAGGAGATGGTTGAATTCCCTGAACCCCTCGGTACCTGTCAGGTTAACTACGTAGGACATCCTCAGCCGTTAACACTGCCGCGCTATATAGAGGGGGTAAAAAGGGTAGTTGTCAAAGGCGGCCTGCAACCGCCATGGGTAAATCAGTTAATCAAGGAGCAGAAGGCCACAGGTTTTCTCAGTACCGAGCCAATGGAGATCAAGGGTATTAAATTAGCACCATATGATCTAACCTTGCAACTGTGGCGTACAATCCCTGAGAATAGAGATAAAGGCCCAGCCTCTTCCGGCATCAAAGTGACCGTAAGAGGAGAGAGGGAAGGAAAGCAAGTGACCTATACCGCCGACATGGTAGGTCGCATGGCACCAGGAACGGGAATACCTCCTTCGATCGCAGCTCTGTTGCTGTATTCGGGTGATATCAAGGTAAAAGGGGTAACAGCACCGGAAGGGTGTATTAACCCTGAGAAATACCTCGCAGCATTCAGGGAAAGAGGAGCAAAGATATATCAAACGGAAACGATAACATCCGTATTCGGTTCTTGACCTAGTGGCGAAGTCCCGTTCACACCTGATAAGATCTTGGACGCCATAGAGAACAGGGGAAAAGAAAATTGATTCTGAGGGCAGCCAAGAAATGCAGATAGACCACATATCGATTGCGGTAAAGGACCTGGACAAAGCTCGCAAATCTTATGAGGATATTCTGGGCCTAGAGCTAGATAGTACCTATCTCAGTGAGGAAGAGAAAATCAAGGTAGCTCGCTATCGTGTTGGCGAGGTGTGGCTTGAATTGATGGAGCCTACTGGTGAGGGCGATGTATCGCGTTTCCTTGCTAAGCGTGGCGAAGGTGTTTATATAATCTCCTTCAAGGTGCCAGATATTGACAGCGCCATGGCGAAGCTAAAGGGAAAAGGCTATAAATTGATTGATAACAAACCCAGACGTTTGCTAGGTAACAGATATGCGTTTATTACCCATCCCAGAGAACTCTGTGGAGTATTAACTGAATTATTAGATGAGGTGAGCAAATAATGAAAATGGCCAATGGAATTTATCGGTTAGGCTGCGATATTGGAGGAACCTTCACTGATTTTGTCCTATTGAATGACGAAACCGGAGAAATTCAGATACATAAATGTCTAACCACCCCTAAAGACCCATCTGATGCTGTGGAAGCAGGGGTAAGAGAGCTTGTCAAGCAGTCTCCGGGTTTTATCAAACAACTGGATGAGGTAATACACGGCACCACCTTAGTGATAAATTCCATTATTGAAAGAAAAGGAGCCAAAACCGGACTAATTACAACGAAGGGATTCAGAGATGTATTGGAGCTGGCCAGAGAAAAGCGATATGACACCTATGATATCTTTGCCGTCTATCCTGAGCCCCTTGTCCCCAGACCTCTTCGCCTAGAGGTGGGCGAGAGAATTGCCAGCGATGGACGCATATTGAAAAAATTGAACCCTGAAGAAGTAAAGCAGGTCTTAAAGCAATTACTTGATATGAACATTGAATCACTGGCGGTGTGCCTCATAAACTCCTTTGAGAATCCGGTTCATGAACTGATGATTAAAGACATTGTATTAAAAGAAGCTCCTAACCTATCCCTCTCTATTTCCTATGAAGTTTTACCTCAAATAAGGGAATTTGAGAGAACAAGCACCACAGTGACCAACGCTTATGTCAAACCCCTCACCGGCAGTTACTTGGCCCGGCTGTCGGGTCGCCTGGAATCCCTGGGCTCTACGGGCAAGCTTTTTATCATGCTTTCCAGCGGTGGTATCACCTCAGTGGACACAGCCAAGGAATTTCCGGTAAGAGTTATTGAGTCCGGACCCACGGCAGCGGTTATCTCCGGGGTGTACTTTGGCAAAATGTTCGATGTCGAAGATATCTTCTGCTTTGATATGGGAGGAACGACAGCCAAATCATGCCTCATTCAGAAGGGGGAGCCCGGGTTAGTGTCAACCTTTGAGGTTGGTCGTGTCCACCGCTTCAAAAAGGGTAGCGGCCTGGACATTCAGGTGCCGGTGGTGGATTTGATGGAAATTGGGGCTGGTGGTGGCAGCATAGCTAGAATCAGCAAAATAGGGCTCCTCCAGGTAGGCCCAGATAGCTCTGGAGCCGACCCGGGGCCCATATGCTATGGTTTAGGGGGGAAAGAGCCCACAGTTACCGATGCCGACCTGTGTCTAGGCTATCTAGACCCGAATTATTTCCTGGGTGGTGAGATGAAAATTGATAAGGAGTTGACTCAACGAGCTATTGAGGAGAAGATTGCCCAGCCTTTAGGGGTGACCCCCATAGAAGCTACCTGGGGTATTCACGACCTTATTAATGAGACTATGGCCGGTGCGGCCAAGACACATATCGCGGAAAAGGGAGGTAACCCCAAGATTGTTACTGTTTGTGCCTTCGGCGGGGCGGGCCCAGTTCATGCCTATGGATTAGCCAAAAAGCTAGAAGCGCCTAGAATTCTGGTCCCACCTATAGCCGGGGTGGGCTCGGCGCTAGGGTTCTTCACCGCACCCAGAGCCTTCGACCTAGTGCGAAGCCATAAGGTTGGTGTCCAAAACGCCGACTTCGCCGAGATTGAAGGGTTGTTCAAAGATATGGAGGGGGAGGGGACTAAGATTTTGGAAAAGGCAGGAACAATAGAAAAAATTAACTATGAGCGGTCGATTGATATGCGCTTCACAGGGCAGGGGGCTGAGACTAATGTGCTCCTTCCCAGTAAAGATTTCACTCAGATGACCAGGGAAGAGGTGCGCAACCTATTTGACCAAAGGTATCAGACTCTTTATGGCCGAACCTACCCTGAATCTCCGGCTGAATTTGTCAGCTTTAAGGTAAGAGCCAGTCTCCCCGAGCGTCCTTTACGCTTACCCAACATAGAGAAGAAGGTAGCCAAACTTGAAGATGCAATTAAGGGACGGCGCCTAGCCTATTCACCGATTGCCAAAGATTTCATCCCATATACTGTGTATGACCGTTATCGCCTGTTTCCCAGGGCAGCATTTAATGGTCCAGCCATTATTGAGGAGCGAGAATCGACAACCATTGTTGGTGAGGGTGCTTCCGTTTCAGTAAATGAATATGGATTCTTATGGATTGATTTAAAGGGGGTATAAAAATATCGTGCAGAAATTTGATCCAATAACCTTAGAGATTTTGTGGCGCAGAATAATTTCTATTGTGGATGAGGCTGACGCCAGTGTAGCTCGCACCGCTTTTTCCAGCCTTCTCCGTGATGCCCATGACTACACCTGTACCTTCACTGATAGGAAAGGGCGATTGTTAGCTCAGGGAAGCTTTTGTACCCCGGGACAAGCGGGTGCAATGACTCTGGGCGTCAAGCAATGGATCAACATGCTCCCCGAGGAAAGCTATAAGCCGGGCGACGTTTTCATTACTAATGACCCATGGCTGCTTGCCGGTCACCTCAATGATATTTGTGTCATGAGCCCAATCTTCTACAAGGAGAAGGTAGCAGGTTTCACCGCCTGCGTCTTCCATCACTCTGATATAGGCGGCAGGATAGCATCGGACAACCGTGATGTCTTTGAGGATGGCTTATTCATTCCCCCGGTAAAGCTTTATGATGCCGGTGTTCTCAATGAGTCCGTTGTGAATATGATTCGGTGGAATGTTCGCACCCCGGAAGAGGTTACCGGGGATATCCGCTCACAGGTTGCCGCTAATTATGTATGTTCCCAAAAGATAGCGGAGATGATGGCAGATGTTGGTTTAGATACCCTGGATGACCTTGCCGACCAGATTATGGATGTGACCGAGAAGAGCATGAGAGATGCTATTACCCAAATCCCTGACGGTATTTATCCCTACGAAGGAATTGTCGAAGGGCCTGGGGGGAGAGAGGATATAAAGATCAAGGTGGTGGTGGAGGTGAAGGGAAGTGATATAACCGTTGACCTTGATGGCTCGTCCCCTGAGGTGGATTGGGGGGGTAACGTGGTCTACAATTTCACCTATGCCTATGTCTTTATGGCGATAAAAAGCGCCTTTAACCCAGATATACCCAATAATGAAGGTTGTAATCGACCTATAATCATGAAAGCCCCCGAGGGAACTGTGATCAATTGCAGGTTCCCGGCGGCGGTGGCGGCTCGGCTCCAGGTTGGACATTTCATGAGCGAGATGGTCTTTAGGGCACTAGCCTCAGCAGCACCAGATAAAATCATCGCCGCTAGCGGGGGGACACCGGCATGGATGCAGGTGTTCTATGGCAAGAGGCATGATGGTAAAAAATTCTATTCGGTGTTAATCAGGGGTGGGGGTATGGGAGCCAACTACCGGCAAGACGGTCACTATGTTTGCATTTTCCCCGCCAATGGCGCCAACACCCCCTGCGAAATCTTTGAAAGTGATTCCCCGCTCATTATGGAGAAAAGGGAGCTTCTCTGTGATTCCGGCGGTCCGGGCAAGATGAAGGGAGGACTGGGGCGAGAGGTGGTCTTCAGGGTGCCTGATGATGAATATGCCCCGAGCTCACCAACCGCCATAGGGATCCAGGGGGGAAGGTTCCGCTATGCAGCCGATGGTCTACTTGGCGGTAAGCAAGGCGCCAAATCAAAGTTCCTAATCAATGACGAGCCAAAAGACCCCGGAGCACTGAATTTTGCCAACCCCGGCGATGTAATAACCTTCCATAATCCCGGGGGAGGAGGATATGGCGACCCTCTGGAGCGTGAACCAGAAGCAGTAGCGAGCGATGTCATTAATGGATATGTCAGCCTGGAGAAAGCCAAGAAGGACTATGGGGTTGTCATTGACCCCAAGACGATGAAATTAGACCTTGAGGCTACGCAACGGTTGCGGGATTCTGTGAGAGCTAAGTAAGCAAAGGAGGCCTACTGTGAGTAGTGAAGTTGAGGTTAAAAGGGCTCTTTGCTTTGGTTGCTCCGGGTTGGCCGGGGTAGAAGCCACGATTAAAGATGGCAGGGTGATAAAGCTCCGAGGTGAGCCGGACCACTTTATGAATAAAGGCTGGCTCTGTGACCGGTCCAGGGCATTTATGGAGCACCTTTACCATCCTGACCGCCTCAATTACCCGCTGAAGAGGGTTGGGGAAAGAGGGGAAGGCAAGTGGGAGAGAATCTCCTGGGAACAAGCCCTAGACGAAATAGCTGAAAGGTTGAAGCAGCTAAAAAAGAGGTATGGTGCTGAGACACTTGCTTCAGTCGGTGGCACTGGCAGAGGACATTCGCAACTTGTCAAAGAAAGGTTTATGAACCTCTTTGGTAGTCCCAATAGCGCTAACGCCGGGCAGTGGTGTGCCATTTATAACTATATGGTGGAAGGGTTCATCTACGGAGGCGGAACCAGAGGTAAGAGCGGGCTGAAACCTGGTGGGTGCCTAGTGATATGGGGTAAAGAGCCAGCAGAATCGCAGGCTTGTGTCTTTAGAAACCTCCTAGAACTTAAGCGTAGCGGAACAAAGTTCATTGTCGTCGACCCAAAGCGTTCATTCAGCGTAGCTAACCTTGCTGACATATGGCTTCAGGTTAGACCTGGTACTGATGCGGCTCTAGCGCTGGGTTGGCTAAACGTGATTATAGAGGAGGAACTCTATGATAAGGAGTTTGTCGATAAGTGGTGCTATGGGTTTGACAAGCTGAAGGAACGGGTGAAGGAATACCCGCCAAAGAAAGTGGCTGAAATAACCTGGGTACCAGAGGATAAGATACTAGAAGCGGCGCGGCTATACGCCACAAGGGGACCGTCATCCATTCAGTGGGGTGTCAAAGGCGGCGATATGTCAGGGGTAAATGCCACCTCCATGATGTTTGCCAAGTGTATCCTGCGGGCTATAACCGGTAACCTCGACATACAAGGGGGAGATATAATCCAAGGACCATGCGAGAAAGCTAACTTCGGGCCTATATTCGAATATCTGGATATGCTACCTCAGGAACAGAGGGCAAAGCAGCTAGGTATCGATAAATTTAGAGCCTGGACTTTCCCAGGATATGAGATGCTCTATGAGGCTGGAAAGCGCTACTGGTATGGAAAGGGTTGCTTTGCCGGTTTTGCACCCGCTTGCGATGAGCCAAGCATATGGCGAGCTATACTTGACGGCAAGCCATATCCGGTTAAAGCCCTAATCTGTGGTGCTCATAACCCCATGTGTGCCTGTGCTAACACTAAGATGGTCTATAAGGCACTGAAAAGCCCGAACCTTGAGCTTTTCGTAGTTCTGGAGCAGTGGATGACACCAACCGCCATGCTTGCTGACTATGTATTCCCGGCCGCCGCTTGGCTGGAAAAGCCTGTTGTACATATGCATACCAGCCAGGGTATAGGGAACTATGTTTCCATCGGGGAAAAGGTGGTAGAACCCCTGTATGAGCGCAAAGTAGACTTTTACTTTTATAAGGAGCTTGGGCAAAGGCTTGGACAGGGAAAATTCTGGCGTAATACGCTGGAAGATGAGTGGACCTGGCTTCTTCAGCCCTTACTTGACGAGCTTGGTTATAGTTCGGCTGAGGAATTCGCCAAGGAGAAACGCTGGTGGATGCCTCCCTTTGTGGAAAAGAGGTATGAAAAGATTAATCCAAAGACGGGTAAGCCCTGGGGGTTTGCCACACCTACAGGGAAAGCCGAGGTTTACTCTACTACACTTGAAAAACTTGGCTATGACCCGCTCCCTCACTATCAAGAACCTCCTGAATCACCTGTAAGCAACCCCAAGCTAGCCCAAAAATACCCACTAATCCTTATGACAGGGGCAAGATTCAGGGCTATGCACCACTCGGAGCACAGACAAATACCCTCACTTCGCCGGCTTCAACCGTACCCCACAGCCAGAATTCACCCAGACACAGCTCACAAACTGAATATAAATGACGGAGACTGGGTGTACATCGAGACTCTCAGAGGAAGAATTAAACAAAAGGCCGTTCTCTACGATGGGATGCATCCAAGAGTAGTTGAAATTCAACATTCCTGGTGGTTCCCGGAGAAGAAAGCGGAGGAGCCCTCGCTATTTGGAGTCTGGGAATCAAGTGCGAATGTGTTAACCGAAAATGACGAGAGCTATCGTGACGCTCCCTCTGGAGCAGCATGTTTCGTCCCTTACCTTTGCAAGGTTTATCCGGTTAAACAAGCATAGGGTCTAATCAACGTAAGCAGGAGATATGGCTAAAGTTAGTTTAACCATTGATGGCGTTAGAGTTAGAACAAAGGCAGGTTCGACGGTACTGGAGGCAGCTCGAGAGGCAGGTATCTACATTCCAACCCTTTGCTCCCGCCCTGACCTACCACGACCACTCGGCGATTGCCGCGTCTGTGTGGTAGAGATTGAGGAGGCAGAACCACACTTTCCCAGCTCATGCATCACTCCCGTGGCTCAGGGTATGGTTGTTCGTACTAATACGTCACAGGTTCAAGGAATGCGACGCCACTTCCTGAAAGCACTTCTTTCTCCACTACCCAGCCCCAGACTTAAACGGCCTGAGCTAAAAAGGCTTGCCGACTATATCGGGGTAAGGGAAGAAGACTTACCTCCCTACGTCTCAAGAAACCTTCCTATTGACCGGGAACAGCCCCTCTTCGAGTTAGACCACAACCGCTGTATTCTATGCGGGCTATGCGTGAGGATATGCAAGGAGGTGCGAGGCGTAGGGGCTGCTGGCTTTGTCTTCCGTGATGATAGATGGATGATTGGATCTACTCCTCCCGCCCCTTCACTTGAAGAAAACGGGTGCCGATTTTGCTGTGCTTGTGTTGAAGTTTGTCCTACCGGTGCTTTAGCTGATAAGGATGGTGAGCTGCCCGGCCGTGAGACTAGGGTTGCTCCCTGCGCCTATACCTGCCCAGCAGGAATAGACATTCCCCGATATATTTACCTAATTAGCCAGAGAAGGTTCGCTGAAGCAGCGGCAGTCATCCGGGAGAAGGTGCCTTTCCCCGGGGTTCTAGGGCGGGTCTGTTTTCATCCCTGTGAGGAAAAGTGTCGGCGAAGTCAATTGAATGAACCAATTTCCATTTCGGCACTCAAGCGTTTTGCCGCTGAACAAGATACTGGGATGTGGTGTGCCAAGTCAAAGATCGCTGACCTAACCGGTAAGCAAGTAGCGATTATAGGCTCGGGACCAGCAGGGCTTACTGCCGGCTACTATCTGGCAAAGCTTGGCCATTCGGTAACTGTCTTTGAGGCGTTACCTGAAGCAGGGGGTATGATGAGGGTAGGCATCCCTGAATATCGCCTGCCCCGGGAGGCTCTTAACTCTGAGATTGAAGAGATAAAAAAGGTGGGGGTTGAGATAAAGACCGGCAGCCCGGTTAAGGATCTGAAGGAGGTCTTCGGCCAGGGCTACGAGGCTATATTCCTGGCTACGGGAGCCTGGGTAAGCCAGAAGGTGGGTATCCCCAATGAGGACGCCAAGGGCGTGCTCCACGCCATCGATTTTCTGAACAAGGTTAACTCCGGGAACAAGGTTGAGCTGGGTAAGCGGGTCGCCGTTATCGGCGGCGGCAACGCCGCCATCGATGCCGCCAGAGTTGCCAAGCGGCTGGGGGTGGAGGATATTACCATCGTCTACCGGCGCTCCCGCACCGAGATGCCTGCCAACGCTGACGAGGTCGATGAGGCAGAAAGGGAGGGGATAAAGCTGCGTATTCAGGAGGCGCCGGTAAAGGTGCTGACCAAGAACGACAAGGTAACCGGCATACAGTGCATCCGTATGGAGATGGGCGAACCCGATGCCAGCGGGCGCCGACGCCCGGTGCCTATCGAGGGTTCCGAGTTCGAGATGGAGGTTGATAATGTGATTATGGCGGTGGGGCAGGTGGTGGATAAGGAAGCCCTGCCCAAGGAGCTGGAGTATACCAGCCGGGGCACGCTGGACGTTGATTCGGTGACCCTGCAGACCAATATCAAGGGCGTCTTTGCCGGCGGCGATGCAGTTACTGGCCCGGCTTCAGTCATTGAGGCAATTGCTGCTGGAAGAAAAGCAGCTATCGCAATTGACAAGTACCTTGGAGGTAGCGGTGATATTAGCGAGACATTAGTTAAGACAGAAGAACCAAGCCCATGTATCGGCGCCTGGTATGGCTTCGCTGATTTACACCGTGCCCAAATGCCATGCTTGCCCTTGAAACTACGGATGACACCGGCTGAGGCTGGTCGCTTTACTGGGGTAGAAATGGGATTTGATGAGGAAACGGCAATCGAAGAGGCAAAGCGGTGCTTACAGTGCCAGTTAAGGTACCAGATTCAACCAGTTGAGCCCCCGCCGGACAAACGGTCGTATTCAGGAGATGATAATGATGGTAACAGGTAGAGTAACATCTGAAGTAATTATTAACGAAGAGCGCTGCTGCGGATGTGGCTACTGTGTGGAATTCTGCCCAAGAGAATGCCTGGAGATAACTAAAGACAAGATTAGCCCGAAGGGGTATGCGCTACCGGTATTAGCCAAACCGGAGCAATGCAATACCTGCGGACTTTGTGCCCGAATGTGCCCTCACTGGGCAGTTGATGTTTATCTGAATACTGGAGCCCCCGGGGGAACTGGTGCCAGAGAAAAGGTTGCCGGACCACCAAGGTTGATGCCAACCCCACCCTTTATCAATTGCCCTGGTTGCCAGCATCCAACGGTCGGTCGCATTATTGCTGAAGTATTAAATGAATTGGGGCTTGGCGATAAATTCATCGCACTTGATGGTATCAGCTGCGGTGGCTCTTCAGCATTTAGCATAGATGTTGCTGATGTGCTTGGCGTCTATGACCGCCCTATTGACATAGCTTTGGCAATGAAGCGTGCCCATCCAGAAAAAATAGTATTTGCTATCCAGAATAACGTAAAATTTGATACCACCGGAGTTGACTCCTTTATTCATGGTCTGCACTCCAGTGAGAAGATTACAGTCATTAACTGCTATGACCCTATCTACGGACCGTGGCCTAACAGATGGCAGGCAAAGCCACCCATTAATTACATTATTACCTCTGAGGGGCGGGAACTAATTGCAGAAGGTTATCCACTGCACACTGCGGAGCTAGCCGCCACCTTTAAAGGGGTTGCTTATAGTGCCCGTGGTACCATTACCTCCCCGGATAATTACGAGCTGACCAAGAGCTATATCAGAACCGCCTTCCAGAAGCAGGTAGACCATATTGGCCTTAGCTTTGTAGAGGTTCTTTGCGCTTGTGGCGTTCTATCCTACGAACCCCCACTGAATTGCCTGAAGTGGATCCATGAGAAGATGGTTAGTGAGTTTCCTTTGGGCGAATTCAAGAACGTGGACCAGCCATAATGAGCAGTCTGAAAGATATTGCGTGTCGTCACTATTTATGGCACAATCCGTTAATGAACTGTAGAGGAGGGTATGATGACTCTGAAGGAGTATAGTGTTGAAGGCAAAGTAGCAATTGTAACCGGGGGAGGCAGAGGTATTGGCAAGAGCATTGCTTTGACTCTCGCTGAGGGTGGTGCTGATGTCATAGTGGCTGCTAGGACAGCAAAACAGATAGAGGAGACAGCCGATGAAATTCGCCAGTTGGGGCGGAAGGCTTTGGCTGTACCCACAGACATAACCAAGGCAGACGATGTAAAGAGAGTAGTGAAGGAAACTGTTTCTCAGTTTGGTAAGATTGATATCTTAGTTAACAACGCTGGTATTGATATTCTCAAACCCATCGCGTTTGTTCCTGAGATGGAGCAGATGAAGCCACCCGAGTGGAAGGTGGCCGATAGCTGGGATACACCATTGAGTGAAGCAGAGTGGCACCAGGTTATAGATACCAACCTAACCAGCGCTTTTCTCTTCGCCCAAGCTGTCGCACCTTACATGCTAAAACAAAAGAAAGGCAAGATTATAAACATCAGCTCCAACAGTTCCAACCTAGCTCCTCCCTACTTCTCTGCATATTGTGTCAGTAAGGCTGGACTTAGTATGCTCACTCGATGCTTGGCAATAGAATGGGCCCCTTTTAACATTGGCGTAAATGCTGTTGGTCCCGGTGACATACGCACTGAGCTTAATGCAAATGTGTTTGACACGCCTGAGATGAGAGAATTCATGCTGGCGTCAATCCCGTTACGTCGGTTCGGTGAAACTCGGGAAGTGGCACTTTTGGTACTCTTCCTCGCTTCAGAAGCATCCAATTATATCACTGGAGAGACAATTTACATGGATGGTGGACAACTGGCGCGTGGGAGGGGGATATAGTACGATGCACTAATCGGAAAAGGAGACAGCAAACCAAGAACAGCCGATATTCAAACAACGAAGCCTTATGCCAAAAATTCATGTTAAAGGAGGATTTAAAACGATGGCAGAAATCCAAATAATTGAAGATGTCTTTCATGTGTACACCACATCACTAAAGAACTGGTGGTCAAATCATATCTTTTTCGAAACCCCCAAAATGGGAGTGGTTGTCTATGATGTGCCTTTCCTCAATGAGGATGGGAAGGCTCTCTGGAAACAAATTAAGAAGCATACATCTGGTAACATATCACTCTTTATTATTTCCCATGGTCACCCTGACCACTGGTCATCCCTCCAATTCTTCCGCAGGGTTGCACCCAAAGCTACCATTTTAGCAGCCAAAGAGACGGCAAACTATATTTATCTTGTCGGGGAAGCCCAGCTCAAGTGGACTAAAATGTTTGGGACCTGGGATAAGTTGCCTACCAAGATTGTAGAGCCGACGGAGACCTTTGATAAGGAAAAAATTATTGATGCGGGAGACTTTACTCTGCATCTGTACGCTACTGGTCCGGCTGAAGACACTGAACATACCGTTGTTTACATCCCAGAACTAAAAGTGTTGCTCGGCAACGATGTAATATACAATAAGTGGCATCCTTGGAATGAAGAGGAACGTGACGGACACTGGCTGCGGGTGATTGACTGGCTGCGGACCTTTGATGTTAAGACCATCATTCCTGGTCATGGTCCGGTGTGCGGTCCGGAGATTTTTGATACGATGGAGAAATGGCTCACCGCCTTTCAAGATTTGCGACTCAAATACGCCGGCAGATACAGCATTAAGGATATGCCGCCTGCAAACCGTAAAAAGATGATGGCGGAACTTAAAGCGGTGTTCCCGGACTGGTATGATGACGAAATTCAGTATAGCTGCAGTCATACACTGGCGGTGCCTTATTCATATGGCGAGAATAAGTACAGCGCGGCTAAATTCTAATAACTGAATACTGTCAGGCAGTTGGATTGCCCGACGACTACCCTATCATTTTGCTGGGAAGCCACAGAGCAATTTGGGGAAATAGGATAACTGCAGCCCACCCCACTAACATGTTGAATAAAAATGGGGGGACTGAACGCCAGATGTGCCCTGTAGTTATCTCCGGGGGAGCAAGCCCCTTAACCATGATTAAAGCCCAGCCAAAGGGGGGCGTTAGATAGCCCATCTCCATATTAATGATAAAGACTATGGCATACCATATAGGGTCGAAGCCCAGTCCAACAGCAATGGGATAAAATATTGGAGCACAGATTACCACGATAGCAAAATCATCCATAAAACAACCAAGTATGAGGAGGATAACCTGCATCCCACCAAAGATGAACCATTTACTGACCGGTATCGCTAGTACCGCGTTCATAATCAATGTCCGGGCCCCGACACTGGTGAAAAAGACACGAAAGAGGTTGGCAGCAATCATGATCCACATAACCATGCCGGTAATCTTAATGGTCTCCAGGCATGATTCCCTGATCATCTTCCAACTGATAGTACGATTGATGACACAGCAAACCAAAGCGCCTGCAGCTCCGATAGCGGCAGCTTCTGTAGGGGTAGCAATGCCCCGGAAGATTATTCCCAGCACCGAGAGGACTAATAAGGCAGGAAGGATTACTTCCCTGAGCGATACCCACCTCATTTTCCAGGTCACCTCCTCAGCCACCCTTGGAGCTAGCTCGGGATTAAGCCGACACCTTATCAATATGTAGAGCGTGTGCAAGAATGCCAGGATTAAACCAGGGAAGGCACCTGCCATAAAAAGCTTCCCTATTGACACCCGTGTAATGTAGCCGTAGACTATCATGATGATGCTGGGGGGAATAATACCCCCAAGGACGCCTCCAGCCATGACGCTACCTAGGGTTAAGGATTTAGCATAGTTGCGCTTAAGCATGGCAGGTATCGCTATCAGGCTCATGGTGATGATGCCAGGGCCAAATCCTCCACACATGGCAAGCGCAGTAGATACCGCAATCGTTACTATTGCCAGACTGCCCCTTACACCGGATAGCCAGTAACCCAGCGTCTGATATAGACGGTCAGCTATACCTGAATGGATCAGAAAATTCGCCAACAAGACGAACATAGGAATTGCCACCAGACCCAGGTTTGTTATCTGCTCATAGGTAGTGGCGGCGAGGGTATACAGTCCCTGGGTTCCCCAAAAGCAGAGGGTTAGGACCACACTGAGGGCACCAATAGCAAAGACAACCGGCACCCCCATAAATAGGAACAGAGCCATGCCACCGAATAAAATGAGCGTGATTAACCCTATATTCATAAACACCTTACCCAAGAGGGCACTGAAAGGTCTTTATTCAAAGCAGTAAAATTGCCTGTGGTTAAGCTCAGAAATCGCTCTCCAGTTATGCCGTTCCTGTAACGGTTATGCTCAGCCTTTCTTTCCGGTATACCCTTACTTGAACGGGGAGTACCCCTTCATCCAGTCATCAGGGTCTGCTTTGTCTTATCTCGCGCCAGTAATTAGCCACCCCCTGGAGCAGGAAGATGAAAGCAGCCACCACTATAAGTATCTTCAATGGATAAACAGGAAAGTGAATAACCCCCCTGACAACCTCTCTACTACTAACTGACATTTCCGCCATCACGTATCCCTGCCATACCAGCAAGCCGATGAAGATAAGAAAGCAGATTGCAGTAAGTACAGTACTGACCAGCTTCATCCTGGAACCGAAGCGTTCATAAAGTACCTCAACCTTTATATGGCGACCATAGAGCAAAGCGTATGCTCCGCCAAAAATTGCCAGGACTCCAAAGAGGTTTTCACTTACCCACCCAGCCCACCTGGTGGGACTGTTAAAGACGTATCTTGCCACCACATCAATGGTGATTATCAGCATAATAGGCAGGGCTACCAGGCTGATAGCCCTGCCTACCTTTTCAGTAACAGCGTCGGTTAATCTAAAAAAACTATTCGCTGCCTTACCCATGCTTAGAATCCGCTTACTGCGTAGCCATGAACTGTTCTATCATTTTAAGTAACTGGGCAGATGCTGGGTCTTCTGCCGCTGCTTTATCCCACACTTTATGAGCTGCTTCATCGGCTATGCTCTGAGATTCTGCGTCAAACTGGCACTCAATAACCTCTCCCGTTTTGACCTTCTCTAGGACCGCGTCTCTCTGTGCACCATAGACGTCAATAGTCTTATAAAAGTAATCCTCAGCAGCACCCTTAAGGGCTGCTTTCAGGTCATCAGGCAGAGCGTTCCACGAATCCATGTTTACCAGCATATCCTGGAGAATAAACGGATCCTGATTTTCGTTGCTAATCCAGTATGGAGCTTCCTTATTCCACCCGAAACTGGTTACGGCACTCAGATCCCACATGCAAGCATCAATAGTATGCAGCCTCAGTGCCATCTCCATTTCACTTGCCGGCAGCATCTCAACCGGGACCCACCCTAGCGTAGCGTGCCAATCAGCCATCCAACCGCCGAGGTCGGCTAACTTCAGCCCCTTTATATCGTTAAGGGTATGGACCTCCTTGGTGCAAAGGCAACATGACGCACCAGCAGTGTGCATATCAAGCCAGTAGAGGTTATGTTTAGCAAATTCCTGACGGATTAAATCTACTGCCCCGCTTTGAAACAGGAAGTCGCGCTGCTTGGTGGCTCCTTCTTTAACAGAGAGGCCAGGGAAGTTCCATAATCGGGGCAAGCTGCCAAACAGCACATCACCTAAGGGAACCTCCATTGACCAGATTGCACCACCGCCTTGTGCCATATCCAGGGTTCCCTTCTCGGTGGCGGGCATTACCTCCGTAAGCGGCACTATCTCTGGTTCGGCAAACACATCAATCTTTAGCCGTCCATTACTCCTCTCATCCGCACGTTGAGCGAAATACGCCAGCGATTCCATGGATAAATCTCCACGTGCCCAGACGGACTGTATTTTCCAATGATACACCTTTGCTGTTGTGGGTCCTGCTGTAGTTTCCGCTGATGGTGGACAACCAACGGACACTATCAGGCTGACCAACAACGCAACCACCACAAGTAAACCCAGGAAACTCAGTCCTTTGCTTCTCATTTTTTCCCTCCTCCTTTAGTATTTGTCTCCCAAAATACATCAAGAATCACGTCATGTCAAGGTTAATAAAGGTGAAATTAGTACGATAATCGTAATAATTATGATCAGCAAGTAAGTATAATTCATAATTCCCGATATCTGTTTCCTGAAATTGATCCTAAAAAAGCAAGAATGTGCTTTACTCATAGATATTGATGAACGCTTGTGTTCCTGGTAGTATCAATTAAGGTGTTCTTCTGAATACCTTTCAAGGGAGATGAGGATTGAAGATAGTAAGAATTGCGCAAGCGTGTTATGGTTGTAGAAGCTGTGAATTGATATGTTCTTTCCACCACGGTAGAGTTTTCTCCCCAAAAATATCCAGTATAAAGGTCTCAAGGAATAACAGAACTGCCCAGATTAAATGGCTCATTGATTCAACTTGCGATTTCTGTGAGGGAGAAGGGCATCTGCTATGTGTGGAATACTGCCCTTATGAAGCTCTGAAGGAGGTGAAGTAACTGAATACAGGCAAAATAAGCGGTGGTCTAGCAGGCAAAATATTGAGGGTTGATCTGAGTAGCGGGGAAATATCAGCTGAGGATACCGAGAAGTACGCACAAAGATACATTGGCGGCAGAGCTATCAACAGCTTCATTTTGTTAGATGAAATGGAGCCAAAAACCAAATGGTCAGACCCTGAGAACATGCTCATATTCGGTGTTGGTTGTCTAGTAGGTACTTTAGCACCGGGCGCATGTAGGGTCTCCATTGATACAAAAAATGTGTTTAATAATGGGAAAGGCTCGGCGAATGCTGGTGGCAATTTTGGAGCAGAGCTAAAATATGCCGGCTATGACCACGTGGTGATTATGGGGAAGGCAGAAAGTCCCGTTTACCTTTGGATAAATGACGAGAATGTGGAATTGAGAGATGCCCGCTTTATTTGGGGTAAGACAACCTATGAAACAGAGGACATTTTGCGACAGGAACTGGATGATAACAGAATAGAGGTAGCCTCAATTGGCCCAGCAGGCGAGAATCTTGTAAAGGGTTCGAGTATAATTATTGACTGTTCGAAGGTTGCCGGCGGCTCAGGGGTGGGCTGTGTAATGGGGATTAAGAAACTTAAGGCTGTGGCCGTGCGTGGGCACGGTGCAATCAAGGTAGCTCAGGCTGAAAGATTCTTTGATGCTGCGACCAGAGCCTCAAAAAAAATTATGGCTTCCCCCTCTGGAATAGCCCTACGGCAAGGAGATATAGAATTTGGTTACTTACCTGAAAGCGAAATGTGGGATATGTGTACACTTATCAGGAATGGGCAAGATGAATACTGGCCAATGGAGAAAAGAATAAGGCTCACAGGTATAGATACGGGTGTTCCTAAATATAAGAAGAAGGCGGTAGCCTGTATTAGCTGTCCTATAGGAGGGTTGCCGCTCTACGAGATAGATGGGGGTAAATATAAAGGTACGAAAGGAATAAATTTTTGGACCAATGCGGCTATGTATTCACAGAAATTCGATGTGGATGACCCAGCAGCAGCGCTTAAATTTTATTTGTCAGCAAACCAGCTAGGTCTGGACGGAGATTTTGCTTCTGTTGTCTTATCCTGGGCATTTGAATGCTATGAGAAAGGTCTACTTACTAAACAAGACACTGATGGACTAGCATTGGAATGGGGAAATGAGGACGCAATGATAAAAATGGAGGAAAAGTTGGCATATCGTGAAGGCATTGGCAATTTGCTGGCAAATGGAGTAAAGGAAGCATCCAGCGTGATCGGCAGAGGTTCTGAAAAGTTTGCCTTTCACATGAAGGGGCAGGATACATTTGACCCTTATAGAGTGATGAAGGGATTTGGCTTTGGAGTGTCGACTTCGCCTGTCGCTGGTAGACATTTGCGAGGGGCAGTAATGGACCCATCTTGTAGCGGTCCCAAGGGCCTTGATTTCTCACCGACTGGATACGACAATGTGCCAGAGGCCGTCTTCTGGCAGGTGAAAGCTGAAGAGATAGAAAATATGGCTGGTTTCTGCGTATTTATGGGGTCGTTTGGTGGAGCTCATGCCCTTGAGCCGTCCGATTATACTGAGCTCATAAACTCGGCGATGGGCATAGGTTTAACAGAAGAAGAATTCATGTTGATAGGAAGAAGTTCATATAACCTTGAAAAGGCATTTAACACAATACATACCAGCTTGGACCGGAAGGATGACTACCCTCCTGCAAGATACATGGAGGAACCTGTAAGATCGGGGCCATACAAGGGGTATATATGTGATAAGGGAAAATGGGATGCAATGCTCGATAGATTCTATGAACTGCATGGTTGGGATAAAAAAACAGGTTTGCAAACTCGTAAATGTCTGACAGAGATGGACATGGAAGACGTTGCTAAGAAACTGGAAAAGGTGGGGAAGTTAATTGATTTGTAGTCTTTATAAGCATCAACCTCAATATAGACCTGGGCACAGTTGCTGTTCCCCTTTCCAGTTCCGAAGGGAAAATAGGCCGTCATTTCGGAGGCCTTGTTGCTAAAATAAGGTCTCAGTGGACTAGGTGACGAGGCTGAATACCAGCTTAAAAGTTCTGCCTATTGATACCTCATTTTACCTCCTTCAACTTACTGCTTAGTTCCCTTGCATACTCTTTCGCCCGCTCGATCTCGCCTTCTTGAAGCGGTCCCTTCCACCCCAACACAATGGCTTTCAGAACTGGCAACAGTTGGCCCATCTGCTTGTCTCAAGCTTAGCATGCCTGCTTTCCCTTCGACGATACCGGTCACAATAATGGCGGCCAAGGCCGGTCCGAAGGTGTGAAGAACAAACATTTTTTTAAAATAGCATAATTTTTGTTTCATTAAACAAAATAGCGAATTGTTCGCCCGTAGTTTCTTTCAGTTTTCCCATTTGTGTACTGTTTTATTTTTCTCTGACGTGGTAGACTATACATCGGATGTCTATGTATTTTTAGTTCGTAATAATGAATTAAATGGTGTAGCGGATGATATTATTTGCCAAAACAGCTGCTGTTTTAGTTATCGCCTATCTTTTGGGCTCTATTCCAACAGCATTCGTAATCTCTACACGAATCAAACATGTGGACATACGCAGTGTCGGGGATGGTAATATGGGTGCGCGTAATACATTTCATGAGATAGGCCCCAGGTTTGGAGTCACGGTTGCTGTAATCGATTTTTTCAAGGGTGCGCTACCCGTTTTTCTTGCTTACATCATCGGCCTGAGTCTAGGCTGGCAGATTCTAGCCGGTATTTTAGCCATTCTAGGCCACGATTTTCCCGTTTTTGCCAATTTCAAAGGAGGTCAAGGAACCGCCACTTCACTTGGAACGATGCTGGTATTGTTTCCTGTACCGACTCTTATAGGTTTAGCTAGTTATGGCCTGCTCTTCTTAATTATTAAGAACTCGAATATAAGTTGTAGTATAGGCGGAGCAACCATTGCGGTGATGCTGGGCGTTTCGCATCAATGGTTGCTATTAGGATACGCGGTAACCGTATTTATATTCATACCAATTAAGCTACTTATAGATAGCCCCCGCCGAAGAGCTATTGAAATATCAAAAGGTAGTAGAAATTGACACCCGTAGGTATTCTCTTACTGCAATTGTGAGGGGGGTAACAAATGAAAGGTTTGGTTCTATTCAGAAGCCATTACGGTAACACGAAACAGGTTGCAGATAGCATAGCGCGGCAAATCACGGCACTAGGTCACGAAGCCATCGTTCAGGATGTTCGCCAGAAGCTTCCGGATCTGCAGGACTTAGACTTTGTTATGATTGGTTCCCCTATACCAAAGAATTCCTACCGAGAATTGCTAAAAAGCCTTAGCAACAAATACGGTTAACAAATGTCCAGATTAGTGCAATTTGCAATAAAGTGGAAACTGATTGGGACATTTCTATTTAGTTTTGCCCCACCGGGTAATAAATTTCGCTTTCACCTCAGGGTTAACCCAGCCCCTGGGCCATTTTCCTGCCATAATCCTGGACACATCCTCGATGGGCTTTCGGCGAGCATCCGCCACCGAGATATCCGAATAGTAGGCAGAATGACCAGTTAAGATGACATTGTCGAGCTTAAGCAAAGGGTTGTCGAGGTTAATTGGTTCGACCTTGGTTACATCCAGTCCCGCCCCAGCGATACCACCTTGGGTAAGCGCGGCATAAAGGGCTTCTTCGTCTACTAGTGCCCCCCGGGCAGTGTTGATGAGGTAAGCAGTGGGCTTCATTAACTTGAACTGCTCTGTCCCCAGCATATGCCGACTCTCACTAGTCAAGGCACAGTGCACTGAAACGAAGTCTGACTCTTTGAGCAGTTGGTCAAGCCCTGTTGCCTTCACTCCCATTTTCTCCATGACCTCAGCGGCTACATAGGGGTCATGGGCTAAAATCCTGAGGCCGAAGCCCTTTGCTTTAGCCACTAGAATCCTAGCGGTCTGACCAAAACCAATAAGCCCTAGGGTCTGTCCCCGTATTGGAGCGATGCCGCGCCATACCTCTTCCATTTCCGGCCCGTGAAAGACACGCCATCCTCCCGTCTTCACTGTCTTGTTTAGCCTAGTCACCCTTCGGGCGCAGGCCAAAAGCAGAGCCATGGCGTGGTCTGATACCTCCTCGATGGAAATAGCCGGGGCATGGGAAACGCAAATAGCTGCTTCTGTAGCCGCGGCTATGTCTATATTGTCGTAGCCCATCTTCGGGGTACAAATTAGCCGACATGATTTGAGATTAGTGATCACTCTTCTGGTATACGGCTCAGTTATGACAATCACAGCATCAGCATCACGAGCTGCTGTGATGATATCCTCTTCGGTAGATGAGGGCTTATCAACAAATTCTACCCCGGCGAGCCTTGCCAGGTTTTCACCAACGCCCCTGACGGTGAAGGCGACGATACCGGTAGAAACAACTTTAAAGCTCATTTCTCCTCACGTCCCCACGTAAGATTGTAGCACTATAACTCAAATAGAACAAGGACTCAAAGCCTAGCACCGCTACAGGCTTCATGCTCTAATAATAGCACCAAGCTAGAAGGAGGAAAATTGGACCTTAAAGGAGGTGCTAGCCATAAATTTAGTTTGCATATAAATTCAGGAGGTTTTATCTTGACACCCGTTCTTTTTGAACCTTATACTGAGCTTATTGAAATTTGACAGAGGAGACAAGAAAATGGCCGGACCTTTAGACGGAGTCAGAGTGGTGGAAATATCCATGTTTCAGCAAGGGCCAGTTGCCGGCACAAAGCTAGGGGATATGGGTGCCGATGTAATCAAGGTTGAACCTCCAACTGGAGACCCGGGGCGGGGATTTATGAGGATTATCGGAACTATGGTCGGCTTGAAGGGGCGGAATTATTACTTTGAACAGCATAACCGGAATAAGAGGAGCATTGTCTTGGATTTGAAGGAGGAGAAGGGACAGGAAGTATTTTTTAAGCTGATTGACCGGGCTGATGTGTTTTTGACCAACCTGAGCATAGATGCACCGCAGAAGATAGGTATTGGCGCTGACGTGCTGCTGAAAAGGAACCCAAGGCTTGTTTACGCCCATGCCTCTGGTTGGGGGAGAGAGGGTCCTGACGCGAACGAGCTTTCCTTTGACTACACCGGGATTGGTCGGTCAGGGCTGATGACGTCCTGCGGCGAGCGGGGTTCCCCACCCGTCCAAATCCTGCCCGGGCTTGCCGATGAACTTGGGGGAATGGTCTGTGCCTGGGCGGTATGTGCTGCCCTCTACGCTAGAGAAAAGACAGGGAAAGGGCAACTGGTGGATACCTCACTGATGGGTAGCCTCATGTGCATGGAGAGCCTTATTTTATCTGCCCCGGCTATTCTTGGTCAGGAATTCCCCAGGGAGATTAGATCTGAAGCTGGCAACCCAATCTATAACCACTACAAGGCAAAGGATGATAAATGGTTTATTCTGGCCCACCTTCAGCCGGATAGATACTGGCCTAATGTCTGCCGGGCTCTGGGTATGCCTGAGCTTGAGCATGACCCAAGATTTAGTACTATAGAAGCTAGGGGAGAGAATGCCAAAGAGCTTATCGCTATTATGGACAAGACTTTTGCCACCAAGACCAGGGAGGAGTGGTTTAAGATTTTTAAGAGGGAGGGGCTGATTTATACCCCTATTCAGACGCCTACTGAGGTGATTAATGACCCTCAGGCTATTGCCAATAACTATGTTCTCTGGTTTGACCATCCGGTTTTGGGCCGGACCAAGATGTTTGGTTTCCCCTGGGACTTCAGCCAGACGCCGGCTTCAATAAGAAGGGAAGCCCCGGAGTTTGGGCAACATACCGAAGAGATTTTGTTGGAGCTTGGCTATACTTGGGATGATATTGCCAGACTAAAGGATGAGAAGGTAATACCTTAAACTGGCTTCTAAGGGCGGCTCGAAGGGGACTCTTGGGGTAATAACCATGATAAATAACCCCGAGGCTGTCGTCAGGATCAAAGAGGGGGAGACGGCCACCGAGGCGGAGATTATTGACTTCTGCCGTCCCCGGCTGGCTGGCTTTAAGCGCCCGAGCTCAATAGTTTTTGTTAAAGAGGAGCTACCTAAGACCTCTACGGGCAAGGTTCTGCGTTGAGCCCTCCGCGAGAAATACGGGCAACCTTAAGTTTAGCAAAGGAGGGTTCATGAGTACTGTAACAGAAGAGCTAAGGCAAGCCATGGAGAGCTCTCCCTATGGGCGAAAGCTCGGCTTTCGTTTGCTTGAGCTAGCCAAGGGTTATGCCAAGGTTTCGGTCACCCTTGGTCCCGAACAAAGCAATTTTCTGGGTACGATTGACGGGGGTTTGGTCATGTCTCTGGCCGACTATGCCTTTGCCTGCTCTTGCAATACCTTCGGGCAGGTGAGGGTAGCGGGACAGTTTAGTACCAACTTTATTTCCTCGCCAGCGCTTAAGGGTGAGCTTATCGCCGAAGGCAAGACAATCCATGCTGGCCGGACTATGGCTTTAACCGAGATAACCGTTACTGAAGCCAGTGGGAGAATTATCGCTAAAGCCATGGGGACAGCAATTACTAAACAAGATAGCAATCAGCGGTGAGTCTAAAGTAACCTTAAGGAGCCTACTTGGCATATCGTTCCCTTAGCACAGTCTTAAGCACCTTGCCACTTGGAGTCTTGGGCAAGCTATCAACAATATACACTGACTTGGGTACTTTGTAATCATCAAGCCTGCTGGCACACCAGCTAATTATCTCCTCCTCTGCCGCTTTTTCTTCTCCTCTCAGCACTACCACTGCTTTTACTGTTTCACCAAGCTCTTTATCGGGAACTCCTATCACCGCCGCCTCGGAGACAGAGGGGTGTAACGAGATTACATTCTCTATTTCCGGCGAATATACTGGCCTACCACTGCTGGTGATTACGTCCTTCTTCCTGCCGGTGATATAGTAATAGCCCTCCTCATCCCTTGTCGCCAGGTCACCAGTATGCAGGTAACCACCCTCCAGTGTTTTGGCGGTGGCTTCAGGCATATCCCAGTAGCCCTTCATTATGTTATCGCCTCTGGCTAATATTTCTCCTACCTCCCCCGGGGCACAATCCTTACCGGCTTCATTAACCAGCCTTACCTCAACATTAAGCACATCTTTGCCGCAGGAACCAGCCCTTTTTACCTTTCCCCACGGGCCTTCCATTAGTGGCGGCATTATAATCCCTGGTCCGCCTTCAGTTAAGGCGTAGACCTGGATGATTATATCGCCGAAAATCTGGTGTAGCCGCCGCTCTAGTCCCTCAGCTAGTGGTGCGCCGGAGTATATCATTATCCGCATACTGCTAACATCGTACTTATTAATATTGGGGTAATTAACTATCGGGACTATCATCGGTGGGACAAAGCACATGGTAGTCACCTTCTCCCGCTGGATGGTCTCCAGAACCAGCCTCGGGTCGCGGGCGTCCATCAGCACAGTAGTATTACCCATATATAGGTGACACCTCATATGCCACAAAGCGCCGATATGAAAGAGGGGCAGGATAACCAGGTGAATATCGTTGCGGGTTATGGGGAAACAGGTGAGGAGGGTGTTGGCTGAATCTACAATCTGGCCCTTGTGGCTGAGCATCACCCCTTTGGGTGGGCCGGTAGTGCCACTGGTGTAAAGCAGCCATGCGATGTCATCCTCATTGACAAGTATCTCCGGTTCATCCGGCGGATAGCCCGAGAATAACCCTTCATAGCTATCTGCTCTTGCTCCCTTACCAATGACAATGTAATGTCTCATTGTCTCTAATTTAGCACGCAAGGCGTTGACTATGTCTGAATATTCTTGACCAAAGATAAGTGTGTTTGCCCCGGAGTTATTCATAATATAGGCTAGTCCAGCAATATCAAGGGTGGTATTAAGCGGCACAATAAGCATGCCCCCCTTGGCGGTGGCAAAATACGTTTCCACGTATTCAGAGCAGTTATCAGCAAGGACAGCTACTCTATCTCCCTTTTCTACGCCGATACTTAGTAACCCATTGGCCACCCGGTTTACCCTTTCGTTAAGTTCGGAATAACTCAGTCTGGTATTTCTGAAAACTAGAGCTGTTTTATCGGGTAGCTTCATGGCATTGAGCCGGATAATATCTCCTAAGTTCATGGCGGTGCCTCTAATTCAAGCTGTTCAACTGGGACTATATGCTTACTATTGGCAAGAAGGTATTACAATGATATTTCTACTCCCACGTCCTTTTATCTAATATTGTTTTGTGCTCCTCAGGAATGGTTCCCCTGACCACAAACTCGATCTTGTCTGCCTTGACTCGGCATACATCCTGAAACTTGTTGTTCAAACTGTCGGCTAGTTGGCTTTTGTCGACAGCCTCATCTTTAAGTTCAATTCTAAAGGTCATCATATCCCGTTGCTCTTTACGCTCGACCACTATCTGGGACGCTGAAATCTGTTCAAAGCTGTTAAAGACCTGTTCGGCTTGTTTTGTAACGACAAACATGCCCCTTATTTTGGTGGCATCACCAGTCCGACCGATAATAGCTACAAGCCGGTTTGCTGTCCGACCACAGGGGCAGGGGGCGGTGGTATAATAAGACATGTCTCCGGTACCGTAGCGGATTAGACCCCAGGTTTTATTAAGCAGGGGAGTTACCACTATTTCTCCAGTCTCTCCAGGCCCTAGCTGTTTTCCTGTCTCGGGGTCGACTATTTCTATCATATATTCATCCATAAAATGCATGCCTGATTTCTGGCGGCACTCATAGGCAATGGCACCACCCAGCTCAGTGACAGCGTAGGTTTGTGCCGTGGAGATCCCGTAATCTTCCTCCAGAATTTTCCTTATTGATGAGGGGAGCATTTCACCGGTAAACCAGGCCTTGCCCAGGGTGAAATCGCGCCGGAAGTTGTAACCCATGGCCTCAGCCCGTTTAATGAGCGTCATCAGGAAACTGGGAGTGCCAACAAATCCAGTAACCTGCAAATCACGCATAGTCTGAATCTGAATCTCGGTATTTCCCACCCCCATAGGTATAGGGATGGCTCCGCAATCTCTTAACGCTTCCTGAAATAGGATGCCAGCGGGGGACATGTGGTAGGTGAACGAGTTTATCACTATATCTCCCTTTCTGAATCCAGCGGCATAGTGTGATTTAGCAAACCACTTAATGTTTTCAGCATGCAGTGGCTCATAAATAGGACCCGGTGAGATGAATATGCGGTCAATCTCCTTAGCCGGAATAGTTAAAAATCCGCCATAGGGAGGGTTTAATTTTTGTCGTTCTATCAGCTCGGCCTTCCTGGTGATGGGAAGCTTTTCCAGATCTTTTACGGCGCGAATCTGAGATGGGCTGACCCCTGCCTTATCTAGGATTTCCTGTGCCGCTGGAGCATGGTTATAGGCATAATCAATGGTCTCAGCCAGCTTCTGGTTAAGATAGGCCTCCCGTGCTTCGGGGAGCATTATTTCCAAATCATCAAAGAAATCACCTTGACCAGTCATTAGAGCCACCTCTTCCGTCGCTTGTAGTGCTTTACATCGTGGTAGCTCTTCTTTGCCCCTACTGTTGACAGCCCCATGTAGAACTCCTTCACATCCTCATTATTTTTAAGAAACTCGGCGGTACCATCAAGGACGGCACGACCATTCTCCAGAACATAGCCGTAGTGAGCAATACTGAGAGCGATTCTTACGTTCTGCTCAACAAGAAGGACTGAGGTCTTTTGCTCGGTATTAAACCTCTGGATAATCGCGTAGATTTCTTCGACTAGCATTGGTGCCAAACCTAGTGATGGCTCATCCAGCATCATCAACTTGGGCGCTGACATCATTGCTCGTCCAATTACTAGCATTTGCTGTTCACCACCAGACAGGTAGCCGCCGACGTTATGCCGAACATCGGTGAGTCTGGGGAAATAGTGGTAAACCATCTCTAGGTCTCTCCTGACGTCAGCCCGGTTATTCCGGTAGTGGGCACCCACCAGTAAATTTTCCTCCGTGGTGAGGTGGCCGAATACCCGTCGCCCCTCCAGCGCTTGGATGATTCCTAGCTTGGCAATATCCTGAGCATGTTTTTTGTCTATTCTTTCTCCATTCCACTCAATAGTGCCATCGGTTACCTCGCCCTCCTCAACGTGTAACAGGCCGGATATTGCCTTAAGGGTGGTGGTTTTGCCGGCACCGTTAGCCCCGAGCAGGGCAACGATTCCACCGTCCGGGACATCCATGGAAAGTCCGTGCAACACCCGGATAACATTGAGGTAGGTAACCTCAATGTTATTAAGCTTGAGCATTTCTAACCTACCTGCTGGGGGGAGTCCCACGTTTGTAGAACTCCCCCCACCTTGTATTATTTACCCCACCAGCTATACTGCTCGTACGGAACCATGGGGGCTTCCACCCAATCGCTTATCGGGGTGATTACTCCGTTCTGAACCTGAAAGATCCTGACTGACTTGCCCAGTCGGTTATCCCCCGGCGTATAGGTCACCGGACTTTGCAGACCGCCAACATCATAGTTATTCAGCTTCTGGATGCCCTCGGTCTCCATAGCCTTCCACGAGTCCGCGTTCCCCTTGGCCAGCACGTCATAGCCGGCATTCTCCACTGCCAACTTTAAGGCTTGAGCACAAATCAGGCTCTGTGCCCACGAGGTAACATAGTCCAGATTGTTGGCGTCATTGGGGTGCAGCTTATTGCAGTATTCAACCACCTTAGCCATGCCGGGAACATTATCCCCCCAGTTGCAGGTGGGGAATACTCCGTAAACGCCCTCAACAATGTCGGCACCGGCGAGGTCAACCAGAGCTTTGGTGAAGCCGGCATGGCCAGAGGCGATGACCATGCCTGGGTACATACCAAGGTCGTGGGCATTCTTGATTATTACCGCGGTCGGTGCCGGCGTGCTGGAGATGTACAACACGTCGGGGTGTAGAGCCTTAATGCGGGTCAGTGCATCCATCTCCGAAGTAGTGGTAGCGGAATGCTCCTCGACATCCACAACATCAATTCCCAGCTCATCAGCCTTCGCCTTAAATGCGTCCCGAGCGCCGTAGCCGGTGGAGTTGTTGAGAAGCTCCAGCGCGAACTTTGGCTTGCCCGTTCCCTTCCAGATGTTTTTCATGTAGTAGGTGGTAAAGGCTAAGGCATCGTCCCCATAATCGGGCATCTGGCCGTAGATGTGCTGCGGTGGCCGGTATAGTGTGGGGGAGGTGAAGCAGGCTAGTCCAGGGAACCCAGCCCGGTTGGCCGATTCCATGGCTGCCGTCATCATGGCAGATGAGGCCGTGGTGAACATCAGGCAGCCGTCATCCATGAACTTCTTGACGATGGTGACCATTTTGGCGGCATCGTAGCCATTGTCTAACCACTCCACATCAATAGGGTGTCCATCAACGCCGCCAAGCTCGTCATTGATGTATTTAATGCAATCAAGATTGGCATCCCCCATGGGGGCGCCCTTCTCAGCAGCCGGTCCCGTTGACGGCGTGCTCATGCCTATCTTTAGCGCTTGGCCTGTCGTTGCTTTGGGAGCGCAAGCGCTGGATAAGGGTATCGCCGCCACTACCAACGCTAAACAGAGGATCCCGGTTAGTATTAACCATCTTCTATTCTTCATCAGTATTCTCCTTCCCTAAGAGTCTAACTACCTTTACTGTCTATTAGCACTACATTGTCTTTTACCCCCTTTGTTCACTAATATGAAAACGGCCATAGTCGGTAAGCCAATTTAAACAAATTCCAGCGGTGGGCAAGCCCCCTCGGCTCAAGCACCAGAAAGAGGACGATTACCAGACCAAATAGCATTGGCGTTAAACCAGTGGCAAACCCAGCAGGTAACGCCGGAAATGAACTCCCTAGTAATGGTACAAGGTAAACCGTCAGCACCTGCTGGAGACCGCGAATAAGGATCACCCCAAGAATGGGACCCAGGGTAGTGCCCAGACCACCGATGATTATCATCCCGATATAAAGTATTGACTCCGTTAGGCTAAAATTCTCCGTGGTCATAAAGCCAGTCCAGTGAGCGAGCAAACACCCGGCAATCCCGGCAAAGAAGCAGCCGATGAAAAAAGCAAGTAGTTTATAGTAGAATAAGTTAATCCCCATTACCTCGGCAGCGAGGTCGTTATCCCTGATGGCAACAAAGGACCTACCTATCCGAGTCCGGGCTAAATTCTTGGCATAAAAGACACATATTACAGCGATAACCATGATAAGGTAAAATAGACTGCCCTCAGAACGAAACTCAAAGCCTCCAATTGAAGCATAGGGTACGGCTATACCCGAAAAACCTCTAGTTAGCGATGACCAGTGATTAATAACCCATATAATAATAAACTGGGCGGCAATGGTGGCGATTGCCAAATAAAAGCCTTTCACCTTCAAGGAGGGGATGCCAAAGATAAGACCAACGAACCCGCCCGTAAAACCAGAGCAGATTAGTCCTACCAGGAATGGCAATCCGAATCGCCCTGTCAGAATAGCCGCGGTATAGGCGCCGACGGCAATAAAGCCAGCATGACCGATGGATAATTGTCCGCAGTAGCCAGTCAGAATATTTAAGCCTGTGGCGGCTATGAGGGTAATGCCAATCAGGTTGGCGACACTCAGCCAGTAGTTGGACCACCATAGCGGGCAGGTGAAAAGCAGAACAAAAAAACCAATGAGCAGCACCCATTGGGTCTTGGTGCGGACAATAGCCATATCCTGCGCGTAAGTGTAGTTGTGGACTCCACACGGTAAACCCATAATTTTCTCCCGCTGCTCTTTCTATCACCCCACGGATAGGACCTAAAACCCAATAACTCGGCTAGCGAAAGTCTAAATTCTTTCTATCCTGACCTCACCAAAAAGACCGTAGGGCTTGATAAACAGGACAATAATGATAATTATGAATGGGATAATATCCTTCACCCCAGGCCAGGTTAGAGGCGTGAGATAACCACCACCTAGATTCTCGGCAAGGCCGATAATTGGGCCAGCAACGATGGCACCAACAAATGAATCCAGCCCGCCAAGTATAACCACAGAGAATGATTTCAGTCCTGTTTCAACCAGCCCGTAGGTGATACCACCAATGCTGGCCATTAGAATGCCACCGATGGCGGCAACGATACAGGCAAATATCCAAGAGGTTGAAAAAATTCTAGTTACCGGGATACCACAGGCTTGAACTGCAAACTGATCGTCAGCAGTCGCTCTCATGGCAATGCCCATCTTATTGTATCTGAAATATAGGGTCAATAGACCAAACAAAATTAATGAAATAACCGCTGCCCATACATACTCCTGGGAGACTACCGCAGTGCCCAAATGGAGCGGTTCGGTGGGGAAGAACCGAGGTAGGGCATCAACACTCCATGGCCAGATAAAGGTTACCGCACCTTCTAGGAAATAGGCTAACCCTAAGGTAACGGTTATTAACGACAGGATGGGCTGAGCAATAAGAGGACGTAGCACGACTCTCTCGATTAGCCAGCCCAGAGCCAGGGCAAAAAGGACAACCAGAATAAAACCGAACCAGAAGGGAAACCCAGCCTGAACGAGCATGCCGTAGGTAAACCAGGCGGAGATCAGTACCAGCTGCCCCAGAGCAAGGTTGGCCACGCCGCTCGATTTCCAGACAAGAACAAATCCTAAAGCAATTAGGGCATAGACCATCCCCACCGTAATTCCGGTTATGATGTATTGAAGTAACTGAGCCATATACTCTTCGCTCCCTGCTAGACAGCCCTTACTTTAATAGCTGTAGTTACTGAACCCTTTCTCCCATCCCTATATGTTACTGGTGCCTCAACCATCACCTCGTCCTTGTCGGAATATATGGCATCGATTAGGTCTCTGTATCGCTCCTCCATGAAGCTCCGGCGCAGTTTCCTGGTTCTGGTTAGTTCGGCTTCATCCGGGTCAAACTCCTTGTGCAGCAGGACGAATTTTCTGACCCTGGCTCCCTCGGGCAGATAGCCATTTACCCGAGCTAAGTCCTTTTGCACCAGGTTTGCCACTTCCTTTTTCTGAGATAGGTCAACAAAGGTAGTATAGGGCACACGGTTGTTTTCCGCCCACTTGCCAACCATGGTAGGGTCGATATTTACTATGGCGGATACAAATTCTTTATCCTTACCGCCAATAACCATGGCATCTTTGATGTAAGGGCTGAACCTGAGCCGACCCTCGATGTATTGTGGTGCGTATTTTACACCAGTCGCTAACTCACCCATTTCTTTTACGCGGTCGAGAAATATGAGATGCGCGTCTTCATCGATATGAACGGCGTCACCGGTCCTGAACCAACTGCCCTTGAAGGCGTCTTTGGTCTTTTCTGGATCCTTATAGTACTCTTTAAACATACAGTCGCTTCTGACCAGCAGTTCGCCATCGTCGGTGATCCGCACCTCGGTGCCCATTGCTGGCCGTCCTACACTTTCAAATTTGATTTCACCCTTTCCATGGCTGGAAATAAAGCCAGCTTCGGTGCCAGCGTAGTTCTGCCTCAGCTCAATACCAATAGCGTGGATTAGCCGGAAGGTATCCAATGACAATACCGAACTACCGGTAACAGCGAACCTCACATTGGATAGTCCCAGACGATCCTTAAGAGGACGAAACAGTAGCCAATATGCTATGAAGTAAAGGGCACGCCAGAACAGGTTCGGAGTCCTGCCAGCGAAGTTATAATCGGCAATCTTGTAGCCTACTGGCAGGAACAAATGGTAGCAGAACCTCTTCAGAGGGTGGGCATCCATTATCTTCACTTGAATTTCACTAACCAAGCTTTCCCACTGGCGGGGACCATAGATAATAAAATTGGGGCCAATCTCTCTGGTATCTTCGGCGATGGTCTCCGGCTCCTCAGGGAAGTTGAGTCTGGCACCGGTAAGTAGATGAGGTACAGTGGCGAAGAAGCTGTCTCCAACCCACGCGGCTGGAAAGTTGGAGATCAAGTCATCGGCCTGGCTAAGCGGATAACGGTTAATAAAACCTTTGGCGGTGTTTATGAGCGCATTATGTGTAATCATCGCTCCCTTGGGTAAGCCGGTAGTTCCCGATGTAAAATAAATGAAAGCAATGTCGCTACCTTTACCCTTGGCCAGGTTTAGTTCGAAAAGACCGGGATGTGTCTCTTCATATTTCTTGCCCAGTTCCATGACCTCGGCGAAGCTAATTAATATGGGCTCATCGTAGTTCTTCAGCCCTTTGGGGTCCCAGTAGATAACCTTTCTTAGCGAGGGCAGTTCATCCTTAATCTCAAGGAATTTGTCTGTTTGCTCCTGGTCATTGACAACGGCGAACTTAGCGTCAGAGTACCCGGCGATATACTTCACTTCGGAAGGTATAGAGTCAACAAAAATGCCGGTGGTAATGCCACCGGCCGCCTGAATAGCAAATTCAGCCCAAAACCACTCGGGTTCGTTGTCACCAATTATGCAGACCTTATCGCCTGCTTCCAGGCCAAGACTTATCAGCCCCAGAGAGAAGTACTTGACCCGTTCATAGTAGTCTTTCCAGGCATACCTCTGCCAGATGCCAAAATTCTTCATGGCCATGGCCACGCTATTACCCCACTTTTCGTAGTTTGCCTTAACGAGCTTGGGTAAAGTATCTGCTTCTACCATGGCACTCCTTAGCTCTGGCAACAGAGTAAATCAACTGTTTAGTCTATGGCAAATGATCAGTAGTTTTTTCAGAATACCTTTCTAGGTTTATTGTATACGTTTCGCTTCGCATGTCAAGAACCTACATCAGCAGGTCTACATTTCCTGCCCCAAATAGGCTTTAATGACTTCGGGATTACTCCTGATTTCTGCAGGCGTGCCCTCAGCAATCTTCCGGCCAAAGTCAAGGGCGATGATCCTATCAGCTATATCCATGACCACTCCCATGTCATGCTCGACGAGAACAATACAGGTAACACCGTCCCTCAGCACTGGGGTGGTGGAATAAGTAGCTCCCTGTCCCTCAAATACGTCAATAATAAATCTGGCGATATCCTCCTTCTCTTCAAGGTTCATCCCCGCCATTGGCTCATCAAGAAGCAAGACATCCGGTTCTAGGGCTAAGGCCCTGCCCAGCTCAATCCTCTTTCGCATTCCATAAGGAAGAACGCCGACTATTTTCTTTCTGACCGGCTCAATTTCTAGGAAGTCAATTATATCTTCAACGATCCTCCGGTGCTTGATTTCCTCCTGATGTGCCCAGCCAAAGTATAATCCCCCAGTAATAAAATTCTGTTTCATAAGGATATGTCTAGCCGCCATTATATTGTCTTGAGTGCTAAGCCCGGTGAATAGCTCAATATTCTGGAATGTCCTAGCGATGCCAAGCTTTGCTACCTTATCAGGACGCATTCGGGTAATCCTCTGCCCGTTGTAGTATATCTCTCCTTTTTGCGGTTTATAGAAGCCGTTTACGCAGTTGAGGAGGGCAGTCTTACCAGCACCATTGGGTCCGATTATGGCTAGAATCTCCTTGTCCCTGATTTCCAGATTTACGTCATTGAGTGCTCTAACACCGCCGAATCGGAGAGAGAGATTATCGATCCTTATCTTTACTTGTTTGCTAGTTTCCACCTATAGTTATCTCTTGCTAGTATGTTATTTTGTCAATCAGCCTTGGTTTTTTCCTCAGACATTAATTTGTCTCTGTAGTTCGCCACCCTATAGTCCAACGGACCCTCGCACCTTAACTCTCTCCCCAATTTCTTGCTCTTCTTCTTAAGCTCTACGGCTATTTCCTTGGTGATATTTTCAACATACTTCTTATACCCGGTACACTTCGTAGTCCAGTCTTTATTCACTATTATTGTTACATCGTCATCTACAGCGTCACAATAGATACTGGTTGCTGTTAGCTGCCAATCTACCATTCGTTTGTGCTCCTGTTTCCTTCCTCCAGCTATAAATACCCCTGAATAAGTAGAAAGACCTAGCCCACAATCCTATTATGTCAACAGTAATAAATAATAACAATTGATACCACGTTTAGTAATAATTGTCAATTTCTCTATATTAAATCATTTGTTCGATGTTCAGCTTCCGAAGCTAGCCTTTATCTTTTCCCCTACCCCGGTTATTTAACCGCCTGCCGGCATGCCTCGTAGCCCAGATCAAAGGCTCTAATATTAACCGGGGCTACTTTAGCCGGGAAGCGTGCCCGGATAGTTTCCTTTATTGTCGCTATTTTTATGGGGAGCTTTCCTGTGCCAAATAGTGCCCCCAGCATCACAATGTTGGTAGCTAGCCGGTTTCCGGCTTCTTGAGCAGTTTTAGCCGCCTCTAGCTGGATTATTTTACCTGAAGCCTTATCCAGTTTTTCCAGTATTTCCGCTAAAGCCGGGTAGTTACTTTGACCCAGGGAGACGGTGAAGGGGATAGTTACCGCCGTATTAATTATGACCAGGCTGGACTTTGATAAGTAGGCGATATTTCTCAGTGCCTCCGAAGGCTCCATGCCGACCATGGCATTACATTTCCCTGCCGGGATGAGAGGGCCGTAGACCTCGTCTCCTAACCTGATGGCGCTGGTTACTGAGCCGCCCCTGACCGCCATCCCCAGTATCTCTGAACCTCTTATCCTTAACTTATCGGCCACGGCGGCCCTGCCCAGCAGCTCCGACATTAAAATAACGCCCTGCCCGCCGACCCCGGTGATTAATATATTGAATTCTTTCACCATTTTCTTTACTCCGGTACTATCGCTTTATAGGGGCAGAGCTGGGCACAGAGGCCGCAGCCATTGCACAGTGAGCTATCGATTACTGTCTTGGTTCCTTCTTTTACTAACGCCGGACAGCCCAGAAGCTCGATGCAGGCGTTGCATTTGATATTGCATTTATCCTGGTCTACACAGTAGGGGATAATCTCTTCCTTCCGTTTTTTCTTCTCTCTCTGCTCAATTATGGCGCAGAGCCTCCGGGAAACGACCACCGCCGGCCCATCAAATCTTATTGCTTTTTCTATGGTTGCCGTTGTTTTTTTCAGGTCAAAGGGGTCAACGACCTCAACGAATTTCACCCCGCAGGCTCTGGCTATCTCCTCTGGTTTTAATAAAACCGTCTCATCGCCCATGGCGGTACGGCCAGTGCCAGGGTGGGGTTGAAAGCCGGTCATAGACGTGGCCGAGTTATCCAGTATTACCATGGTTATATTGATCTTGTTGTAGACAGCGTTTATCAGCGGTGGTATGCCAGCATGAAAGAAGGTGGAGTCGCCCAGGTGGGCTACTACTGGTGCGTCGATGACATGGGCGAGGCCATTGGCAATGCCGAAGCTGCCTCCCATGCAGATGCAGGTATCTTCCGCTTCCTGCGGCGGGTTATAGCCTAGAGTATAGCAGCCGATGTCGCCAGGGTAGACGGGCTCTATCTCTTTGCCGTAGTCCTTAGCTACCCTTCGTGCCGCCGTAGTAATGGCGTGGAAGGAGGCGCGGTGGGGGCAGCCAGGGCAGAGGGTGGGTGGTCTCCAGGGGAGAAGCGGGGCTATCTCCTGCTCTAGTTTGTCTAGTTTGGCGAAATCAACCGGAGGCTTAGAGCCGGTCAGCTCGGTAATAGCCTCGGTGACCCTTCTGGTGGATAGCTCCCCTATTCGGGGGACTAAATCCTTGCCGTGAATTTTAACCGGCATATTATGCTCTCCGGCGATGGCTTTGACATGAAGCTCAACAAAGGGGTCCAGCTCCTCTACTACCAGCACCTCTTTTGCTGAGTTGAGTAACTGTATTACCAGCTCCTCGGGGAGGGGGTGGGGGGTGCCGATCTTGAGTATGGAGACTCTGTCCTCAATCCCCAGCCACTGTATTGCCTCTAAAGTATAACTGTATGACAAGCCGCAGGAGATGATACCTAGCTTGGCTCCATCAGCCAGCTTTAGCTGGTTGTAGGGCAGTTTATTCACCGCTTTCTTTATTCTTTCAAACCTTTCCAGCATTAAAGGTTTGTTTCTTCTGGCCTCACGAGGGGTATAGACCAGCCAGTTACGGTCTTTGATAAACTGACCCTTTCTCCTCTCCATTGATATCTCTCCTAGGGTGATATCGCCGCGGGCGTGGCCTATCCTGGTTACCGACCTGAACATGAAAAGGTGTTTGAATTGCTCGGAGAGTTTAAAGGCATCAGCCATCATATCTTTGGCTTCCTGGACTGAGGAAGGTTCGAGAACGGGAATATAGGCTTGTTCAGCGATATAGCGGTTATCCTGCTCATTCTGTGAGCTCCACGCCCAGGGATCATCAGCGGAGACCAACACCAGCCCCCCTTTGGCGCCGATATAGCTGGCGGTCATCAGCGGGTCGTGGGCCACATTCACCCCGACATGTTTCATCGAGGCCATGGCTCTCACCCCGCATATTGAAGCCGCCAGGGCAACCTCAAAGGCTACCTTCTCGTTGGTTGACCACTCGACATACATGCCAAGCTCTTTGGCTACCCCAGCCAGGGTTTCCAGTATTTCACTTGATGGGGTACCGGGGTAGGCGGCAGCAACCTGGACTCCAGCCTCAATCGCCCCCCTGGCTATCGCCTCATTGCCCAGGACAAAAAGCCTTTCTCCAGGGGCATCAGAACTAATGGTTAATTGTCTCATGCTAGCCTCCGACGAAGGGAATGGTAATGTGCCATTGAATGCTACGGAACAATTTTAGCCGGGGCCATTAGGAACTCCAATGGTAGTATAAACCTAACAGTAGGGTTTATCAAATACTGGGAGGGGCGAAGAAAACTTCTAAGTCTGCCGGCTCAGCTATCAGAGTGTCAACCCTGTTACTCAGGGCCAACTTGCTGCATATTTCCTTTATCTGAATCGCGTTCATACCTGGGACAGCTGTTCGTTAGCCTTTTGCAACTCTTGCGCTGCTTGTAATGCGCTATTTTATGGGTTTGATGGACATTTGATGGGAGTTTTACGGGATATTTCTACGAGGCGGGAACCCATAAAAATACTTAGGTCGCAGAAGTTATAACTCGCTAATGTTGAATCAAGATTTCCCCGGTCTCCCTGTCGCCCGTCAGTAAGTTCTTGGCCATTTCTGGCCCGTGTGCGGGTCAGCGCATAGGCCCGTAGTCTTCCTCTTACTTGTCGAGCAGCGATATCGCCTCGTGCAGGCCTTGGTCAACGATGGAGAGTTAGACCTGGTTGATGCCGAGGTCTTTAGCAGCTCCTTCAGCCCCGGCTCCCCGGAGAAAACTGCGACTATGGTAGGCGGTACAAGACATAAAATTATGACCTCCGTAATAGTATGACACTGGTTGAAGACAGCTTTCGTTTTTTATTCTTGGATGAGCACTTTTCTGATGGCAAAGCTATTTATCTGCCAGGGTCCCATTTTGATACACTTTTCACCTAAATTCTTATTACGGGGGTCATTAAATACTTCCCATTATGCAGCTGCATAGCGGACAGTCG
>CAZDHX010000009.1:35036-55876 GCA_964505425.1 uncultured Dehalococcoidales bacterium | reverse complement strand
GTGGTTGCAGGATACTCATCACAACGACCCCAGTCCTGATCTGCAGGTACTTTACGGCATCGATGGACGCCGCGAACTTCCTGAGATAACTCTGGACCATCTTGAAGGTTATGAGTGTTCGCGTCCAGTCAGGGTGGGCAATGCGGCAGCAAAACAGCTACAGCTTGATATCTACGGCGAGGTGCTTACGGCAGCTTACCTGTACTTCGCATCGAGAATCGGAAGACGAGAAGAAGATAAAAGCCAGCTCTCCACACGGGAACGTCTTCTGAAACAGGACTGGCCGCTCCTGCGTGGGTTGGTTGATCGCACCATACAACGCTGGCAGGAATCGGATGACGGTATATGGGAAGTGCGAGGTGGTCCGCAGCCCTTCCTCTACTCTCGTTTGATGTGCTGGGCTGCGCTTGACCGCGGCATTCGGCTCGCGAAGGAGCATTCCCTGAAGGCTTCTTTAGATAGATGGGAGAGTGCACGCGAGGCCATCCGTCAAGCAGTGCTAACCGATGGCTTCAGCAGAGACGCTGGGGCCTTTACTCAGGCTTTCGGCAGTTCTGCTTTAGACGCCAGCGCCCTGCTTATTCCTCGAACTGGCTTTTTGCCAGCTACCGATGCACGTGTGCAGTCTACGATAGAGTCCATTAAATCTGGACTGGCCAATGACGGCCTGGTTTACCGTTACCGTTCTAAAGACGGCTTGCCCGGCAGTGAAGGGGTGTTTGTCACATGTACATTCTGGTTAGTTGATGCGTTAGCCCTTAGCGGTAGGCTTGACGAAGCTCATGACCTTTTCGAACGAGTGTCAGGTTGCGCAAACGACCTGGGCTTGCTCTCTGAGGAGTTCGACCCTAGCGGCGGCAAGCTGCTGGGGAACTTTCCACAAGGCTTCACGCATATGGCCTTGATAAATGCCGCTATCAACTTGGCGAAGGCAACCAAGCACGGGGCTGAGGAGTATGCTGAGACGGAGGCTGAGAGAGCAAGGAGAGCTGGAGTGGCAGCTAGAGAAGGATACTCCCGATAGCATACAAATGGAACTCCTACATCTCTCGATTGGAAAAGCAAATTCTCACCCGGTGGGGTGCTAACTCTCCAAAAATTGACTACTCCTGCCAAATTAGGTTACCAGCGACGGCTTGACCTTCCTATATCACTGGATATATATTCTCATTAGAAAGCCCGCAGTATTCTTGATGTAACAAACACTCATTTTGTGACTTCTGAAGAAGCTGGTTTCCCCCAAATCCTAAAGACGTGGTAGATACACCAATAGGGATTCCTCATCTATTTTTAAGAGGGCAGGTCATATTGATATATTAGTAAATGTAGGTTATAATATCAATATAACATTTACTATGAAGGTAGGAATAACTAATGGAGAAAACGGAGTTGATAAAGGAGATCATAGAGCTTCAGCGTAGGGTAGGTCGGGCCCAAAGGCAATACGAGCTTGATGTCTGGATGGGCTTACCTCTTACCATGCCTCAACTCAAAAGCCTGTTTTTCATCAACAATCAAGGGAGCACTAACTCAGGAAAGTTGGCGGCAGCGCTCGGGGTTACCCCAACCAACGTTACTGGCATAATAGACCGGCTGGTGAAGCAGGGTCTGGTGAGTCGCACTGAGGATAT
Source organism: uncultured Dehalococcoidales bacterium (assembly GCA_964505425.1). Lineage (GTDB taxonomy): Bacteria > Chloroflexota > Dehalococcoidia > Dehalococcoidales > BS750m-G39 > CAVTZP01. The sequence continues at coordinate 54,245 of CAZDHX010000009.1, read as the reverse complement.
ACAAGACCGCCGTATGTTCTTACTGCAAGCTACGACTAGGGGAGAGGAACTGGTGGCAAAGCTCAGGGAGAGAAGAAGGGGTTATCTCTCTGAGGTCTTGGCCCGTCTTAGTTTGGATGAGCTGGCGACACTGGCTCAGGGGCTCAATTCGTTGGTCAAGGCTGCTGAGGCGCACGAAGGAGAAAACAGACATGAACATGATTGATGTCGAACGCCTGACCAAACGGTTCGGTCAGTTCACGGCAGTGAATGGCATATCTTTCCAAGTGGATAAAGGCGAAATATTCGGTCTTCTCGGCCCCAACGGTGCCGGTAAGACGACCACCATCCGTTGCCTACTCACCCTGCTCCCACTGAGCGCCGGCCAGGCAAAGGTCGCTGACCTTGATGTCACCAAGAAGCCACAGCAAGTACGTGAGGTCTGCGGATACGTTCCCCAGGATATCTCAGTAGAAGGTGACCTCACCGGCTACGAGAACCTCCTCTTCTATGCCGAGCTTTTCCACGTCCCTAGGTCGGTGCGTCGGGAGCGCATCCGGGATGTCATCCGGTTCATGGAACTTACCGAAAAGGTCAATGAGCTGGCCCGGAATTACTCCGGGGGCATGATGCGGCGTCTGGAGATAGGTCAGGTACTGGTCAACCGACCCCGGGTGCTCTTCCTCGACGAGCCGAGCATCGGTCTTGACCCGGTGGCGAAACGGATGGTCTGGGATTACATCAACCGACTGCGTGATGAGTTTGACGCCACCATCCTGCTCACCACCCACGACATGAACGAGGCTGACTATCTATGTGACCGCATCGCCATTATGAACGGCGGTAAAATTGCCGTCATTGGTCCTCCGGACAAGCTAAAGGCAGAACTGGGCGGGGATATCATCACGATAACCTCGTCCAGCCCCAACTGCCGTCAGGTGCTGCAACAGCTGGGCTACCAGCTTCTGCCCCAGTCCCAGGACAGCGCCTGCGATATAGTGATTATTGATGGAGAAAGGAAAATACCTGATATTATCGATAGACTGAAAAGTCACGGGGTCAGCGCCGCTTCAGTCTCACTGAAGGTAGGCACACTGGACGACGTTTTTCTCAAATATGCCGGAAAACGTATCGGCGATGGTGACCTGAACTGGCAGACGACGAGGGCCATGCGGAGAACGGCAAGGAGGCATGGGCAATGAAAAAAATAGTCCGGCTATTTACCGATATCTTCACTATCACCGATTTCGAGCTGAGAAAGGTATGGCACGATTCATCACAGATCTTCATACGCGCGGTACAGCCAGTCCTATGGCTGCTGGTCTTCGGTGAGGTCTTTGCTGGGACGCATCTGGTACCTACAGGGAACTACAACTACATTCAGTTCCTTACGCCGGGTGTTCTAACCCAGTCGGTTATCTTTGTCGCCATCTTTTACGGATTCATGATGGTTATTGACCGGGACATGGGCCTTTTGCACAAGCTGCTTTCCACCCCTATCCCGCGCTATAGCATTGTTCTGGGTAAGACTCTCTCCGCCGGGGTAAGGTCGGTCATCCAGGCGCTGGTGGTATTTATCCTGGCGGTAATCATCCGCGTCCACCTGATATTGACCCCGGTCAGCATCATCGGGGTAATCGTACTTATCGTCCTCACCGGCATGTGCTTCTCTAGCCTGTCCATCTTCCTGGCTTCATTCTTCAAGACCCGGGAACGCATGATGGGCATCGGTCAGGCTATTATCATGCCGCTCTTCTTTGCTTCAAACGCCATTTACCCGATTGATATCATGCCCACCTGGCTAAAGGTGATAGCTCATATTAACCCCCTCAGCTATATTGTTGAGGCTATGCGGGCACTGCTGGTTACCGCAGACTACAGCCATATAGCCCTGAACTGCGGCGTCATAGTCCTGGCAACAGCGGTGTTAGTCACCCTTGCCTCCACGTCTTTCAGCCGCATAATCAGGTAGCAAGGATACTTTTGATTTCAATATTCGATTACAAATAGTGAAATCAAAAGTAACTAATAATGCTTTCTTTTGGCCAATATAACAAAATAGCGTATTGTGACCTCATCGTAAGATGAACCGCGACTGAAATTTCCGGTTTGACAGATGCGTTTGCAGAAGGTAATATAAGTATATTAGTGAGGACTTATACTCTCTATGGAGACTCAAGAGAAGATTCAGGAAAACACCGATGAGCAGGCAGCGGTCTTCAGTGTGCTGGCTGACCCCACCCGTCTCAAGCTGGTAAAGCTGCTCTGCCGCCAACACGACCCGGACGCTCTCTGTGTCAACGCACTGGCAGGGCTTCTGGGGGTGACCCAGTCCGCCGTTTCTCAGCACCTGCGGGTGCTGAGAGCGATTGGGCTGGTAAAAGGTGAGAGGCGGGGTTACCACATCCATTACTTCGTTAACCAGGACATGCTGGGGAAATTCCAAAAGCTCATCTCAGCAGCTCTGAGCATGGAAGAGCCGAGCAAGGAGCAATCATGCCAGAAATACTGTCCAGAGAGGAGGGAAGACTAAAGGTGCCCAATGTATTCCCGCCTGACGGTCTGGCCATCGAGGCGCGAAATCTCACTAAGCGCTATGAGAAGCTTGTTGCTGTGGACCATGTCAGTTTTGAGGTGAGGACGGGGGAGATTTTCGGTTTTCTCGGACCGAATGGGGCGGGTAAGACCACCACGGTCAGGATGCTGACTGGTGTCATCAGGGCAGATGAAGGACAGGCTACAATCCTGGGATACAAGGCAGGCAGCCTGGAAGCCAAACAGGTGACCGGCGTAGTGCCTGAGATGGCTAACGCCTATAATGACCTTTCAGGCTGGAATAACCTGATGCTTATGGCGGAACTATACGATGTCCCCGCCAGGACAGCGCAGGAGAAGGGTACCAAATTGTTGCAGGAGCTGGGACTCTCCGAAAGGAAGGACGGCCTTGTAAAGGGATACTCCAAGGGCATGAAACAGCGTCTAATTCTGGCTATGGCGCTTATCAGCGACCCTGAGTTACTGTTTCTGGATGAGCCGACCTCAGGGCTGGACGTACAGAGCGCCCGCCTCATCAAGAGCCTCATCCAGGCGCTGAATGCCGGAGGAAAGACCATCTTCCTTACCACTCATGACATGGATGAAGCCAACCAGCTCTGCGACCGGGTAGCTGTCATCAACAAGGGAAGAATAGTCGCCATAGATGCCCCGGAGAGGCTCAGGATGGCAACCAGCGGCCGGCACTCGGTTGAAGTTAGCTTTGCTGAAAACATAAACCCGGAGACTCTGGCTAAGCTTCCCGGTGTAAATGACGTGCAGAAACTCGGCGATAAGTACCGCATCTACACTGAAAGCCCCGGGGAGCTAGTGGTGGGACTGGTCAACCACTCGTGCATGGTGGGGCTCAAGATAGTGTCGCTCAACATACTGGCCCCTTCCCTGGAAGACGCCTTTGTCGCCCTCACTGAAAAGGAGGGCAGGCATGCTTGATGTCTCCGCAGTATGGCAACAGGGTCGCCGTTCCCTGGTTATCGCCAAAAAGGACATCCGCATCTACTACTCCAAGGGACCGGTGATAATATTTGGCATCCTCTTCCCGGTATTTCTGTTTCTATCCTTTGTCATCGGCAGAAATCTGAGCCTTGACTTCATGATGCCGGGGCTTCTGGGGATGATCCTCTTCTTCACTGCTACTGCCATATCACCGGCAGTAGCACCCTGGGAGACGCAGGCAAGGACGCTGGAGAGGCTGATGTCCTGTCCGGTAACCCTTCCAACGATAGTCCTGGGGGATGTGCTGGCTTCCTTTGCCTTTGGAGTCGCCATCTCTTTCATCCCCCTCATAGTTGGGCTCGGTATTGGTATCAGTATCTCCCAGCCGCTCATCCTCGCTCTGGGACTAGTGCTGGCGGCTTTCTGCTTCAGCTCCCTGGGACTTATCTTCTCGGCAGCACCGACCAGTACTCCCAGCACTATCATGATGCTCTCCTCAATGGTCAAGTTCCCGGTGGTATTCATCAGCGGCATCTTTATTCCGCTGGGCGACCTGCCTCTGTGGGGTAAGGCTATCGCTTTTGTGTCTCCCCTGACTTATTTTACGGACCTGACTCGCCATTCTCTACAGGCAAATGGCTATCTGCCCATAGGTGTTGACCTAGTCGTCCTGCTTGCCTTTAGCGCCCTCTTCCTGGTGTTGGCGATGAAACTGCACCAGAGGACGATGCCCAGGAGAATATGACATGGTAAGAGCACATAGAAGTCAGAGCTATGCAAGAGAGCAGAGGTATGACTTGAGTCAGTTCGTCAACTTTCTGCCGAATGAGAAGACCAAGAGCAATGTTTTCCGTGGCAATCACTTCAATGTAGTGGTCATATGTCTTGATGATGGCTACGAAATAACTCCTCACCATGAGCCCTATGACGTATTCTTCTACGTAATATCAGGTAAAGGCAGCATTACTGCAGGTGAAAAGCAGTGGAATGCCAAGTCAGGCTCGATGATCTTTGCTCCCGCCGGTATAAGAGGCATAAAGTGTCTTGAGCGGATTACCATACTAGGGATTCAAGAGCCACACTGATGACAAACAGTCAACTCGTATTCGTACTCTGGATTGAGATGCCTCTTAACAGACTGCTAGATGATAGCCCTACAAAATCTTAAGGGATTCCTGCCTAAAGACAAAATCAGGATTATCTTGACAGAACCACCAGGATGGGTTATTATATGCTTATAAGCGCATATATACAAGGAAGATGAACAATGAAAGATTCAATTAAGGCATTTAAAGCCCTTTCCGATGAGACCAGGCTCAGGATACTTAATATTCTCCTGGAGCGGGAGTGCTGTGTCTGCGAGGTAATGCAGGCACTGGATATCTCGCAGACCAGAGCCTCTCGTAATCTGGCAGCATTGTACGATGCCGGTTTCCTGAAGTTGAGAAAGGATGGACTATGGTCGCTCTACTCCATTGACAAGGACGGTATGCAGGAGTACTTAACCGACATGGTGCACGCGGTGACCAAGACTCTGGAGGGCAATAAAGCCGTTGAGTTGGACCGCGAAAGGCTCAAGAAGGCGGAGCGGGTAGGCCCAAGCTGTGCTGACAGGATAAGAACCGGAAGAGCCACAGCCTAATTTTTTTTGACTATAGTATATGCGTTAATGCGCATTATAGGATGGAATTATATGACAATTTTCCTGAACTTACTACAGGGTGGATGGGACGCCCTCCTGGCGTACCTCTCGGCGCATGTGCTCACCTGCCTGGTGCCGGCTTTCTTTATCGCCGGGGCTGTTGCTGTGTTCATCGCACAAGCCTCGGTGATTAAATACTTCGGCCCCAAAGCCAATAAGCTCATGTCTTATAGTGTTGCCTCGGTCTCAGGTACAATCCTGGCGGTCTGCTCCTGCACCGTGCTACCTCTGTTCGGCGGTATCTATAAACGGGGCGCTGGCATTGGCCCAGCGGTGGCTTTCCTCTATTCCGGCCCGGCAATCAATGTCCTGGCCATAGTCTATACTGCCCGTATCCTAGGCTTCGACCTGGGTCTGGCCAGGGCTATCGGTGCCGTAGTTTTTGCCGCCGGTATCGGTCTAATCATGGCGCTTATCTACCGTAGAGGAGAGTCGCTGAAGAATTCAGCCGCATTCAATGCCCTTGAGGCTGACCCGTCCGCCAAGCCTTGGTGGCAGCAGATTGTCTTTTTCGCCGTGCTGGTAGGCATCTTGGTATTCGCCGCATCACAGAACTGGATTGTAACCAGCATACTGCTGGCAGCCCTGGGCTTAATCCTGTGGCGCTGGTTTACCAGAGGTGAACTCGGTATGTGGATGAAGGAGACGCTGCGCTTTGTCCGCCTCATCGTACCCTGGCTGCTGGCAGGTGTGTTTGTCGCCGGTATCATAACCACCTTTGTTCCTCAGGACGCAGTCACCAGTTGGGTAGGCGGTAATAGTCTCTTTGCCAACTTCATCGCTTCCTTCCTCGGGGCGCTGATGTACTTTGCCACGCTTACCGAGGTACCTATCGTCAGCGCCTTTATGAATCTAGGCATGGGGAAAGGGCCGACCCTTGCACTCTTATTGGCTGGTCCGGCCTTGTCCCTGCCTAACATGCTGGTCATCCGCAATATCATGGGAACAAAGAAGATGCTCACCTACGTGGGTCTGGTGGTGGTCTTCGCTACTATCACCGGTTATATTTTCGGGCTAATAGCCAACTAATCTTTCTAAGGAGGTAAAAGAATGGAAATCAAGGTTCTGGGGCCGGGATGCGCCCGCTGCCAGCAGCTGGAAAAGATGATAAAGGAAGTTGTCAGGGAGCTCGGCGTTGATGCCGAAGTCGAAGAGGTCAAGGATATGAAAAAGATAATGGAATATCCCATCCTGACCACCCCCGGACTGGTTATCGATGAAAAGCTGGTCTGCTCCGGGCGGGTGCCTACCAAAGCTGAGGTGACTACCTTCATCACCACTGCTTTAGACAAACAAGGCTAATAATAATTCATAGCACCAAAATCAGGAGGCAAGATGGGGCAAAATGATATCACAGTAGAATGTACCTGCAAAGCCGAGGAAATCATCTTACTCCCTTGCTCGGGCGGCTCCAACTGCGGTCAGATTGCCAATCAGGCAGCATTAAGCCTGGACACTCTTTGCATTGGGCGGATTTACTGCCTGGCCGGTATCGGCGCGCATATTGGCGGCATGGTGGAATCGGCTAAAGGCGCCAGAAGATTAGTAGCCCTGGACGGCTGCCCGGTAGCCTGCGCCAAAAAGACAATCGAACATGCCGGGCTGAAAGTGACCGACTGGATATGCGTAACCGAAGAGGGAATTGATAAGAACCACAAGTTCCGGATATCTCAGGATGAGATAGACTTAATCGCCCGGCGCACCAGGGAATCCCTGGCAAGACCACTAGAGGTTGACAGATGACATGCAAAAAGACGGTGCTCTTCGTCTGCGTGCACAACTCTGGCCGAAGCCAGATGGCTGAGGCTTTCTTCAATCATATGGCAAAAGGAAAGGCACAAGCATATTCAGCGGGCACCCAGCCGGCAGATAGAGTCAATACGGCAGTGGTTGAGGCAATGCGGGAGGTGGGCATAGACATAAGCGGTAACAAACCGAAGGCGCTCACCATGGATATGGTTAAGCAGGCGGATAAGATGATCACCATGGGCTGCGGTGCCAATGCGGAAGCAGTCTGCCCGGCAAGATTTACCGAGACCGAAGACTGGGCTATAGGAGATCCTAAAGATAAGACCCTGGAACAGGTCAGAAAGATTCGCGGCGAGATAAAAGAGCGAGTGGCAAAACTCCTGAATGAATTAACATGAGGAGGTCGTGTTGAAAATAGTCAGAAATATTATCCTGTTGTTGCTGGCGGCATCCTTGCTCTGGCTCCTGGCGGGCTGCCAGTCTGACACTTCTTCACAAAAAACGATTGTACCAGACCTTGCCACGATACCTCTCGAGCAGGCCCTATCCAGCGGCTTGCCGACAATAGCCGAGTTCGGGCGGGGAGTCTGTATTCCCTGTAAAGAAATGAAGCCAATCCTGGAGGAACTCGCCATAGAATACCAAGGCAAGCTGAACGTAGTAATTGTCGAAGTTGACGACCATATGGACCAAGTCAGACAGTACGGGATAATGGCAATACCAACGCAGATAGTCTTTGATAGCAATGGTAATGAGATAAACAGGCATGTGGGCTTATGGCCAAAGGAAGAAATAGTTGAGCAGCTAAAGAAGATGGGGATAGAGTAATTGGAAGATTTCTGACGACACTGCCATTGGAGGAAGGAGCAGGTTCCGTTGAGAATAGTATGTTTCATTCAAAAATACGCCCTGATATGCATAACGCTGTCAATATGTCTGTTGCCTGTGGTAAGTTGTACACCTGATGTATCCCCAGCGGCCAATGGAGAGCCAGCGACTTACCAAATAGAGATTGACCTGCTTGGCACAATACATGAAGTCTCGGCTGATGCCCAAGGGAGAATAAAGACAAATGTAGAGTTGTCGTCTGCTGATGGTAAAGTTAGCCTGTCCCTAAAGAAAGGCACTATTGCCATTGACAAAGACGAGAAGCCCCTCGAATTCATCCATGTGGCAATCGACCCAACCCTACCACTTCCACCGGAAGATGCTTATATTATTGGGGTAGTATATGATTTGAGACCCGAAGGAGCTACTTTTGATCCCCCGCTTGGGCTCACTATAAGCTACGACCCGGAAGAATTGCCGGAAGGAATGAGGGAGAGCGAGGTTTATATTGCACCTTACGATGAAAGTAGCGGATGGGATAAGTGGCAATATAAGAAGGTAGATACTAAGAACCATCAGGTAACCACCCAGGTAAGTTGCCTCGCCAAGCATGCCATCCTAGTACCCAAAGAGCCAACCTCGCCCACACCTTCACCAGCACCATCGCTAACACCGGACCTTGCCTCAATACCACTGACGCAGGTTCTCGGCAACGACAAGCCGACTCTGGCAGAGTTTGGCGCCAGCACCTGTATCCCCTGTAAGCAGATGAAACCTATCCTAGAACAACTGGCAATAGAGTATGAGGGAAAACTAAACGTGGTAATCGTTGAGGTATACGAACAGATGGAATTGACCCGCTCCTACAGCATCATAACGATACCAACACAGATAGTCTTTGATAGCAGCGGCAAGGAGATTACCCGGCACATCGGTCTCTGGCCAAAGGAAGAAATAATCGCGCAGCTAAAGAAGATGGGGGTGGATTAAATTGGAAGGTTTGCTGATTGAGCAGGCTCTATCTAGTAGCAGGCCGACTCTGGCTGAATTTAGCTGGAAGACTTGTATCCCCTGCAAACAGATGAAGCCCGTTCTGGAGGAGCTGGTAGTTGAGTATCAAGGTAGGCTGAACGTAGTCAACATTGAGGTTCATGAGCAGAAAGACCTTACTCATGAGTACGGGATTATGACAATACCTACCCAGATATTATTTGACAGTAAGGGCGAGGAAGTAACCAGGCATATGGGCTTCTGGGCAAAGAAAGACATTATAACCCAGCTAAAAAAGGTGGGGGTCTAACTAGTGGAAGAACTATTCAACTTCATCGGTGAACTCATCCAGAACCAGGGATGGCTGGCTTTCCCCGCCTGCTTCCTGGGAGGCATTATCTCCAGCGCCAGCCCCTGCGTGCTGGCGATGATACCGCTTGTCATCGGCTACGTTGGAGGCTATGCCGAAGGCTCACAGAAAAAAGCCATTCAATATTCCCTTGTCTTTGTCCTCGGTCTGACTATAACCTTCACCGTTTTGGGGATAATAGCCGGTGCCATGGGCAGGCTGTTTGGCGATGTCGGCAGCTTCTGGAACTACGTGTTGCCCCCGGTGGCTATTCTGCTGGGGCTGTATCTTTTACTTTCAGAGGTATTGAATCTTAATATCGGTGTATCACAGCGATTTATGCCCAAGCAAAAGGCGCTGATTGGGGCTTTCCTGATGGGCCTTTTCTTCGGAATACTGGCTTCACCCTGTGCCACCCCGGTGCTGGCGGTTATATTAACCTTCGCTGTTACCCAGAAAGAGATCGCCTACAGCGGCGGGCTGCTTCTTGCTTACGCCTTGGGGCACTGGGTTTTGGTGCTCAGCGCTGGTATATCAGCTGGTTTCGCCCAGAGGGTGCTTGAATCCAAAGGTATAAGCAACTTCTCCAGCTATTCCAAGAAGGCGGCGGGGGTAATCTTGATAGGGGTAGGCGTGTATCTGCTTACCTATCTGTTCTAGGGTTCATACAAAAAGGAGAGTTACAAGATGCTGGAAATCAGAAAAACCGCCGTCTCCTTTGACGAGAGAGAACTGATGGAACTGGAGAGAATCGTTACTGATAGTGACGAGAAAGAGGCGCTAGTATTTCTAAAAAAGTTAATCTATGACCGGATTTTATACTCTCAAAAGGGTAGACTCAAATCACATCTCAATGCCGCTAATCCCGTAGAAGGTTTTATTCAACACAACAAGTAGCCTTTTATTCGCTTAGCAGGTATTCAATGAGTGATAACATGAGCAAAAAACCAGAAGCTAGGACGGGCAGGCTTTCGTTCCTCGACCGGTTTTTGACTCTATGGATATTCCTGGCTATGGGGTTAGGTGTAGGACTAGGCTTCTTCATCCCCCAGGTTGGTGAGGCCGTGACCCGGCTCTCCATCGGTACCACATCTATCCCTATCGCTATAGGACTTATCTTGATGATGTACCCGCCTCTGGCCAAGGTCAGGTATGAGGAATTGGGTGGGGTCTTTCGTGACTGGCGCGTGCTCGGAATATCCCTGGTTCAGAACTGGATTATCGGGCCGATACTCATGTTCTTCCTGGCTATCCTCTTCCTCGGTTTCCTCTGGCACTATCCGGAATACATGTACGGCCTTATTATGATTGGCTTGGCCCGCTGCATCGCCATGGTTATTGTCTGGAACGAGCTCTGCAAGGGTGATAACGAATATGCCGCTGGCTTGGTTGCCTTTAACTCCATTTTTCAAATAGTTTTCTACTCAGTTTATGCCTATATTTTCATCACTATATTGCCAACCTGGTTCGGTCTCAAAGGTTCATCTGTAGAGGTCACTATCGGCCAGATAGCAGAAAGTGTATTTATCTACCTTGGTCTACCCTTCTTTGGAGGTATGCTAACCCGTTTCATCTTCCTTAAAACCAGGGGGCGTGAGTGGTACGAGAGCAAGTTCATCCCAAAGATAAGCCCGATTACCTTAGCTGCCCTGCTCTTTACTATTGTCGTAATGTTCTCCCTCAAGGGAGAACTAATCATACAGATACCGCTGGATGTATTGCGCATCGCAGTGCCGCTACTCATCTACTTTGTCGTTATGTTTCTGGTCTCCTTCTACATGGGCAAGAAAATTGGGGCTAACTATGCGAAGACGGCGACCATCGCTTTCACCGCGGCCAGCAACAATTTTGAGCTGGCTATCGCCGTAGCCGTGGCGGTTTTCGGCATTGGCTCGGGGCAGGCGTTTGCTGCCGTCATCGGGCCGCTGGTTGAGGTACCGGTGCTGATAAGCCTGGTGAATCTGGCATTATATTTCCGAAGAAGGTTTTTTGCCGCGGAAGTGCAAGAACCAACCTGTAAGATTGAGAGCATTAAAGCTCAAGAATAACTTGACTACGGTAGTTCCATTGGTGGACTTGCCGGTGCTCATCAGCCCGGTGAATGTAGTGTTTTACTTCAGGCGAAAGCTCTTCGCCCTGGAGACATAACCGGGTTTTGCTATCGTAGAGAAGCCGTAAAATGAAACTACAGCGACGTTGCCAGCTAAATAGGTAGCATTAAGGTTTCAGTAGTCACCAAGTTAGTGAACGCTTGAATTATTGCTGGGGCCATAACAGAGGCAATTGTGCAATGGTAGCTTGAAATGTGACCTGTCAGGGTAGTCATGAAGTTTCTGCCCATAAACTTTCATACCATCGGCGATGCTCTTCGCCAGCAACCTTTCGGTATTTTGCTGTGGTATTGAAACTGGCGTGGCCCAGATGTTCCTGAAGCAGGCGCAGCGCGTCACCGGAGTCGTTAAGCTTCATTGCGTGTACGCTAAAGGCATCTCTAAGACGATGAGGACTAACTCCTCTTACCCTGCCTGTTTCTGGATTCACTAAATCCGGGAGTCCGGCTTTTCTAGCACAGTCTCTTACTATTTGCCAAGCCCGGTGTCGATTCAGATTGAAGACCTGCGCAGGGTCTTCAGCATGGATTACCCCGTTTGGGGTAATATACTCTCGTAGCATGTCTAAAGTGCATTTATCAACTGGGAGCACTCGTATTCGCCTATGTTCATAAGCACGCCTAGAAATATCCCTCACTCCAGCTCCGCACTCAGGACAGAATTGGTGTCTCTTTGCTAACCTTGCCTTACAGTCGGGGCATAATAACCGAATACGCGTCTTGAGGTGTAGGACTGTAATTTTACCATCGGTGAAGTTTATATCGCTAACCTTAATCGCCAGCAGTTCCGAAACCCGGCAACCCAGGCGAAATAGAAGCTGGATAAGAAGCCTGTCACGGAGGCAAGTGGCAGCTCCTTCCATCAATTGTACGTCCTCAGGTTCCAGATAGGTTTTCATCTTTCATAACAATGTTTCTTTTTCGTACCCGCTCAGCGTCTTTGGCAGCCCATAGACCGGAAGGCCTCACCGGGTTCGTGATGATTATTATTCACTCACCGCGGCTAAATGGTGTGAGCACTGGGATCGAATCTCTTTCATGTGTTATAAGTGTCGTTCCACCAACTCTGCGGCTGCTCGGTCTTCACCCACGGCATCTAAAGCATCGGCTTTGGCCATATCCACGAGATACGAAATCTGCGGCATGACAGCCTTGCCAGCACCCTGTCGAAACGCTTCAAGATCCATCCTCTCTTCGGGCTTTCCAGCGACCTCATCGTTGAACATCGTCACTAGCTCCTCGGTGTACTTGATGAGCTCGGCCAGGCTCCGGACCAGGTCGGGAAACAGCACTTCCTCCCCGTCGAAGTAGCGCTGGCTGATTGTGGTGGCGACCTGGCGGAAGGCGTACAGTTTGGAGAGCAACTGTCCGGCAATGTCCTTCCAGGTCACTTCCTCCCGTCTCGTGGGCGAGCCCGCTTTACGCAATATGCTCAGCAGCGATGCGCGTCGCTCAAGCCGGCCGTTGGCTCCATGGGGGCATCCCAGGTAATCGTGCTCCTCCACGTAACACTGCAATCGGGCTACGGGTACACCGGACAGGCACCCCTTTGCGCACTTGGCATCAAGCCATGTATTCCAGGAAGCAGTCGCAAGTCCCATATATACGCTAGAGCGCAGGTCGCCCTTGACCTTGCGTCCCCGCCAGGAGCAGTAGTCTCCGAAGCTGACATAGGGTCGTCCATCGATTTTCCTTGTTCGTCCCGGGAACCTCTTTAAATGCCGACCAACCTGCTGGCGGAGATTACGCATCTCGCTCCGGTCTACCTCACTCCCGCTGCTGCCCATAAAGCGCGGCCAGGCGAGCGGATGCTCATCGCCTGCTTCCTGCGCTTGGTAACCTCGGGCTATGAGCAGGGCGCCCAGCTCGGCCAACCCCACCACGTGGCGGTCAAGCCAATCCTTTTCGACCAGGGGCGCTGCCCGCAGGAAGGGTACCGGCACAGCCTCCAGATATACCGAGGCGCCTCCTTGCATCTGGCCTGAGTCCATCAGCCCCCGGATAGCCGTCACCATCCGGCCATAGTGTGCATCATACTCGGCGTCTGTGACGGTAGCCAGCCCTTTGCTGTAGTCCTCGCCGGCTTTGAAGCGCTCGAACTCGGCGTCGTCCTTGAAGCAGTCCCGCACCTCCTTCTCGTTCGAGGCAGCCACTAGGGGTTTGCATTTCCCGTCATCATCGTACTCGTAGGCTCCTTCGGGGAGCTCCCGCTCACCCTGATCCAGGAGGTGGTTATAAAGCCAGTCGTCGAGGGTGCCGTTCTCATCAAGCTCGTCCCAGGTGGTCACGTGGTTGTGGATGGCTGCACTCACGGTGCCAGCGGTTTCAGGTTCCACAGGATAGGGGATCTCCCGGCTGGACATGCCGGCCAACTTGTTAATGAGATGCTGGTAGAAACCCTCCCAGGTAATAGCCCGGAGTTTTTCCTCCAGCGCGGCTAAGATAACGCCCCACACTCTCTCCTCCATCATCAGATGACAGTTGACCTGGTGGTGCAGCTTGAGCAGGAAACATACGTCCCGCTCCGCCCGGTGCACGGCCGCCTCTACGGCCTTCCGGGGCTGGCCCGTTATGGCCTGCCGAGTAGCACGTGCCACCTGATCGGTAAGCCGGGTTATGGGCCGAAGCGACTCGGGCTGGCCCCGCAGAAACTTGATGTATTCCCAAACGTTAGCATGGCGGTTGGTCTCCTGCAGCCATAAGATAGCCGCCTGCTTGGGTGTCAGGCAATCCTCAAGTCTATCTAAGCGCTTGTCATGTCTCACTTCGATTCCTCCTCGCCGGCTTCCAGAAGGGCCGGCTCTGCTTCAAAAAGGGATGTAACGGCGGGCTCGCTGCGCCGTCCGTGAACTGCCTGCTCCAGTACAGCGATCCGCTTCTCAAGCTCGCCCACCTCCAGCGTGCGCAACGCCACCTGTGCCAAGTAGGCTAGGGTGCGGCTGCGGGCCATGCTGTTCTCCATGCCCAGGGTGTCCATAACGGCGACCTCGACAAGGCGGCGGATGCCGCTCACCGTTTCCAAGCCCTCAAAGTCGTAGGCGCCGGAGAGGGTGGCCTCGCGCTTGCGCCTCAGGCCGCCCAGGCGGCGAGCCTCTTGCACTTCCTGGGCATGCTCCGGGGAGTGCATCAGGCAGAAATCACCGTCCCTGAGAGGAGCTGCCCGGCATGGCTCGCCCGATGGAAGACGGAAGGCACACTGCCGGCGTATCACTTTGCGTCACCTCTGCTGGTCGAGACCCTGGTGGTCTCCAGTGCTATAGAGCAAGGCAAGCTCCCGCTGAGGGGAGCCTGCCTGCTGGTCGTTATTTGGTTGTTAGGTGGTTCTAGCTGGCGTGATGCCCTGCCGGGCAGGACCCGGGCGTCTCGCCAGCCGGGACCAGGAAGCTGCCGCCACAATCGTGGCAGTACCAGCGAGTCTGGCCTTCCGGTACGCCCTTCTGATTGGGTATGCGGAAGATGTGCTTCCTGACAGGGCCGGGTTCCTCGGTCGCCAGCTGGGTGGTGGGCGGTTTCTCTTCCTGAGTCTTCGTTTCGGTTTCCGTGCTCACCGAGGGCTCCGTGGTCTGGGGCGTGACCGGCTCCTGCTCTTGAGCACCTTGCGCCGGCTGCTCCTGTGTGGGGGGAGTAGCCGTGGCCGTCTCCACGCTCCAGAAGACCCAACCATCGCAGGCGTGACCGGTAATAGCCATCCCCGCTGCCGATGGACTCTTGAACTCCCGGCCATCCGCCAGGCGATAGCGGAGCTTGCCGCCCTCGCCCTCCACTACCTCGCAGGTGTAGGTCTGCTTGTGGTACCTGGCTGCCAGTTTGGTTCCAGGTATCAGGTTCCTGTTCTCGATTGGCATTTTTATCCTCCTCAGTATTCGTTGACACATACATCACTCTAAAAAGCGGTGAAGTCAACGATTTATCTAAGGATTTTTCGTTCACCTTATTCGCGACTTGAACACCATCTGGCAATAGTGTCTGTTCCATTACTACCTTTCCTCCTCGGAGTGCCGGGTCTTTTCTCCGGTGAAGGCCTCCCAGCGCATGCGGGCGACATCTACGTAGAGCGGCTCGAGCTCCATCCCGTAGCAGATTCGCCCGGTCCTCTCACAAGCTATCAGGGTGCTGCCCGACCCCAGAAAGAGGTCCAGCACCTTATCCCCAGACTGGCTGCTGTTCTGTACAGCCCTTTCAATCAAAGGCAGCGGCTTCATGGTCGGATGCAGAGGATT
This sequence comes from uncultured Dehalococcoidales bacterium, assembly GCA_964505425.1. Taxonomy (GTDB): domain Bacteria; phylum Chloroflexota; class Dehalococcoidia; order Dehalococcoidales; family BS750m-G39; genus CAVTZP01. The sequence continues at coordinate 38,829 of CAZDHX010000009.1, read as the reverse complement.
GGCTATGGGTTTGTCCACCTGCCACACGTCGCCCTGGTCCCGGTCGCCGCACCAGTGATGGTTCGCTCCCTCCCTCCAACCATATAGAATAGGCTCGTATTGCCTCTGGTAGTCAGAGCGCCCTATAGTGAATGTGTTCTTGGCCCAGATGATAAAGGTCGACCAGTGCCCCCCGGCAGAGACAAAGGCCTTTTGCAGTGTGTGCAGCTCCGACGAGGACATGCAAATATAGACGGCGCCGTCAGTGAAGTCCAGGATGTTGCGGCAGGCCTTCTCGAGGAATGGCTCGAACTCCGTCCCCAGGTTGTCGTTGGCCAATGCCCGTCGGGGTGCTCCGCTATGGCGGTGATCGCCGTAGTTAACGTTGTATGGAGGGTCTGTGAATGACATCGTTGCCCTGGACGGGCCTACAAGGCGCTGTACAGCCTCACGGTCGGTCGCATCGCCGCACATGATTCTATGGTCGCCCAGGAGCCATATATCGCCCCATTTGGCAATAGGGACGCTCTGTGCAGCCTTTATAGCTTCTTCCAGGTCGAAGCTCTCCATGCGTTCCCGCTTCTCCCTGGCGTTCAAACTTTTCAGGAGCTTCTGTAGTTCGTCATCTCCGAAGCCGGAGAGCGTGAGGTCTATACCAGGCACCTCATTTAACTCACTTAAAAGCTGAGCCAGAAGCTCCTGGTCGAAGGAGCCGGAGATTTTATTCAGGGCGATATTCAGCAACCGTGCCTGTTCCTGTGAAAGGTCAACGAACACCACCGGAACAAACTTGTAGCCGAGGCGTCGGGCTGTGAGGAGCCGCTGGTGGCCGCCGATTACGGTACCGTCTTCCCTCTGGGCAATGATGGGATCTATCATTCCGAACTTCTGTATGCTCCGGGTGAGCGCTTCCAGTTCCCGGTCATCAATGTGCCTGGGATTGGCTGGATCGGGTTTCAGTTTACCTATTTCAATGTATTCTAGGGTAATAGCAGTTTGCGTGCTCATCGGTTACCCCCATTCACCTTGATTAAAGGCTCGAACCGGTTGTTTCACCTTATTACTCTTTATCTTTTGCGCCATCTCATCGAGCGAACAGCAATTCTCAACGCACACTCTCAAGGGCCCATCACAATACCAACTCATTTCTTCTTTCCCGTTACTGGCTTAATATATAGAGCAGCGTTACGGCCGCGTTGTTTGCACGCTTCGAAGTCATCGGTGGGAGCCTGCTTAAGCTCAGGTTTGAAATCAACGGTAGCAATCCCCATGGCGTTTTTGAATTCCCTAAGAGGGCCTGCTGCAGAGGTGAGCTTCTTCAGGTACCGCTCACAGGTGACAGGGCTGCATCCGGCTATATGGGCTCCAGAGAACTTGACTTCATCCTTTACCATAGGGAGATGAGTTAAAAGCCATTCGCTAAATACTGGTTCAAACATACTGTTGGCTTTCATCTCAATACTCCCGGACTGGTAATCCAGCGTATCCTTAGCTACCTTGGTGCCTATGCTTCCGTACTTTTTCTCTCTCACACACACATTTTTAGCACTATGCCAGCGGATGGTGTGGAGCTTCTTAGACACGGGCACAATGCGAAGCTGGAGGTTATGCTCCTGGCAGAGTAGGTGGAGATTATCCGGTTTCCAGTTATCGGGGTTATTATCGGCGTGGTCTATCTGCAGTTTCACCTTCCCAGGGCCTCTTTTGCAGATAAGGCAGTACTCTCCGTCGCGGCTGGTGATAAAGTCATAGGCCAGACGGTGCTGGTTAACCTGGAAGCGGTTGGCCATTTGTGCACCTCCTTTTTACCAGTTGGAACTCGAAAAAGAAGATGCAGCATAAGGAAAAGGGCGCGGTCAATACCATTGCACCCTCCATGTCACCGCTGACTCAATATACTGGGGAACAGTATGTCTCAGCAGTACTTTGGAGTTGCAAGACTTGGGGCCTCCCCCGTCTCCACCAGAAATTTTATGGCGCCAGCCTTATAAGGCTGGCGCTTTCTTTTATTCCTGCGCCCCGAATGACCACATCGCCAGAAAGACCATAACCGCCCCGAAGGCAGCCACGATTATCAGGTCCTCGCCAATGGACATGGTATGACCAAAGACGCTGACGCCCAGGGTGGCGGCTGGCTCGGCGCCGAGCACCAGGTGGCGTATGGGGTCAATGCCATAGGTTGCCGGGTTTAGCTTGACCAGGACACTCATCCACTGCGGCAGATTATTAATCGGGAAGAAGATGCCGGAAAGGAATATCATGGGGAAGTCGAGCAACTGCATCACCGCCTGGTGGGCTTCCATGGACTTAATCCGGGAGGCAAGGAATATCCCCATCGCCGACAGGGCACAGGCGACCAGGAACATCACCGGTATTAGCTGGGGCAGTATTTCCGGGGGGAAGGCGATGCCGAAAAGGGGGGCGAAGAGCAGTATGATTATCCCCTGTATCAGGGCGATGGTAGCTCCGCCCAGTGTCTTGCCCGCCGCCACCGCCACCCGGCTGATGGGCGCTACCAACACCTCGCGGAGAAAGCCAAATTCACGGTCCCAGACCACCGACACCCCCGACATGAAAGAGGTCATCAGCACCGCCATACCAATGATGCCGGGAAACATGAACTTGGAGAAATCAATCCCCGGGGCGAGCATGCCCATGCTGCCACTCAGCCCACTGCCAAAAACTATTAGAAAGAGCAGCGGGAAGGCGAGGGAGGTTACCATGCGTATCCTGTCCCGCCAGAACCTGAGTAAATCGCGATACCAGATAGTATAGATGCCCCATAAGTTATTCATCGCTCTCCTTTATCACCGGGCGCTCAGCGCCTTCTCAGGTAGCGACCGTGCCGTCGCGCCATCTCTTTTAGCCCGTTCTTGACCGCTTCGTCCCTGAGTCGGTGCCCGGTTAGCTTGAGGAAGACGTCATCTAAGGTCGGGCGGCGCAGGCTAACGCTGAGGATTTCAGTTTTAAGCTCTTTTACCAGAACGGGGATGAACCTCTCCCCGCCGGCAATCTCAAAGGTTATCTGCTCGCCATCACGTACGGCGTTAATTTGGTATCTCTCTTTAAGCTCGGCTTGAGCCTTATGGTTGTCCGCCGTACTCAGGCTAATCATGTCCCCACCCACCATGCCCTTCAGCCCCTGGGGGCTGTCCAGGGCAATTACCTTGCCGTAGTCCATGACGGCAATGCGGTTGGCATACTCGGCTTCATCCATGTAGTGGGTGGTGAGGAAGATAGTAGTCCCCTCCGTCTGGCGTAAGCCGAGGATAAAGTCCCAGAGGCGGTGCCGGGTCTGGGGGTCAAGTCCCAGGGTTGGCTCATCCAGGAAAAGCACCCTGGGGCGGTGGAGAAGCCCCCGGGCAAGCTCAAGACGTCGCTTCATGCCGCCGGAGAAGGTCTTGACGATATCTTTACGCCTTTCCCAGAGCTCAACCATGGTCATCACCTGCTCTATCCTCTCCTTTCTCAGCGGGGCGGGGACATTATAGACGCGGGCGTGGAACTCCAAGTTCTCCATGGCGCTCAGCCGGTCGTCCAGGCTTGGGTCTTGAAATACCAGCCCGATGCTCTGGCGCACCTGGGCTTGTTGATGGTTGATGTCAAAGCCGTTGACCAGTACCCTGCCCGAGGTCGGCTTGGACAGGGTGCAGAGGATGCTAATTACGGTTGTCTTTCCCGCTCCGTTGGGACCGAGAAGCCCAAAGACCTCCCCCCGGTTAACGCTGAAGCTGGCGTCATTTACGGCTACCAGGTCGTTTTAGTTCTTTACCGGGTGTTCCACCTCAATAATATGGCGGTCTGACATCGTGGG
>CAZDHX010000009.1:0-35026 GCA_964505425.1 uncultured Dehalococcoidales bacterium | reverse complement strand
CCTTTAATACTAGTCCCCCATTTTAATACTAGCGGCTGTTTTGTAGCAAATGCTTTTGCCCTTAAATTGAGATTTTAATGAAACTTAAACGCCGATTTTATGGGTAATTAATCCCCCAAGGCATAATATTGAACTGTAGATATAGATAGCCACAGAAAGTAGCTATGATTAGAAGTATTGTCCGGTGTCCCAATAATATGGTTGTAGTCTTTGGCGAGGATGATGAGCAAGTCACTGAGTATCAGGGTAAATACCACGAAGTAAAGGAACGTATCCTGAGGGATGCCCCACCCGATGCGTTATTTGGTCTCTGGTTTGATTATGAGACCGACGTAAAAACAGTTTCGCGGGAGGAGTGGTAGGCAAATACCATTGGTTTTAGATAAGACGTGAGTAAAGATAAGCACAAGATACTGGTAGTTGACGACCTTAAGAGCATTCGGCTGACCTTGAGCGGGATATTGGAAGACGAGGGGTATAAGGTAGCCATGGCTGAGAACGGCTATCAAGCTATCGAGGCGGCAAAGCAGACCCCATTTGACCTCATCTTCATGGATATAAAGATGCCTGGGATAAACGGGGTGCAGACCTTTCGCGAGATAAAGAAGATAAATCCTGATGCGGCGGTGATAATGATGACCGCCTATTCGGTAGAGGACCTGGTAAGGGAGGCGCTGGAAGAAGGTGCCTATGCCGTGGTCTATAAGCCGTTTGATATTGAGAAGCTGGTGAGCATTATTGAGTCTGCTCTTCAAAAGACCCTTATCTTGGTCGTAGACAATAGCTTTAGTGACCGTGAAACCCTTAAGGCTATCCTGGAGGAGAGGGGGTATTCGGTGGTCACTGCCGGCACTGGCGCTGAGGCACTGGAAAGGGTCAGGGAAAAGCGCTTTGACATCATATTTTTAGATGTCAAGCTGCCCGATATAGATGGGGTGGAGTTCTTTGAGCAGGTGAAGACAATAGACCCCGAGGTGGCGGTTATTATGATGACTGGTTACTCTGAGGCGGAGTCGATGCAGAAGGTAATATCCCATGGCGCTTACACCTGCATCTACAAGCCATTTAATGCGGATAGGGTGGCGGCGGTGGTTGGTGAGCTTTCCTGGTGGAGGAAGTGTAGGAAACAGTAAATATGCCCAGACGGACGAACATCCTGGTAATAGATGATAATGCCTCAAGGCGAAGGACCCTGTCAACCAAACTGCGAGATATGGGTTACCGGGTGACCACGGCTACCACCGGGCAGGAGGCAGCAACCCGCTTCAACAAGCAGCCCTTCAATATTGTCCTGGCTGATATTAAATTGCCTGATGTCAGCGGGCGGCAAATACTGGAGACGACGAAGGAGTTTAATCCCGAGGTGGCGGTTATTGTGACCACCGACCGTGCCAACCTTGAAGCGGCGGTAAGTGTGGTTAGCGAGGGTGCTTATGCCTACATCCTCAAGCCTGAGACGACGTCTGAGCTGAAGAACGTGATTAGTAATGCCCTGAGGGAACAGGAGTTATTAATCAGGAACCGCAAGTTGGTAGAAAGCCTGCAACAGTCTAATAAGCTGTTCTCTGAAGCCAATGAAAAATTGCGGAATGAAATCAACGAGCGTAAACGAATGGAGCTCGAAATACAGAACATGAATGAGCAACTGGAGGCGCAGAACAAGGAGCTGGAGAAGGCAAGCCGGGCGAAGTCCGACTTTCTCGCCCGTATGTCTCATGAGTTGCGCACCCCGCTTAATGTTATCATGGGCTTTACTGAGCTGATATTGGGCCAGGTTCCCGGGAAGATCAATAAAGAGCAGAGGCAGTGCCTTGACGATATCCTGACCAGTAGTCGGGACCTGCTTGGTTTAATCAACGAGGTCCTTGACCTTTCCAAGGTGGAAGCGGGTAAGGTTGAACTCAAGCTGAAAAATATTGTCCTTGCCGAGGTGGTGGAATCGGTAACAAGCGCCATGATGGCGGTACTCTCACAGAGAAGGCAAAGCCTTGACGTTGACCTGGATAAGGGGCTCCCCCTGGTTCGAGCCGATGAATCCAGATTGAGGCAGGTGTTTTTTAATCTGCTGAGCAATGCCTCCCAGTTTACCCCGGATGGGGGCAAGCTAAGGATTGAGGCTTCAAAGAAGGACGGTTGGTGTCAGGTCAGGGTAAGCGATAATGGCATCGGTATCAAAAAGAAAGACTTAAAACAAATATTTGAGCCTTTCTATCAGGCGGATAGTTCAATGACCAGGGAGAGGAAGGGAACGGGGCTGGGGCTGAGCCTGGTCAAGGAAATTGTTGAAATGCACGGCGGTCAAATCTGGGTGGAAAGTGAATGCGGGAAGGGAAGCAGCTTTATCTTTACCCTGCCGCTGGCATCTGCGGAGGGGAGCGATGCCGAAGAAGATACTGATTGTGGAAGATAATCCGGCAAGTATGAGGCTAATCGTGATGGTCTTGAGAAACAGGGGCTACCGCCTGCTTGAGGCAACCGATGGTGAGGAGGCGCTGGTGGTGGCTATAGAGGGGCGACCAGACCTCATCGTAATGGACATCCAGCTTCCCAAAATGGACGAGCTTGAGGCGACGAGGAGGCTGAGGCAGACTTCCCAGTTTAAGCAGACCCCTATCATTGCCCTTACCGCCTCCGTCATGGAGGGAGACAGAGAGAAGATTATTTCCGCTGGGTGTGATGAATACATATCAAAGCCGGTAAAGCCCCGCCAGTTTCCTCAGTTAGTGGCGGAAATGTTGCGATTGGGTGGAGACTACGGTGGAAAAGAAAATACTGGTAATTGATGATGACCCTGCCTTTGCTAAGCTGGTGGGGCAGACTCTTGCCCGGAAGGGGTATGAGGTGCTCAGTGCCACCAGTGGCGGGGATGGGTTGCGGCTTTTGTTTGACCGCAGACCGGATATGGTGCTTCTTGATGTGGTGATGCCGGGGATGGACGGCTGGCAGACCTGTAGCCGTATCCGTGAAGTCTCTGATGTCCCCATCATTATGCTCACTGGACATGAGAAGACCGAGAACGATGTCGTGCGCGGGCTTGACTACGGGGCTGATGACTATGTGATAAAGCCGGTGGGCAGTAATGAGCTGGTGGCGAGGGTGAAGGCAGTAATGCGCCGCGCTGATTCGCCTTCTTCTCCGGAGGGGGGTGGGGTTACCTATAGCGATGACTTCCTGAGTGTGGATATTGCCCGGCGGAAGGTTATCGTCAATGGAAAGCGGGTGAGGCTGACGCCGGTGGAGTTTCGCTTGCTTGCCCTGCTGATGCAGAATGCGGAGCATGTTCTTACTCACCGGCAACTGCTGGAGAAGGTGTGGGGCTGGGAATACGTTGATGACCTGGACTATACCCGCATCTATGTCTGGCATCTGCGCCAGAAGATAGAGCCCGACCCGGCTAAGCCGAAATATATCATTACCGAGCCCGGCGTTGGCTACAGCTTTCACAAGGCTGACTGATTTTTCCACCCACCCACCACTCCCCGTGCGTTTTCTTTCCCACCCGCCCACCCATTAGGTTTTGCTTCTCAAACTTTCCGCCTCATCACCTAAAGGGAGGGGTGAACCCCTTCCACTTAAGGACGGTGGCTTGAGCTTATTCTGCGGCAATAGTAGAATATATCACAGCATATGTTCCGCGTTGAGGTCTCAGTAAAAGCTGCTCTTCCCGACCCCCGTGGGGAGGCGCTAAAAGCCGATATCCGTGACCTCGGCATCACGGCGGTTAGCCGGGTCAGGGTGAGCGACATATATATGCTGGAGGGGGGGCTGAGCCAGCAAGAACTGAACACCATCTGCCGCGAGCTGCTGGCTGACCCCGTAGTTGAGGAGTATCTGATTGGCGATGCCCCTCTTATTGCCCCGAGCGATGCCCGTGCCGTTGAGGTGGCTTATAATCCCGGGGTCATGGACCCGGTGGAGGAGTCGGTTAAGAAGGGCATTCGTGACCTCGGCATAACTAAAGTTGAGTCGATAAAGACGGCCAAAAGGTATTACCTCTCAGGCAAGCTTTCACCGGGCGATATCGAGCTTATCTCTAATAAGCTGCTGGTTAACAGCGTGGTTCAGCACGTGGTCACCGGGGAGGAAAGGGTATCGCTACCCTCAGCTGCCTATAGCTTCTCCCGGAAAGAGGTTGATTTATTAACTCTGGACGACGCCGGCTTAGCCCGGCTGGGTCAGGAGATGTGGCTGACCCCAAGTGAGCTGAAGCATATTCAGGGCTACTTCTCCAGGTTAGGGCGTAACCCCTCTGATGTTGAGCTTGAGACCCTGGCGCAGACCTGGTCGGAGCACTGCAAGCACAAGACCTTTAAGGCAAAAATAAAATTTAACGGGCAGGTCATTGACAACCTGCTCAAGAGCACCATCATGAAGGTCACCGCCGACCTCGCCAAGCCGTGGTGCCTCTCTACATTTAAGGACAACTCGGGGGTGATAGACTTTGACGGTCGTCACGCCCTGTGTTTTAAGGTTGAGACTCATAACCACCCCTCAGCCATTGAGCCCTATGGCGGGGCGTCAACCGGGCTGGGCGGGGTAATCCGAGACCCCCTGGGTACCGGGCTGGGGTCAAAACCGATTGCCAACACCGACGTCTTCTGCTTTGCCCCGCCCGACTTCCCCCACGCCAAACTTCCCCCCGGCGTGCTTCATCCCCGGCGCATTCTCAAAGGGGTGCGGGCGGGGGTGGCTGACTACGGCAACCGCATGGGAATCCCCACCCTCAACGGGGCTATCCTCTTTGACGAGCGGTATCTGGGTAACCCGATGGTCTTGTGCGGCACCGTAGGGCTTATGCCCAAAGGAGCCGCTCAGACGGGAAGACAGCAAACAGGCGACCTCATTGTCCTGGTGGGGGGGAGGACGGGGAGGGACGGCATTCACGGTGTTACCTTCGCCTCGGCATTGCTGAGCGGGGAGTCCGAGGCAGTCTCCGCCAGCTCGGTCCAGATTGGCAACGCCATAACCGAGAAGAAGATGGTTGACGTCCTGCTCCGGGCGAGGGATAAGGGCTTATACCGGCGCATCACCGACTGCGGCGGCGGCGGCTTGTCCTCGGCGGTGGGGGAGATGGGGGCGGAGACGGGGGCTCGGGTGGAGCTGGACAAAGTCCCGCTAAAATATTCCGGTCTTTCTTACACCGAGATATGGCTTTCCGAGGCGCAGGAGAGGATGGTGCTGGCGGTGCCCCCCGATTCGGCGGAGGAGCTTATTTTCCTCTTCTCCAGCGAAGACGTTGAGGCTACCGTCATCGGTGAATTTACCGATGATAAGCGGCTTAAGCTTTTCTATCAGGGCAACCTGGTGGGCGACCTTGATATGGAGTTTTTGCATAACGGGCTGCCCCAACTAGAAAGAGATGCAGTTTGGGTGCCGCCCCAATATCCGGAGCCGGAGTTTGCCCAACCACCTGACCTCGGTGATGACTTGAAGAAGATTTTAGGCTCGTGGAATGTCTGCAGCAAGGAATGGGTCATCCGCCAGTACGACCACGAAGTCCAGGGGGGCAGCATTCTTAAGCCGCTGGTGGGAGCAAACAATGACGGTCCCGCTGACGGCGCTATCCTCAGACCGGTGCTTGGTTCCGATAGGGGGGTTATCATCGCCAACGGCATTAACCCCAAGTACGGCGATATTGACCCCTACTGGATGGCGGCTTCGGCGGTGGACGAGGCATTGCGGCAGGTTATTGCCCTCGGCGGCAGTCTTGAGCGGGTGGCGCTGCTGGACAATTTCAGCTGGGGCAACCCGGAGAAGCCCGACCGGCTCGGTGGCTTGGTGCGGGCGGCGCAGGGCTGCCACGATGCCGCCCTCGCCTACGGGACGCCGTTTATCTCGGGCAAGGACAGCCTCTACAACGAATACGAGACGGAAAGTGAGAGCATCTGCATTCCCCCCACCCTGCTTATTTCCGCCATGGCGGTCATGGAGGACACCAGCAAGGCGGTATCCATGGACGCCAAAAAAGAGGGCGACCTGATTTACATCATCGGAGAGACATATAACGAGCTGGGCGGCTCGCATTACTACGCGGTTAACGGTTTTACCGGCAACAAGGTGCCCAGGGTCAACCCCCAGAAGGGGAAGAAGCTCATGGACACCCTCAGCGCCGCCATGGCGAAGGGTCTGGTAAAAGCCTGCCATGACCTGAGCGAGGGCGGCATCGGGGTGGCGGCGGCGGAGATGGCTTTCGCCGGGGGACTGGGCATGACGCTTGAGCTGGCCGAGGTCTCCCTTGGTGAGCCCATCGCCCGCAGCGACAGCCTACTCTTCTCCGAATCGAACACCAGATTTATGGTGGAGGTGGCGCTAGAGGACAAAGAACGCTTTGAAAAAGCAATGGCTGGGGTGGAATTTGCCGCCATCGGCAAATTAACCAAAAGCGACAGGCTTGAGGTCAGCGGCATCGAGGGGGAAAAGATAGTTTCGCTTCCGCTGGCGGAGCTAAAGGAGGCGTGGCAGAGGCCACTCAGGTGGTAAAAATGGCTGAGGTGAGGACACTAATATTGCGCGCGCCGGGGACAAACTGCGATGGGGAGACTGCCTTTGCCTTTGAGCAGGCTGGCTCGGTGGTGGACTCAGCGCATATAAATCAACTTGTCCGCGGGGATAAACGCATTTCTGACTACCGGATACTGGTCATCCCCGGGGGATTTACCTACGGCGATGATGTCTCCGCGGGCAAAATTCTGGCCAATGAGCTTAAACTTAAGCTTGGCGGGGATATTCAGAAGTTCATTGAGCGGGGCGGGCTTATTCTAGGCATTTGCAACGGTTTTCAGGTGCTGGTCAGGGCTGGCATCCTACCCTCGGCTGAGGGAGACCACCGCCTGACCCTCGCCGGCAACGATTCCAACCGCTTTGAGTGTCGCTGGGTCTATCTGCAAGTCGACCAGGAAAGCCCCTGCATATTCACTAAAGGCATAAGCACTATCTCCCTGCCGGTAGCCCATGGTGAGGGCAGGGTGGTGGCGGAGACGCTGGACGGGCTAAAGGTGGTGGTGCGTTACGCCGATGATAAGGGTAACACAAAAGCAGGCTATCCCTACAACCCCAACGGCTCAATGGATAACATTGCCGGCATCTGTGACGCCTCAGGGCGCATCTTTGGCTTGATGCCCCACCCCGAGCGCTTCATCCGCTGGTCTCAGCACCCCCGCTGGACGAGGGAGCCGCCGCGGGAGCGGGGGGATGGCTTTGGCATCTTCCTGAACGCCGTGCAGTGGGTCAAGAGTAGCTGAAAATAGGGGCGGGGCTTTCAGCCCCGCCCCTATTTTCTCATTATTGATATGCCTCAGATATCTCGGGCAGTTCGAGCTGTGCCTTCCTTACTTCCTCCTCAGGATAGGCGTAATCCACCAGCTCACCCGCCATGTATTTCTCATAGGCAGCCAGGTCAAAGTGCCCGTGTCCGCTATGGGCAATAAGGATGGTCTTTGATTTACCCTCCTCCTTGCACTTGAGGGCTTCATCAATAGCCACCTTGATGTCGTGGCAGGGCTCGGGACCGGTGATGATGCCCTCGGTGCGGGCGAACTGTATCCCCGCCTCAAAGACCTTGGTCTGGGGCACTGCCTGGGCTTCAATCAAGCCTAGCTTGTGCAGGTGGCAGACGATGGGTGCCATGCCGTGGTAGCGCAGCCCGCCGGCGTGAATGGGGGGTGGAATAAAGCCATGCCCCAGGGTATACATCTTGACGATGGGACCCATACCAACGGCGTCGCCGTAGTCAAAGGCATATAGCCCCTTGGTCACCGTAGGGCAGCTTTCCGGCTCGACGCAGATGATGCGCATATCCTTCTTCTTGCCGCTGAGCTTATCCCTTATCCAGGGCAGGAACTGCCCGGAGAAGTTGGAGCCGCCGCCAATACAGCCGACGATAATATCGGGGTAGGCATCAGCCATCTCCATCTGTTTTATGGTCTCCTCGCCGATAATGGTCTGATGGAGCAGGACATGGTTAACCACACTGCCCAGAGAATAGTGAGTGTCTTCGCGGCTGACGGCATCCTCCACCGCCTCGCTGATAGCCAGTCCCAGGCTACCGGGGCAGTCAGGCCACTTGGCTAACATACCTTGCCCTACTTTGGTATCCGGGCTGGGGCTGGGGACACAGTTTGCCCCCCACACCTCCATGGCGATGCGCCGATAGGGCTTCTGGTCATAGCTAATCCTGACCATATAGACCTTGATTTCTATATCAAAGAGGGCACCGGCAAAAGCCAGGGCGCTGCCCCACTGCCCGGCACCGGTCTCGGTGGTTATACGCTTGATGCCTTCTTTCTTATTGTAGTAAGCCTGGGCTACCGCGGTGTTGGGCTTGTGGCTCCCCGCCTGGTTTGTCCCCTCGTACTTATAGAAAATCTTGGCTGGCGTATCCAGGGCTTTCTCCAGCCGATACGCCCGGTGTAACGCCGTTGGTCTCCAGGTGCGGTAAATCTCCAGCACCTCGTCGGGGATTTCGATAAAGCGGTCAGTGGTATTCACCTCCTGCATGATACACTCCATAGGGAACAGGGCATGCATGAACTCCGGCGTTGCTGGCTCTTTGGTTATTGGGTTCAAGGTCGGCGGCAGTGGTTTGGGCAGGTCAGGCTGGATGTTATACCAGTGGGTGGGCATGTCCTTCTGGTCAAGAAAAAACATTGTTCGGTCAAATTTTTTCGCCATTTTTTCTCCTTTCTGAGTTTGGTAGAACCTGTATATTATCTCATTTATTTTTAATTATTTGCCCCCCTTGGGGGCCATCTCCATGCCATAGTAAACATATCGCCTCCTTAATTAAAAACTCCTCGCCCTAAAGGGGCGAGGGGTTAGTTCGCGGTGCCACCCTTCTTAGTCAGCTGCTAGCTGACCATCTCTTTGGGATTTGATAACGCTTCCCTGGCGACAAAGCCTACTCGCCCTTCACAAATAATGGACTTTCGGTTTGCGGCTCCCAGGTCCATTCAGCTTCTGCTCAGGCATCGGCTCACACCCTTATCCGACTCGCTGTACCTTGACTTGAAGCCTACTAGTCCTGTTCACAGCCTTTGCTTTATTCGGTTAAGGGTGAATATAACCTAATGTTGGCTATTTGTCAAGATTTCAGGGTGAAAGAGGGGTGAGTGGGATTGATTGTGATAGCTGTTAGGTGATAATATTTTGGTACTAGCAGAAGGAGGGACGATGAAGAAAAAGGTAGTAAGGGATGTTGACGTTAAGGGCAAGAGGGTATTGGTCAGGGTTGATTTTAATGTCCCCCTGGAGCCGCAGACATTGGCTATTACTGACGATACCCGCATCAGGGCGGCTTTACCCACCATAGAATACCTGATTAAAGAAGGGGCGAAGGTTATCCTTGGCTCGCACCTGGGTCGTCCTGGAGGCAAGGTGGTGGAAAAGCTGAGGATGGCACCAGTAGCCAGTGGGCTGTCAAAAGTATTGGGGACTGCGGTCAAAACAACCGAGGATTGTATCGGGGCTGAGGTTGAGGCGGCTACCAAGGAGCTCGGTGGTGGGGAGGTGCTCATGCTGGAGAACCTTAGCTTTCACCCCGAGGAACAAAAAAATGACCCCGCCTTTGCCCAAGCCCTTGCCCGCCTGGGCGAGGTATTTGTTAGCGATGCCTTTGGCGTGGCTCACCGCACTTACGCCTCTACGGTGGGTGTTACCAAATATCTTCCCTCGGCGGCTGGCTTTTTGCTGGAGAAAGAGGTTGATACCCTGACCGGCGTCCTGGACTCACACATCCCTCCCTGTGCGGCAATAGTGGGTGGGGCTAAGGCTAGGGATAAGATTAGCCTTATGGAAAATATGATGCGGAAGGTAGACTCCCTGATTGTCGGCGGTGGCATGGGTTCTACCCTTTTAAAGGCATCAGCCTATCACCTGGGCAGTTCACCAGTTCCTGAGGCTGAAAATGAGGTTGCCCAGCGACTGGTAGAAAGAAGCGCTGAGATGGGGGTACACCTTCTGCTTCCGGTTGACTTGGTGGTGGCTAAAGATTTTGACCCTCAAGCCAAATCAAGGGTGGTAGGTGTTAGCGAGGTCCCTCCGACCTGGCAGATTATGGATATCGGTCCGAGGACGGTTACCATCTTTACCGCCAAGCTCAGAAAAGCCAAAACGATTATCTGGACTGGTTCGCTGGGGGTTTTTGAATTCCCCCGCTTTAGAAAGGGAACGACGGCTATCGTGGAGCTGCTGGCTAAACTGGAGGCGACCAAGGTTGTTGCCGGTGGCTCCATCGCTGAGGCGATAGAGGAGCTGGGCTTGACCGATAAGATGAGCCACGTCTCAACCGGCGGGGGGGCTGCCCTCAGGCTATTTGAGGGCATTCCTCTACCGGCGGTGCAAGCCCTGCCCGACAAGTAAGGTTCGTAATGACTGAGGAAAAACTCAAAGAGCAGACCAGGCGAATCCTGCAACGTTTTGCTAAAAAAAGAGGCAATCTTATTCCCATCCTGCAAAAACTCCAGGAGAGGCTCGGCTATCTTCCCCGGGAGGCGATGCTTGAGGCTGCCCGATTTCTGGATATTCCCGAGATAGATGTCTACGAGGTGGTCACCTTTTACAATCAGTTCCGCCTTAATCCTCCGGGGAAACACTCAGTAAGGGTGTGTCTGGGCACCGCCTGCCATATGAAGGGTGGTTACATCACGCTGGATGCCTGGAAGAGGAGACTGGGTATTGAGGCGGGTCAGACCACCCCCGACCGGGAGTTTGACCTGGATACCGTCGCCTGCGTCGGCTGCTGTGTTATGGCGCCGGTAACCGTGGTTGATGATAAGCCCGAGGGCAAGGTTGAGCCGACCAGGGTGGACGGAATCCTGCTCTCGTTTAAGCTGGAAAAGGAGAAGAAGTCAAAGTAAGCAAGCGCCAGAGTGTGGTCTCAGCGTTCCAGGGGATAAAGGAACAAGCCGAATCCCGGTGGCGGGAACTAGGTGGTAAGCCGGTAATTATGGTCGGTGCCGCCACCTGCGGTCGTGCCGCCGGTGCCCTGGAGGTGCTGCGGGCGATAAAGGGCGAGCTTAAAAAGCACAATATTGACTGCCCCGTATTTGAGGTCGGCTGCATGGGGCATTGCTACGCCGAGCCAATCGTTACCATAAGCAAGCCAGGCTACCCTCCTATCTGCTACGGGCAGGTCAATCCGGTTATCGCCCAGAGGCTGGTCAGGGAGTTTATCCTCGGCGATAACCCCTGCCTTGAGTTTGTCCTCGGTGCCCTGGAGGCCAACGAGCGTATCCCCAGCCTCTCCGATTTTCCCCGAGCTGAGTTTGAGAAAAAGATTATCCTGAAAAACTGCGGCTTTATTGACCCGGAAAATATTGAGCACTACATTGCCCGCGGCGGCTACTCAGCGCTGGCAAAGGCTCTTGAGGTGCCGCCAGGGGAGGTTATCGCCGAGGTCAAAAGCTCGGGGCTGAGGGGGAGGGGTGGTGCCGGCTTTTCCACCGGGGGGAAGTGGGAGGTCTGCCGAAAGGCCAAGGGTAAGCCAAAATATCTCATCTGTAACGGGGACGAAGGCGACCCCGGCGCCTTTATGGACCGGGCTATCCTGGAGAGCGACCCCCACTCGGTAATAGAAGGCATGCTCATTGCCGGCTATGCTATCGGGGCAAGTTACGGCTATATCTACGTTCGGGCGGAGTATCCGTTGGCGGTCAAGAGGGCTCACCTCGCCCTTCAGCAGGCAAGGAAGCTGAACCTGCTGGGCAGAAATATTTTGGGCAGCGACTTCAGCTTTGATATAAAGCTTTTTCAGGGGTCGGGCGCCTTCGTCTGTGGCGAGGAGACGGCCTTAATCGCCTCGCTGGAGGGGAAGGCGGGCAACCCCTATCACCGCCCCCCCTATCCGGCAGTAAGCGGTCTTGACGGCAAGCCGACCCTGGTCAACAACGTCAAGACGCTGGCTTACCTGCGTCACATAATCGGGGAGGGGGCAAAAAATTTTGCCGGCATCGGCACTGAAGGGAGCAAGGGGACAGCCGTCTTCGCCCTTGCCGGCAAGGTGGTCAATACCGGGCTGGTTGAGGTGCCCATGGGCACCACCCTGCGCCAGGTCGTCTTTGATGTCGGCAGTGGCATTAAGGACGGCAAGGCTTTCAAGGCGGTGCAGATAGGCGGCCCCTCCGGAGGCTGTTTACCTGAGTCCGCCCTTGACCTGCCCATTGACTTTGATTCCCTCACTGATGCCGGGGCGATGATGGGCTCGGGGGGGATGATTGTCCTTGACGAGGACGACTGCATGGTGGAGATAGCCCGCTATTTTCTGGAGTTCACCCAGCGGGAGTCCTGCGGCAAGTGCACCTTCTGCCGCCTGGGGACAAAACAGATGCTCGAAGTCCTTGGTGAGTTCACCAAGGGCAAGGGGAAGATGGAAGACCTGGATATGCTTATTGCCCTGGCGGAGGACGTTAAAGCCGGTTCTCTCTGCGGGCTGGGGAGGACGGCACCAAACCCGGTACTCAGCACCCTGCGCTTCTTCCGCGACGAGTATGAGGCGCACATCAAGGAAGGTCGCTGCCCGGCACTGATGTGCCTCGACCTCATCGCCTATTACATTGACCCGGAGAAGTGCGAACTCACCTGCGACGCCTGCGTCGGCACCTGCACTGTTGAAGCCATATCCAGCCACCCCACCAAGCGCTATAAGATTATTGACCAGGAGAAGTGCGTCAAGTGCGGCACCTGTCTTACCGCCTGCCCTCCCCAGTATAGCGCGGTAGTCAAGCTCTCGCCGCCGAGCCTGGTGCCGGTATCCAAGGCGCCCCCGCCTCCCCCCATGCCAAAGAAGAAGAAAAAGAAATGAAGACGGTATCTTTAGTTATTGATGGCAAGGAAGTGAAAGCCCGCCCCGGAGATAAAGTCCTCTGGGCGGCGCTGGACAACGGCATCTATATCCCCAACCTCTGTGCCCTCAGTGATGCCTCAGCGCCTGATGCTTCCTGCCGTCTGTGCTGGGTGGAAATAAAGGGCAAGGCTCAGCCGGTTACCGCCTGCACGGAGACGGTGGAAGAGGGTATGGTGGTGGACACCAGGGGAGCTGGCGCTCTGAGGCTGGCGCGCACTGTCCTGGAGCTTCTTCTTGCCAGCAACGTGGTTGATTGCGTCCACTGCCCCGCCAGCGGCGCCTGCGAGCTGCAGAAGATAGCCGCTCACCTTGGGGTTAAGCTCAAGGCGAAGCGTTTTAGAAAGATTTTGCGCAACCTGCCTGTAGATGCCAGCAGTCCGGCGTTTACCTATGACCCGAACCGGTGCGTCCTCTGCGGGCGGTGTATCTGGGTCTGCCGCCAGCGATTGGGAATCGGCGCCCTTGGTTTTGCCCACCGCGGCTTTAAAAGAAGGGTCACCACCTTTGGTGACGAGCCCATCGGCGAAGCCAGGTGTGATGGCTGTGGTGATTGCGTGACTGCCTGCCCTACCGGGGCGCTGTGCTTTAAGGATAAGCCGGCCGCTTAGACCCCGGCCAGTTTCTTGCCCAGCCCGAGCAGCCTCTCCACCCGTGCCGGGCTGTCGCTTTCGGCATAGATGCGGAGCAGTGGCTCGGTGCCGGAAAACCTGATGAGCAGCCAGCTGGTATCCGCCAGTATGAAGCGAAAGCCGTCGGTGGTGTCTAACTTTGCCACCTTGACCCCGTCAAGGGACTGGGGAGCATTATCGGTGACGCGCTTGATTATTGCCTGGCGCTCGTTTTCGGGGAATTCGATATCGACGCGCTGATAGTGGTGGGGTCCGACCTTGCTGTATAGATAGTCTAAAAGTTGTGATGGGGTCTTGCCCGTCTTGAGGATGCAGTCAAGGAAGTAAAGACCGGCTAGAATGCCGTCCCGCTCCAGTACATGACCGCGGAAGCCGTAGCCCCCGCTCTCCTCCCCGCCGACGAGGGCGTTTTGCGCCGCCATTATGGGGGCAACATACTTAAAGCCCACCGGCGTCTCATAGACGGGGACCTTAAATATCTCGCCGAGGCGGTCAATCATGGTGGTACTGGTGAGCGTCCTGACCAGAGCGCCCCTCTCCCCCCTCACCTCCAGCAGGTATAGGCAGAGCAGGGCAAAGACCTGGAGCTGGGTCAAAAAGACGCCCTTCTCATCAACGATGCCAACGCGGTCGGCATCACCGTCAGTGGCTAAGCCGACGTCCGCCTTCTCCTCTTTTATTGTCGCCGAGAGTTTGGTAAGGTTAATGGCAATCGGCTCGGGCTGTATCCCGGGAAAGAGGGGATTGCGCTCGCCGTTTATCTCTACCAGCTCAAGGTTTCCGCCACCGAGCAGTGTCTTGAAATAGCCGGCGCCCGCCCCATACATGGGGTCAACTACTATCTTTAGCTTCGCCTGGCGCAGCCGCTCAAGGTCAATGAGCTTATTTATCTGCTTGACATAAACCGGCGTGAGGTCAAGGTATTGGACTATTCCCTGGTCTAGCGCCTGGGCAAGCGGCATCTGGTTTATCTTTCCCGAAGTAAGAGCCGCCGAGAGGTGCTTTTCTATCCTGGCGGTGACCTCGGAGGGGGCGCTGCTCCCCTGCTCGTCCTTGTACTTAAAGCCGTTCCAGTTAGCCGGGTTATGGCTGGCGGTGATGATAATCGCCCCGCCCGTCTTTTTGGCCACGACGCCGTAGCTTATCACCGGCGTTGCGGTCGCTTCGGAGCAGAGGTGAGCCTTTATGCCGTTGCCGGCGACAACCTCGGCGGCGGCTTGGGCAAAATCCTCGGAGGCGAAGCGGGTGTCGTAGCCGATAATGAGACCCCTATCGGCTAAGCCCGCCTCTTTTAGATAGTCAGCCACCCCCTGAGCGCAGGCACGGACGTTATCAAAGGTGAAGTCCCGGGCTATGACGCCCCGCCAGCCGTCGGTGCCGAATTTTATGGGATTTTTAGTCAACCCCGTTCCCTCCCTGTTTTAAATTGAGCGGCTATCATGCACAATATAGTTAACCTTACCACAGTGCGGGCACTTGATAGAGGGCAGGGGGAAATTGGGGGGAATCCTGAGGGTGGTGCCGCACTCGCAGGGGATGGTCTTGTAGTCGTTTAGTTGCCATACCAGTTCTGATGTTTCTCGGGCGCGTTCTATTCTCTGTGGTAAATCTTCCACCGGCTTTGTCTCCGCTGACGGCGCGCGCAAAGCCGTAGGGTTGATACCATCCAGAGCCAGAGCGGTGGCGGGAATAACCCCCGCCCCACCCCTCGCCTTCCGGTAAGCCTGCTCGTAGTCGGTCAGGGAAGCTCCAGCCATAGCACGCAGTATGCGGACCCTCTCAGCGATAGGGGGGTGGGTGCTGGTCAGGCTCTCAAGGGACATGCCCTTTTTGCGGAAGGGGTTGACGATGTACATTGGGGCAGTGGCTTTATTGGCCGCTCTAACGCTGGTGCCCGAGGTAGCCAGCTTCTCCAGCGCTGAGGCCAGTCCTTCCGGGTACCTGGTATAAAGGGCGGAGGAGGCATCGGCTAGATACTCTCTCTTCCGGGAGACGGCGTAATAGATGAGCTGAGCGGCAATGGGCGCCAGTATCATCAAGAGGAGGCCAACGACAATAATTATTATCCCGGCGCCACCCCCTCCCCCCGATGAGCTTCTCCGGCCCCCACCGGCAAAAAACATATACCGGGAGGCATACCAGGCTAAAATGACGATGCTCCCCAGGAGCACGCTCAGCAATACCATGAGGAGAACGTCCCGGTTCTTGATGTGGGCGATTTCATGGCCGATTACCCCCTGGAGTTCATCGCGGTTGAGCTTTTGCAGTAGCCCGGAGGTGATAGCCACACTGGCGCGGTTGGGGTCCCGGCCGGTGGCGAAGGCGTTCAGGGCGGGGTCGTCAATAATGTAGATGTCAGGCATCTTCTCCAGCCCGGAGGCAATCTTCATCTCCTCAACGATGTTATAGAGGCGGGGGTGGTCGGAGGGCTTGATTTTCCTGGCGCCTGACATCCCCAGCAGGATGCTGTCCCCCTGGAAGAAGGCTACCAGGTTCATTACCCCCCAGATAATCAGGGCAATAACAAGACCCCCGATAGCGCTATCAAAAAAAATTAGGCCGAGAAAATAGCCAAGCGCCAGCAGCAAGACGCCCATCAGGACGACCAGCATTGCCGACTTGGTCTGGTTAGAGCGTATCTGCTCCCACATCGGTTATTTATCTCCAATCAGCCGAATTTGACCTTGGGCGCTTCTCTCTCCTCAGCTAGTTTAACCTCAAAGAATTCGCTCCCTTTGAAACCGGCCATAGCGGCGACAATGTTGGAGGGAAACATCTGTGTCTGGTTGTTATAATTTAGCACTGAATCATTGTAGTACTGGCGGGAAAAGCTTATCTTGTTCTCGGTTGAAGTCAACTCCTCCTGGAGTGCCAGGAAGTTTTCGTTGGCTTTGAGGGTGGGGTATCTTTCCACCACCGCCAGCAGGCGGCCCAGGGCACTGCTAAGCTCGCCCTCCGCCTTGCCTCTTTCGCCGGCTCCGGCTGAAACCGCCTTCATGGCCAGGTTCCGAGCCTTGGTTACCGCTTCCAGCGTCTCCCTCTCATGCTTCATGTAGCCTTTAACCGTCTCAACCAGGTTGGGGATGAGGTCATGCCGCCGTTTAAGCTGGACATCTATCTGCGCCCAGGCATTCTTGACTTGATTGCGCAGCCTGACAAGACTGTTAAAGATAACCGCAAAGGTAATAATAAGAACGACGACAATGCCAACAATAATCCAAACTGCAAGCATCTTGGCACCTCCTTATTTAATTCTTGTCGGCGCCAGTCTACTCCTGCGCCTGAAATACCTCTTTCAGAAAATCCTGGACCTTCTGGCGCGAACCCGCTTTTTTGGCGGGCTTGCCCGGTAATTGCTTCATCAGCTCACCCACTTCACCACCGTCAAACCACAGACCGTCTGAACCCGGGCAGACATCAATGAGTATGTTGGGCTTTCCGCCTATGTACACCTTTTTCATCTTCCGAGTGCAGATGGGGCACCTTCGCTTCTTCTCCGCTGTTTTCGCCTCGGCGACATTGAGTATTTTACTGACGAACTTGTCCCGTTTCTCCAGGTTGAGGGAGTCCAGAAGAAGCTCCAGTTCTCCGGAATCAAACCACACCCCGTGACAACCGGGGCAATAATCAAGCTCAATCTTCTTGTACTCAACCACTATCATGGGACTCTTGCAAGTTGGACATATCATCGTCTTCAGACCTCACTAACTTCCTGTCACTCCCCCAACCCCTCTTTTTTGAGCACCTCGGCTTTGTCGGTCTTTTCCCAGGGGAGGTCTAAATCGTCTCTGCCGAAGTGACCGTAGCAGGCGGTCTGCCGGTAGATGGGGCGGCGGAGGTCAAGGGTGCGGATGATGGCTTCCGGTCTGAGGTCAAAGTGTTTGTTAATTAAATCGAGCAACGTCTTATAGTCAACCTTGCCCGTGCCGAAGGTCTCAACCGAGATTGAAAGGGGGTGGGCGACGCCGATAGAATACGAAATCTGGAGCTCCAGCCGCTCCGCCAGTCCGGCAGCGACGATGTTCTTGGCGATATAGCGAGCCATATAACCCGCCGAGCGGTCAACCTTGGTCGGGTCTTTGCCGGAGAAGCAGCCACCGCCGTGCCGGGCGATGCTCCCGTAGCTATCAACCAGTAGTTTGCGCCCGGTGAAGCCGGTATCGGAGACCGGACCGCCAACGACAAACCGACCGGTGGCGTTGATATAGAACTTGGTTCTTTCATCTATCAGTCCTGCCGGGATAACGGCGTTGATTACCTGCTTCATGACGTCCTGCTCAATCTGAGCCTGGCTGACATCGGGGTTGTGCTGGGCTCCGAGCACCACGCTATCCACTCGCCGGGGAGTGCCGTTATGGTATTCTATGGTTACCTGCGATTTGCCGTCGGGGCGGAGGTAGGGAAGAATGCTATCTTTTCTCACCCGAGCCAGTCGCCGGCATAGCTTATGAGCCAGGGAGATGGGGAGGGGCATAAGCTCCGGCGTCTCATTGCAGGCAAAGCCGACCATCATCCCCTGGTCGCCGGCCCCGATTTTGTCCAGCTCGTCGGTGGAGCCTGCCTTTACCTCCTTTGACATTCCCACCCCCTCGGCAATATCAGGAGATTGCTCCTTTAGGGAGACCATTATTCCGCAGGACTGGTAGTCAAAGCCGTACTCGGGGTGGGTATAGCCCGCGTCGCGGACTACCTCCCGCACTACCTGGGGAATCTCAACATAGCAGTCGGTGGTAATCTCGCCAAGGACGATTACCATGCCGTTGGTCGTTGCCGTCTCGCAGGCAACGCGGGCATAGGGGTCTTCCTTCAGAATGGCGTCAAGGACGGCATCCGATATCTGGTCGCACAGCTTATCGGGGTGACCTTCGGTAACCGATTCTGAGGTGAGCATATAGCTCGGCGAGCTACTAAAGCTACTCGGCATTTTTCTTAAGTCCCCTCCTCCCAGCTGGTGAGGTATTTCTTCTGCTGGGGGGTCAACCTGTCAATATTAATCCCCATGGAGTCCAGTTTCAAGCGGGCAACCTGTTTATCTATCTCTTCGGGGACGGGGTGGACCTTAATCTCAAGGCTGCTCTTGTTCTTTACCATATACTCCAGGCAGAGAGCCTGGTTGGCGAAGCTCATGTCCATAACGCTGGCGGGGTGGCCCTCCGCCGCCGCCAGGTTAACCACCCTCCCCTCCGCCAATAGATAAAGACGCCGACCGTCCTTCAGGGTGTACTCATCGACCAGGGGTCTGAGCCGCCGCTTGCTCTTGGCCAGGCTCTCTAAAGCCGGGATATTTATCTCCACATTGAAATGTCCGGTGTTGGCTAAGATAGCCCCGTCCTTCATCGTTTCAAGGTGGGCTTTGTCAATGACGTTCTTATCGCCGGTGATAGTGATGAAGATATCACCGATTTTAGCTGCTTCTGTCAGGGGCATGACCTGATAGCCGTCCATAACCGCTTCCAACGCCCGGACTGGCTCAACCTCGGTGATAATCACCTGAGAGCCAAGCCCTTCGGCTCTCAGGGCGGCGCCGTGCCCGCACCAGCCGTAGCCGCAGACCACCACCTTCTTCCCCGCCCACAGGATATTGGTCGCCCGGGTGATGCCGTCAATAGTGCTCTGTCCGGTGCCGTAGCGGTTATCAAAGAGGTATTTGGTCTGGGCGTCATTTACGGCAATTACGGGGTATTTCAGCCTTTTTGCTTGCTCCAGGCTGCGCAGGCGGATAACGCCGGTGGTGGTCTCCTCCGTCCCGCCGATAACATCGCTGATTAGCTCCGCCCGCTTGGTATGGAGGGTGGTAACCAAATCGGCGCCGTCATCCACGGTGAGCTGGGGCTTATTATCCAGCGCAGTACTGATGTGCTTATAGTATGTTTTCTCGTCCTCCCCCCGGATGGCATTGACCGGGATGCCGTAGTCCACCAGGGCGGCGGCGACATCGTCCTGGGTGCTTAAGGGGTTAGCGGCGCACAAGATGATGCTGGCTCCCCCCTCCTTCAAGGTCAGGGCTAAATTTGCCGTTTCGGTGGTAACATGGAGGCAGGCGGAAATTCGTATGCCCTTTAGCGGCTTCTCCTTGGCAAATCTATCCTTGATAAGCCTTATTACCGGCATCTCGCGGGAAGCCCACTCTATCCGCTTTTTACCCTCCGCCGCTAGTGAGGGGTCTTTTATATCGAAGTTTTTCATAAGGCAATTATACTATAAATTTTAGAATTATGTGGTGCTTAGCCAGTCTCGCAGCTCTTTCAGCACTTCTTGGTGGTTGGCTCTGGTCACCGTTATCAGATTTACCTGGGGCTGGCGCTTGATGGCGTCGGCGTAGGGATTTGCACTGAGCATGATTGTCCCGAGGAGCTTCTTGCCACTATTGATTATGCCCCGGACAGCTTCCCTGAATTTGGGTGAGAATAGCTCCATCTTGCCGATTTCGTCAACAACGACCAGGTCGCACTCCTGGGCGACTTGTTCAAGGGCGGAGACGCCCACCCTGTCCAGGCTCTCAATATCAACGCCGTACTTACTCACCCGGTAGGGGCTTTGGAAATTGATGTGGGCTAGGGTAGCCGTCTTTCCGTCTAGGGTAACCAGCCGGAAGCCCTGCCTTATCCCGTGGCTTCTTATCTCCTCGGTGTAAAAACCGCAGACCCTGCCCTTAGCCCCGGCGACGGCTTCTTTTATGAGGCTGGTTTTGCCCGTTCCCGGCTGCCCGGTGAGCAGATAGACCGGCTTCATGACTTGGCGCTCTGGGGTTTTGCCTCAGCCTTTCTTTTCAGCTCCAGCTTTTTTCTCTTGCGCCGGTGTTTTAAGATAGCCATCCGTCTTTTCTTGTTCATCTCTTGCCACCCTTTTCGGAGAAGAGCCGGACAAAGCGGGCAAAGGAGCGGTCGTAGGTCTTCTCAACCTCGGGGGGAAAGACGCAGGCAGGAAGCTCGTCAAACTGCAGGTGGTAGGCGATGCAGTCGCAGCACTTGCCCTTCCTTGAGCACGGCTCGTAGGTGCAGGGGCATTTGGCTTTATTTGATTCAATCTGGCATTCCATTACGCATACCGCTTTCTGATATTTGCCGATAGCTCGGCGAGCAGCTCCAGAGCCCTGCCCGCCGCCTCCTCGCTTATCAATGCCAGCCCGCAGCTGGGGGTGAGCAGCCCCTGCTCTATCAGTTGCTTGAAGGGGACGCCGTTTCTGGTGAAGGGCGCCATGGCTTCCTCTAACCGGTCTTTGAGGCTGGCTACCGTCTCTTTGCCTAGCGATGGCTCGTCGTTGGGGACAATCCCCCAGGCAATAGCCCCGCCCCTGTCTAAAAACTTCTTGATTTCCGCCGGATAGAGGCTCAGCGAGGGGGCATAGTTGTAGGCGTCAAAGCTCAGGATGTCAAAGCTGGTCTCTAATAAAACAGACCAGTCGGTGTTGCCGCAGCAGTGGACTCCCTTTAGCCTGCTGATGCCGCCGAAGACCCCCTCCAGCAGGTTGACGACTCTCTCTCTGGACAGGTTCATCGAGACCGAGCCGAAGGTAGCCATATAGGGCTCGTCAACGAAGACGATGGTGTTCTTTGAGATTTTGCTTAGCTCCTTTTCCTGCCAGCTTGCCTTTAGCCGGAGCAGTTTTGCCACCACATCACCCAGAGTTTCATCGTAGATTATGGGCCGTTTTTCAGTATCGGTAACGGTCAGCCCCCAGGTAACAGGTCCGGTTACATGACCCTTGACGGCTATGGGCGTCAGGTTTTTTAAGTCTAAAAAGCGGTGGAGTCCGGCGGCATAGTCCCGGGTGATAGGGTATTTATCAACGTTGTTGTCCAGGTACGCCGAGTAAAACTCCTCCAGCGGCTTATCCAGGTCCTGGGAGCGGTCAATGTATAAAGTCTCCCCCTTCACCACCGCCCCGGGGAAGCCCTCGCTGAACTGGGCGCACATATTCTCCCGAAAGGAGCGCCCGGGCAGCTGGGGCCAGGCGGGGATGTCCTTGAGGTAGCGGCTGACCACCGAGCATGCCTCCTCTGGGTCGGTGTGGGGCATACTGCCAATAGCCGTTATTCGGCAGCCAAAATCCATTTATCGTCCCCCTTTAAATATTTACCGATTAGCAATTTTAGTTTTTTCTTCTGCTCCGGCGGTATTAGCTTGGGGTCGGTGATGAGCGCCGTCTTCAGGGCGCTGGCGCAGTCGCAATCTCGCTTCTGGGGCATCCTCGCCACCGCCAGCTTGATAATCTTCTTCGCCGTGTCAATGTACTTATGCATGATGTCCAGCACCATCTCTACCGTCACCGGCTCGAGCTTTTCCTGCCAGCTATCATAGTCGCTGACGCAGGCAATGCTGGCGTAGCAGATTTCCGCCTCCCGCGCCAGCTTGGCTTCCGGCAGCATCGTCATGCCGATAATATCCGCCCCCCACGAGCGGTATAGCCTTGACTCCGCCCTGGTGGAGAATGCCGGACCCTCCATCGCCACATAGGTGCCCTTAAAGTGGACGCTAGTTCCGATTTCCTTCGCCGCCTGATAAAGAATCCGGCTCAGGACGGGGCAGAAGGGCTCGGCAAAGGGTATGTGGGCGACAATGCCCTCGCCGAAAAAGGTGCTCGCCCTTCGCCGGGTGCGGTCGATGAGCTGGTCGGGAATAACCAGGTCTCCGGGCTTTAACTCTTTTTTAAAACTCCCCACCGAGTTGACCGAGATGATGTGCTCCACCCCCAGCGATTTCAGGGCGTAGATATTGGCTTGATAGGGGACTTCGGTGGGGGAGAGGTGGTGCCCCCTCCCGTGGCGGGGCAAAAAGGCGACGTTCGTTTCCCCCAGCCGCCCGATGATTATGCTGTCGCTGGGCTTGCCGAAGGGGGTAGCTATATTGATTTCCTGGATGTTGGTCAGCCCCTCAATCTGATACAGCCCCGTCCCCCCGATGACCCCGATTTTGGCTTGAGGCATGAGGTTTCTCCTTATCTTATATGTCACGTATATTTATAAGCAGAACGCGCTTTGTAGAATTCATCAAGCTCAGTCCGTGTAGCTATTCTATCTGTAGCTCCAACGCGCACGTAAACACCTTTGTCGTTGAGTACATATGGTTTATTATTTCCCTCTTTTACCTCTATCATAAAAATATCATTTTCATCTAGAGAGCACATCCTCATTGCTGGCTGAATTGGGGGGTTACAACGACTTCTTAATATCTTAGTTACCCTGTCAGAGATGTTTTCCTCCGTTATACCCCTTATGTTGGCATTATTGTCTACTCCTACTAGAATAACGCCTCCACTACTGTTTGCAAATGCAATTACACTTTCTACAAACTCATCTAATTCGTGCCTCTGCCCTATTCGCAATTTAAATTCGACTTTATCACTTTCCCCCTGCATAATGAGCCGCCGAACGTTTTCTTCCCCTATCTCTGTAGTTACATCTTTTGGTAGAGGACGCCCTAACCACCAAAAAGAAACCTCTCTTTGATCAATTTTTTCGCTATCCTGCTTGCTTAATAGGTAGAAATAGACAGATTGTGGTGTGAAATCTGTTGGAACTACCTTTTCTTCTTCAGTAAATAAGATATCTTTTATAATGCTCTCTTTCCCTCGGTCACAATAAAGTTTGCCTATAACGTTTTCCTTTGTTAGCTCATTCGTTATTATTCTAATGGTTAAGTCCTTCGAGCCGATTCTAAGCCCTGTTATTTTTGCTCTGTAATTAGGCAATAGGATTAAGATGTGACCCCTCCAGCCTTCACGATTTACAAGATCAAACCCAATAATATTTTTGATAGCAGTTGAGCCATCAGGAAAAGAAGGTTTCTCGATTGCTAAAAGGGGATCACTAGGGTATCTGCCATCAAAGTATGCTGCAGGGCTAAAATTGTAAAAATTGGCAGGCCATCCTAGTTCAAGTACATCATCATCACTTGATATGTAATTCCCCTTCCTGTTATGAAAGTTACCCTCGAATAGAACCTCGGGACAACCTTTGATTTGTAATCTTCCGTACTTGATAAGCTGTTCTACGATTGCGCAAAAGTCATTGGCATTTGTTTTAATGTTGGCAACTAGGAATCCCTCATAATCCAAAACCCTATTTTTCACTGCATATTCTTTAGACAGAGGAGTCAGTTTCGTAAACACGTTCTTCCATTTATCATCTTCCTTTACCAGCGCGGTTTGGATTAGCAACTTATCGTAGCTTGCCTCTCTTCGCTGAAAAACTGCTAGCATTTCGTCCAGTAGTGCCTGATCTGTATCGGGAACTCTCCCATTAATCATTTTCGCCACCTCCTTCCCGACGTTCTAAGTCTTAAGGTGTGTCCTCCTCAAACCACCTTTCTAAACCCTTCCCCATACGGCTCTCTTATTATACCATTCTCGGTAATTATTGCCGTTATGTAGCGGTGGGGGGTAACGTCAAAGGCGGGGTTTCGGGCTTTAACGCCGGCGGGGGCGGTGGCTACCCCCTGAATGTGGGTTACCTCCTCCGGGCTTCTCTCCTCAATGGGGATTTCCTCCCCTGAGGCAAGAGATAAGTCAATGGTGGTGGTGGGGGCGGCGACATAGAAGGGGATACCATGCTCCTTAGCCAGCACGGCGAGGGTATAGGTGCCGATTTTATTGGCGGTATCGCCGTTAGCGGCAATCCTATCGGCACCGACGATGACGCCGTCAACCTCCCTCCGGCTCATAAAATAGCCTGCCATAGAATCGGTGATGAGGGTGAAGGGGATTTTTGCCTTCTTCAGCTCCCAGGCGGTGATTCTTGCCCCCTGGAGGAGGGGTCGGGTCTCGGTGGCGAGGACTTTTATTTTCTTGCCCTGCTCCCTGGCTTTGATGATTACGCCCAGGGCGGTGCCGTAGCCGGCGGTCGCCAGCGGACCGGTGTTGCAGTGGGTGAGTATTCTAAAGCCGTCCTTGATTAGCTCAGCGCCGAGCTGGCTCAGCTTTCTGGTTGCCTCCGCCTCCTCGGAATGGATTTTAATTGCCTCGTTGACCAGTGCTTGCTTAATCTCTTCTACGTCTTTAGCCGACTCGGCTGCCTTTTGCATCCGTTCTATAGCGCGGAAGAGGTTTCGGGCGGTGGGTCGGGTGGCGGCGATAGCTTGGCTAACTACACCTAGCCTTCGCAGGAAGTCCTCCCTTGCCCTAGCCTTGATTTTCAGGGCGCCGAGGGCAACCCCATAGCCACCAGCAATGCCGATGGCGGGGGCGCCCCTTATTTTCAATCCTGCGATGGCTGAGGCTACATCCTGGTAGCGGCCGAGCTCCAGATAGACCTCTTTCTGGGGGAGCTTGGTCTGGTCGAGGATTCTTACCCTATCGCCAAGCCATTCTATCGCTTTCATATGGTTAAATTTAACCCAGCCCAGGTTAGCCGTCAATAGTTGACAGGGTAAGTCAAGTCAAAGTAAACTTTTTGATATGGCTGAGGGGTCGCTGGATTTAGACCGGCTGAAGGCTAAGCTCGGGGTGGAGTGGGCGCCGAGGTCATACCCGGTTAATTCGGAGATGGTGCGCCGCTTTACCCGGGCGGTTGGCGACCCCAACCCCCGCTGGCAGGAGGGGAATATTGCCCCCCCAACCTTTATCCTGGCAATCGGCTTTGAGCAGTTTGTTGAAGAGCTGATGTCTTTAGTCCCCTTTGGCACCGTGCTCATGGGGGGCACTGAGCTCGAGTGCTATCACCCCATCAAAACTGGCGACGAGATAACCGTTGTCTTCAAAATCTCCAGCCTCCGCGAGCGCCGGGGCAAGATGGGCAGGATGGCATTCATGACCTTTGACGCTAGTTATCAAAACCAGGGCAGGGAAGTGGTCGCCAAATGCCGCCAGATGGTTATCGGTTATTAAGATGAAGCAACTTTATTACGAAGATGTTAGCCTCGGCAGTGAGGTTTCTCCCCTCCTCAAGCAGCCGACCACCCAGCAGCTGGTGATGTGGGCGGGGGCGGTGGGTGATTACCAGCCGATTCACTATGATAAGGACTTTGCCCAGAGCCGGGGCTTGTCCGGCGTCATCGTCCATGGTCAGCTGGTGGGTGCTTTTCTCGGTCAGCTGATGACCGACTGGATAGGGGAGAAGGGCACACTCAGAAAATTGAGTTGCAGTTATAAGGGCATGAACTATCCCGGCGAGGTTATTACCTTTAAGGGTAAGGTGACCAAGAAGTATGTTGAGGAGGGGCAGCACTTTATAGAGTGCCGCCTTTGGGCGGAGAATCCCGAGGGGGAAAAGACGGCATCGGGGACGGCGGTGGTTATTCTACCCTCCAGGGGCTGATTATAATCACATGGTAAGGAAGGGAGGTTGAAGAGATGGGTGACTGGTTAAAAGATAGGGTAGCGGTGATTACCGGCTCGGGGCAGGGGATCGGGAAAGCCATTGCTATAGCGATGGCAAAGGAGGGGGCTAGGGTGGTGACCAATAACCGCCGTGCCGGCACCAAGGGAGGTGACGCTGAGACCGTCGCCGGCGAGATTAAGGCGATGGGCGGTCAGGCGGTATCCTTCTTCGGCAGCGTCTCCGAGTTTGGCGATGCCGAGAAGCTGATAAAAACGGTGGTGGAGAGCTTCGGGCGGGTGGACATTCTGGTGAATAATGCCGGCGCTGATGCCCCGCGTATGGTCTGGAATATGAGCGAGGAGGAGTGGGACAGGTGCCTTGACTCCTACCTTAAGGGCTCTTTTAATTGTATCCGCTTTGCCTCTGCCCTGATGAGGGGGCAGGGGTGGGGGCGGATAATAAATACCACCTCCACTGCTTGGCTGGGCACGGTGGGGCACTGTAACTATGGTGCCGCCAAGGCGGGGATTGTTGGTCTGACGAGGGCGGTCGCCAGGGAGGTGGGGAGGTATGGGGTAACCTGCAATGCCTATGCCCCCACCGCCGCCACCCGCTTTACCATCAGCGAGGAGGTAGTTGCCGGCTTCAAGAAGAGGTATGAAGCCGGGCTTATGACCAGGGAGCGGTTTGAGGAGTTGGCCAACCCCCCAGCCCCGGAGACGGTAGCCCCCTTTATCGTTTATCTCTGCACTGATGCCGCCGCCGATATAAACGGGCAGGTTTTTGATGTTACCGGGGGCAATATCGCTATTTACTCCGAGCCGGCAAAGAAGAAGGCGATTGATAAAAAAGAGGGCTTGTGGACGTTAGAAGAGTTAATTGACCTTGTGCCCAAGGTATTGCTTGAGGGATACAAGAACCCGGCACCACCCCAGCCAACTAAGTAGGGGATTTGCGGTGTAGTTCCATAAGGACGAAGATATAGCCGTCGTGGTTGAGGTATCCACACGGGGTAAAGCCGCATTTTTCAAAGCATCTCTGTGCTCTCAAGTTTAAGGCCAGGGTCTTGAGGTAGAGCCGGTTGAGCTTGGTATGCTGGAAGACGTGGCGGACAAGGTCATTTACGGCACTGGTACCGTAGCCTTTATCCCAGTAATCACGCTCGCCAATCATAATACCGACCTCGGCTTCGCCCTTAGCCTTATCAATGCTGTAATATGTGCAGTTGCCAATGTGCTTACCATCCAGCGTCTCTATGGCGAAGCGCTCTCTGTTTGGGGAAGGGTGGTGGAGCTCCCTCAGGTACTCTGCCAGGTAGTGCTGGAAACTGATGCTTAGCATCGGGGCGGCGTCAAGTTGAGCGAGCTCATCGTCTGTTTTCCAGGCATAATCGGCGGCGGCATCGGCAAGTCGCTTTTCTCTGAGCTTGACCTTATTGCTAGTAGCCATACTGCCTCTATGATTAAAATCGGAAGGATAGCGGCTCTTCCCCACCCTCTAGCTCATAGAGGGCTTGCTCCGCCGCCTGATGAACTATCTCATTGGGGTTATCAAGGCACTGCTCAAGGCAGCCTTTAGCCTCAGAGGCGCCTATCTTGCCCAGCGCCTTAATCGCCGCCAGTTGGACCTCAACGTCATGGTCGCCGACAAGCTCGATAAGATAGGGGACAGCCTCTTTCTCCCCCAGCTCACCGCAGGCGCTGGCGGCTTCATAGCGTATCTCGGCGTCAATGCTGGTTAGCTCCCTTAGCAGGACTGGCAGCCAGGAGCGGTTACAGCTCCTGCCCATAGCGAAGAGGGCGCTAATCTTCAATTGGGGGTCACGGCTGTTATAGGCTTCCGTAATAGCCTGCTTCATCTGGGGCAGGCTTAATGGTGCCGCCGCTTCCAGGGCACGGCACTTGACCTCTAAGGGCTTGTTTCCATCATTAATGACGGCGAGCAAAGCCTCGCTTATCTTGGATTTATGGCTGGAGCGGAGCTTTCTCAGCTCGGCTAAGAGGGCAAACTTGCCCAGGGCGGTGGCGGCTACTGCCTGCACCTTCTCCGAGCTATCCTCTTCCAGCAGATTGATTAGCTGGTCAATAAGGGATGCCTCCTCGCTTTCCCACAGGCCTTCAATAGCCGCGCTCCGTACCCCCTCGTCGCTGTCCCTTAACCGGCTCTTGAAGATGCTATCGAAGTTGAGCTCGAAGTTGTCCTCGGCCAGCTCAACCAGCCGATGCATGATTTGCTGCCGCCGCTCTGGCTCAATGGTCTCCCATAATTCGTTCAGAGGCTTTAGCTCTGCTGAGCTCAGGCTTGATAGCTGAGCCAGGCTTGAATTCGCCAGTGATTTATCCGGGTTGCTCAGGCTGGCGATAATCTCCTTAATGGGTAGCGACATCGGAGGTTCCATGTTTCTATTCTTCCTCTTCCTCCCCGTGTTCCCAGATAGGCTGGGTAAAACGGTCAATGTATTCTCCCATCGCCTCAGCGGCAATCTCCTTCATTCTCTCCGCTGCCTCACTGGCCATCTCGCTTAGCTCGTTCAGGTCAATCTCGATACCCAGCATCTTGACCAGCACCCTGAGCACCGCCAGTGCCGCCATCGGGTTGGGGATTCGGGTAGCGTGCATCGGCACCTCGCCGAGGAGGCAGACGCCCTCAATATTCCTCTCTTTAGCCACGCCCAGCAGTAAGCCGTTCAGCCCCGAGATGTGCAAATTTCCCCTCTGCACCAGGTCATACTTGTTCAGGACTTCACCCATGTGCTGGCTGGTGACCACCCCCCACGCCCGGGGCGATTCGGTGTGGTGGATGCTGCTCAGGGCGGCGGCGCAGGTATAGACCCGCTTGACCCCGAACTTCTTCCCGATATCCAGGACGCAGTTTGCCAGCTCATATCCCTTGGCTAATGGCTGGTCTTCACCGATGAATAGTATTATATCACTGCCACCGCCTTTATTCTTGTAGTAGTAGAAGCGGCTCTGGGGGAACTGGGGCGCCTCGACGATGTTGTCCCTGACCACCACCCCGATGGGGTCGAAGAAGTGGGACGGCTCAACCACCCCCAGCTCTTTAAAAGGGAGCTTTTTCTTTAGATAACTGGCGACGATGATGGAGACATTGCCGATGCCCGGCCAGGAAGCGAGCATAATCGGCGCTTTGAGCCTTGGTCGGGCAACCAGCTTAACTAAATCTTCCATTATATAACCCTATCCCCTTTATCCCCTTCCCCTTTGATAAGGGGAAGGGGAAATTTTTTATGAGAGGGGCGAAGCCCCTCTTAAACTTCCCCTCTCATATTTCTTTACTGCCTTTATAATATCACTTAGCCTAACTGGCTTAAATCTGGTAACATCAACACTAACATTTATTGTCTTATAATCATAATTTATAAATGGCCATTTATCATGAACATGTCCATGGATCATCCATCCAACCCAATCTCCCCTATTGCGGGGAAAGTGTGATAGCTTAAAATACAAATTGTCTACATGAATTACTGTTTCTTTATATCCTCTTTTGTCATGATTTCCTCTGAAATATATAATATGTCCTTTAAGCTGATTAAACCAAAAATTAGCTGGTCTGCGATTTCTGCCAAATGCCATATCACCAAGAAAATACACTAAACTATTGTCTTTTACAGTCTTATTATAGTTCCTAAGTATAGTGTTGTTCATTTCTTCAACATTTTTAAAGGGACGATGACAATACCTAATTATATTAGCATGGTCAAAATGAGGGTCACTGAACAAAAAAGTATTCTTTGGATTAATTTTTGTCATTTTACCCTACTTACTCGCCACCGAAAGGCGGGGGCAGTAAATATACGGCGTATGAACAAAGCCCCCCACCCATTTAGCCTCGCTGCCGATAGCGATAGCCTCTTTCAGGAGCTGGTAGACATTGCCGGAGACCATGGTATCTTTTACCCTACCTACTATTTTACCATTTTCTATCTTATAACCTAAGAGGACATTGCCGCTGAAATCGCCGCCCAGAATATTGCCCTGCTCCGCCCCCATGAGCTGCTCGATAATCAGCCCCTCTTTTATATCGCTTACCATCTCCTCAAAGCTGGTCTTGCCCGGGGCGATGACCAGGGTGGTGGGCGAAGGGGCGGGCAGCCCCCCGGTTCGATTGCCGTTGCCGGTGCTCCTGGTTCCAGCCAGGGCGGCGGTCTGCAGGTCGTAGAGGAAATTGGCTGCCCTCCCTCCCTCAATGAGGGGGGTGCGCTGGCTGGGGACCCCCTCATCATCGCAGGGGCGGCTGTTGGGGCGGTAGGCGATAGTCGGGTCGTCCCAGAGCGACAGCTTTGAATCAAAGACCTTCTGCCCAAGCCGGTTGCCGATGGGCGAAGCCCCCTCCAAGACTATTTTACCATTAAACGCCATCATCAACGACGGGATTATGGCGCTGACCACCCCCCGCGGGGTGAGGATTACCGGGAGTTGCTTTGTCGGCGCTGAGGCTCGGTTTTTGGCGAGCTCCAGTTGCTGAATGACGACATCGGCTACTTCGTGGGGGGTGGTTATGGGCTTACACGAGTGCTGGCTTTCGCCGACGAAGAGCATATCCGTCCCCCGAATCAGGCTGCCCCATAGGCTCAGGCTGAAGATGCTCTTTTTGTAGTCTGCCTTCCCCCCGCCGGAATTCATGAGCCGGAACGAGACTATATCCTTAGCCACCATCGCCTCGCATATAATATCCGGGGTGTGCCGGGTAACCAGGGCGATGAGCTCCTGGCCAAGCTCAATCATCTTCTCTATCGGGACGGACTCGGTGGCGGGGTCAAAGACATCGATAGCGGGGTATTTGGCTTTGGCGGGGAGTTCAAACTTAGCTTGAGTGCCGAAGGGGGCGGTTTCGGCGGCGCTATTCACCAGCCGCCGGGTATCACCTAAATCGGTGGTGGCGGCGTAGCCAATCCTGCCTTGCTTTATAATGCGCAGGGCAACGCTTGTGCCCTGCTTGCCCTGAATACGCTTCAGGCGGTTGGCTTCAAACTGCACCGGGGTCTCCTCCGAGGAGACCATAAAGACCTCGGCGGCTTCAGCCACCTTTTTGGCTTGAGCTAAAATTTCTTCCACTACCTGCCTCCCACCAGGCACTTACGAATTCTGATATGGGGGCTGCCGTTGGACACCGGCAAGGGCACTTGTTCCCCCTTGCCGCAGCCGCCGCCCTCGTTCATCTCCAGGTCGTTGCCGATGGCATCAATATTGTTGAGGGTGGCGAAGACGTTGCCGGTGAGCACCACCGGGCGCAGGGCTTCAGCCACTTTGCCGTTACGAATCATGTAGGCTTCGCCGGCAGAGAAGGTGAACATCTCCATCGCCGTGGTGCCGCCGAACCAGTTTTTGGCGTAGACCCCCTCCTTGATATCGGCGATTATATCCGCAAAAGAGGTTTTGCTCGGCTCAATGTAGGTATTGGTCATGCGGACGATGGGTGGGTAGCGATAGTTGATGGCTCGGGCGTTGCCGGTGGGCTTCTCCCCCATCTTGGCGGCGGTCTCCCGGGAGTGGAGCCTGCCGACAAGCTTGCCCTCGCGGATAAGGTAGGTCTTGACGGCGGGCACGCCCTCATCGTCATATTTGTAGCTGCCCCTGAGTCCGGGCACAGCGGCTGAGTCAATAATATTAAGCTCCTTGCCGCCAAACTGTTTGCCTAAGACCATAATCTGGCGCAGGCGCTCGTTTTCGTAGACAAAATCTGACTCGGAGAGGTGCCCGAAGGCTTCATGGGTGAAGACGCCCGCCAGCACTGGGTCCAGCACCACGGTGTATTCTCCGCCCTTTACCTGCGGGGCGGACAGTAGCTCCACGGCACGCCTTGCCCTCTGCTCCACCTGCTGGTGGAGACTGCTTATTGCCTTGAAATCGCCGGCGCTGCCCACGCTCATTGTTGCCTGCTGCACCTCGCCGTCCCCGGCAGCAACAGCGCTCAGGCGCAAATTTATGTCTGACCTCTCCTGCACAATAAAACTGCCGGCGGAACTTAAGAAGATGACCTTTTTATGGCTATCGCCATAGCCGAGGACTGAAGTCTGGAGCTTGGGGGTGCGCCAGATAATCTCGTTGTATTCATCAAGCAGCTGCTTCTTCTCCGCCAGTGGCTTAGTCGTGGGGTTGTGAGGCGTGGGCACGTTGTCAACTATAGCTTTTATCGGGGCGAGCTTGCTTTCCTCCCTGCCTACCAGTGTCGCCTCTTTTACCGCCAGCCCTACCTTGTCCGGTAGCTCGTCAAGGTTATTAAAGCTAACGAAGCCCCAGCCGCCCCTGACCAGGGCGCGTATATTTCCCCCGATGGCAGTTGCCTGACCAATGGACTCCAGCTCTTTTCCCCGGTAGGTGATATAGCTTTTCTGGCTGTGCTCAAGGCGAGCCTCTATGTAGTCGGCGCTATATCTTTTGATGACTTCAGCTAGCTGGCGACCAACGGCTTCAATATCGGTCATGGCAGAACTAGTTTACCTAGCCGCCAGTGGGGCTGTCAATGTATTGCTGTCTAATCGTAGACCTTGCTCAGGTACCAGCAGTCGTTCAGCATATCCCGGTAGATATCATAGACCAGACCCTTGTTGGTCTTGACCCGGAAGTAATTCTTTAAAATCTCCTTCCCCCACCACTCCTCAGCCACACGCCAGTGGTCGTATACCTTGGTTATGCGCTGGCTCTCCCCGTTTCTGACCAGGGTTAGAGGCACGCCCTGGACATTCACCCTTACCTTCAGTTCCCCCGGTTTTTCCAATATCCTAGCCAATTTTAGCCTCCCCTTCTTTTATAGCTTTCGTAAAACTCCGATTACCTTGCCTTGAATCTCAACGTCATCGGGCTGGTAGTACATCGGCTTCATTTCCTTGTTGGCTGGCTGGAGCCTGATGCGCCCGGCTTCATGATAGACCTTTTTGAGGGTTACCTCCTGTTCCAGCTTCAGCCAGACGGCAGCCATCTCGCCGTCTTCAACCTTGCTTGTCTGCTGTATCAGGACGGTGTCGCCATCATCAACAAAGGCGTCAACCATTGATCTTCCCTTTACCTTGAGGGCATAGACGTCCTTCTTGCCCTGGGTCACCTCCTCGGTTAGCTGGAGGGTCTCCTCAGGGACGGCGGTCCAGGTATCCGGGGTGGGCACCGGTATTGGTTTGCCGGCGGCGATAGCTCCCAGCAGGGGCACGCGGGAAGTAACCCCTCGCCTTCTCCCCATAAGCTGGATGCTGCGGAATATTTCGGGGTCGCGGCGGATATGCCCCTGCTGTTCCAGCATGTTAAGGTGGTACTGGACTACTGACGGTGTGCTGATGTTGCAACCTCGGGCGATTTCCCTGACGGTGGGGGCATAACCCCTTTCATTGAGGAATTTGCCGATAAAGCCGAGGATGCGCTGTCTGGTATTTGAGGTACGAACCATCGTTATCTCTTAATACATTTGTTCTTAAAACAAGTGTATCATATAAATTAGCTCTTGTCAACTTTTCCACCCTCCCGCCCCTTGTTTAAATACGTTTTTCTTCCCACCCTCCCGCCCTTTGGAGCGTCTGCGGCTAAGCCTGTAATTTCCCTTCCCCCCACTCCTGGAAGCGGGGTGTTTAAGAGGGGCTAACGCCCCTCTTTTACAATATTTCCCCCCTCTCCTTGCCAAGGAGAGGGGGATTAAGGGGGTGAGGTTAATAAATACTTTTGATATAATGATTGACGGCTTTAGACTATAGTGCTAAAATCTATTTGGTATCACCAAGACAGACCAATTTTGCCTTAGAAAGTAGGCTGTTGAAGATTTTGAACCAAGGCTCTTGGCTTTTTTTTGAGTGTGCCTCGTATTGTCTGTCCCGGTTGGTCAAGGCAAGCAACTTTTAACTCCCCTGTGGAGATAAGCGAGTCCCAGTGTGTAATTAAGGAGGGGGGTAAAGATGACTAAACCAAAGGTCGCCTTCTACTGGTGCGCTTCCTGTGGTGGGTGCGAGGAGACGGTTGTTGACCTCAATGAAGACATACTGAAAGTAGCTGATGCCGTGGACATCGTCCTCTGGCCGGTAGCCCTGGACTTCAAGCGCAAAGATATCGAAGCCATGAAGGATGGCGAAATAGCAGTGAGCTTTATCAACGGTGCGGTAAGGCTGGAGGAACAGGAGGAGATGGTGAAGCTGCTGCGGCAAAAATCGGGGCTGGTGGTCGCCTTCGGCGCCTGCGCTCACCTCGGCGGGATACCGGGGCTGGGGAACTTCTGGAACCGGGATACCATCTTCCAGAGGGTCTATAAAGAAGTCCCCACCGTGGAAAATCCAAAGGGGACTCTCCCGCAGGAGACAACGAAGGTTAAAGAGGGCGAGCTTACCCTGCCCGAATTCTATGATACGGTAAAGACCTTAGACCAGACCATTGATGTGGACTATTACCTCCCCGGCTGTCCGCCTCCCCCCGATTTAATAATGAAGGCGGTAACCGCCATTCTCGAGGGTAAGTTGCCGGAGAAGGGGACGGTGCTGGCGCCCAACAAGGCTTTGTGCGATACCTGCCCCCGCGCCGAGTCCAAGCCGGAGAAGTTATCAATTAAGGAAGTAAAAAGACCGTGGCAAATCAAGATGGACCCCGAAAAGTGCTTCCTTGCCCAGGGGGTAATCTGCATGGGCCCGGCTACCCGCACCGGCTGCGGGGAGACCTGCATCAGAGCTAATCAGCCCTGCCGGGGTTGTTTTGGTCCGCTAGACGGGGTGGTTGACCAGGGAGCCAAGGCACTCTCCATGATCGCCTCCATCTTGGGGGTTGAGGGTGAGGAGAAGATGACCGAGGGGGAGGTCAAAAAGCTGATTGACGGCATTGCTGACCCGGCGGGGACATTTTATAGGTTTAGCCTTGCCTCCTCTTTGCTCAGAAGAAAGAGAATGGAATAGGAGGGCGGCATGAAAAAGATAACCATAGACCCGATAACCAGGCTGGAGGGGCACGGGAAGATAGAGATATTCCTCAATGATGAAGGGGGTTGCGACCGCGCCTGCCTTCAGATTCCCGAGCTTAGAGGGTTTGAGAAGTTCGCTGAGGGGAGGGCGGCGGAGGAGATGCCCCGCATAACCACCATGATATGCGGTGTTTGTCCCACCGCCCACCACATGGCAGCGACTAAAGCCCTTGACGACCTGTTTAAGGTTGAGCCACCCCCGGCGGCAAAGAAGATAAGGGAGCTGATGTATAACGCCTTCACTGCCGAAGACCATATACTGCACTTCGTCTTTCTCGGCGGGCCCGACTTTGTTGTCGGTCCATCGGCGCCGGCGGCGGAGAGGAATGTTTTAGGCGTTATCGGCAAGGTAGGCT